>JANOCB010000001.1:0-9935 GCA_031411975.1 Gemmatimonadaceae bacterium
GGTCGTGTTGAGCACCAGCGTGTAGGGCGTTGCCGTGCCGCCATCCGACCACGCGCCGAACCGATAGCCCGTGCCCGGCGTCGCCGTGATCGTCACACTCCGCCCACACGCCCCGGTCAACGTGCCGGCCGTCAGCGTCGCCGTGCCGCCCGCCCCCTGCCCAAGCGTCAGCGTGCACTGCGCCTCTCGAAATGTGGCGGTAACGCTAATGTCTGACTGGGGCGTCAGCGAACAGGTCCCTACACCACTGCACGCACCACCGAATCCAACAAACTCCGTCCTTGGCGACCCGCCTGGCGTACCAGGAAATGGCATGGGAGTCAGCGTTGCGACTGAGCCCTGAGGATACGTCGGATTGCAACTAGATGCCGTTGGGTTTTCCCTACATAGTCCAGTGATTGTGCTTACGGTTCCAATCACACCGCCAAGCACTGTGATCGCAATGCGTCGTGCGTCACGAGAAACCGTGGCATTAGTGTTAGAGAAAGCATCTTCAATTCCCATCGTGGACAGGAAAAAACGAGCAACGGGTGGTGCTTCAATGTTGCAAGAAAGGTATGAAGGCTGCGGAAGCATCGTGCAACCCGGCGAGTACGAAAATCTTTCCGGTAGTGATCCAAATCTAGAATAGATAGCATAGATCTGGGACGTTTGTTCAGTGAAAACGGACAACCTGCGCGTGCCGGGAGGAACATCGTAGTAGTAGTCAAAAATCGCGCCAGGCACTCCATTGCTCGCGGGCAAGGTGGCGTTAGGTGCTACGTTCAGCGGTTGCGCTTGCCGGACAAACGTGACCTGCGTCTGCCGGTCTCTTGTCAACGTCGCTAGGCAGACAGAAGCACCCGGATTAGCCGAGCAATCTCCTGACCAGCCGACGAAACCTGATGTGCCTGTTGCTTGCGCTGACAGCTGAACGAATGGTCCATTCCCCGTGTAAATGAAGTCGGCTTCGCAGACTCCGTCAGCGCGATCGAGCCACAGACGACAATCAATACCTGCGGGACTACTGACAACTCTGCCGCTACCAGTATTGCTCGCGGCGACCCTCAGTCGAACGGGGCTTCCGTAGCTCAGATTGTACGAGACGCTGACCGTCCTTGCCGCGGTCATGTTGACCGCACACGTAGTTGTGCCAGAGCAAGAGCCGCCCCATCCAGTAAATACTGACGAACTTGGCACTTGCTGGAGTACAACCTGACTACCGGTCGTGAAGACGCTCGAACAGCTCCCGCCTGCGATTGCACCTTGGTAGATTTGGCAATCAATTCCAGCCGGGCTGCTGACAACTCGACCACTTCCGTTTCCAGAACCGACTTGCACTGTCAGAGGCTGTTGTGCGCGAAGCGGGCTTATCACGATCCCCAGAAGCTGCACGAAGACAAGAATCTGAATCGCCTTCATCGCTCAGCCAGCTTGTCGACACGGTGGGATTCTTTTTGTCCAATCGTCACAGGTACCTCGACAAAGTGGAGTAGACGCATTACCGGCGTGAGGTTAGTTCGCCTGCCCCTTCGACATCCGGTTGCCTCGTGCAAAGAGGCGATGTCGTCCATTTGACCGGCCAAACCTCCTCCGTAAGCGGTCAGGGCAAAGGTGACGACTGGCGAAAAGGCCCATGACTGGCGTCTCGCAGCGGCTCGGCGCGGGGTTGGCTTGAGTTCACGCGACCGAGTCTCTCCTCCCCTCAAGGCCCAGTCGGCCACACTCTCTCCGGTCAGGTGTCCCGCACGCATGAGAAGCGAAGGTTGGAGGGCCGCGCGCGGAATCGTTTGCAATTGCGCTTTCATGGCTGTCACGGGCTTGAGCGAGGCGACGTGAGCAATCGAACTCAACGTCTTGCCGCTGGGGTGTTGCATGTCAGGCCCCACCGCCTGTGATGTGCTTGTGAGCCCCTAGAGATCGCGGGCTACAGTCACGAGGAGGCGGATCGACCGAAGTCTGAAGGTGTGGGATTCGAGCCACACTCGGAGGCGCGCCTGAGCAACACTCGGATCGGTGCTTCGGTGCGAATCCGTTCTGCTGTCGGGCGCACAGGGGCTTCCGAACTCGCGCGCCGAGCTCTAATCCTCACTCATGCAATCATTGGTCACTTTTGGCGCGCCCCACCTCACCCTCCCCACCCGCACCCTCGGCCCCGGCAAAGCCGTCGCCCTCCTCGCCTACCTCTCCGCCACCCCCTCCCGCTCCACCCCCCGCAAGGACGCCTTCCGCCTCCTCTACGACGACGACACCCCCCGCGACTCCGACGCCTTCCGCCAGCTCCTCGCCAGCCTCCGGAAGCTCCTCCCCGGCACCTTCGTCACCACCGGCGACACGGTCCAGCTCACCGAGCCCCTGGCCTCCGACCGGCAGGCCTTCCTCGACGCCGTCGCCCGTGGCGATCACGATGCCGCCGTCGCCCTCTACACCGCCGAGTTCTTCGACCCGTTCGATGAGCCCGGCTGCGACGGGTTCCGGCGCTGGGCGCAGGAGGAACGGCTCCGGCTCCGCCGGCGCTTCGAGGTGGCAGCGGAGTGTGTGGTGCGACGCCATCTGGCGTCGGCCCACTGGACGGCCGCCCTCGCGACCGCCTCCGACATCGCCGAGCGTTTCCCCGCCCTGCACGTCAGCGCGAGACTGCTGACCGAGACGCTGATCCTGTCAGGACGTGGTGGCGATGTCCGGACCATCCTGACCGAACTCGGGGCCACCCGGATCGCGACGGCGCCCACCTCGCAGCCGCGGGCGCTCGACCTGCTCCTCGACACACTCACCGCGCTGGCCCGCGAACACCGGCTCGGCGACCTGCGGCGTCCGCTGATCGGGCGCGAGACGGAGTGCAGGGCGCTGCTGGATGCCTGGAACGCCGCCCGCACCGGTGCTGGCGCGACGGTGCTGCTGGCCGGTGAGGAAGGCGCCGGCAAGTCGCGCCTGCTCGACAACCTCGCGCTGCGACTGCGCCTCGATACACCGTCACTCGTCGGCCCGGTCAGGACGCAGCCGACCGCAGCCACGACGCCGGTCACGACCGATCAGGTCGTGCAACAGATCGCCGCCGGCATCCTGCCGCTCCCCGGCGCGCTCGGCACCACGCCGCAGCATTACCTCGTGCTGAAGCGACTGGCCGAGGGGCTCGCACCCGACGCGGATGCCACGGCGGATCGCCAGTTCCGCCTCGTCGTCGATGCACTCACCGACGGGCTGCGCGCCGCAAGCGAAGAAGCGCCGGTGGCCATCGTGCTCGATGAACCGGGTCCGGCCGACTCGGCCACCGTGCGGATCCTCGCCGAACTCTCAGTGCGGCTACGGACCTCCCGAGTGCTGCTGGTGGTCGCGTCGCGGCACACACTCAGCGGCGCAGTGGAAACCTCCACGCGGGAACGGATCACGCTGGCAGGGCTGAGCGAACAGGAGACGCAGCGCCTCGTCTCCTGCGCGACCGACGTGCAAACCGCCACGACTGACGCCGCAGCGATGTACACGGCGACCCGTGGCTTACCGGGGTCGCTGCTGGCCCTGCTGGACGGCACCGAGCACCCGAACACTGCAGCTGAGCGTGGTGCGGCGCATCGCAGGGCACCGGCGCCGGTGCGCGTGGACGAGGCACCACGACGCTCGCGAGCGCCGTCCTGGTATCACCGCCCGCTGACACGTGTGGCCTCAGCCGCGGTGTTCGGCGGCATCACCATCATCGCCACGGTGGGGGCCATCCGGAGCGCCAGGGCCGAGGCAGCGCCGGAGTCGTTCACCCTGCTCACGTGGCAGGGCGACTCGGTCTCGCGGGAATCGTTCGTGATCGGCGACGATGACATCACTGCGACGACGGCAAGGTTCAACGACGAGAGTCGTGTGAGCTGGTGGCCGCTCAGCCGCACGCCCGACCGCGTGCGCATCGCACCGGACGGCGAGACGATCGCCGTGCAGATCGAGACCGACGGGCTGAACACGATGGACATCCGCGCCGTGCGAGGTGATTCGACCTTCCCGCTGGTCACCGGGCTGCGTGACGACGGGACGCCGGAGTGGTCGCCCGATGGGGGCCTGCTCGCCTTCTCGACCAATCGATGGAGTGATTCGGGGAACGAGGGGTGCGACATCGCCATCACAGACGTCGGCACGAAAGACGTCTGGCGCGTGACCTCGGGACCGGACTGCGACAGCGACCCGCGCTGGACGTCGGACGGCCTCGGGCTGGCCTTCCTGAGGAAGTATCGTGCGAGTGGCGATCAGGCCGCGATCTGCACCGTTCGGGATTTCGATGAACAAACCGCCTGCACGGCGATCGACCCCACGCTGCACGCCGTGGAGCTGATCGGGTGGCGCACGGCATCGACCATTCTGTTTGCCGCCAGCACCGACAGTTCGAGCGCCATCTACACCCTCGACGTCACGAGCGGCACGTCCACGCCGCTGCTGACCGGGCTGGTGGTCATCGCAGCAGATTTGAGTCCATCACGCACCTATCTTGCCTGCTGGTGCGGCACGACGGCCGAGATCCCCGCACGGATCACACTGTACGATCTCAACAGCGGTCGTCCGCTGTATTCGCGGGGCGTGTCTCCGTCGGCTCCGTTCCGGCACATTGCGTGGCACGCGCGGCAGGAACTGCTTCCTGCGCGGATCACGGATCGCGTGGCAGTGATGCGTCGGCTCGACCGTGAGACCATGGCGTCGGCACCCGTCAGCCGTAGTGCCGACACACTCGCACGCGCACGTGCCATGATCCGCGAGAATTTCGCCGAGGTGGCGAAGGCTGCACGGGAGAGGGTCCTGCCGCGCGCCCCAGATGAATCGGCCCCCAGCGACAACGTGGGCATGCAGCCGCTGCTCGACGAACGATGGACCACGATCGACACGACCCGCTGGGTGCCGTTTGGCCTTCCGCGCCCGCGCGCAGGTTCGCAGATCGGCGGGCTCGATCCGGGCGGTGATGGGAGCTATCCATCCGGCCTGTACCTGCGCGCACCGTTCCAGGCCTCGAACGGCTTCGTGGTCGAAGCGCGCATCAGCGTTCCGATCACGCTGGCATACTGGCAAGGCATCGCGATCATGACGGAGTCGGAGGCCTACGCGCGCGCCGTCGGTACGTGGTCACATCGCGAGGGGACCTGGCCCAGGCCTCCAGCGGAGGGAATGTACGAATCCGGCATCCAGTACCCGGCGATCGAGGGTGGCACGCGCGCCATGACCGTTGCCGTGCTCAGTGCGCGACGCACATTGCTGGCTCCGATCAGTCCGGTGGCGGGTGATGGCCACGACGTCGTCATGCGCATGGAATACGGGGCGGACTCGATGATGACGGTCTACGCGAACGGACTCCGGATGGCGCGCCGCCGGTACGTGCCGACGAAGGATGGCCGGTACCGGCTGTTCGTGTTCGGGCACTCGGTGGAAACGGCAGTGCGGGTGCGGCGGCTGCGGGTGTGGGGGATGGGCGCGCACTGAGGTGATTACGGTGCGCGCTCGTGACGCACGGGCCGGGGGGTGAGTCAACTCACAGGAGAAAACGTGGCGCTGACTCTGTCCCCCAAGCGCCTCGCGGACTCCGAGTAAACTCGAGCACGTGGACTCCGAGTCAACTCACGCGGAGTCAACTCACGCGGAGTCAACGGACGCCGCGAACGCCGCCGGCCACACACGTTCATGGGGTCAGAGATCTTGAACCGCCTTCATGGGGTCGGAGTGTCAACGCCGCTTTCAATATCTCTGACCCCTTGAATGGACCCCGCGAACGCCCTCCCCCACGAACGGGCGGCTGGCTGGCGCCGGCGCTGACGCAGTGCTCGTGACAACGCACGCAGTGCTCCGGCCACGCGCACTTACACCTCACCCCCCACGACGCACTCCGATCAGGAATCCACCGCTGCGGTGTGACCGCGCCCCACGGAACTCCGGCGTCGCATCGGTGCGGTAGTACTCGATGAAGCGGGACCGCGAGCGGTAGACGAGGCCCACCTGCTGCCTGTAGACCAGCCGTGCGAGGTCACGGCTTGCGATGGTGTACGGACTGGTGCGATTGAACAGTCCGCCCTGTAGCGTCGCATCGTGGCCGACGACGTTGAGCTGCGGCTTCACGTAGACCCAGAATCGGCGGCGCGAATCGGCCGCGCCTGCGAATGGCGTGCCGACGCGCCCGAGCATCAACGTGGTGCCGACGGTGACGGCCGTGTTGAAGGTGCCGAGTCGGGCAAATCCGGAGGTGGTCAGCAGCAGCGCATCACCGGCACGATACGCCTGGCGCTCGATGCCGGTCTCGTAGTTCACGATCGCGTCGTTCCGAATCTGGTGCACCCAGCCGCGCGGGATCGTGTTGCCGGTCTGCCGATGGATGAACGTCTGGATCGCCGCACCACCGGCACCCTGCCCGATGATGCCGACCGTGAGCGCCGACGTGACGCGCTGCCGGCGGAGCGTGTCGATGGCGATGCCTGAGAGGCGGAGCTGCTTGGTGCCCGCGTACGGATGATCGCCGCGAAGGATGTCGGTCGCCTTCAGGTCGCTGGCCGTGTAGCCGTCGTCCTCGTAGATGATGCTTACGCGCGAGACGCTGCTGTGCGGTGTGAGCAGTGCACTCGTGAAGGGCAGCCGGGCGAGACGCGGGTGCAGGACCTCGAGCACGATGCCCTGCGTGAAGTAGCGATCGGTGGCAGTGAAGAAGTCGTTGTCGTATGCCAGCCGCCACAGGCGCGACTGACCCGCGTCTCGCTCGACGCCCACGGTCCTGATGGCCTGGGCGGCGAGCGGTCCGGCCGGGATGAGCAGAAAGAGCAGTGTGCGCAGGATCATGGAGTACCTACGTCCACCGCTTTCCTCTGGATCGCCTCCGTCCGATCGGCAGGGCAGCGCGCCGAGCCGCTCCGCGGGCAACGGTCAAACTGCTGCGGTGCCCGTTGGCCGTCCCGCAGGTCCTGTCGGTATGCGAGCGCTAACAGCCGGGACAGCGGGCGGCTGCCCTCGGCTGCTCACGCATCAGGCGCCGACGCGCTGCGCTGTCCATCGGAGTTTTCGCGTTTCGCAGTCACCCCCTTGAACGCAAGGACCGCTTTCAAGATCTCTGACCCCTTGAACCGCGGAATGGATTGGGGTGAAAACCGCAACAGCGGTGCCGATGGATCTACAAGGCGCCGTAGGTGGTCGCGTCGTGCACCGTCGTGCCGAAATCCTCGGACTCATACTTGGTGCGGCCGGGAACACCGTGCTCCTTGCGGATCCGGTTCTCATTCGGCGGCACGTTCAAGTACTGATTCAGCCCCACCGTGCGCGCCTCCTCTTCCTTCGTGTCCGCTGAGGCATTGCCGTTCAAATTGTGCAGCGCGTGCACCAGTTCATGCGCCAGGCCAATGAAGGAAGGCCGCGAACCGTCGGGATTGCTGATCACGTTGGGATTCCAGTACACCATCGTCACCACACCCGTGCCGTTGCACGCATTCTGCTCGTGCTGGCGCACCGCGCGACTGCCACCCTTCCAGTCCTGCTTGCCTTTGACGGTCTCGCCGTATGTCATGTCAGGCCGCATGATCGCGACCTTGTAGCCGAACTTGGCCTGGCCGCTTGCCACGATCGAGTCGAGCAGCAGCTTGCCGGTGGGCTTGCTGGCGATCTTGGCGAGTGCCTCCTTCACGATTTCCGGGAACATCACGCTCTGTGCGGGATCGCACTTGACGACGATGTCCTTGTACGGTGTCGGGTAATCCTGTTTAGCCATCGTGCGTGGTACTCCGACAAGAGTACTGCGGTGCGAGATGCCTGATTCACGGGTAGGGTCGCGAGCCCGCAGCCAGGGCGACGGGAAAGGTCGCAATCGACGTTACGGTTTGGTCCCGACACGCGCAACAGGCAATCGGCAACCGTGACTGGGCCCCCGCAGGGCGTGCCGGCACGGGCGACAGGCGCATCACCGACAGCTGCCGGACAGCCCGGCACGTCGGAGGTCCCCCGCTCGGCACGGCGGTGGACTTCGACCCACGGGAACTTGGCACGGCCTCGCAGCGACGTGGGGCAGTACGGGAACCACTGCGCGATGCGTACGCACGTCGGCCACCGTGAGTGTCACCGGACCGCGCACGGGCGGCGGCCGGCAGCGCGAGCCACGGGTCGGCGCACAGGTGCACGAGGACGCACACCTGCCCGTCACGCCATGTCGAGCGGCATCAGAAGAAGAACGACCCGCGCACGATCACGGTCTGCGTCTGTGTGCGAATCGCGACCTGATCGGCAGCGATCTGGATGATCTGCAGCGCCGGCGCGCCGTTGAGGCCGAGGTCGAGCGGTGCCTGATCGATCGGCGCCAGCGTGCCGAGCGTGAACGACTGCAGCCCGTTGAAGTAGTAGATGAACAGCCGTCCGAGCGGCGCGTTGGCGGTCATCGGACCAAAGGCCGTGAAGAAGCCGACACGATTGAACGTCGTGGCATCGAACGCTTCACCGCGGTCGATGTAGAGACGGCCGGCGGCAAACGCCAGCTCGGCACCGTAGAACTGACCGACGTTCAACCGCGTTGCCGTCAGCACGAAGCCGGAGTCGGTCAGCGTGAACCGTCGCATGCCATTCTCCACCGTCTCGTTGTCGAACCCGTAGACGACGCTGCCACTCGCACCCTCGATGCGCGATGCGCGCTCGGTGGGCAGCGTGCGACGACGGCGCTCGACACCATCGTCGAAGACCGCGATGCCGGCGTGACGCTCGCTCAGGATCGGATTCCGCTGCAGTGACGCCACCACCGTGCGCGGCAACCCGGGTAACGTCGCGAGATCCTCGGCGAACACCGTCCCGAGCACGGAATCGGCGCGAATCGGAATGTCGAGATCGCGCACACCGGCACCACTGCCCAGCGCGATACGTGCGATGCTCGGTTCGGCCGTCCGCGCGGCGAAGAGGAAGCGTTCATCGGCCGAGAGGGCGAGATCGCCGAGTGCGGCACCGATGGTGATTCGATCGGTGATGGCCCCCGTCACTGGTGTGAGGCCGACCACGCGACCCGCGTCCGGACCAGTGCGCACGGCGGCGTAGAGCCGCCCCAGCGACGGGACCCACTCCATGTCACTCGCCACGATGTCGAATCGCCGTACCGAGGCGATTCTCGCCAGCGGCGGCACGATGCGCAGCGTCGTCGGCGCACTTTCCAACCCACCGGCATTCTGCACCACCACAGGCACGGTGAGCGGCGATGCGATCGCCGCCGCGGGGAGCGTCGCCTCGACGAGCGTTGGCGAGATCACGGCGGTGCTGTAGGCCGTGCCGTTGACGGTGACCACGGCTCGCGCATTGAAGTCGCGACCGGCCACCTGCAAGCGGAGACCGGTACTGCCGGCCACGGCGGAATCCGGCAGCAACGCCGTGATCACCGGCGTTCGACCGATGACGCGGAAGGTGAGCCTGGCAACACCCGTGACCGCCGGCGCCACGTTGCGCGCATCGATGGCCACGTTGACTCGGGTCGCGATGTCTTCGGGGGGCACCGTCACGACCGCCGAGGTCGTACTGGTCACCTGCGTCGGCCGCGGTTGCCCCGCGACGGTCACGGCCATGCCGGGAAAGAAGTTCCTGCCGGTGAGCGTCACGGCCGTCGACGCCTGCCCTTCCATGGCACTGTCGGGCGACAGCGCCGTGAGGGTCGGCACGGGATTCACCACGTCGAGGTTCACGCCGGTCGACGTGCCACCACCGGGTGCGACGTTGGCCACGGTCAGGGCGTACGTGCCACCGGTAAAGGTGTCGAACGCCGGTGCGAAGCGCAGTGTCGTGGACGAGACGAAGATCGGCGTGAACGGGGCGCCGCCATTGAGACTGATCGTGCTGCGCGAGGTGAACCCGGTGCCGGTGATCGTGACGGTATCCACCGATGGGGCACTCCGCACGAGGGACGCCGGCGCGATGGACGTGAGCACGGGTGCGGGGAACTGCACGCTGAGCGTGAGCGGCTGCGAGACACCGCCACCCGGCGGTCCGTTGTAGAC
>JANOCB010000002.1:0-8584 GCA_031411975.1 Gemmatimonadaceae bacterium
CGTGCGGGCATGTCTGATCTCCTGTTGTCGTGGCGGGATTCCGCCGGTGGAACTACGGCGCTCGCTTGAAGGCTGCGAGACGCGACCGGAACTGCCGTTCGGACGCTACATCACCAACCATTCGTGCCGCCGTGGCCCGCAGTTCGAGGCTCGCAGGCAGAAACGCCACGTACACCATCGAAACGGGGGAATCGAAGACGTTCGCCAGATTCCACGCTTCCTGCGCACGACCCCGGGCAAGGAGCAGTCGCGCCAGCGTGAGTCGCTCCCGTCCACGTGATGCCGTGATGTCCCACTGCAGGTTCTCGGTGGTCAACGGAGCGGCCATCACGCGCTCCAGTAGCGATTCGGCACCCGCACTGTCGCCACGGGCGAGGCGTACCTGCGCCTCGATGGCATCGGCGTACCAGCGCAGTGACTGTGAATCGGGGAGGGCCGCGTGCGCGGCCAGCGTGGTCTGGAGCAGCGCCGCACGTGCGACGCCACCCGTCGCGACTTCGAAGAGCGCGGTCCGGAAGATCTTG
Organism: Gemmatimonadaceae bacterium; assembly: GCA_031411975.1. Taxonomy (GTDB): domain Bacteria; phylum Gemmatimonadota; class Gemmatimonadetes; order Gemmatimonadales; family Gemmatimonadaceae; genus JACMLX01. The sequence continues at coordinate 525 of JANOCB010000002.1, forward strand.
TTCGTCTCCGGTGCCGTGGCGAGTGCCGCGCCGTAGGCCATCGAGTCGGCCCGCGCCGCCTCACGTGCACGAGTGGCGAACACCGGGGACCAGGATGCGGCCGTCAGCAGCAATCCCGGAACGGCAGGCCAACGCTGCTCGAAGCGACGCACGGCCTCGAGTGCGCGCGCGCTGTCGCCCTGCGTCAGTGCGATGGTGACGCCACCCGCCAGTGCGACGTAGCGCCGGGCGTCGGCAACGTCATTCGCGGCGGTATCCAGTGCCTGAATCGCCTCGTACGTCGCGGAGGCGCAGCGCAGGTTGGCACCAGCGGCGCCAAGGGCTGCACCCGCGGCGAGGAACTCGAGCGGCGACCGCTGCACGTTGACGCGCATCGTGTCGGCCAGCGCATTCGTCCGCGCGCATGACGCCGCCAGTTCCAGTTCGTACAGCGAGGTCTGATCAGGCTGTGCCGCACGGAAGCGAGCGAGCATCGAGTCGGCGCTGGCGAGCTCGCCACGGCGCAGGCGGATGTGAATCGGGTGATAGAGCAGGATCACCGCGCTGGAGTCGAGCGCACGTGCCCGTTCGAAGGCGTCGTCCGCTGCTGCGTCGGGCGAGGCGCTCATCGCGCGCGGCAGGCGGTGCATGTACACCTCGCCGAGCTGCGCCCACGCCGCGAAGTTGTCCGGGTCCTCGCGCGTGGCACGCGTCAGCATTGCGATCGCGGAATCGGCGAGTCCACCCTGATAGGCCTGCACCCCGAGCGCGAAGAACCGGCTGCGCGGCGGCAGTGGCTGCGCGAGCGCGAGCTTCAGCAGCGATGCGCCGATGGCACTGTTGTGTGCCCAGGCCGCCGCCTGCGCGCCGCGCAGCGCCGCCGTGGCGAAGGTCGAATCAATGGTCACCGCATTGCGGTAGGCGTCCAGGGCTGGTGCGATCTGCACCCGCCGGAACTTCGCCTCGCCGACCAGGAAGTTGGCGACGGCCGCGGGTGGGCGGCCTTCCCAGTCCACCAGCAGGTTGCGTGCATCGCCGGCGATCAGGCGTGGCAGCACCTTGTTGACCGCGTTCAGCCCCTGCTTCCACGGATCGTCCACCGTGCCGCGTGCCACACTGCGGCCCACGATCGAGTCTCCTGCCACGTCATAGAGGGCCAGCGACACCTCGATCGCATCGCTGACCTTCGTCAGCCGTCCGCGGATCACGTACGCACACCGCTTGCCGCGTGCCAGCGCACGCGCCGTCTCGTCGCTGACGGAGCGCACATTCGTCCGCTGCGTCGAGTCGAGTGCGCTCCACCCATCCACCCAGCGCAACGGTTCGGCCGAATCGAGGGCGTTGCCGATGATCGTCGCGACGTCCTCGCCGAGCGTTTCGCGCGACGCCAGGTCTGCCGACTGCTCGAATGGAAAGACCATCACGCGGTTCGGGTCGATCGCGGCGACGGCCGGAGCCTTGCTGCGCCACGCATACAGCCCCGCAGCCGCAGCGACCACCAGTGCGCCACCCGCCACCAGCGCCCACGGACGATGTGCGGAACGCGGCGGCCGCGATGGCGCAGGCGCGGGGCGGGCGGCCGACGTCCGGTGTGCGGGATTCGTCAGCGTGGCGCGCACCGCCGGTTCGCTCAACGCATCGAGAAAGGCGCGGGCGTTCGGGAACCGGTCGGCCGGTGTCTTGGCGAGGGCCGTGAAGACGATCGACTCGAGCGGCTCCGGCACGGTATCACGCACCGTGCGGATGGCTGGCACGGGGTCCACAAAATGCCGCGCCATGACGGCGCGGGACGTGGCCCCGCTGAACGGGGGAGCGCCGACGAGCATCTCGTACAGCACGCACCCGACGCTGTAGATGTCGCTGCGCCCATCGAGCTGTTTCTCGCCGGACGCCTGCTCGGGACTCATGTACTCGGCGGTGCCGAGTGCAAAGCCCGATTCGGTGAGTTTGCGGTTGTCGGTGTTCTCCACCGCCCGGGCGATGCCGAAGTCGGCGACCTGCGCATGGCCGCGCGTGATCATCACGTTGGCCGGCTTCACGTCGCGGTGCACGAAGCCGAGGTCGTGCGCGTAGCCCAACCCGTCGAGGATCTCCGAGATGTAGGTGATCGCCTCGGTGATCGGCAGCGGTCCCCCGCGGCGGATCCGTTGCTCGAGCGACTCCCCTTCGATCAGGGGCATCACGTAGAACGGCGACCCGTCGTGCATGCCGGAGTCCAGCACCGGCACGATGTGCGGGTGCTGGAGCTGCGTGGTGATCTGGATCTCCCGGGCGAAGCGCGACGCGCCGAGCTGCGCGACGAGCTCGGGCTTTGGCGTCTTGATGGCGACGGCGACGTCGCGCGTGAGATCGTGTGCGAGGTAGACGGTGGCCATCCCGCCTTCGCCGATCTTCCGCTCGATGCGATAGCGATTGGCGATGACGCCGGTCAGCGGCGTCTGGCCCTCAGGGCTCTGCTCACCTGGAAGGCTGGATGTGGTCACGCGACAAAAATATGTCAGGTGCCGCGCTGCAGCCAGCAATGACGATGCGCGGCCGCCATGCCACACCCTCGATGTCGATCACGACATCGAGGGGTCGACGAATGCTGGCGCTGCTTATCGCCGGCGCGTCGTTCACATCCTGTCCGTCAGCGCGCGTCAGCTCCGATCCCAGAACGCCGGTGGCTCGATCCCGAGTGCACGCAGGTAGACGTACCCCTGCCCGCGATGGTGGATCTCGTTGTCGATCGCGTACAGGAGCAGGTCGTGCACCGGCATCGTCCACTGCCCGAACGCCGTGATCGTCTCGCCGAACCTGTCGATCGGAATCTGCGGGAACGACATATCGAGCTCAGCCGTCACGCGATCCCACTCGGCGAGGATCTCTTCCTGTGTGCCGGCGGTCGATTCCTTGTACTCGTTCCACCGTCCGGTCACGATGCCATTGACGGTGGGCACGGCCATGCCGGTGTTCCCGGAGCACGGTCGCGATTCGGGCTTTGTTCGGGCAATAGCATGGGGCTGTGTACCCCTTCGGCGCAAGCGAACCGAGCTGCGCCTCACCCGTCCGACCGATCCCGCGATGCGACTTCTGGCACAGCTCCGTAGCCGCCGGGGCTCTCCGTCGCTCGTGTTGCGGCTGTCGTTGCTGCTGGCTCTGACGTTCGCCGCTTCGGGCATGTCGCTGCAGGCGCAGTCGTGGTGCAGCACGCCGCCGCGGGTGTGGTGGGCGAGCGTGGAGCGGGTGCCGGTGCGCGATGCGTGGTTCAGGGTGCACCGCGTCGGTCCGGGCGTGCTGGCGATCTACGAACCGGGCAACTATCAGGAAGTGATCTCGTACCTGATCACCGGCACCCGTCGCGCGCTGCTCTTCGACACCGGCATGGGCATGAGTCGCATCGCGGACGTGGTGCGCGAGCTCACGCCGCTGCCGGTGACGGTGGTGAACTCGCACACGCATCACGATCATGTCGGCGGCAACGCCGAATTTGGCCGGGTGCTGGCGATGAACACCGCGTTCACGCGTCGCAGTGCGAAGGGGGCAACGCACGCGACGGTCGCGGATGAAGTTGCCGTGGGTGCCGTCTGCACCAGCGCGCTCCCGGCAGCGTTCGACACGGCGCAGTATCACATCCGACCGTTCCGTACGACCGGTGTGGTCCGCGACGGCAGCACGATCGATCTTGGTGGTCGCGTGCTGGAAGTGCTGCACGTGCCGGGGCACACGCCGGATGCGATCGCGCTGGTGGACCGTGCGGCGGGGGCGCTGTTCACGGGCGACACGTTCTACGCTGGGCCGATATATCTCTTCAGCCCGGGCACCGATCTGGCGGCGTACGGGCGGAGTGTCGACCGGCTGGCTGCGCTGGTGCCGTCACTGAAAGTGTTGCATCCGGCGCACAACACGGGGCGTGTCGATCCGACGGTGTTGCTGAAGGTGCGCGACACGTTTCAGGCGGCGCGGGCGGGGCGACTGCCGTTCGTGGAGCGTGCGAACGGTGTGGTGAAGTTCGAGGGAGAAGGATTTTCGTTCCTGATGCGGCGCGGGATACAGTGAGCGTGGACGAAGCACATGCTCGAGGTGGCTGCCACCGCGATGCTCAGTTCGACCCTTCGGACCGCGCTGGCGTGGGGACGTAGCGAGCCCAGAAGATCGAGACCTGCCGTGATCCCACGCTCACGTTGGTCCGCGTCCGAGAGTTGATCAGGTTCTTCTCGCGCAACTCCGGAAAGGACTTGAGGTAGAATTCGGTGGATGATGCCAGGTTCGCCTCGAGTCCGGACTTGCGGTCGGCAGTGAGGGGGAACGAGACGCCGGTCGTCGATCGAAGCACCGAGAAGTGATCGTCCACGAGGAGCCAGATGTGCATCTCGGGCGAGTCAGCGGCGAAGACTTCGGGACGGGCGAATCGGGCTGCCGCGATGACGGTCGAGTCGCGTTCTGCGCTCGACTTGACCGACACGGGAATGGCGAACGCCTTCATTACTGGCAGTGACTCCGGCTCTGCACCACTCCGAGTTGCGGCGGCGCCGTCGGCGGGACGGAGCTGGCCCGGGACACTCGACGTCGAGGAGCTCGCGTTGATACGATCGGCTTCGTTTTCGGGCGGTGCTGCTGACGTCGTTGCATCTGCCGGGATGTAGCGTGCCCAATTGACCTCGACGCTCCGCTGACCAACCTGCACTGTCGTGCTCGACCACGAGCTTTTCAGGTTTTGCGGCGTGATGCCAGGAAACGCCCGCACGAAGGCGTCGACGCCAAGGATCAACTGCGCTCTCGGGGTCGAGGCGGATGCGCTGACTCTGGATGAAGAATTGGAACGTCCGGATTTCACGGAGTAATGCTGCCGCCCCGTGTTCGATCGCATCACCTGATATCTGGAATCGAAAAGCAACCAGATTGCGATTTCGTCGGACGACTCCGCAAACACGTGAGGTTCAGCGCGACGCGCGGCCGCGCCAGCGACGGAGTCGTGCAGTACTCCCATCCGCTGCGCGATCGTGAACATGAACTCGTCAATCGCCGCGAGTGAATCAGTGGTCGAAGCGATACCACCATTCGCCATCGGATCGCTTGCGATAATCCTGATCGTCGACCCGTTGCCGCGCACGAGAGGCGACGTCGCGCTTGTGCGCTCCGGCGCCGGCACCGAACACGCGGCCAGTACGCCGACTACCAGCGCACCCCCCGCTGCGAGCGCCCGCCCGCGTGTCCGCCACGTCGAGACCTGTCGCACCAGTGCCCGCAACCGCAATTCCAGTTCGCTGTGACGGAGCCCGATGCCGGCCACCGGCGCCGGCAACCATCGCGACACACGCGACCAGGATGGCGCAGCGTTCACACCCGCGATCCGCTCGGCGGTCGCGAGCAGCAGGCGACCGTAGCTTCGAGCGTCACCAGTGGCATGCAGCACGCGGCGGTCGCAATCGTGCTCCACCGCGCGATGCAGGCGGCGGTACGCCACCAGCATCGGCAGGTTCCACGGCATCAGCACCACCAGCGTCAGCGCAATGCGCAGCAGCATCGGGTCCCGCGCGGCGATGTGTGACGCTTCGTGCGCGATCAGCAGCGCACGCGATCCGTCGTCGAGTGTGTCCACCCACTGCGGCAACACTACCTGCGGATGACGTACACCGAAGGCTGCGGGTCCGATGTCATGCGAGCGCCAGACCTGCACGGGGCGACCCGCGGCCGCACTGACCGCAGTGACGGTGGCGTCATCCGCGATCGTCCACTGCTGCCGCATGCGCCGCATCCGGAGGGCAGCGGCCAGCACGAAGAGTGACGCAATGAGGGTGCAGGTGAGCAACAGGGCAGGGAGCAGCCAGTCGGCGCGCAGCAGCACCGACTCCGGCTCGACGATCACGGTGTTCGCCGACCCCTGGGTCACGCGCAGCATCATCGGCGGCGAGGTGGCCTGCAGTTGCTGGCTCACCTGATTCACGACGCGCTGCGTGGCTGCTTCCTGCGCAGGCAGGCGAATCATGGCCGCCGCAGCCGGGAGCAGCGGCAGCGGCGCGGGCAGATATCGCAACGCCGCCGGCAGCCCACACATCGCGAGCATCACCACGCACCACACCACGCGACGGGGCCGGCGCAGATGCGCCGCGAGCATCTCCCCGCTGACGCCGACCACCAGCAGCAAGGCGCCGACGGCCAGCACGCAGAACGTCCACGCGGCGATCATGCGCCCTTCCGGCGTGCGGTGCGGCGAGCCGGGGCGGCCGGTGGCGACGACAATTCCGTCTCGACGAGATCACGCAGGCGTTCGAGCGAGGCGCGGTCCAGTGCTTCATCGCGCACGAGGTGAGTCAGCAGCAGTTCTGGCGACCGGTCGAAGAGCCCGTCGAGCAGCCGGCGCACCGCACTGCGGCTCGCCTCGTCACGCTGCACCAGCGGCAGGTAACGATGCGCGCGCCCCTCGACCTCGTAGCCGATGTGTCCCTTGTCCTGCAGGATGCGCAGCACGGTGAGCACGGTGTTGTACGCCAACTCCACGCCCGCCTCCGCCAGCGCCTCGCGGACCTCGGCCGCCGTGGCCGAGCCGCGCTGCCAGAGGACGGACATGACGTCGAGTTCGCGATCGGTGAACGTGGGCATTCCAGCTCCTAAGGCATTAGGTGATACCAGAACATTTCACTGCCGAGTCGGTTTGTCAACTATGAAGTTAGGTGCAGGTCGAAACGGGTGCTTGTGGTGTTGCCCACGGGCGCCGGCAGGATGCTGCTGCTGTGTTCGCTGGCCAGTCCGGCCTCGCAACTGCAACTGCTCAACGCAAACCAGCGCAAGGACGGACAGCCGCAAAACAGCGCTCTCGGAAATGCGGTGACAGGTGTCACGTCCTGATTAGCGTCTACACCTCACTTGAGGAGACGCCGGATTATGGCGCGCACCCAGCATCACTACAGTTCGGAGTTGAAGCAGCGGTTGGTCGAAGAGGTCGAAGGCGGCCAGCTGTCCATTCGGGAGGCCGCCCGCGACGCCCAGACCACGGTCGCGATGATGCAGGTCTGGTTGCGGGAGTACGGGCGCTATCAGCCCAAGCGGGACATCGTGGAGGTCGTGATGAAGAGTGAGCAAGACCGGATCACGGCGCTCGAGAAGGCCTTGGCCGAGGCGCATCTCAAGCTCCAAGTGTACGACGAACTGATCACGCAGGCGAACAAGCGCTACAAGACTGATCTAAAAAAAGCCTTTGGCCCGTCGTCGCCGCGGCCCTCCATGGCCAGGCCGACGGGCCAGCCCTCGGCGCCCTCTGTCGCACCCTCGGGGTCACCCGGGACGCCTACTACAAGCGGCAGCGCCGGCGCGGCCCCGCGGCCACGGCGGACACGCTAGTGCTCGACGCCGTCGCCCGACACCGGGTCGCGCAACCCCGGCTGGGTACCCGCAAACTGCACCACACGCTCGCGGCGGCGGGCATGCCGGTGGGGCGGGATCACCTGTTCACCCTGCTCCGAACGCAGGGGCAGCTGGTCGTGCGGAAACGCCGCGGTACGCAGACGACGTACTCGCAGCACGGCTACGCGCCGGCGCCCAATCTCGTGAAGTCGCTCACCGTTACGGCGCCCCGCCAGGTGGTCGTCAGTGACATCACGTATCTGTCGCTGCCCCGCGGCGTCTTCGTCTACCTCTTTCTTGTCACCGATCTCAGCGCGCGCCACATCGTCGGCTGGCACCTCAGCCGTGACCTCTCGCATCACGCCGCGCTGCAGGCGCTCGCGATGGCGCAGCAGGCCCTCGGTGACTGCCGCGGGATCGTCCATCACTCCGACCGCGGGAGCCAGTACTGCTGTCATGCGTACCGCGCGGCGCTGCACGCCGCGCACATGCTCGCGAGCATGACGGATGGCAACCACTGCTATCAGAACGCCGTCGCCGAACGCGTCAATGGGATCTTGAAAGACGAGTTCGACCTCGATGCCGTCTTCCCGACCTTCACCGACGCGCAAGCGGCCGTCGTCTCGACCATCCATCGCTACAACACCATTCGTCCGCACGGCAGTCTGGAGCTACGTACCCCGCACACGGTCTTCTCTCAGGCGGCTTAGTCGCCACCGTGTGCAACACTGGTGTAGACACTTTTCAGGACTAGACAG
>JANOCB010000003.1:0-45273 GCA_031411975.1 Gemmatimonadaceae bacterium
CCGATCCGCAACGGCTTGCAGATCATGAAGCTCGCGCAGGCCGATTCCGTGATGGTGGAGAAAGCACGCACCATCATGGAGCGACAGGTTGAACAGATGACCCGGCTGATCGACGATCTGATGGACGTGAGTCGCATCAGCCAGGGCAAAATCCAGTTGCGGAAGAGCACGATGCCATTGGCGGATGCCGTGTTGAGTGCTGTGGAGAGTAGCCGCGCGCTGATCGATGCGCAGGCCCACGAACTCGTCGTGGACGTGCCGCCCGAACCGATCTACGTCGATGGCGACGTGGTCCGGCTGTCGCAGGTGATCGCAAACCTGCTCAATAACGCCGCCAAGTATTCCGACCGGGGCGGACGCATCCGGCTGGCCGTCGAGCAGCACGGAAGCGAGGCGGTGGTGAGCGTCGTCGATAGCGGAGATGGCATCGCCGCCGACATGTTGACTCGGGTGTTCGACATGTTCGCGCAGATCGACGGCTCACTGGAGAAGTCGCACGGCGGCCTCGGCCTCGGCCTCCACATCGTGAAGCGGCTGGTCGAGCTGCACGATGGCAGTATCATCGCCGAAAGCGGCGGTCATGGGGCGGGGAGCCGGTTCATCATGCGCCTCCCCGCGGCACCGGCTCGTGGTGCCAACGGTCCAGCGGACCGCGACGGCGACCGTGGGCCGACGGCCGCGCCGGTGCGGCGTCGTCTCCTCGTCGTTGACGACAACCACGACGTGGCGATCAGCCTCGCCGAGATGTTGCACATCATGGGGAACGACACCCGGACGGCCTTCGACGGGGAGCAGGCCTTCGTCATGGCCGAGGCATTCCGGCCGGACGTGGTCGTGATGGACATCGGCATGCCGAAAATGAACGGGTACGACACCTGTCGCCGCATCCGTGGTGAGCCGTGGGGACACAACATCGTCATCATTGCCCAGTCCGGCTGGGGGCAGGAAGACCAAATGCGGATGTCGGAAGAGGCTGGGTTCACGTTTCACCTGGTGAAGCCGGTCGATCCCGCTGCCCTGCAGACGTTACTGGCCGGTCTGCCCGCGACGCCTGTGTGACATTCGAGCAGGCAACGAGAGGCGTGCCAGTTGTCGTATCGGGTTGAAGAAGCGCGCGGCAACATTGCGGGCGACGAGCCTTCGCACGTCAGCGACGCTTCGACGCGCCTACGCGCGCATCGGAAGCGCGACACACTCGCGCGTCGTCGTCACGCGAGCGCGAGACCGAGTCGACCATTGTCCGGATTGTCGATGCTGCGTCGCAGAGACGCTCGGCACGTTCCCGCCGACCATCAATCCAGTTCGTCCGGTCTCTCCATAGGAGAACGAAGCGGCTGCAGGATATCGCACAGGTCGACGAGCGCACCGAGCAGCGTCGCGTTCGCAGTCGTGACGGTCATTCCGTCGCGCTCGCTGAGCTGCACTGCTGCAGCCTCCATGCCGTCAGAAAAATTGCCGCTCTGTACGAATTCGAGATTCCTGATCGCCTTGTCCACGGCGTCGCCGACCAAGGGCGAGCCCAGTGGTAGGGCGGCGTCTTGCGCGCATCGCACCTCGACATCGTGCACGATGGATCGCACGATGGTTGCTCCCGCGAGGGCGCAGTCATGCAGGTAGACCAGATCCTTGCCCTGTTTCGGGTTGACCCGTTCACCAGCATGTGGCACGCGGAGCGGGAACGTCATTGCCTTGTTCAGGACGTACATCCCGAGCGCCGGGACGTGCACCGCGATTTCCGGCGTGCCGGAGAGTTGCAGCCAGTGCGGCTCACGCCACAGCAATTCGAGACCAACGAGCGGAACGGCCGTCAAGCCTGGCTGGCCCGACACCGATTGCGGTCGCGTGACACCACGATGGGGACCGCGTTGCGGCATCAGGAATTCAATCTTCGCCCCGCTCGTCGTGTCGCCGATCCAGACCGCAGCGCCTGTGTGTGGTTCAGAGAGCTCGTGCTCGGGCGCGAGCCCTGCAGCCTGCAGCACAGCGACGAGGCGCGGACGCTGTCCCGCCGGGATCCCTTCACCCGTCAGCGCGACATCGAGTTCGAGGGTGCGACTGGGACGCGTCGCCCACGCACCCGCGGGCCCGTACCGTGCGTAGAGCGTGGGGACCCAGCCACCGATCAACAGGAAATCGGCGGCGTATGGCGCCAGCTGCCGCAGCAGTCGTCGTAGTTCTGACTCGTCGGTCTGCACTCCGCTCACTCCCATCCCGTGAGCATCCGACGCGCGTGCAACAGATGTTCCGCCTGCTCGCGACCGCGGTTCGGGTAATGCCAGCTATCGAGCGCGAGCTGGCAGTCGCTGACGACGTTCACGCCGTGGCGGACGTGCATGTCGGTCCAGACGCTGGTGCGATAGTGTGGCGCAAGCAGCACGAGTCGTCCATCGCCGGACACCGGCCAGTGGCATTCCGCAGCGATGGCCTTGAGCATGGCAAGTGGGGATCGCTGTGCACGGCGCTCGTCAGCCGATGGGCTGACGTAGCAGTGAATCGTCTCGACTGGTGCATGCGGCGCGACGCGTGCCACACCGGCGGTGAGGGTGAGCGCCCAATCGAGTCGCGACGGAAACAGGCGCCCGAGCTTCTCCACGAATCGGTCGGCGTCACCGATCGGAGCCGCGACCGTCAGCGCGGTATTGTTCGTCCAGCGATACGCCTCCGTCCACGCGGTGAATAGCGCGTGCCGGTTGGTGATGAGCGTCTTTCTCGTCCCGGTCTCTTCTCTCCGACAAATCCCGCGCGACACCAGTTCGTTCAGCACGGCGGAGACATGACTGACGGCAAGTCCGGTGGCACGCGCGAGCTCTCGGGTGTGCCACCCAGTGTCCGGCGTATCAGGGGCGAGCAGCTTTCGGCACACGAGGGAGCTCCGGTCCGCGAACGGATCCGTCATGGTGCCGACGCTCGCCGCGCCCGCGTCCTTGGTCGGCCTCGGTTTCAGGTCACTCCGGTCGATGTACAGGCCGGGCAGGCGCACGGTGACGCTGCCGGCCAGGTCGACACAGCCTACGATCCCGTGCGCGCGCCCTTCCCGGATCGCGGCACGTGTAACACTCAGGCGCTGGCCGACGACGATCACGGGGGCATCGGACGCGTTCTGCGCCTCCTCCTGAACCGGCATTGGTATCGGCGACTGGAACCGGAATCGTGTCGTGACCGCGCCCCGTCCGGCCAGCGGGCCTGGACGAATTTCGAGGGTGTTCGGGTCGTCGGTGTCTTCAACCGACGCATAGGCCTCGAGGGCGCTGCGCAGGAAAAGCAGCGCGCGTTCACGCCTCGCGGTCGGGAGTCGATGTTCTATGAAGTTGCTCATGTTCTATGGAGATAGAACATATGGGTTTTGAAAGAACAGTCAACCAGGGTCGACAGCCTTCCAGCGGGGCAAGGGGTGCGGGGCGACGGCCGTGGTACGCAGAGAACCGCCGAATGGAGCGCTGAGGCGATTGGCCGGGTCGTATGGCTGTCCACCGCTGCCGGCCGTTGGCGTCGGTACTCTCGGGAGGCGCCCGAGCGTGGAGCGGTACTGGAAACGGACACCGCAGCCGACCCGGCTGAAACCACAGCCCGGCGCCCGTATACGCTCCAACGTATACAGGAGCGTATACAAGAAAGGCCCAAGCGGACTGCGCTTGGGCCTCCATCGCGTTGCATCGCAACGATTTACACCATCGGGGTGACAGGATTTGAACCTGCGACCTCCTGCTCCCGAAGCAGGCGCTCTACCGGGCTAAGCTACACCCCGAAATCAGTAAGCCTTTCTTGTCCTGCAGTGCGCCCGGAGAGACTCGAACTCCCAACCTTCTGATCCGTAGTCAGATGCTCTATCCAATTGAGCTACGAGCGCGCATTGCACTTCAGGTACAGGCCCAACAACCTACGCGAACCGTGGCAGGGCGTCAACCGGGAACGCACTGCCTGCGACACCGGGACGCCCCCCGGAATCCCGCCGTCGCCAACAAAAATCGGGTCCCGGCTGGCCGGGACCCGATGAGCGGTACAAGACTCGAACTTGTGACCTCCACGATGTCAACGTGGCGCTCTAACCAACTGAGCTAACCGCCCGACGTACTCGTACCCTGTCCATCAGAGCGGGAAACGGGACTCGAACCCGCGACCCCAACCTTGGCAAGGTTGTGCTCTACCAACTGAGCTATTCCCGCATCTGCCGGCCTGTCCTCCGGCCGGGTCACGCCACCCTGCATCCCGTCTACATGGAGGTGAGGGGAATCGAACCCCTGACCTCTTGAATGCCATTCAAGCGCTCTACCAACTGAGCTACACCCCCGGGACTGCCATGCACCCCTCGGACGTCCAGCCAGTCGTCAGGAACCGCAAAGGGTAGCCGGGAGTAGCAGGGATGTCAACTAGTGTCACTGGCGAAATGCCCAAATTTGCATAGATTGGCTGACTTACGACACATGCCACCAGACTGGCGACGGGTTCGGCAGGCGAACCCTCGGGTGTAGCTGCGCGTTGCTGTGAAGTAACGATGATTGCTGCGACTCGGCGCCGACGTGGCGCTCGCGCGGCTCGGGAACGCTCGCGCCCCCGATCTGCGCTTTTCATTCGCGAGTTCCGACTGAGGTCTTTTCATACATGGCAGACGTGAAGCGCCGGCGCCGCAAGGCGACGCCTGCGGGGATCGCCCCGACGGAGCCCGAACGCGACATCCTCGACCAGTACCTCTATGAGGTCAGCACCTATCCGCTGCTCAAGGGCACTGAAGAAATCGAGCTGGCGCGAAAGATCCGTGCCGGTGATCCCGATGCACTGCAGGAGCTGGTGAAGCGAAATCTCCGCTTCGTCATCTCCGTCGCCAAGAAATATCAGAACCGCGGCCTCCCCCTCATCGACCTCATCGGGGAAGGCAACGTCGGTCTGCTCACGGCCGCCCGCAAGTTCGATCCCGATCAGGGCGTGAAGTTCATCTCGTACGCCGTGTGGTGGATCCGTCAGGCCATCCTGTCGTCGCTGGCGCGCCAGGGCCGCACCGTCCGCGTGCCGCTCAACCGCACGGCCGATCTCTCGCGCATCATCAAGGCGTCGGAGATCCTCCGCCAGAAGCTGCGTCGCGAGCCGAGCCCGGAAGAACTGGCGCAGCTCACCGGTCTCTCCGTCGACGTGGTGCAGTCGCTCGCCGCCCTCAACACCGGCGACGTCCGACTCGATGCCCCGATGGACCCGGAAGGCGACCGCTCGCTGATCGAACGCTTCGTGGCCGACGAAATGCCGGACACGGAGGAGGAGGCCATGAATCGCTTCCTCAACGACGAAATCGAGCAGGCGCTGAACACCCTTGCCGCCGCGCGACGCCAAGGTCCTCCGCCTGTACTTCGGCCTCGAAGGCGGACGCGAGCATACGCTCGAGGAGATCGGCTCCATGCTGGGTGTCACCCGTGAGCGCGTCCGGCAGCTCCGTGACCGTGCCCTCAAGCGGTTGCGCGAAGGCGATGTGGGCCGTGCGCTGGGGTCGTTCGCAGCCTGATCGCTCCGCGGCACCAGTACCACAGCACAGGGGGCGGCCGGTGGTTCCCGGCCGCCCCCTGTCGTATTCTCCCCGCATGACCTTTTCCTCCCCGTCGATTCGCGCATGATCGAGCTCGACAACGTGAACAAGGCTTTCGGCCCGAAGCGTGTGCTCTCCGGGTGCTCGCTCACCGTGCAGGAAGGCGAGACGATGGTCATCATCGGCTTCTCCGGCACCGGCAAGTCGGTGGCGATCAAGCACATGGTCGGCCTGCTGCGCCCCGACTCCGGCAGTGTGAAGGTGGATGGACTCGAGGTTCCCTCGCTCAGCCGCAAGGAGCTTACCGCACTGCGCGCGAAGATCGGCTACGTCTTCCAGTTCGCGGCCCTCTTCGACTCGCTCACTGTCGGCGAGAACGTCGCGATGGGGCTGCGCAAGCAGGGCACGCTGAGCGAGGCGGAGATCACGGCGCGAGTCGCCGAGGCGCTCGACCTGGTGGACCTGCCCAACACCGAAGCGCGATTTCCGGCCGAACTGTCAGGTGGCATGCGCAAGCGCGTCGGTATCGCACGCGCCATCGCACTGCGCCCGAAGTACATCCTCTACGATGAGCCCACCACCGGCCTCGATCCGGTGACCAGCGCCGTCATCGACGAACTGATGGTGCGCATGCGCGACCGACTCGGCGTGACGGGGATCGTCATCACGCACGACATGCGCAGCGCCTATCGCGTGGGCACACGCATCGCGATGCTGTACGAAGGCAAGGTGCGACAGGTGGGCACGGTGGACGAGATCAGGAACACCACCGATCCCGTCGTGCGGCAGTTCATCGAAGGGCGCGCTGAAATGGACCCGGCCGCCTGAGCGCGTGACGTCATGACCTCTCTGCACGAAGCGCGTCGCGAAGTCTCCGCCGGTGGCGTGGTCTACCGCGTGGTGGACGGTGCGCCGCTCTACCTGCTGATTCGCGACAGTTATCGCAACTGGGGGTTCCCGAAGGGGCACCTCGAGTGCGACGAGGAGGCGCCCGACGCCGCCGTGCGGGAAGTGCAGGAAGAGACCGGACTGCCGACGGTCACGTTGTGCGCCGAAATCGACACGATCGACTGGTTCTTCCGCTTCCGCGGCAAGTTGATCCACAAGATCTGTCATTTCTTCCTGATGGAGACCGATTGCGCCGCCACACTGCCGCAGCGGAACGAAGGGATCACCGCCTGCCGCTGGGCACGATTCGAGGAGGCGCGCTCGCTGCTGGCATATGAGAATGCGCGGGTGGTGCTGGAGCGGGCGCAGGAGATCCTTCACACTCGTGCGGCAGCGAACGGTGGCGTGCTGGTGACGTCGTTCAGCGGTGAGACGGCCCGGTGTGATGCCGTGCGCGACGATGCCGCCGTGAGCGGCTCGACGGCGGCCGAGGGGTCCTGACCGCGCGGCTGCCGCGCGGACCGCGTCGCGGATTCGCGGTGCCGCTTCGCGGTGCTTCGGCGCCGGCCACCCTCCTGCTCGTCTGCAGCACCCGCGAGCGGCCGCGCTCGCTCCTCACGCGAGCGTTTCCGCGCGGCCGGGCACAGATCCTCATGGTGCGCGACGTGGACGGCATCGCTGCCACGCTCGCCACCACCCTGGTCGACGCAATCATCGTGGATCTGCTCCCGGGCAGCGCAGCGACGATCGGCTGGCGCGCGATCGAGCAGGCGGCGAGCCATGCACCCATTCCGGCGATCGGGTTCGTGGCCGCACGCTCGCTGGAGCCTGCGCTGATCGAGCGGCTGCATCTGCAGGGGGTCGCGACGATCCTCGTGGACGGGGTCGACGACCCGATGCTGCGTGGGCTGCTGCAACCGGTGCTGCTGGCCACCCAGTTCACGCAGCGCGCCGATGTCCTGCTCGCGTCGCATCAGCTCGGTGCCACCGCGGAGGCCGTCTGGCGGACTGGAGTGTCTCACGTGGGACGGCTGACTTCGGTATCGGCGGTGGCGAAGCAGCTGGGGATGAGCCGGGAGCATCTGGCCCGGTCACTTCGGGCGTCCGGTGCGCCGGGGCCGAAACAGCTGCTGGAGCTGGTCCGGCTGCTGGTGGTGCAGAGCCAGCTGTCGGCCGGCGTACCGGTCGCGCTCGCCGCCGCCAGGCTCGGCTACAGCTCGGTGTCACATCTGGCGCGTTCCGCCCGAGCCGCGACCGGTGTGACCCCCCGCGATTGGGGCGGCCTGACTGCGGAGGCGCTGATCACCCTGGCCGTGAGCCGATCCCGTGGGGGGGGGGTTCAAGGACTCTGACCCCTTGATCCCGCGGCCGAAGCCGGAGGTGCCCCGCCGGACCCGCCAGCCGATTGTCCGCATCTTGTAAAACCGGTGCCTTGCCCCGCCCGGTGTTTGTGATAATTTTCACAAGCTGAATCCGAATCGCTCCCGATTGTCTCCCACGACGTTTACCGACTGTCTGCCCAATGGCTGCCGAAACCACTCTCCGCCCCGGTGAGATCAAGGACATTCTGCTGCGCGAAATCGACGCGGCAGATCTCAACGAGATCGATGTCGACGAGGTTGGCACCGTCCTCGAAGTCAAGGACGGCGTTGCCCGTATCTACGGTCTCTCGAAGGCGATGGCCGGCGAAATGCTCGAGATCCGCGCCAGCGAAACGGGCGACATCATCGTCGCCCAGGCGCTCAACCTCGAAGAGGACAACATCGGCGCCGTGGTGCTCGGTGACTACCTCAAGCTGAAGGAAGGCGACGAGGTCCGCCGCACGGGTCGTGTGCTCGAAGTGCCGGTGGGCCCGGGCCTGATCGGCCGCGTGGTCGACGCACTCGGCAACCCGATCGACGGACTCGGCCCCGTCGTCGCGACGACCAAGCGCAAGGTGGAAAGCCCGGCGCCTGGCATCATCGTGCGCGAACCGGTGAAGCAGCCGCTGCAGACGGGCATCAAGGCCATCGACGCCATGATCCCGATCGGCCGCGGCCAGCGCGAACTGATCATCGGCGACCGCGGCACGGGCAAGACCGCCATCGCGATCGACACGATCATCAACCAGAAGGGCAAGGGCGTCGTCTGCGTGTACGTCGCCATCGGCCAGAAGGCCTCGACGGTGTCGAGCATCGTGGAGAAGCTGACGCAGGCCGGCGCGATGGAATACACCATCGTCGTCGTCGCCACCGCGTCCGATCCGGCCCCGATGCAGTTCCTCGCGCCGTACTCGGGCTGCTCCATGGCCGAGTACTTCATGTATCACGAAGGGCAGGCCACGCTCTGCGTGTACGACGACCTCACCAAGCAGGCCGCCGCGTACCGCCAGATCTCGCTGATTCTCCGCCGTCCGCCGGGCCGTGAAGCCTTCCCGGGTGACGTGTTCTATCTGCACAGCCGCCTGCTCGAGCGCGCGGCCAAGCTCTCCAGCGACCCGTCGGTTGTGGATGGCAAGACGATCTTCAAGCCGGGTGGTTCGCTCACCGCGCTGCCGATCATCGAGACGCAGGCCGGCGACGTGTCGGCCTACATCCCGACGAACGTGATCTCGATCACCGACGGACAGATCTTCCTCGAAGGCGACCTGTTCTACTCGGGCGTGCGCCCGGCCGTGAACGTCGGCATCTCGGTGTCGCGTGTGGGCGGCTCGGCGCAAACGAAGGCGATGAAGGGTGTCGCCGGCCGTCTCCGCCTCGACCTGGCGCAGTATCGCGAGCTGGAAGCCTTCTCGAGCTTCGCCTCCGACCTCGACGCCGCCACCAAGCGTCAGCTCGATCGCGGCAAGCTCACGGTGGAAGTGCTGAAGCAGGGTCAGTACGCCCCGATGCTGGTGGAAGAGCAGGTCATGATCATCTACGCCGTGACCAACGGCCTGATGGATGACGTGAACCCGGCCACGGTGCGTGAGTGGGAGACGGGCTTCCATGCCTACATGGCGGCCAGCCACCCGGAGATCGGTGCCGCCATCGCCAGCGAGAAGGCGTTGTCCAAGCCAAACGAAGCGTTGCTGCGCGACGCGATTGCGCTGTACAAGAAGGTCGCGGCGCCTGCCGCGGCCCGCTGATTCCGCGATACACGGACGCCTGACGCACCATGGCCAAGGGTCGCGAGCTCAAGGGACGGATCAAGTCCGTCGAGAACACGAAGAAGATCACGCGCACCATGGAAATGGTGGCGACGTCGAAGATGAAGCGTGCCGTGGATCGTGTCGCGGCCGCCCGTCCGTACGCGTCGGCACTGGCCGAGGTGATCGGCGACCTGTATTCGGATGAACTGGCCGAGCAGTTCCCGCTGCTGCGTCAGCCGTCGCAGATGCGGCGTGTGGCGCACATCATCCTGACGTCCAACCGCGGCCTGTGCGGCGGCTTCAACGCCAACCTGGTGAAGGAAGCCCGCACACAGCTCGCCGCCCTGGAGCAGCGCGGCCTGCAGGTGGAGCTGCACGTGGTGGGCAAGAAGGGCATCGGCTATTTCAAGTACGTGAGCCGCGCCATGGCGACCCAGCGCATCGACATCAGCGACAAGCCCACCGCCGCCGACGCGTCGTCGCTGGTGGACTCGCTGATGGCCCGCTTCATCAGCGGCGATCTCGATGCGGTGTTCGTCACCAGCTCGAAGTTCAATTCGGCCATCTCCACGCCGCCGCAGACCACGCAGGTGCTGCCGGTGAAGCCGCCCTCGGGCGGGTCGCTGAAGCGCGATTACCTGTTGTCGCCGTCGGCCGAAGCGATCCTCACGGAGCTGCTGCCGGCCTACGTCAGCAACTCGGTGTATCGCGCGCTGGTGGAGACGGTGGCGGCGGAGCAGGGCGCGCGTCGCACCGCGATGAAGAACGCGACCGACAACGCGACCGACATGCTCAGCAACCTGCGTCGCACGTACAACCGTGCGCGTCAGGCGCAGATCACGCAGGAAATCGCCGAGATCGTCGGCGGCGCGGCAGCACTGCAGGGCTGATTTCCAGTATCACACGACCAGAACCCCGAGACGGATCTTCATATGGCAGCAACAGCAACTCCCGCGGCGGTGACCGGCAAGGTGGTGCAGGTCATCGGCCCAGTGCTCGACGTCGAGTTCGAGGCGGATCACCTCCCCGAGCTGTACAACGCGCTCCGCATCGACGAAGTCCTGCCCGATGGCACCGAGATCAAGGTGACGCTCGAAGTGCAGCAGCACATCGGCCGGAACCTCGTGCGCACGGTCGCCATGAGCAGCACCGACTCGGTGGTGCGTGGCATGCAGGTCACCGACACCGGTAACCCGATCATGGTGCCGGTGGGTGCTGCGGCGCTCGGCCGCATCCTGAACGTGCTCGGTGACCCGATCGACAACGGCGCCGACATTCCGGCCGACGCGCCGCGCTGGCCGATTCACCGCAAGCGTCCCGACTTCGTCAACCTCGAACCGAAGACGGAAATCTTCGAGACGGGCATCAAGGTCATCGACCTGATCGCCCCGTTCGTGAAGGGTGGCAAGATCGGTCTCTTCGGCGGCGCCGGCGTGGGCAAGACCGTCGTCATCCAGGAACTGATCAACAACGTCGCCAAGGCACACGGCGGCAAGTCGGTGTTCTGCGGCGTGGGTGAGCGCACGCGAGAAGGGAATGACCTCTACCTGGAATTCCAGGAAGCGAACATTCTCGACAAGGTGGCGCTGGTGTACGGTCAGATGAACGAGCCGCCGGGTGCGCGTCTGCGCGTGGCGCTGTCGGGCCTCACGGTGGCCGAGTACTTCCGCGACACCGAGAACGCCGACGTGCTGGTGTTCGTGGACAACATCTTCCGCTTCACGCAGGCCGGTTCGGAAGTGTCCGCACTGCTCGGCCGCATGCCGAGCGCCGTGGGCTACCAGCCGACGCTCGCGTCGGAGATGGGCGACCTGCAGGAACGCATCACCTCCACGCGCAACGGCTCGATCACCTCGGTGCAGGCCATCTACGTGCCCGCCGACGACATCACCGATCCGGCGCCGGCAACGGCGTTCGCCCACCTCGACGCGACGGTCGTGCTCTCGCGTCCGATCTCGGAGCTGGGCATCTATCCCGCCGTGGACCCGCTCGCGTCCAGCAGCCGCATCCTCGACAAGCAGTACATCGGCGAGCGTCACTACCGCGTGGCCGTCGAGACGCAGCGCATCCTGCAGCGCTACAAGGAACTGCAGGACATCATCGCGATCCTTGGCATGGACGAACTGTCCGAGGACGACAAGAAGATCGTGGGTCGTGCGCGCCGCATCCAGCGCTTCATGTCGCAGCCGTTCCACGTGGCCGAGCAGTTCACCGGTATCTCGGGCAAGTTCGTGAAGCTCGAGGAGACGATCAGCAGCTTCGACCGCCTCTGCGCCGGTGAGTTCGATCACCTGCCGGAGCAGGCCTTCTTCATGTGCGGTGGCGTGGAAGACCTGATGGCGAAGGCTGACGCGATGGCGAAGGTCTGATGCTGACGGTCTCGGTCATCTCGCCCGAGAAGGTGCTGTTCGAGGGGCAGGCGAGCGCGGTGGTGGCGCCCGGCTTCGACGGCGAACTTGGCATTCTGCCGGGCCATGCCCCGCTGATGACGGTGCTCGGCAAGGGCACGCTGCGGCTGGACGGCGCCTCGCAGAGCTTCCGGGTGGAAGGGGGATTTCTGCAGGTGGTGGACAATGTGGTGCGGGTGGTCACGGAGACCGCGACCGCGCTCTGAGTCCGGCCTCGCCGGCGGTGAGAAGGGGCACGAACACGCACGAGAGACGACGACGGACCGAGGACGGTCCGTCGTCGTTTTTTATTCCAACGGCGCCCGTGTGGCGCGCCGGGACCGGCGGGGAACTGTCCCGCAACCCCCAGATTAGGCGGGTATTCGAAGGTTCCACGCCGAAGATTGGGACTCCGTGAGCTTTGCGTGTGGAACTTGTTACACGCGTGTTCCTTTGCCATTGTGTTCCATCTGCGGCTCCGTCATGCCGCACCGTCACGCGCCCGTCCCACCTGGACTCGAGGGACGCCGCGTCTTCACCCGTGGGGGGCCCCATGCGATTTGGAAGGTTTGCGCTCGTTGCGGCGTTGCTGGCACTCGGAGTGCCGCTCGCCGCTCAACAGACTGCAGGTGGTGCGATTACCGGTCGCGTGACCGATCGCGTCAGCGGACAGCCGGTCAGTGATGTTCGTGTGCAGATCGTCGGCACCCAGCGTGGTGGCCTGACGCGTGCGAATGGCACGTATCGCATCGGCGGTGTACCGAACGGGACGTACACCGTGCGCGCCTCGCGCATCGGCTACGCTGCCGCGACGGCAACGGCCACGGTGAGTGCCAACGGTGAGGCGACGGCGAACTTCACGCTGGGCCAGGCCGAGAACGTGCTGGACAAGGTGACGGTGAGCGGTGCCACGGGCGGTACGGCACGCGCGCGTGAAGTCGGTGCGTCGGTGAGCCGCATCGATACGTCGTCGTTCAACGTCGCGGCGGTGACCAACCTGTCGCAGGTGCTCTCGGCGCGTACGCCGGGTGTGTCGGTGCAGGCTGGCGGCGGCACGATCGGTGTGTCGAACCGCATCCGTCTGCGCGGCCCGACGTCGATCAACCTGTCGAACGATCCACTGCTGGTCATCGACGGACTCGTGTCGAACAACAACACCAGCAACTTCGCGGTGGGTGTCGGTGGTGCGACCACGTCGCGTCTCGACGACATCAACCCGCAGGACATCGAAGACATCCAGGTGCTGAAGGGCGCCGCGGCCACTGCGCTGTACGGCACGGGTGCGGCGAACGGCGTGATCCAGATCACCACCAAGCGCGGCAAGGCGGGCAAGGCGCGCTGGGGCATCTATTCCGAGGTTGGTTCGGAGCGGACGCGCGTGCCGGACACCGATCCGCTGCGGTCGACGAACTACCGACAGATCGGTCTCCTTGCGACGCCGGGTGCGCGCGGTGTGAACGGCAACTGCGGCCTCGAGGCCCAGGTGCTTCGCACCTGTCTCAGCCGTGACACCCTCTACAGCACGTCACCGTTCGCGAACCTGTCGCCGTTCCGCGTTGGCAGCGGCACGCGCATGGGTGTGAACGTCAACGGCGGCAGCGAGCAGGTGCAGTACTACCTCGGTGGCGAACTGTTCCGGCAGAACGGCATCGTGGGGCCGAGCGGTCAGCGTCGCACGAACCTGCGCGCCAACATCGGCGCCAACCTGATGTCGAACCTGCGGGCCGACGTCACGGTCAGCTACCTGAAGAGTGTGCTCAACCTGCCGATCAACGACAACGCCTTTGCCGGCGTGCTCTCGGCTGGTCTGCTGGGCGGTGCCTTCGATTGTACTCCTCAGTCGCGCGCGGCGATTTTTGAGTGCCGCGCAGGTAACGACTCGACCTCCCGCGGCTATGTCACCGCGAATGTGCCGGTGACGCAGTATTTCGCGCAGACGCAGCAGCAGGACATCGACCGCCTGCAGACTGGCATCACGCTGAATTACACGCCGAAGAGCTGGTTGCAGAGCACGCTGCGTGCCGGTGGTGACTTCGTGTACCAGTACGACCAGTCGCTGGTGCCGCCGAACCGCGTGTTCCTGAACGCCGCGTCGATCGAGGGCAGTCGGTTCCAGGCCCGTGCGTACCGCCCGACGTACACCGTCACGGCGAACACCAAGGCCACGTATGACCTCAACAGCAGCATCCGCTTCTCCACGCTGGTCGGCGGTCAGTACACCAACGAAGCGAATCGCTTCACGAGCGCCTTCGGTGCGATCCTGCTGCCGGGCACGTCGTCGCTCAGCGGCACGAACGCCCGCTTCGCGGTGAACGAGGCCAACTCGCAGATCGTGACGGTGGCCGGTGTGCTCGAGCAGACGGCATCGTTCAACGATCGGTTCTTCCTGACCGCTGCCGCCCGCATGGACAACTCCAGCGTCTTCGGTATCGGTTCGCGTGAGTTCGTGTTCTACCCGAGCGTCAGCAGCTCGTACGTGATCTCGGACGAGTCGTGGTTCCCGAAGTTCGGCACCATCGATCAGCTCCGCCTGCGTG
The DNA here is from genome assembly GCA_031411975.1 of Gemmatimonadaceae bacterium. Lineage (GTDB taxonomy): Bacteria > Gemmatimonadota > Gemmatimonadetes > Gemmatimonadales > Gemmatimonadaceae > JACMLX01. Next base: position 14,431 of record JANOCB010000003.1, read on the forward strand.
GCTCCATCGGTGAAGCCGGTAACCGCCCGACGTTCCGTCAGTCGGAGACGTTCTTCAATTCCGTGTCGGTCAACGCGGCGTCGTCGGATGCGAGCATCCCGGCCGTCACCATCGGTGGCCCGGTGGGCAACGCGCTGCTGCAGCCGGAAATCACGCGGGAAATGGAAGGTGGATTCGACTTCGCCCTTCGTGGCGGCCGGATCGACGGTGAGTTCACGATGTTCCAGAAGGACACGCGTGACCTGCTCGTCGGCCGAATCCTCGCCCCGTCGCTCGGTGTGGCGAACACGCAGAACGTGAACCTGTCGCGCATGACGACGAAGGGCCTCGAAGGCTCCGTCAACGTGAAGGTGTTCGACAACAAGCGCTTCAGCTATTCGCAGCGCTTCACCTTCACGACGTTCGCCAACGAAATCGGCGCCCTCGGCAGCATCGACGGCCAGCCGATCGCGCCGATCATCCAGGGCACCCAGCAGTTCCGCGCCGGCTTCCCGGCCGGTGGCTACTTCCAGCGCAAGATCCTGGCCTACTCGGATCGGAACGGTGACGGCATCGTCAGCCGGGTGAACTGCCCGGCGTACGGTGGCCTGGCCAATCCGATCCTGGTTGGCGGTGGTGCATGCGAGATCCAGCTCTCCGACTCGCTCGAGTACCTCGGCAGCCCGCTGCCGACGCGTCAGATCTCGTACCAGTCCGACATCCGGATCGCGAAGAACCTGCAGTTCAACGTGCTGTTCGACTATCGCGGTGGTGCGAAGCTGTACAACAACACCCGTGAGTTCCGGAACAACGGTGGCTTTGCGAACGGTCCGGACTTCTGGGACATCCGTGCCCCGCTGTCGGATCAGGTGAAGTCGGCTGCGCGTGCCATGGGCACCAGCGATGGGTACATCGAAGACGCCAGCTTCCTGCGGCTCTCCGAAGTGTCGATGACGTGGGTGGTGCCGGCAGCGGCCGCGCGCATCCTCAAGACGGGTGGACTGAGCGTCACGTTCGCCGGCCGCAACCTCGGGCTGTGGACGAACTACACCGGCTTCGATCCCGAAGTGCTGACGAACCCGGGTGCCAACTTCGGCACGACGGACTTCCTCACCAATCCGCCGTCGCGCAACTACACGGTCCGCCTGAACTTCAACTTCTGACATTGCCATGACTTTCTCATACGAGACATCGCGGCGATCCCTCGGTGTCCTGGTCACGGGCCTGGCGCTGTCGCTGTCTGCATGTGACATCGACAAGACGCTGACCGTGCGGGACCCCGACGTCGCCAATCCGGGTTCACTGAATGACGTCACCGTGCTGCCGACGCTGCGCGCCAGCACCCTTTCCGACCTGCAGGTGGCGATGGGTGCAGGCGGTGAAAGCGGCGTGATCGTGGAAAGTGCGCTGCTGGGTGACGAACTCACGTGGGCGGAGACGTTCCCGACGCGTGGCGAAATGGACCAGCGCAACGTCAACCCGATCAATGGCACGTTGAGCGCGATCTACAACTCGTTGCAGCGTGCCCGTGCCACCGCCGATCGCACCAGTGCAGCCTACTACCGACTGGCGCCGACGCTGCTCGGCCGGTCGGAAACGCAGGCGATTGCAGCGTTCACGTACATCATGCTGGCGGAGATGTACTGCAACGGGGTGCCGGTCTCGGACTTCGACGTGAACGCCGGCACCTTCGTGCTCGGTACGCCGCAGACGAACGCGCAGCTGTACACGACGGCACTGGCCAAGCTCGACTCGGCACTGGTGGGTCTGGACGTCGCGCTGGCGGCGAACGCGCAGGTCGTGAACCTGATCCGTGTGGGTCGCGGTCGGGCACTGCTCAACCTGAATCGTCCGGCCGATGCCGCCGTGGCGGTTGCGGCGGTTCCCACGACGTTCCGCTACACGCTGTTCCACAGCGAAAACACCGGTCGCCAGAACAACGGCGTCTTCCTGCCGACGCTGAACTTCCCGCGGCACTCGGTGTCGGGCAACGAAGGTGGTAATGGGCTCCGATACCGCCTCGACAGTGCGGATGCGCGCGTGTACGCGCCACGCGGTCGCGGTCTGGCGTTCTCGCCGGCCGTCGGTGCCGACAACACGACGCCGATGTTCGTGCAGACGAAGTACGCCACGCGGTCGGCGCCGGTCAGTTTTGCCGATGGGTTGGAGGCCCGCCTGATCGAGGCGGAGAACCTGGCCCGGACAGGCGGGAACTACGTCCCCGTCCTGAACGCGATGCGCGCCGCGCTGCCGACGTTGCTGATTTCGCCCCCGGGCCCTGCGGCGTTGTTGCTGAATGCTCCGCCGGTCACGACGACGTCGCTGCCGCCGCTCGTGGCTCCGGCCACGCAGGCTGCGCAGATCGATCAGGTCTTCCAGGAGCGCGCCTACTGGATGTTCCTGACCGGGCATCGCCTCGGTGACATGCGTCGCCTCGTGCGGCAGTATGCGCGCAATGCCGAGTCCGTTTTCCCGTCGGGGACGTACTTCAAGGGTGGCGCGTACGGTGTGGACGTCAACTTCCCGGTGCCGTTCCAGGAGACGAACAACCCGAACTTCACCGAATGCCTGGATCGCAATCCATGAGGAACTCACCGATGAAGCGACTGTTCGGGATGGCCGCGATGGCGGCTGCAACAGCCCTGACCGTGACGGCCTGCGGCGGCGATTATGCCGACCTCTCGAGCCTCGCACCGGCCAAGCGGAACTTCGTGGCCACACTGGTCGGCACCAATGAAGTGCCGCCAGTGACCACCACGGCCGCCGGCCGGATGACACTGGTGCAGGAAGACTCGGTCAACATCCTCTACACCCTCGAGACCACGGCCGCGACCGACTCGGTCACCATGGCACACATCCATGCGGGGGCGGCTGGTGCCAATGGCCCGATCATGGTGTGGTTCTTCCCGACCGAAGCCTCCCGTGCCGCCGGCACGGGTGGCGGTACGGCGGCCCGGGTGAACGGCATCCTGCGCGTGGGTCGCATTACGCGTGCAGGGACCGCCCTCGTGGCGCCCTTCACGTGGGACTCGCTGGTGACCCGCATGAATGCCGGCACGGCGTACGTGAACGTGCACACCCGCCGGTTCGGCGGTGGCGAGATCCGAGGTCAGGTCGCCCCGGTCACGCCGTAAACTGTACTGCACGACAACGATGACGCCTCACTCGGCTGACGAGTGAGGCGTCATCGTTTTTGTCCACACGAATCGAGAGTCACGAGTGCCGGCGACACTTATCGCGCTTTAATAGTTCTATCTGATTGCTTCGGCACGGTTGGTGCGAGAGGGCATCGTATCCGCCGGCCACCCATCCATCACCCCGCGCCCCGCCCGATCGATGCCTGATTACGCCCCACCCGGAGGGACCACCGCCCAGGCGACCCCTGCCACCGGGGCGGCCGTGCGGCAGCGGATCGTCGTGGCGGAAGACCACGCCGAGATGGCGGACGTGCTGCAGACCTACCTCGAGGCGGCCGGCTACGACGTGCACCTGGCCCGTGACGGCGTGATGGCGGCGGAACTGATCGACTCGGTGCAGCCGGTGCTCGCAGTCCTTGACGCGAACATGCCCGGACTGAGCGGCTGGACGTTGCTGGCGCGGCTCAAGGAGCGGGAAACCGGGGCTCCTCTGGTGGTGATGCTCACCGGCGACGATGATTTTCCGGCAGAGTCTGCCAAAGCGGATGTGATACTCAGGAAGCCCGCAGCGCTGCGCCGAGTCGCGTCCGTGCTGGCCGAGCTACTCGCGGGACGGCCGATCGCGTGAGTGCACGGGTGACCCTGAAGGCCACCTGACCGTATTCCGCTGGCTCATAAAATATCAGCCGGGGCCGCTTGTCTGACCAAGGACGCCGCCCTAGACTTCGTTCTTCATGTGCAGAGAAGCGCGCGTTCGCCGCTGCCTCCTCGACCCATGAGGCTCATCCGGTCGTTTGAGCCGGTCGCGTTGCGACCGGTGTGATCCATATCAGTGCCTTCGACGAGCGAAACAGTGCTCCGAGGAGTCAGGCCGTCAGCGTCATCGGCGGCAATCAGCCGTTCTTCCGTGGCATGAGACCGCTGCGGAGCGCGGAAGTTCCACCCCGGGCGGTCGGCTGCCGGGGTGACGCCAGACTGCGGTCGGGCGGATTCACCAGCCGACGGATCTCCACGTGCGACCGGATTCAGGAGTCCCAGATATGACACGTACGTCGTGGGCAGGGTTGCCTCGCGTTGCTGCGGTCATCGCCATGCTGGTTGGAACAGCGGCGGTAGCCCAGGCACAGAACGCAACCATTCAGGGCAAGGTGACCTCGGAGCAGGGGCGCCCGATCGAGGGTGCGAACGTGTTCGTGACGGAGCTCGGACTGTCGGTGGGCACGAACGCCGCCGGCAACTACACGCTCACGGTGCCTGGTGCCCGTGTGCGTGGGCAGACCGTGGTGGTCCGTGCGCGTGCCATCGGCCAGCGCCCCGACACCAAGTCGATCGTGCTGCGTCCCGGTGTGATCACCCAGAACTTCGAGCTGGCGCAGGACCTCAACCGCCTCAGCGAAGTCGTCGTGACCGGTGTGACCGGCGCGACCGAACAGACCAAGACGCCGTTCGCCATCTCCCGCGTGACCGCGGACCAGATGCCGGTGGTCGGTGTCAGCCCGCTCACGCAGCTGCAGGGCAAGGTGGCCGGTGCCCAGATCGTGTCGGCCTCCGGCCGTCCGGGCGCCAGCCCGAGCGTGATCCTGCGCGCCCCGACGTCGATCAACGCCTCCGGCCGCTCGCAGGAGCCGCTGTACGTGGTTGATGGCATCATCATCAACGGCGGCCTGCCGGACCTGAACTCGGAAGACATCGAGTCGGTGGAAGTGGTCAAGGGAGCCGCTGCGGCGTCGCTCTACGGCGCACGTGCCGGCAACGGCGTGATCCAGATCACGACCAAGACCGGCAAGTCGTCGTCGCAGAACAGCATCCGCTTCGGTTTCCGCTCGGAAATCGGTACCGGTAGCCTGGAGCGTCGCATCGACATCGCCCAGCGCCACGGCCTGGCAGTGGACGAGACGGGTACGCGCCTCTGCACCACCGGCGGTGGTATCCCGGCCGGCATGGTGACTGGGTTCGCCTGCTACAACTCACTGAACTACCAGCGCGAAGCGCTGCGCATCAACCAGAACGGCGTGGACTTCGCGCTGACGCCGGCGGGTTTCCCGCTGGATCCGGGCGCCGGTTCCAACGGCAACCAGCTCCGCAACAACTTTCAGGCCAACCAGTGGCCGGTGCGGACGTTCGATGCCGTCGATCAGCTCTTCCAGCCGAAGCCGACGACGATCAACAACTTCGACGTCACCGGTCGCTACGGGAAGACGACGTTCTTCGGCTCACTGAACCGCCTCGATCAGGGTGGCACGGTGCAGTTCCTGAACGGCTTCCAGCGCAGCTCGATGCGCCTGAACGTGGACCAGGTGGTGAATGACAAGCTGTCGTTCAACGTCAACTCGTTCTTCAGCCGCTCGGTGCAGGACGGGTTCAACCAGGAAGATGGCAACGGTGGCGTGTTCTTCCGCCTGACCCGTGTGCCGCCGCTGGTGGACCTGCTCCGGACGGACAGCCTCAACCGCCTGTTCATCCGCACCAACCTGCAGGGCGCCGGAACGCAGAACTTCAACCCGCTCTACGAACTGCAGAACTCGCGCCGGAACGACATCAACGACCGCTTCCTCGCCGGTGGCACGGTGCGGTACGCCGCGCTGTCGTGGCTCGACTTCGAAGCGAACTTCTCGTTCGACAACAACCGCGCTGTCGCTGAGCTGACCCAGGACAAGGGGTACCGCACGACGACCCCGAACCCGGCCACCAATGGTGGCTTCGTGTTCCGCGGCAACAGCAATTCGCAGTCGTACAACGGCAGCGTGAACGCGACGGCCCGCTGGACGCCGTTCACGGATCTGCGCACCCGCTACACCCTCCGCTACATCGCGGAAGAGCAGCAGTTCTCGAACATCTCGACGTCGGGTTCGCTGCTCGGCCTGTTCGGCGTGCCGCAACTCGGCAACACCACGCCGTCCACGCGTACGGGCGGCTCGGGCCAGAGCACGGTGCGCGGCATCGGCTTCTTCGGCTCGACGAACTTCGAGTACAAGGATCGCTACATCATCGACGCCCTGCTGCGTCGTGACGGGTCGTCGCTCTTTGGCGCCGAACAGCGCTGGCAGACGTTCGGTCGTGTATCCGCGGCATGGCGTGCCACGCAGGAATCGTGGTGGTTCATTCCGCAGGTGAGCGAACTGAAGCTGCGTGGCTCATACGGTACGGCCGGTGGCCGACCGAACTTCTCGGCACAGTACGAGACGTTCGGGCTGAATGCCGCCGGTGTGGCTGTGCCGGGTGTGCTTGGCAATGCGAACCTCCGGCCGGAAGTGGCGCGTGAGCGTGAGTTCGGCGCGGACTTCGAGCTCTTCAAGCGCCTCGGTGGCAACATCACCTACGCCGCGTCGAAGGTGTCGGATCAGATTCAGGATCCGCCGCTGCCCGCCGCCGCCGGTTTCGCCCGTCAGTGGCAGAACGCCGGCACGCTGTCGAACAGCTCGTTCGAAGTGTCGCTCAACATGCCGATCATCACGACGCGCAACCTGAACTACACGGCGCGCCTGACGTACGACCGCATCCGCTCGGAAGTGTCACAGCTGGATGTGCCGGCGTACAACTTCGGCAACGGCGCTGCGGGCGGCATCTTCCGCGTCGAAACGGGTGTGCCGTTCGGCGAGATGTACGGCCGTCGTTTCGTGAAGAACTGCGAGCAGCTTCCGGGTGCCTTCCGCAGCCAGTGCGGTACGTCCACCTCGGCGTTCCAGAAGAACCGTGACGGCTACGTCGTCTGGGTCGGCGAAGGCAACACGCTGCAGGACGGCATTTCGAAGAACCTGTGGAACGCCTCGCTCCTCGGCACCGCAGCGCCGTTCGGTGTGAACGCCGCCTGGGGCCACCCGATCATCCAGCGCGACACGCTGCTGGCCACGAACAACCCTGGTCGCATCCTGCCAGTGGGCAACGTGCTGCCGAGCTTCCGCTGGAGCACGTCGCAGACGCTGACCTACAAGCGCCTGTCGTTCAACGGCCTGATCGACGCGACCGTCGGCAAGTCGGTGCACAATCAGGGTCTCGGCTGGTCGCTGCTGGACTTCCTGTATGGTCAGGCCGACCAGATCGGTCAGTCCACGGCGACGGCACAGCCGCAGTCGTACTACTATCGCGCTGGTCCGCCGGACAACGCCAACGGCATCGGCGGTCTGTACGACGTGCTTGGCCCGAACAACTTCAGCGTCGAGAAAGCCACCTTCGCCCGTCTGCGCGAACTGGTCGCCTCGTATCGCGTGGGCAAGGTGGCAGGTGTGGGTGATTGGAGTGTGAGCGTGATCGGCCGCAACATGTACACCTGGACCAACTACCGCGGCTTCGACCCGGAAGTGGGTGTCTCGGGTGGCCAGGCTGGCTCGGGCGTGCTGAACGCCGTGGACAACTTCACGTTCCCGAACGTCCGGACGGTCACGTTCTCGCCCGCCACCTCCTTCTTATTCTTGCTCAGCTGGTGGGTCGAATCGGCCCACCTGCGCTTCTCCTGAGGGCAGTAATGCGACTTTCCATTCGTTCCTTCGTCCTGGGCGCCGGCGCCGTGAGCATGCTCACGGCCTGCACCACGGATCTGGCGGTCACGAACCCGAACGCCGGCAACATCACGCAGGCGCTGGCTCGTCCGACCGACGTCGAAAACCTGCTGGGCGGCGGCTTCAACTCGATCGTGCAAAACACGACCGGTGGGTCGAACGACGGCATCAACAGCTCGTTGCAGGTGATGTCACACGAGAACTACACCGGCCTCGCGAACTTCAACATGGGTCCGCGCGCCGGTTTGCCTCGGACGCCGCTTCTGAACTTCCCGAACAATCCCGGGACGACTGCAGTGAACCAGGTCTTTTTCGGTGTGTCGCGTGCGGCGCGATCGACCGTGATCGCGTTTGATCGCCTGACGGCGCCGGGCTTCACGCTTGGCACCACGGCGCTGAATCTGCGCGCACGGGCGTACGGCCGTTTCGTGCTCGGCGTCGCACTCGGGAATCTGGCTCTGACATACGATTCGGCCGCCGTCGTGGTTCCGGGCAGCGATCCCGTGCCGCCGCTGGTGGCGTACGACTCGGTGGGTCGTGCCGCCATCGCGCAGCTGGACTTGGCGTTGGCCGATGCCAGCAATCCCGCGGCCACGGAAGCGCTGCCGGTGGGGTGGCTGAACCTGACGGTGCCGGTCACGCCGGACCTGTTCGTACGTATCATCCGCTCGTATCGCGCCCGCATCCGCGCCAGCATCGGTCGCACGCCGACCGAGCGTGCCGCGGCGAACTGGCCTCTGATTCTCGCCGACGCGAACAATGGCATCCAGGGCGACATTTTCCTTTCGCTCAATCCGGCCAATGGCTGGACGCAGGCGTGGGTGATCCAGCACTACGTCGGCACCAACTGGCACGTGATGACGCCGTTCGTGGTCGGCATGGCCGACACCACCGCCGCGTACGAAACGTGGCTGAATCAGCCGCTGCTCAACCGCACGCCGTTCCTGATCCGCACACCGGATCGCCGCTGGCCGTCGGGTGAAACCCGCGCGGCACAGAACACCGCGTCAGGTGGTGGCGCGGCTGGTACGGTCACGCCGGCTGCTGTGTATTTCCGTAACCGTCTGGCGCAGGATGACGGCGCCGCCGCTGATGGAACCTGGGGCTTCTCGTGGTACGACCACGCGCGCTTCCAGCCGTTCCAGAATGCGTCGCGCATCGGCAACTTCCCGCACATGACGATCGCCGAGATGAACGGCCTGATCGCCGAAGCGTCGATCCGTGCCGGTGATTTCGCCACGGCCGCGACGGCCATCGATCGGTCACGCGTGAGCCGCGGCGGGCTCCCCGCCCTCTCGGGTGCCGGCATCACCTCGCTGACGCAGCCGGTGCCGGGTGGCGCTGCCTGCGTGCCGCGTGTCCCGGTGCGTTCGGCGGGTGGGACGTTCACCACGCAGTGCGGCAACATCTGGGAAGCGATGAAGTGGGAGAAGCGCATGGAGATGGCCTATATCAGCTACGGCGCCTGGTTTTTCGACAGCCGCGGTTGGGGCGACCTGCCGGAAGGGACTCCGGTGCATTTCACCGTGCCATGGGGCGAGCAGGACATTCGCCTTGGCAGGCCGTCGAACACTGGCGGTGTTGGGCTGCCGGGTGGTGCCGCTCGTGGCACGTACGGCTTCCCGTGATGCGTTGCGCAGTGAAACTCGCAGGCCTTGCCGGAGTGCTGGCGTTGTGCACGGGGTGCTACACCTACATGCCAGCGCCCTCGGCTCCAGTGGTGGGCAGCGAGGTTGCCGTGATCCTGACGGACAGGGGCCGGGTGGCGCTGAACGATCGCGTCGGTCCGGAGATGGACGAACTGCGGGGCCGACTGGTGTCGAGCACCGACAGTACCGTCACTCTTTCCATGATGGAGTCGGTCTCACTGCGCGGCGTGTCTGCCAACTGGACTGCCGAGGCGCTCACGCTTGGGCGTGACCATTTCGGCAGTATCCGGCTGAAGCAGTTTTCGCGCGGACGATCATGGGTTCTTGCCGGCGGCTTCGCTGCCGCGATGGCCGCGGTCGTGCTGACAACCAGTCTGGTGGGCGGAGACAGCAACACCACTCCATCCACGCCGCCTGGCGGAGAACCGCCGGTCAGCAGGGTCACTGCTCTTACTATTCCTTTCCGGAGTAATTTCTAGATGCGAATTCGCAATATGCTCGTTGCGCTGACGGGGCTTCTGGCCCTGACCGGCTGCGGCGACAACAACCTGTCGGGATCCGACACGGTGCTCGCCGAAGCGGCGTTCATCCGGTACGTGAACGTCGTGCCCGACACCAGTGCGCTCGACTTCCGCTTTGTCGACGGCGGTATCGAAGGATCGCCCCAGTACACGAACGTGGTTTTCCGGCAGTTCACGCCGTACCAGCGCATCCGTCCCGGCGCGCGCCAGATGAAGGTGTTCACCAACCCGAACCTGTACAACAACAGCGCGGCCGTGGCTGTGCAGACGCATGTGGACACGACGTTCACGTTCGAGCCGAACGCCCGGTATACGATCATGTCGTACGGGTTCTCGCGCACGGGCCAGTCGCCGCGTCACCGCCTGGTGATCATCCGCGACGAACTGCCGGCAACGTTGACCGCGACGCAGGTCGGTGCACGCACCATTCACGCGGCCCTCGGTGTGGGCAACGTGGACGTGTACGTGCGTCCGAGCGAAGTGACCCCGACGGCTGTCTCGGGTGCACCGGCTGCCGCCAACGTGCCGCCGCTGGGTGTGTCGCCGTATGCCGCACTGGCAGTGCGCCCGGTCGGTACGCTGTCGTACCGCTGGGATGTGACGGCCGCTGGCAGCACGACCACGGTGCCGCTCGCCGCATTCGACGGCCGTGGCCTCCTCGGTCTCGTCGGAACGACCGCGCAGAACCCGCTCCCTGGGTTCCAGGCACCGCGCACGGCCATCACGGTGCTGATCGTCGGTCCGTCGGTGACGGGCTCGCGCGCGCCGAGCACCGCAGCATTCTTGACCGCCACGGCGATGTTCCTCCCGGATCGCGCACTGGACACGACGGAGCAGTAAGCCGTCAGCTTTACGGAGTCCGCTGGTCCGTCTGAGCGCCGCTGCCTCTTCCCGGGGGCAGCGGCGTTCGGGTATCGGGAACCCTGCCGTCTTTCCGGTGTGCCGGTGTCAGTGAGAGAATGTGGCAGCTTATCTTCAATACACGACGTTCACGTCCCTGCCCGGAGTCCTGCATGCGTCAGTCCTCGGTTCGCTCCAGTGCCATGCTGCTTTCCGCTGCGGCGCTCGTCACGCTCACCGCGTGCGCCTCGGCACCGCCTGGCGGTGCGTCCACCAGGGTCAGTTCGGCACCGATTGGTGGCGGTGGGTCGACCCGGGGGGTCGGACTCGAAATGACCGTACGGAACGACGGCGCCCAGTCGTCGTTCGCCGCTGATCCGTCGGCGGTGTTTGCCGCCCTCGAAGCCTCTTACATTGCCTTGGCGATCCCGCTGTCGAAGCGCGATGACGCGGCCCGCATGATCGGCAACGATGGGCTGAAGATCCGGCGCCAGCTCGGCAAGATCGAACTGCGCCGTGCCTTCGACTGCGGCAGCAGCGGCGGCATCCCGAACTCCGAGACCTACACGATCACGCTGGGTATCAGCACCACGGTGGTCGCCGAGGCATCAAAGGGATCGGTGATCACCACGGTGATCGACGCGAGCGGCGAGAACCCGAACTATCCTGGATCCGGTGTGCGGTGCAGCTCCGCCGGCAGCATCGAAGAAGCCATTGCCAAGGAGATCCGGACGCGCCTCAACAGCCGCCCGTGATTCGTTGCGGTCTGACCTGAGTATTGACGAGCGATGCCAAAGCGTGAAGCAGGTGCGGTGATGAGGAGTGTCTGGGTGTCCGGTGTGTGCTCCGCACTGACGCTGACTCTGTCAATGGCGTTGCCGTCGGTCACATTGGCGCAGGGTGGCGGTGTGCCGCCTGATGCAAAGCCGACCGGTATCGAAGGCGTCGTGGTGGATACCGCCGGCAATCCGCTGCGTGGTGCCAGACTGGTGGTGCGCGACACGGCACGCGTCGGCTCGGCAGCCTTGCGTCGGCAGAGCGGAGAGTCGGACAGCACCGGGAAGTTCCGGATCATCGATGTCCCCGCTGGTGCGCATGTGCTCGAGGTGCAGCGTGATGAGTACGAGCCGGCCGGCTTCCAGTTCAGCATCGGCACCGGCATCGTGGCGCAGGTGCGCATCAAGCTGCAGCGCGATCCGCTGTGGGCGGAGATGCAGCGGGCCGCCGACAGCATCCTGGCCGTGGAACGTGCTGATTCCATCGCAGCCGCGGCGGCGGCCGCACGTGCGCCACTCACCCGGCAAGGGGCTACGTCCCAGCAGTTGGGCGGGAGGGGTTTGCTCTACGGCCGCGTGTTGTCGCCGGAAGGTCAGCCGATCGGATTTGCGCAGGTGCAGGCGATGGGCACCCAGATCACCACGCTGACGGATTCGAGTGGACGGTTTCGCCTCCCCGATCTGAACGTCGGGCCGTACTTCCTGCGGGCCCGCAAGGTCGGCTACGACCCGGTGGTGTTCTCGGCGCAGGTGATCCGCGGTGATTCGCTGGATGCGACGATCACGCTCACCGCGTTCACTGCGGCGCGCGGGACCCGCCTGGATACGGTGCGTGTCACTGCCGATGCCGACCGGATGAGCCGGCGACTGCGCGGATTCGACGAACGCCGCCGCACGGCCCGCGGACTGTACGTGGACCGCGCCGAGATCACGCTGCGACGTCCGCAGCAGCTCTCCGACCTTCTGCGCGGACGGGCGAGCATCACCGTGCAGCGCAACGGCGCCAATGGTGAAACACAGGTGTTCGGTCCGCGCCTCAGCATCAGCTCGGGCTACTGTCCGCTGGCGCTGATCGTGGACGGTGTGCTCATCCCGAACGCGGCGGGCAGCATCGATGCGCTGGTTCCGGTGGAAATGATCGCCGGAATCGAGGTGTACAACAGTGGCACGTCGGTGCCGGGTGAGTTCGCGCGGCTCGGCACCGACTGCGGTGCGATCGTGGTGTGGACGCGGTAGAGGTGGTAGTTCTCTCCTGACCGTCGTTTCCTGCGCGCCTTACACTGGGCGCGCGGAAGGAGCAGCCGGCGGTTTCGGCGTCCGCGCCTCGATCTCACCCTGGATGTCGCGCAGCCAGATCACAATGACGGCGCAGTCCGCGTACCGCTGGTGTTCCGGAGGGGTGGAGAGACGGCTGGTATAGACCTCCATGGCTCGGACGTCGTTGGCCCGTATCAGTGCCTCCGGGCCGATGTTGCCCCCCGCCTCGAATCGAACCCCGTTGACGACGAAGGCGGGATAGCAGCCGGCACCGCGACCTGCAAGAAGCCGTTGCGAGCGATCGGTTGACTTCCCGCTGATACCTGGCACGAGGCGCAGTGCAGTGGCCAGATCGGTGATGCCTTTCAGCGCATCCCGGCCGAAGAAGTACCCACCGCCTTTGCGCTGCCGCTCGTCGAAACCGGTGGAGTCCCACGTCACACGACGCGCGGCGCGCACCGTGACACCGCCGAGCACGGCCACGGTGCGGTCGAGGGTGATGTCGCGTTCGATGCGCTGCGATGGACGCAGGTTGATGCCCACGCGACTCGGACGGAACCCGAGCGCGCGGACATCGAGTGCTCGCACGCCGGCCGGCACGTTGCGGAAAGAGAACCGGCCGAGGGCGTCGGTCATGGCCTTGGCATCGGGGCGGTCGAGCTGGACCTGCACATTGGGCAGCCCGTCGCCGGAGAGGGTCAGGATCCGTCCGCTGATCGACCCCCCGGGCAGGATGACCGACTCGGAGGCCGCGGCGGAATCGCTGGCGGCGATCTGCGACTCGATCGAAAAGTCGTAGGCAGCGAAGATCGACGCACCGAGTTGCACACGCATGCGCGGGGTTTCGCGCCCGTTGTTGCGCACCCACGCTTCGATGGCAGTGAAGCGTGGAGCCCTGCAGATCAGGAATCTGCCGTCGCGGTCGGTGCGCACACGCGCCCGCTCCCGAAGGCCGCCGCCGGCGAAGGTGGTGTCGCTGCTCCGCCATGCGGCCGCGACCTCGATGTCGGCCACCGGTGCGTCGGTTTCCGCACGTCGCACCACGCCGACCAGCATGCCATCACTGATGCGCTTGCCAGGGGGGCCGCAGCGGGTGGCCATGTAGGTGGCAGCGGATGGCAGCGCCACGGTGAGGCGGTTCGTCGTTGCCCCCAACCGGAGATCCACTCCGATGGTGTCGATGCCCAGCGAGTCGAGCAGCGGATGCCGCACCACGAGGTGGTGCGCGCCGGGGATCACGCTGTCGAACTGGAACTCACCCTTGTCGCTGGTGGTGGTGATGCGCAGCACACCATCGAGGGCCAGCACCGCGCCGCGCAGGACGTCGTTGGTGAAGAGGCTGTCGATCAGCGTGCCTGCCAGAAGCTGTGGCGGACCCGTTGGCACGGTGATGCCGGCCGCCGCTGGTGCGGCGCCCGCGGCGGTGGGCATTACGACGGACGCAGACCGGCAGGCAGCGAGCAGCGACACCGCGCAGAACGCCGTGACGGGCCAGTGCACGTGTGTCGTCCGGTCTCGTCCATTCGTGCGCCGCATGTCTGGAAGTGTAATGCGACCCACGGTCGTCAGGTGCCGTCACGCGCCCGTCATGGCAGGCGATTCGGGCCGTCATCGAAAGGATGATGGCTGCGTGATTCGGGATCACAGGGTTGGCGCTGTCGGTCGCACCGTAGCCGCGTCAGTCATGCGTCATGGCTGATACGTGCAACGGAGCGATACGCTCGACATAAGACCAGAGTGAAAAAAGCCTTTGTAGAGCAGCGAAACGGCCCATACTGTTGACACGCTTGCGTATCGCGCCGTATCATTGCGGTGTGACCCACGGAACCCAGAGGGAACCCGCGATGAAGCGTCCAGCACGCGTGCGGCACACGCCGACAAAGCCGACTGTTGATCGCCTCACGCCACGCGCTGAGGCGTACGAGGCCTACTTCACACATCCGCGCGGGTTCTGTCTGCGCGTGTTTCCTGACGGCCGCAAAAGTTTCGGCCTTCGCTACAAGAGTCGCGAGGGATACCACCGCGTCACGATCGGCGACTACGGCCCGTGGGACATCAAGCGCGCGCTCGAGAAGGCCAACGAGCTGCGCGGCAAGGCGGATGACGATGCGCGCCCGTCGCCGCACGAGGAGCGGCGCCACATCACGCTGACGATTGCGCAGCTGGTCACGGACTACTCGGCGCATCTCGACCGCGCCGCCGCTGACGTCTCGCTCTCCGCAGCACACGTCGCGAAGGTGAATCGCGCCCTGAAGGACTTGCTGCCGAAGAAGCTGACGGCGCGTCCGATCGACGCGGTGTCCGTGGATGACGTCGCGAAAGTGCTGGAGCCGTTCCACGATCGGCCGGCCCGCTTCAACGATGTGCGCTCCTCCTTGTCGGGGCTCTTCGCCTACGCGATGCGTCGCGAGCTCGTGACTCGAAACCCGGTGGCGGCGATCGAGACCAAGACGCTGACGCCGCGCGAGCCCGACCCGCTCAACGCGACGCAGTGCATGGCGCTAGGCAATGCGCTACGTGAGGGGGAGGCGCACGGGATGCCGTGGCAAGCCGTCGCCGCAGTACGCCTCTACTTCCTGACCGCGTGCCGTCGCTCGGAGATTCTCAATCTGACATGGTCGGAAGTGATGTGGGATCTCGGCCAGCTGCACCTGGCGAAGTCGAAGACGCTCCGCCGGACACAGCGTCGCCGCGATAAGCGCGCGATCGGTGCGCGGGTCGTGCAGCTGCTCCGCGACATCGAGGCGAGGCACGCGCGCGAGGGCATCCGAAGCGATTACGTGCTGCCGTCGCCGCGGGATCCATCGAAGCCGTACCGCGCCATTCAACGGCATTGGGAAGCGATCCGAGAGGCCGCCGGCGTGCCAGAGATGCACCTGCACGATTTCCGACACGACGTGTTGAGCGACTTCGGCGCCGAGTACACCGCTGCCATCGGGCAGGCGGTAAGCGGACACGCCACGCAGCAACACCTCTCGCGCTATCAGAAGGCGCAGAAAGACGACAAGGTCGCCGCGGCAACCAACGACGTCACGGAGCGTCGTATCGCGCTGCTCAACGGCCCGCCGGTCAAACTGGTGGGCTGAGCCCACCCCGGCCCGGTGACGGCATCACCGGAAAAGAAACCGGTCCGCAACCCTTCAGCTTGGCGGCAAGGGGCTACGGACCGGCAGCAACCGCCCCGAGGGGCAGAGGATGATATGAAGTTGATGGTTAACGGAGTGCAGCGTCAAGCCTCACGCGGAACCGCGTCACGCCAGCAGGCTGTACAGTGCGTGGGCTCGATCCCCCGCCCGGACGTGACCCGCGCCGGGTGGCGACTCACGCCCCACGGCCGCGACGGCGCCGGTCGGCCGTGCTGGTCCCTCACGCTGCGCATCCATCGCCCCGAGGATGGCAGGGACGGCGCGCCCGTCGTGATCCCCTTGGTCAGCTATCTGCCGCTGCGCCTGGCCGAGCTGCAGACGCTCGCGGACACGCTCGCCACCGTCGTGGCGGATCTCCGGGAGACGCACCCGGCCGCGTAGCGGCAGGTGCCCGCAAGCGGGCACGGCATCTCCCGACGTGTCCGCTTGCTCGGTCGCACGCTTGACAGGTGTTTGTCACGCAAGTAAGGGCAGGACTTGACGTCCAAGCGCTTCATCGCGTATTATCCCAGCATACGCACTGGGATCGTCGCGGGATGCGCCGACTCACTGCATGTCGAGGCGTGATGCCTCCGAGCACGGCCGCGGGATGCGCCGTGACGATTGCGGGGGCGTGACGCCTCCGACCACTGCGCAGCAATCTGCCGCGGTGGGAGCTGGTGGCAGCGTGCGCGCTCACCCGTGCCCCGCTGAGCAACGAGGGATAACGCCTTGGCGATATGCCGGCCCCTCAGCAGACCACCCCCGCACAGCGCCGCCGCGCGTGCATCCGTCTACGCCACGATCGGAGCCCCTGATGAGTGTCCACGCCCCCGCCCCGCCGGCCGCTGAAGTGCGCGCCGTCCGCTTCAGTCTCGCCGCTGCGGACACGCAGTCGCGCGAAGTCGCGGCCCAGCTCTACACGACGGCCGATGCGGCCGTCATCCTCGGTCGTGCGCCGATCACGCTGCGCCGCTGGCGCATGGACGGCACGGGCCCGAGCTACATCCTGATGAATAATCGCGCGCTGTACACACGCGACGCGCTGGTAGCGTTCATCAGCTCGCACCAGCAGTTCCGGTCGACGACCGAGGCGACCGTCGCCCTGGTGGCTGCATGAGCCGCAATCTTCTGCAGGTCAGTGACCTGACGCTGCCGCCGGGCGACATCCCGGACGCTCCGCTCTCGATGAGCGACAATACCGCCCTCTTTGATGTGCGCGCGACGGTGGGCGCCATGGCGATCAGCGTGCGGGAGAACGCGCTCCCGCGACTCGGGAAGCTGCTGGCCGAAGGGCAGGCGCTGGCCGATCGTATGGACGACCTTACGCAGGACGCCCAGCAGCGCGCGATCCGCACGTTCCGCGACGCCGCGCGTCCGGTAGTCGACACCATCATCAGCGGTCTCGAATCGCAGGTCGCCGACGGAGTGCGTCGTGCGGGACAGGTGGGCAGTGAACCGCGGGCCGTGGATGCCGCACTCGGACTCCCGCGCGACTTCGTGGACGCCGCGCGCATGTTCGAGGCGCTCCCGGCGACTGTCTGGCCGCTGGCCGTGGATCGCGCCCGACGCGCGAATCTGTCCGCGCACATCGCCGCCGCGCTCTTCGGCGCGCGTGCGCTCACCGACGATGCGATCCGCACCGATGTAATCGGCGCCTGTCTCACGCACTACCGCCCGGCGCAGGACGCCGCGCGTACCTACGTGCGCCTGGCGTACCAGTGGTTGCAGATGGTCCGCGTGGCCGCTGACGCCGTGATGGCCGCACCGTATCCGGCCCCGAACTACGACGCCCTGCAGCACCATCAGGAAGACGCGGAAAACGTCATCGGGGCGCTCTTCACCCGGAAGGCCGCATGATACGCCGCGCGTCCACCAACGTCGAACTGGTCGCAGACCGCCACACGCTCGCGCTCGGCGGGGAGTTCAATCCCCCGCACGCCGTCACCCCGTCGCCGTCTCGCACCGCCCGCGTGCGGTGTCTGGCGACGGGGGAAGTGCTGGAGCGTGCGCACGTCGACTGTCGGGAAATGATCGCCACCGGTGACTACGTCGCCGCTGACTGACACAAACGCAGCAGGGGCGAGCCGGCTAGGGCTCGCCCCTGCACCACGGAGATCCACACATGGGAAAGATGCCCAACGCCGCCCCCGCGCGGCAAGTGGCTGCACGGCGGGACGCATGAGAGCGCCCACCCACTACGGCCCGCACCCCGCCGACCGTATCCGGGCCCTCGCGGTGATGATCGACGAAACGCTCTACGACATGCGGCACCGCGCGGTGCCCGTCGACGTGGGCGATGATCGCATCCACATGCTCACCACCGAGATTGCGACGCTCGCCCGCGATCTCCGCGCGCTGGCGCCGTCCCTGCGGCTCGCCACGACGCTGGTGAGGTGCGCATGAGCGGCCTCTCTCCGCTCGGGCAGGCAGCGCTTGAGTATGCACGGCAGGGGGTGGGGGTGCATCCCTGCGAGCCCTTCGGCAAGGCGCCGCTGCTGTCGCGCGGGTTCCTCGACCGCACCACCGATCCCGCGATCATCACCCGGTGGTGGACGCGCTGGCCGGACGCCAACATCGGCGCCGTCCCGGCCGATGTTGGATGCATCGCCCTCGACATTGACGAGCCGGAGCACCATGAGCTGGCGCAGTCGCTCTGCCTCTTCGCAGAACCGACCTACACCACGTTTAGCGGTAAGGGTGGCGAGCCGCCGGCGATGCACCGGTGGTACCGGCACAACGACCGGGACGCGACGAAGATTGGTGACATCATCGTGCGGTCAGGCAAGGGCTACGTCCTGATGGCGCCAAGCGTCCACCCCGATACCGGGCGGGTCTACACCGCTGAGGGGTCGATCGCCGACGCGATCCCACTGCCAGAACGGGCCGCCGCGGCGCTGGCTGCCCCCGTGGCGCCGT
This sequence comes from Gemmatimonadaceae bacterium, assembly GCA_031411975.1. GTDB lineage: Bacteria > Gemmatimonadota > Gemmatimonadetes > Gemmatimonadales > Gemmatimonadaceae > JACMLX01. The sequence goes on from JANOCB010000003.1 coordinate 33,130, forward strand.
CGGATGATACAAGGCGCCCTACGGAGACCCCTGACGGTCCGATCCTCGCAGGCGGGCGAAACGTCGCACTCACGCGCGAAGCGGGGAAGCTCGCTGGCCGTTTCCCTGCAGCTGATGTGGCTGTGATGCTGCACGCGCTGAACACGAGCAAGTGTCAGCCCCCCTTACCATGGGATGAAGTGCAGCGCATCGCGGATAGCATCACCGCCGCGGATCGTCGCAACCACCCCGAACGCTACGTGCCAGCGGCGGATATCTCGGCCATTCTGGCGTCATCCGGCACGCAGGGCCGCCCCGCCGCGCGCACGATCTTCCGACCCTCGGAGCTGATGCTCGAGCCGGAGACCGTGCCGTTCCTTGTGCACAACGTGCTCGTGAAGTCCGGCCTTGCGTGCGGCTGGGGGCCGTCAGGATGCGGCAAGACGTTCGCGCTCTTCGATCTCGCGCTGCACATCGCCGCGGGGCTGCCGTGGCTTGGGCATGAGGTGGCACAGGGCGATGTGCTCTACGTCGCGGCGGAAGGGTACGTTGGGCTGCGCAGTCGCTTGCACGCGTGGTGCGAAGAGCACGGACTGACGCCGGCAGACCTGGACGGCTTGCTCGCGATCCGGCGCGGGTCGTGGGCGATCACCGACCCGCGCGCGTGCACGTCCGTGATGGCCGAGATCGAAGAGCACCAGCTGACCCCCGCGCTGATCGTCCTGGACACGCTCTCCGCGAACGCGCCGGCGGGGTTCAACGAGTCCGGCGTCGAAGACATGAAAGGGCTGATGGATGCCGGCCGCGCCCTCCGCGACAGCACCGGCGCCACCGTGCTGTTTGTGCATCACACCGGGCTCGATCAGTCGCGGATGCGCGGCAGCACAGACTTGTACGCCGCGCTTGACGTGTCGCTCGGCATCAAACAGGTGGGCGACACCGCTCGGCGCATCACACTCGACAAGGCGCGCGACTTCGAGACGCCCGCGCCAATTGACTTTGATCTCGTGCCGAGCTTCGGCTCACTGGTGGTTCGTGCGCGCACGTCAGCACCGGTCGCTGGGGTGCACGACCCGCGGCACGTCGAATTGCTCCAGCTGCTGCAGCTCGCCGACCGCCCCGTGCCGTTCATGCAGTGGTTCCGGGCGGCTGAGGGTTGGACCAAAACGCCCTTCAACAAGGCTCGCGCCGAGCTCACCACCGCGCAGTACGTCGCGCACACCGGCGTCGGGTACGTCCTCACCGAGCACGGCCGCGCCGTCCTCAACGACGCTGCCGAGCTTGCCGGTTTCGCCGGTTCCGAAACCGGTTTGCAACCGGAAGAACCGGGCGATGACAATCGGTTCGGTTCCACCCCTGTCTTAAGACAGGGGGAAACCAAACCACATCCCGACCGCGAGCGCGTCGACCTGACGGCGCTCCGCACCGCCGCATGACCCCGTATCAGCCAGACAGCATGACTGATGCACGGGGGCGCTTTCCCTTGCTGGACAAGAGGTTATGCCGACACGCCTGCGTCGGTGGGTTGCAGATGGGTGAACCGCGCCGATTTCCGGACGATTTCACCCCGCCAGGTGCACCGCCTGCGCGTCACCGTTCACACTGAGGACGATCCGACGATGGACGAACTTGCCCGCCTCACCATTCGCGTCGATGCACAGGACGCGACCAAAGCCACCCGCGCACTCGATGCACTCACCGGCAGCACGGCCCGTGCGGAGCGCGGCGCCGCGGCGATGGCCGCTGGTGCCGGTCGGATGGCGCTCGGCTTGTCTGCGGCAGGAGCCGCCGCGGTCGCCGCGCTCAAGCCCGTCATTGACGCGGGCGACAAGTACACGCAGTTGGCGAACAAGCTGTCGGCCGTCGCGGGCGGTGCCGGTGGCATGCTGGGGACGCAGACGCAGTTGTTCCGACTCGCCCAGCAGACGGGACAATCGTACGAGTCGATCGTCTCGAGCTTTGCGCGGGCGTCCCTGAGTGCCAAGGCACTGAACGCCAGCCAGGCCGACATGGTGACGCTTACCGGCGCCGTCGCGAAGTCGATGCAGGTGTCTGGCGCGTCGGCAGGTGAAGCCGCGTCGGCCAGTAATCAGCTCGCGCAGGCGCTGTCGTCCGGGGTGCTCGCTGGCGATGAACTGAAGGCGATCCTCGAGAACGCGCCGGTGCTTGCGCAGCAGATCGCGGCGGGGCTGGGCGTGGGCGTGGGCCAGCTGCGAAAGATGGGCGCGGAAGGGCAGCTGCTGTCGAAGGACGTGTTCGCGGCGATCCTCAAGCAGTCCGGCGAGATCGACGCGCAGTTCGCGAAGATGTCGGGCACGGTGGAGCAGTCGTCGCAGCGCGTGTCGGACGCCTGGACTCGCGTGCTCGCAGGGCTCGACCAGAAGATCGGCGCGTCGAAGTACCTGAAGACGTTCCTCGACGCGACCGCGCGCACGCTGTCGGGTGAGGGCGGCGTGCTGGGCGGTTCGGCGGGCTCGGGCGGCGGTGCGGCGTTCACGGCGGGCTTCGTGCCGGGCGCGCAGTCGGACCGATTCATCAACCGCGTGCAGGAAGGTGCCGCGATGCGGAACCCGCTGTTCCGTGGCGCTGTCTCGCCGCTGTCGACGTTGCCGGCTGGCATGACGCTCGAGGGTATCAACACGGCGTCCGCGTACGACCTGCGCAAGTCGCTCGGACTGCCGACGATCGAGTTCGGGCGCGGTGAGGCGAAAGACGAGAACGGGCTCGCGAAGATGTACGCGGCGGCCGACAAGGTGGCGACGGATGCCGCAAGCGGCACGAAGCGGATGCTCGACGAGCTCTCACAGGCCGGTCAGGATCTCGTCAACGGCATTCAGCGCCGCTTCGACGAGATGGGCGTCCTCCTCGACACGTTCGTGCAGTCGCCGCTGAACAGTGGACTGCGTCGTTCCGCGGTGACCGGCGTCACGATTGGCCGCAGCGCGTCGGACATCATCGGCGCTGAACGGGCCCCGTCGATCGCTGCGCAGGATCGTGCGGAAGCTGCGATCGCCGACTCAGCACGCCGCGCACAGGCGCTCACGCAAGCACTGGCGGATGGGCTCCAGCGCAGCATCGCCGACGGTATCGCCGGTGGCTTCACCGAAGGCACGAAGAGCCTGGAGGCGTTCGGGAAGAACCTGAAGACGACGCTCATCAACGCCCTCTCTGAGGGACTCGCGAGCAGGCTGGTTGGGAGCCTGCTGGACAAGGGCAAAGACGGCGGTAAGGGCGGCGGGCTGGGGGGGTTGCTGGGTGGGCTGTTCGGTCTCGGGGGCAAGCAGGCGACCGGCGGCGCGCTCGGTGGGCTTGGCGGACTCGGATTGTTCGGGCTCGGTGTCGCGGGCGTCGTCTCGGCGCTCAAGCCAACAACGGAACGCCAGGACCGCGGCACGAAGTGGCAGACCGGCCCGCTGTCGTCGTCGCCGTACGCGCCCACTGTGTCGGCGCCCGACGAAATCCCCCGCATGATCGCCGGCGCACCGTCGGGCTTCAATGATGGCGCGTACCGCTTCGCGGCGAGCGGGAGCGGCGCCGGTGGCCGGGTCGCCGGTGGTGGCGTCACCATCGGGAGCGTGACGATCACACTGCCCAGCGGCACGCCGCGCGAGCACGCGGAAGCGATTCTCCGCGAATTCAGTCAGATGGGCAGTGCACAGGGACGGCCCTACGGATCGCTGCCGCTGGCTCGCGGATGACCATGGCACCGACGCCGTGGGATCCCGATCGACGCGCCCGCTTGCTGGAGGCAGGGCACGCGCGCGTGGATCAACTGCGCGCCATGCGCGCCCGTGGCGAGCCGTCGCAGTCCGGCCCGATGCCGCCCGGGATGGAATCACTCTTCGGCCGGCTCACCATGGACGACTGGCTGCTGCTGTTCTCCGGTGGCGCGGTCTCATCGGACTTCCCGCCCGACACGCGTCACCTGATCGCCGAGTACTGCGCCGCGTGGATGGAAGGCGGCAACTACCCGCTGGCGCATCTGCCGCCGCTCTGATCACCTCAATCCTGCCCGACTATGGCGACCCCACACGTCACCACCACCCCGTCCACGAAACAGAAGTACGTCGGCCGCCTCGACACGCCGGCTGGCGTCCGCCTCGAGCTGGCCCGGCTCTACACCGAATGCCGACGCGGACAGGAAGACACGCGCACCGGCTACACGCTGGCGTTGATGCTCGGCCAGCTGCTCAAGGCGATGGAAACGAGCGAGCTCGCGGACCGGCTCGAGGCGCTCGAAGCGGGCGCCGCGCAGCACACCCCCCCCCACCTTCGGAGGCTTGGATGAAGCACCGTCACCGCTTGGCGAAACTCGCCGCGCGCTACGCCCCGCGCGTATTCCCGCCGTTCGTCATTCACATCATGGGGCTCGAGGACGGCCCCGACGCCGAACCCGATTGCGTGATCACCACGACGTTCGACGGCTACATGAACGTCACCAGCACGACCGAGGTGTGGCGCGAGGGTGCGGAGCGTGCGACATGACGCGGCCATCACTTCTCGCGCGCCTGACTCGACTGCAGGACGACCGACGCGGACGACTGGAGGCACAGGGCCGCGCTGTCCTGAAAGGGGTGAAGGCGCGTCGTGACGCGGGCTTGATCACGCCCGGTGAGCCACGTCCCGAAGTGCGCGAGCTGCTCCCCCGCCTTGATCCGCTCTCCATCTGCCTTCTCGCGAGCGGCGACGCGGTGGCGTGGGACTTCCCGCCGACGGTGCGCGCGGACGTGGTGCGCGTGTTCGGGGTGGCGTCATGACGCGGCACGCATTCCGCGGCCGCGTGCGCACGCTGGCCCGTCGTCGTCGTCAATGGCTGCGAGAACAGGGGCGCGCGTTCCTTGAGACGCACGGGGCGAACGTGCCGTCAGAGGCCGAGCTCCTCGAGGCGTGCGGGGGCGCCGATATGCCGGCTGAGCACCTCGCGGCGATCGAGTCACTGACCGACGAACAGTTGGAAGTGCTGTGCGCACCTGACGCAAAGCTGGCGGACCTGCCAGAGCTGACGCTCCCGCAGCTGCGGGCGCTCGTCTGGCCGCGGATCATCACAGACGCCTGACGGCGCCGCGGCTGGGTCGGTCGTGGCGCTACGGCCGCTTCAGTGTCGCCACAACCAGAATCGCGCCGATGATTGCCGCGATCCCACCGGCCGACAGATAGACCAGGCGGTCATTCATCAGGCCGACATTGTTCACGCGCTCGACCCCCGCGTACCCGGTCGCCACCGTCGTATCCATGCTGAGCGCGAGCACGATCGCGAGGGCGCCGATACCGAGCAGCGCACCGCCAGCAATGCGGAGCGGCGGGATCTCGAGGGACGGCAGCGCCGCAGCTGGCTCCGGTGCGCGTCGCTTACGCTTCGGCACCTGCCAAGGCTGCACCGCGGCGCCGTCCTCCAGTCGAGGAATCTCACCGGCAGCCTCGCACTTGGCGCACCGTTCCCGCCCGGTCACCGCACTGCTGGCAGATCGCCATGAGTCGTCGTGCTGAAGGAGTGCGCCTGTGCTCTCGTCGGCTCAGGTCGCATGGGAAAGGTAGGGGCGCCAGCTGACAGCCGCCACGGTGACGCGGCCCTGACATGGCGGCCCTACAGTCTTTGTAGGCTCGGAGGTGCAGGCGCTTCCGCTTGCACCTTCCCGCGTCTCATGCACCCCCTCTTTCGCTCTACCGTCGTCATCGCGCTCTGCGCGACGCTCCTCTCCGCGCAGCTGCCGGCGGTACCGACCGCCAGTGACGCCCCGCTGACGCCCGGCGGTACCGTGGCACCATGCTCCCACACAATCTTGCCGCCATCCTGCTGGCGCTGCTCCTGGGCGATCCGATCGACCCTGAGGACCGGCGCCGGCTCGCCGCGTTCATTCTCCGGGCACTTCGGGCCGGCATCCGATGGCCAACCAAGCCGGACTGCGAGCCACTAACCCAGCCGGAACCCTGAACGGCAGGGGTCGCCACCGTAACCCGTTGCGTGACAACAATGTACCCGTAGCCGCGTCAGTCATGCGTCATGGCTGGCGCGGTGCATCCCTCGTCAGGGGAGGGCCACCGCCATCAGTCCCCTGGCAGGAGGCGAACAACATGCGCAATTCAGGCGCGGGGTGGGCGATGTCGGCGGCAGGGGCGATGCTGCTGGTGGCATGTGCAGAGGCCCCGGTGGCACCAACCCCAAACCGCGACGTGCTCGCGACGTACGGGCCATGCGGTGTGGAGTTGATGACGAAGGTGGGAGCGCCATCGGCACCGATCGATGACGTGGCCCTGAGCACCGGTGTGCCGATCCGCGGCATGACGATCCACGCCACCTACTCGGGGGCGACCTTCGGACTGCCGTTCAGCCTGGTGCAGGCCATGAACTTCGGTCCACGCACCGATTTCGGTTTTCTGTCGTGCCTTGCCGCGCCCGGGGAGTCGTTCGACGTCGCGGAGTCGGACCTCGAGACCGATCGGTTGCCGCCGCCAGAGGGTGTCGATCCCACGTGGTGGAACAGCTTGTCGCCTCGTGAACAGCGTGTGCTGCTCAAGTGGGCGGACGCGATCATGAAGCAGTTCCCGGGGGCGTATCGGTCACCGGGTGCGGTGATCTCGGAGCTGTTCAAGGGGCAGATCGAACAGCTGAAGACGAAGGCGAAACTGCGTGCGCTGGACCTGCTGCCGGATCCCGGACAGGCGGAGTTGCTCGCGGGCGGCATTTATGGCTGTCTGCTCTACCAGCGCTACAGCCGCGACCCCAATGCCCCATTCTCGAATGCGGAAGTGCTGGAGCTGGCATCGTCGCTGACGGGAGCGTTCGGCGAGGCGCAGTTCGCCAGGCGGCCACTCACCGGACTCCGGTTCGGACGGAATGGTGTGTTCGGAGCCGGCCTCGCCTCGGCAGATGGATTCGGGACCGACTGCGGCTGGCTCGTCTTCCGCTCGATCGGCGGTGCGATCCTCGTGACCGATCCGTACGAGGGTGGCGCAAACCAGCCGAGCGGCAGCAACGGTGAGGATCGCTGAATGACGGGGTGCTGACGCGACGTGGAAACGTCGGTGACCGCGTCCCGCCAATCCTTTCGAGGTCGTCCTGTCATGACATCTCTTCGCACACTCGTCGCCCTCATGCTCCTCGTCACCCCCTGTCAGGCGCAGTCGAACATTGCGCCTGCCAGGCGGTCCGGCCCACTCGACACCTTCTTTCGTGTGGCAGTCTCCCTCGGCCAGGAACGGACCGTATTCGCTGGATCATGGCCGCAGCCATTCACCGACGGTGGCCTGCGCAGTTCGCTCCGGCTCTCCGCCGCCGATCGACTGGTGGTGCATGCGGATGCCGGGGTGGAGCCACGCGACGCCGTCGTCCGCGTGATCGGTGTGCGTCTCTGGCGGACTGTGGCCGACACCACACACCTCGAGGCAATGATCGCCGGGATGATCCAGGAGCTGACGCAACGTTTCGGACCGGCGGTGGAGTGTTCCGACCCGTTGGGCGCGCCATCACACCTGTTCATGCCGCAGCAGGTGTCGAGATACTGGCCGCGTGGAGTGAAGGGTCAGCCGACGCGTCTGTCATGGACGGTATCAACAGAAAAACTGTCGGATGTCGAGTTGTATGCAGGGCGCGCTGCGCGCAGCGACGATCTCACCATGCGTTGTGACGCACGGCTGCCGTGAGCGCGGTACCGTGTCGTCAGCGCGGGAGCAGTGAGAGCACCAGCGCGGTGGCACGGTCGGCGGCACCCAGCCCCCGCTGCACCAGCGCATTTGCACGCCGGCCGGCCTCCTGTCGGACACGGGCGTCGTCGGGCGTGAGCCAGCTGGTGAGCGTGGCGATGAGCGTCGTCGTGTCAGGCACGTTGCGCGCTGCCGCGTCATCGAGCAGCAGCGCCGCATCCCGGCTGTTGCCGTACTGCATGCCGAAGATCACTGGCGCGCCGAATGCCGCGGGCTCCAGCACCGAATGCAGGCCGGCGCCGTGAAAGCCGCCGCCGACGAAGGCCGCATCGGCCAAAGCATACAGATCGCCCAGCACACCGACGCGATCCACGAGCACCACGTCGGCCGAGTCGTCGTCGGGCGCATCGAGACGTGCGCAGCGCAACCCGGCATCGGCAGCCCAGCGTTCGATCGGCTGCAGATGTGTTGCCGAGGGCTCGTGCGGTGCAATGATGAGCCGGAGCGCACCGGGCCACCGCGCCGCGGCTTCACGCCACGCCGGCAGCAGCACGGCGTCGTCGGCAGGCCAGGTGGACCCCGCCACCAGGGTCACGCGTGGTGTCGTGCGGAAACGATCGAGCCACGGTGCCGCCACCGCCACCTGCTGCGCGCGCGCCCACACCTGATCGTAGCGCGTGTCGCCCGCAACCGAGATGGCCGACGCCTGTACGCCGATCTGCACCAGCCGGGCAGCATCGGCCTCGTCGATGGCGCCGACAGCCCGCAGCGATGCGTACGCCTCGCGCGACAGTGCCGCCGCCACGGCACCCCGTCGCCCGGAACCCTCCGACAACGTGGCACTGATCATCCCGACCGGCACCCGGCGCCGCACCGCCTCGGCCACGAGCATCGGCCACACATCGAGCTTCGAGAAGATCAACGCTGCGGGCTGCAGTGTTTCCAGCGCGACACCCATGTCGTGCGCGGTGTCGAAAGGGAGGTAATCGGCGAAGTCGGCCCCGGTGCGCTGCGCGAAGCTGGCGGCACTGGGCGAGAAGTGGGTGTAGGCGATCTGCACGTCAGGACGTAGGTCCCGCAGCCGTGCGATCACGGGGGTGGCCTGCAACCCTTCACCCACACTCGGCGCGTGGAACCAGACGAGCGGACGGCGTGGATCACGCCCGCTCACCGCGAACTGGCGATACCGGTCCAGCAGCCCGCGTCGATCGTTGACCGTGCGGGAAAGTTTTCCGTTGCCCGGCACTCCGGTGGCGACGGCGGCGCGGGCAAGCAGCCCAGCGCCGCCGTAGAGTGCGCGAAGCACCGGGTGCATCGTCACGTCGTCGCTGGCGACTATCGCTTCGCGGCGGTGAGGTTGGCGTCGAGCACCCGCTTGAAGTCGGCAAACGGATAGGCACCGCTGATGAGGCTGTCGCCGATGATGAAGGCCGGCGTGCCGTTGATGCCGGCATTCGACGAACGCTCGGCATCACTGGCGATCAGCGGACGGGTGGCATGTGACGTCATGCAGGCGCCGTAGGCCTTGGTGTCCAGCGCCAGCGTGCCGGCGAACCGCGCGAACATGGTATCGGGCTTGGTGATGCCGGCCCAGCGGTCCTGCGCGAGGAAGAGCGAATCATGCATCGGCCAGAACTTGCCCTGCACTGACGCACACATCGCCGCTTCGGCCGCCGGCCACGCATTCTGGTGGCTGCGCAGCGGCAGGTTCACGTACGCCATGCGCGCCTTGCCCTTGTCCACGTACTCCGCCTTCACCGACGGGTAGGTCTGGTCGTGGAAGGTCTTGCAGTAGGGGCACTGGAAATCGCTCACCTCGAGCACCATCACCCTGGCCGCGGTGTCACCGGCAATGCGGCCAAGGTCGGCCTTGCGCAGGAGGGCCGTATCCATGGCCACCGCGATCTTGTCGGGGCCGTATTTCTGTACGCCGGCGGCCGACGTGTCGGCGGTGCTGGCCGGTGCACTTTCGGCGGTCCTGGCACACGCAAGCAAAACGGCCGCGATGAGCGCGCCGAGCACGGGACGAGCGGTCATGATCGTGGGGTGAGGATGAACAGGAAAAGTACACCGCCGCCGGAATGCCGTGCCATGCGTCACATCCGTGACGGAGGCAGCGGAATGACACTTCCTGGCCGGTGGGGCGTATAATTCCTCGTCACCAATAACCCAATCGATGCACTTTCTTTCGGCGCTCGTCGCCGGTGTTCTGGCCCTCGTTCAGGGCGTGACGGTTCCGGCGGCCCCAGTTGGGTACGTCAGCGACTTTGCCAACATCCTCCCGGCGGAGCGGGTCAGCCTGCTGACGCGCATCGCGGAGGATGTGAAGGCGAAGAGTGGCGGTGAAATCGCCATCGTGACGATGGCCGACATCGGTGACCGTCAGGCATCCGAGATTGCGCTGCAGATCGGCCGGCAGTGGAAGGTCGGGCAGAACGACGCCATCGGTGCGCGGTCGCGGAACGCCGGCGTGGTGATCCTCCTGGTGCCGAAGGAAACGAACAGCAGCGGCCGCGGGTCGTGCCGGATCGAGGTCGGGCAGGGCAGCGAAGGGTTCATCACCGACGGCATGTCGGGCGAGATCTGCCGTGAAGCCACGGTGTTCTTCCAGCAGCAGGAGTACGCCCGCGGCCTGACGGTGGTCACGATGCGCGTGGCGGAGCGGTATGCGCAGGAGTTCGGCTTCGCGCTGGACACCACCTTGGTGCCGCGGCGTCAGGTGAGCGGCCCGCGCGAGGTGAAGGTGAATCCGCTGGTGGTGTTCCTGATCGTCATGCTGCTGGTCTGGCTGCTGTCGCGGGGCAATCGCGGGGGGCGCGGCGGTGGCGGTGGCGGGTTCGTGCCGGTCATCCTGCCGGGCTTCGGCGGTGGTGGCTGGGGGAGCGGCGGTGGCTTCGGCGGCGGTGGTGGGGGTGGTGGCGGTTTCGGTGGGTTTGGCGGTGGTGGCGGGTTCAGCGGCGGCGGCGGAGGATCGGACTGGTGACCACGGTAGCGATGCGCGAAAAGGACGAGGCGAGCAAGGTGGCGGTCGCCGAACTGGTCGGTGCAGTGCAGTCACTCTACGGCGACGCGCTGCGTGCTGTGGTGCGGTTCGGATCGGCCGTGGCTGGCGAGACGCTGTCAGGCCACTCGGATACGAACCTGCTGATCATCGTGGACGAGGTGTCGCTCTCGGCGCTGCTGACGAAAGCCGAGCCCGTGCAGAAGTGGGTGGCGGCGGGCAACCCCGCGCCGCTGCTGCTGACGCTGGCCGAATGGCGGTCGTCGGCCGACATCTTCGCGATGGAGTATGCCGACATCCTGCACCGTCACGAGGTGCTGCTGGGGACGCTCCCCCTGGAGGGCGTGTCGGTTTCGGCGGATGACCTCCGGTTGCATGTGGAGCGCGAGGCGATGGGGAAGCTGCTGCAGCTTCGCCGCGCCGTGATGGCGGTGGGTGCCGACCAGAAGGTGCAGCTGCGGATGCTGCTCAACGGGTTGTCCACGCTGATGGTGATCTTCCGGGCGGTGGTACGGGTGACGGGGGCACGGCCGCCGCAGGACTACGTGGCGCTGAGCCAGGCGGTGGCGACACTGGCCGGTTTCGACGCGGTGCCCTTCGAACGGCTGGTGCAGCACGCGCGCCATTCGGTGCAGATTCCGCTGTCCGACGTGACGCCAGTGCTGACTGGTGTACTGGATGCGATGGGACGCCTGGTGGCGTTCCTGGATGGTGCGGGTGGGAGCGCACCGTCGGGTGATGTGGCATCATGACCGGTGCCACACGCCGACTGTCCCCGGTGCGGCAGGATGCCGTACCGTTCACTTCCGAACTTCGAGAGAGCGAAACGATGCGTGAGATGACGATGGCTCGACCCGACACAGTGCGCGGCGCGCGTGCGCGATGGCTGCGCCGCGTGGTACTGCTCCTGCCGTTGGCGCTCGGCGCCTGCGGCTACAACAGCATTCAGACGCTCGACGAAACGGCGGCGAAGTCGCAGAAGGAGATCGAGGTGCAGCTGCAGCGCCGCGCCGACCTGATCCCGAACCTCGTGGCCACGGTCAAGGGCTTCGCGGCGCAGGAGTCGAGCATCTTCGTGGCCGTGGCGCAGGCACAGCGCGGGCTGACGGGTGCACTGGCGCGCCCGGGTGGCGCCAATCCGGCCGAGCTGGCTTCGGCCAATGACGCGCTGTCGCGGGCCGTGCTGCCGATGATGACGCTGGTGACGAGTTATCCGCAGCTCAAGAGTGACACGCAGTTCCTGAAGCTGCAGGACGAGCTGACCGGGACGGAGAATCGCATCGCGGTGAGCCGTACCGACTACAACAACTCGGTGAACGAGTACAACAGCTACATCCGCAAGTTTCCGGCGGTGATGACGGCCAAGGTGCTGGGCAGCAAGCCGCGCGAGTACTTCGAAGTCACCGACGCGGCGAAGCGTGAGGCGCCAACGGTGGACTTCAACGCCGCACCGGCCGTGGCTCCGGCCACGCCGCCACCGGCTCCCGCGCCGGCAAAGCCGTAATCGCGGCAGCAGGTTGAGC
>JANOCB010000004.1:0-20344 GCA_031411975.1 Gemmatimonadaceae bacterium
GCGACGGAGTGGTACTGTGAGCGCTGCGGTGGTGAACTCGCCGTGCTCTGAGCCGCACATGCATGGCTGTGCGAAGGGCGGACTCCCCGGAGTCCGCCCTTGTGTTTTTCTGCCCGTGCCGCGCCACGGCGATCTCTGGCAGGCATCATTGCCGAGCGACGCTCGGAGCCGCAACGACGAACGGGCGAGCCCAAAGGCCCGCCCGTTCGACGACACTCACAGCTGACGCGGAAATCAGGCGGCGGCAGCGGCGTTGACACGCTTCGCCATCCGGCTCTTCTGCCGGGCAGCTGCGTTCTTGTGGATCAGACCCTTGCGGGCGGCTCGATCGAGCAACGTGGTTGCCACACCACGCACTTCTGCCGACGCGCCCTCGGCCTTGGCCTTCTTGAGGGCGGTGCGCAGCGCGGAACGCTGCGCGCGATTGCGGGCCTGGGCGGCACGCGACTTCCGCATGTTCTTCTTTGCGGAGGCGATATTCGGCACTAGGAACTCCAATGCAGGAAATGAACACGATTCGCCATCTGAGGCGAACCGCGAAAGATAGGGGGCCTGACCCTCCTGTCAATCTGGTCTGCTGTCTTGGCTCGGACCGTCAGGCCTCTTAGGTTGCCATGCTGCCCCGGGTCGACGTCCGAGACTGGCCCTGCCCGGCCGGTCTGCCGCGTCGTCGCCCGACCTCCGCCGCCCCCGGACCTGCGTTCGCGTGCCCCCTTCCTGCCGCTCCCGACCGATGAAATTCTCCGTGGTCCGATCGGGGGCGATCGCCCGCGTGGGGAACGCATGAGCCACGGACTGTCCGCGCCGGTCGACACGGATGGCGCCGGAATGCCGGACGGTGCCGACATCGGGCTCCGTGCACCGGGCGCCGGCACGGCCGAGGGCTCCCCTGCGGCGCCGGAGGCCCCGGTCAGTTTCGTCGTCGACCTCCCGGCCTATGCCGGCCCGCTCGACCTGCTGCTGTCGCTCATTCGCGACGAAAAGGTCGACATCTACGACATCCCGATCGCGCACATCGCGAAACAGTTCCTGCTGCGGATCCGCGTGCTGCAGCTGAACGACGCCGCCGAGTATCTCGAGCTGGCGGCACGGCTGCTGCGGATCAAGGCGCAGATGTTGCTGCCGCGGCATGGCGAAACGGAGACGTGGGAAGATCCGCGTGCTGAACTCGTGCGCCGCCTGCTCGAATACCAGCAGATGCGTGAAGTGGTGGATATCCTCGAGCGTCGCGGTGACGAGCGTCGCAACCGGTTCGCGCGAGCCTATCTGCCCGAATCGGGTGAGACGGTGGCAGCGCCCCTGGCGCTGTCGCTCGGTGAACTGCTGACGGCCGTGGACCGGATCCTTCGCGTCACGAAGGAACCGACCGTGCACACGGTGGTCGCGCGGACGCTGGACGTGGCGGGCGCGATCGCGATGGTGCGTCATGCGATCGCGGCGCGTCGGACGGCACGGTGGAGTGATTTTGTGGCACGCGATGCAGAGCCATGGCAGATCCTGTCCATGCTGCTGGCGTTGCTGGAGCTGGCCAAGCAGGGTGAGCTGCGGCTCACGCAGCCGCGCCCATTTGCATCTGTCGAGATTGAACATGATACCCCTGGTGAAGCTGCTTGAAGCGGCGTTGTTCGCGAGCCCACGCCCGATTCCCGTCGAGGAGTTGAGTGTGCTGGCTCCGGACGCCAGTCCAGCCGAGGTGGCGTCGGCACTGGACACGCTGCGCGAGCATTACGATGTGGATGGGCATGGCGTGGAGCTGGCCGAGCTGGGTGGCGGCTGGCAGATTCTGACGCGCGCCGAGTACACCGAGGCCATCGAGCGGGCGCAGCTGGCCGCGCGGCCGCAGCGGCTGTCGGCGGCCGCGCTCGAAACACTCGCCATCATTGCCTACCGGCAGCCGATCGGCCGGACCGAGGTGGAAGAAATCCGCGGCGTCGCCGTGGGTTCGATTCTCAAGTCACTGCAGGAGCGCGCACTGATCGATGTCGTGGGTCGGGCCGAAGGGCTGGGACGTCCGCTGCTGTATGGCACCACATCGCTCTTCCTGGAGCAGTTCGCGCTGCGCCACCTCGAAGAGTTGCCGCGCGCCGACGAACTGGCGATTGCGTTGCGGCCTGCGCCGCAGCCGCTGTGACCGGCCGACCACCGCGTCGCACCGGCCCCGCCGGCAAGGCCGCGCCGCAGCCGCGTGGCGTGAAGCCGCCGGAGCGTCCTGCCGCCAAGGGGACGCGCACGCCACTGGGGCCCGAGGCGCGTGATCCGCGAAAGCGCGGGCCGCGGAAGCCGCCGGGCGGTGCGGCGGCGCGTCCCGACACGCCGCTGGCTCCTACCACGGTGAAGACGCCCAAGGATGCGCGCGAGTCGATGCGCCTCCAGCGGTTCCTCGCGCGCGCCGGTGTGACATCGCGTCGCCAGGCCGAGACGCTGATCACCGAGGGCAAGGTCACCGTCAACGGTGTCGTGGCCACGCTGGGCTCCAGCGTCGATCCGCTGACCGATGTCGTGGTGATGGGTGGCAACCGCGTCAAGATGTCGGAGACCGTCACCTGGCTGGTGTTGAACAAGCCGGCCGGTGTGGTCACCACGCGCACCGATCCGGAAGGCCGCGAGACGGTGTTCGACCTCGTGCCGGACGTGCCCGGACTCACCTACGTCGGCCGACTCGACTACATGACCGACGGGGTCCTCATCATGACCAGCGATGGTCGTGCCGCGCATCTGCTCACACATCCGAGTCGTGAAGTGAGCCGCACCTACGAAGCGGTGGTGCAGGGCTCGGCGATGGCGGCACTCGACGAGTTGCAGGAAGGGGTGGAACTCGACGACGGCATGGTGTACGTCGATGCGGCGCACGTCGACAAGCTGGGACGCAGCAAGTGGCTGCTGACACTCACGTTGCACGAAGGGCGCAATCGCGAGGTCCGCCGTCTCTGCGAGGCCGTTGGGCTCACGGTGGATCGACTCACGCGTGTGAAGTTCGGACCCGTCGGGCTGGGTGACCTGCCCACGGGCAAGTGGCGCCCCCTCTCCGCGATTGAACTCCGCGGCCTCGAAATCCGCGGCGGCGTGCAGAAGTAGCTCGCGCAGGTGCGGCACACGGACACTCTTCTTCCAGGCTGGAGAACGCGCGCATGACGGCGGTGCCCCTAACGGCGTCGGCTCCCACGGGAGCCGCAGCGGTGCAGGCGATCCTGACGGAAGTCGGCCGCCGCGTCGTGGGCCAGGAGGCGATGATCGAGCGGCTGCTCATCGGCCTGCTGACCGGCGGCCATGTGCTGCTGGAAGGTGTGCCCGGTCTGGCCAAGACGCTGACGGTCCGCACGCTCGCAGAGACCATTCATACCACCTTCCGCCGCATCCAGTTCACGCCGGACCTGCTGCCGGCCGACGTGGTCGGGACGCAGATCTTCGATCAGGCCTCGGGCGAGTTCCGCACCAAGCGTGGGCCGATCTTCGCCAACATCGTGCTCGCCGACGAGATCAACCGCGCACCGGCCAAGGTGCAGGCCGCGCTGCTGGAGGCCATGCAGGAACGGCAGGTGACCATCGGCGGCACGACCTACCCGCTGGCCGAACCGTTTCTCGTACTCGCCACGCAGAACCCGATCGAGCAGGAAGGCACCTACCCCCTGCCGGAAGCGCAGATCGACCGCTTCATGCTCAAGCTGCGCGTCGACTACCCCTCGCGCGCGGAAGAAAAGGAGATCATGCGCCGGATGTCGTCCGGCGTGGAGATTCCCGTGAGTGCGGCCGCGACCCCGCAGACGATCATCGCCGCACGTCGCGAGATTGCCGCGCTGCACCTCGACGAACGCATCATGGACTACATCGTCGAGCTGGTGCATGCCACGCGCCTGCCGGCGGAAGTGGGCCTCGCCGGACTGGTACCGCTGATCGAATACGGTGCGTCACCCCGCGCGACGATCGCGCTGGCGCAGGCTTCGCGCGCTCATGCGTACCTCCGCGGTCGCACCTTCGTGTTGCCGGATGACGTGAAGGCGATTGCACCGGATGTGTTGCGACACCGGGTGGTGACGACGTTCGAGGCCGAAGCGCAGAACGTGACCAGCGACGAGCTGGTACGTCGCATACTCGCGGCGGTCGTCGCCCCGTGATCGGACGCTGGCGCCGCGCCGCACCTGCGGTGGCCGCGCCGGAGCCACCTGCCGGTGCCACCCTCGGGGCACCCGCTCCACTCGAGATCCTCGAGCAGGTGCGGCGGCTCGAGCTGCGCATGCGCCGCCTCGTCAACTCGCGCTTCGCCGGCGAGTATCGCTCCGTGTACAAGGGGCAGGGCATGGAGTTCTCGGAAGTGCGGGAGTACCAGCCCGGTGACGAAGTGCGCAGCATCGACTGGAATGTGACGGCGCGGTTGCAGAAGCCCTTCGTGAAGCGCTACGTGGAGGAACGCGAACTCACCGTGCTGCTGCTGGTGGACTGTTCCGCCTCCACACACTTCGGGACGCGCACACGTTTCAAGGACGATGTCGCGCTCGAAGTGGCCGCGGTCCTCGGCCTCTCCGCGCTCCGCAACAACGACCGGGTCGGCCTGGTGGCGTTCACCGACCGCGTCGAGCATGCGGTGCCGCCGCGCAAGGGCCGCCGGCACGGCTTGCGGCTGCTCCGTGACCTGCTCTCCCTGCGACCAGCGGGCCGACGCACCGATGTCGCGCTGGCGTGTGAACAGGCGCAGCGGTACCTGTCGCATCGCTCGCTCGTGTTCGTGATCTCCGATTGCAACGATCCGAATGCGGAAGTGGCACTGCGACGACTCGCCGCCCGTCACGAGGTGGTGGTGCTCGCCGTGGAGGATCCGGTGGAACACGCCCTCCCCGCCGCCGGGGTGCTGGTGCTGGCCGATCCCGAAACCGGGGAGCGGGTGGAGATCGACAGCAGCGATCCTGCGTTTCGCGCACGGTATGCGGCCGCCGCAGTGGCGGCGGAAAGCCGGCGGCGCGAGATGTTCGCGCGCACGGGTGTGACATCGGTGCTGCTTCGGACCGATGCGCCAATCGTCGAACCCTTGCTCGAGTTCTTCCGGCGTGCGCGGCCGTCGCGGCGGGGGCGCTGACATGCGCGGCATGCTGAGGCTCACGCTGGCGTCCGTTTTTGGTGCCGCGCTCGTGACTGCGCAGGCCCCCTCGGACAGCGTTGGCCGCGTCACGTTCCGCGTCCTGCCGGAGACGGTCACGGTCGGGCAGCCGTTCATCGTGAATCTTCGGGCCGTGCCGGCCGGAGGTCGGTCGGCGGTGGCGCCTCCGGTGCCAGATACCGGCGGGATCGTCGAGCCGCTCGATCCTGCCGTGGTCACGCGTCGCAGCGATACACTGCTGGTGCGCTACCGGCTGATTGCGTGGCAGCCCGGTGTGCTGACGATCCCGCTGCAGCCGGTGCAGATGAAGCGTGAAGGCAGTGACGTCGCGGTGCCGGTGGACATCCGCGTCGTCGTCGCGTCGGTGCTGCCCACCGACTCCGCGAGCCGCATCCCGAAAGCGCCACGCGAGTTGTTCCCCGAATCGGCGGCATGGTGGGCCTCCTGGTGGCGGTGGTTGCTCGCACTGCTGGCGGCACTCGCAGCCATCTACGGGTGGTATCGCTGGCGTACACACGAGCGACCGGTGGCCGATGTCGTCACGTCGCCCATCGCGCGCGCCGAGGCGGCCTTTGCCAGGCTCGATGGCCGTCAGCTGGTGAAGATGGGCGAAGGGGGTCGACAGGTCACGCTCGCTGCAGAAATCGTGCGGCAATACCTGGCTGACATCTCGCCGTCACTGCCACTCACGCTCACCAATGCCGAACTGCTCGCTGCCGCGCGGGCGATCACCGGCATTCCTGCCATCCGGCTGGCCGACCTGCTCGAAGCGTGCGATGTGGTCCGCTTCAGCGGCACCGACACCGATGCCGGCACGGTGCGGCGTGTGAGTGGCCTGGCGCGTGAGCTCGTGCGCGAGATGGATCGGCTGCGCGCGTCGCCTTCGTCCGAGGCGGCGTGATGCTGGCATCCCTCCTCGCCTGGGTCGAGTCGCTTGGCGTGGCCATCGCCACACCGTGGGCGTTGCTCGCCCTGCTCGTGCTGCCACTCGTCTGGTGGGTGCGCCGGCGGACCGCCGTGCAAGCCATGCCATTCGCAGCCCTTGATCTCGTGCTGCAGGCCAAGCCCCGCGAAAGTCGGGTGCGGCGATGGCTGGTACGGCTGCGCCTGATCGCACTCGGGGCGTGCGCCGTGGCGCTCGCGCATCCGTATGCGCACGGGGGTGCACGCAGCGAAACGCGCGAAGGCATCGACATCATGCTGGCGTTCGACATCTCGAGCTCGATGCTCGCGGAGGACTTCCAGCCGCAGAATCGCCTCGAAGTGGCGCGGACGCAGGTCAAGGAATTCGTCAGGATGCGTGCGTCGGATCGCATTGGTGTGGTGGCATTCTCGGGCGAGGCACTGACGCAGGTCCCGCTGACAGCCGATCACATGGTCGTGCTCTCGGCCATCGACCAGTTGCAGCCGGGCCAGCTCGAGGATGGTACCGCCATCGGCACGGCCATCGCGACGGCGTCGAATCGATTGCGGGCTGCCACCACCTCGTCGAAGGTGCTCGTGCTGCTGACGGATGGCGTGAACAATCGCGGGCAGGTGGACCCGCGGACCGCGGCGCGGGCGGCATCGGCCTTCGGCATCCGCATCTATGCCATCGGTGTCGGCACCGAGGGCATGGCGCCGGTGCCCGTGGGGCGCGGGCTGTTCGGGCTGCGCTACGAGACGCAGCGTGTGGAGATCGACGACGCGTTGCTGACGGAAGTCGCGCGCGCCACCGGTGGCCGGTACTTCCGTGCGAAGGATGCCGCGGGACTGGAGCGGATCACGCGCGAGATCGATCGACTGGAACGCACGCCGACGCTCGCGCGCCGCTCGCTGCCGCGCAGCGAGTGGTACGTCGTGCCAGGCACCATCGCGCTGCTGGCGT
Organism: Gemmatimonadaceae bacterium; assembly: GCA_031411975.1. Classification (GTDB taxonomy): domain Bacteria; phylum Gemmatimonadota; class Gemmatimonadetes; order Gemmatimonadales; family Gemmatimonadaceae; genus JACMLX01. The sequence continues at coordinate 6,957 of JANOCB010000004.1, forward strand.
TGCTGCTCGAGGCATGGACCCTGCAGCGCCGGGGGCCGATTCCATGACGCTGCTGCTGCCGTTCCTGCAGCTGTTCGCCCGCCCCTGGATGCTGCCGGTCGCATTGCTGCTGGCAGGCGGGGTGGCCGTCGTCGGCTGGCGCACCGATGCCCGACGTCGCGCGCGGCTCGCGGGGCTCGGCGACGTGCCCGTCCTCGAGCGCCTCGTGCCTCGTCGCATGCCGGGATTGCCGCCCCGGATTCGTGCCGTCTTGCTCGGCACCGCTGCACTGCTGCTCGGGCTGGCCCTCGCCGGTCCACGCTGGGGTGAACGCGCCGAACGACGACGGGACGTGGGCGTGGACATCGCGCTGGTGCTGGATGTGTCGGCGTCGATGCTGGCGCGCGATGAGGGCGGGTCGTCACGGCTGGAGCGGATGAAGTCGGATGTGCGACGCCTGCTTGCCACCATGCCGGGAGCGCGCGTGGCCTTGCTCGTCGTGGCAGGGCGCGCGTACGTGCTGACGCCTTTGACCCCCGACCACGATGCGCTGGAACTGTTCCTCGACGGACTCGATCCGGACATGGTGAGCCAGGGCGGTACTGCGCTCGCCGATGGCGTCACGCAGGCGACACAACTGCTCGGCGTCAGCAACGACGGCAACGACCGCGCGCTCGTTCTCATGAGCGACGGCGAGACATGGGACGATGAGTCGGCCGTCGACGCGGCCGCCAAGTCGGCTCGTGACGCACGTCTCGCCGTCGTCACGGTCGGGTATGGCACGCCGCAGGGGGCCACCATTCCCGTTGCGGGCGGCGTCAAGACCGACGGGGACGGCCGACCGGTGGTGACCCGCGCAAACGGCATCGTGTTGTCGACGATTGCACGGGTGACGGAAGGTGTGTACGTGGATCCCGTCACCCCCGATCGCCCGGGCCGCGTGCGCACTGCGCTGCGACGATTGCGGCAGACCGAACGCGTCTACGATGCAGGCAAGTCGCCGGTGCAGCGTTATGCGGTGTTCCTCTGGCCGGCCTTCGTGCTGCTGCTGCTCGACGCGCTGCTGGCCGAGTACACACGGCGCGCACGCACCGCGCTCGCTGTGGTACTGCTGGGCGGGATGCTGGTGATGCCATCGCAGGGCCACGCGCAGCAGGGCGCTGCCGAGACCGATGGCCTGTCGCTCTACCGGCAGCGCAGGTTCATGGAATCGGCGCAGGCATTCCGGGAACGGGCACGCCATGGCGATGCGTCGCTGCGCAATCAGTTCAACATTGGCACCGCACTGCTCGAGGCCGACTCCACCGCGGCGGCGACCGAGGTGCTCGAGCGCGTGGTCACGATTGCACCCGATGCCGATCTCCGGTACCGCGCACTGTTCAATCTCGGACTGGCGCAACTGCGCCGCGCGCGGAGGGCGACACCGACGGATGCCGGACCGCATTTCGCCGCTGCCGTGGCCGCGTACAAGCGTGCCCTGCGAACGCGCACCGATGATCCCGACGCCAAGTGGAATCTGGAGCTCGCCATCCGCGAGCAGCAGCGACACGCGGGCGGTGGTGGTGGCGGCGGCGGTGGACAGCAGCCACCCCCGGAGCCTCCGCCGGCCAGCAACAGCAAGCAACAGGAACTCGACCGGCAGCGCGCCGACGCGGTGCTCAACAGCGCTGCGCGTGATGAGCGTGACGTGCAATCACGTCGCCAGCGCGATGGCCGTCGTCGAGAGGCGAGTGCCGGGAGAGACTGGTGAGCTTTTCTTTCGGCGTCCTGATGCAGATCGCAGTGTCGGTGCAGGTGGCGGATACCGTGCCGGCGCGCACGGCTGTCCCCGTGGTGGTTCGTGCCACGGTCAATGGCAATACGGCGCCACGCCTCACCGTGCCCACCGCGACAGGTGCATCGCTGGATGTCGTCAGCAACGTGACCCGCCTCGGCGGCGGCTTCGGGCAGGCGGTGGCCACCCGCGAGACGCGGTATGTGTTGCGCGCGCTTGCTGCCGGCACCGTGGTGCTCTCGCCGGTCGTCGCCTCGGTCGGGACACAGCAGGCGATCAGCCTGGCGAAGCGTATCGTCGTCCTCCCACCCCCGACGAACGCAGTACCGGCTATCGTGACCCGGGCACCCGTGTCGCGGCAGACGCTCGTCAATTTTCACTCGCTCGTGACGAGCGATTCGGTGTGGGCTGGGCAACAGGTGACGCTGCAGGTTGGCGTCTTCATCGATGACGAACTGCGCGCACAGCTGCAGCGCAATCCAGAGTACGTGGCCCCCTCGGTCGATGGCGCGGTGGCGTACGACCTCCCGGTCGCCAATGATGCGCTGCCAAGCCGTGATGTGGATGGCGTGCGGTACCGGCCCTTCATCTTTGCCCGTGCGCTCTTTCCGCTGCGCGCTGGCAGGCTGACCATTCCGCCGGCGCGGCTTGGCTACACGCTGGGCACCGCCGGAACGATGTTCGGTCGCGCGGAACGACAGACGGCCACGACACCCGCACGGACGGTCGCAGTGCGTGAACTGCCGCTCGACGGCCGCCCGGCATCGTTCAGCGGTGCGGTCGGTGTGTACGGTGTGACGGCGACCGTGGAGCGCGGTGCCCGCGTCGGGGATGCGGTGCAGCTCAGTGTGACGGTGGAAGGGGCAGGCAACGTAAAGCTGCTGCCGGCACCGAAACTCGCGATTCCCGGGGTGACGATCGATGCCGCCGGCGAGAGCATCGTGGTGGACAGCACCGACCTGCTGATCCGTGGCAGCAAGACCTTCCGGTATCTGCTGACGCCGTCGCGGGACGGCGACATTGCCCTTGGTGATGTGCGGTACTCGTACTTCAATCCCGTGCGGTCGCGGTACGAGGAAGTGACCGTCCCGCTGGGTGCATTGCGTGTCGCCGCTGGCGTGGCGGTGGAGGCTGAGGCCGCAGCCGAGGCCGATCCGGCACTCCCGCTGGCCTCCTGGCGCGTGGAGCTGGTGGACGACGTGACCGAGCGGTGGTGGTTCCGGCTGCTGTTCGTGTTACTCGGTGCGCCGTGGGCCGTACTCATGGCACGTCGCCTGATCCGCGCATTGCCGCGCAGGGCACCGCGCGAACGGCGGAGGCTGCGACGGGATGGCGGTCCGGTGACCGTGGTCGATGCCGCCACACTGCGCCGGAGCTTCGTGCGCGACGTGGCGCCGATGGTGCAGCTGAAGCTGAGCGATGCCTTCGTCGTGACGGATGTAGTTCGGCGCCTTCGGCGCGCGGGTGCAAGTACGGACGCGGCCGAAGCGGCCGGCGCCCTGCTGCAGCGGCTCGACAGGGCTTCATTCAGCGACGCACAGGCGCTGGATGCCGGTACGCTGTCCACGCTCGAGCGCGAGGCGGCGGCCGTGCTCACGCAGTTACAGGCCGAATTGTCGACCCGGGTGCGTGAACGGCTTCGTCCCGTTGCACGCAGCCTTGCGCTGCTCTGCGGGTGGGCGTCGCTGCTCGCTGCGCAGCCACCGGCCTTCGTCCGTGGAACGGCGGACTACGAAGCGCGTCGATACACCGCGGCGGCGGCGGCGTTCGCCGAGGCGGCTGCTGCCGTTCCAGCGAGCGCCACGGCATGGGCGAATCTCGGCGCGGCGCACTGGATGCGCGCCGACACTGCAGGCGCGATCGTGGCGTGGCAGCGCGCCGCCCGCCTCGCACCTCGCGGCACGGATGCGCGCGTGCAGCTGCAGTTGCACGGACTCACGGGTGATCTGCGCGCCGCCATCGTTCCGGTCACCCCGAACGTCGCGTGGCTGCTGCTGCTTGGCGTCACGGGCACGTTGTCGGTCGTGGGAGCAGTGTGGCGCTGGCGGAACCGTGCGATCAGCAACGGGGCGCTGATCGGTGCGGCGGGGATCGTGGCGGTGGTCGCGGCGTTGTCCGTGGTGGCGCAGCGTTCAGCCGATGCCGACGGCTTTGTAGTGATCCGGCGTGACGTGGCACTGCGCACGGAACCGGTGCTGGCCGGCGAAGCCGGAGCGCGCGCGCGGGCTGGTGAACTCGCCATGATCCGCGAAGTGCGTGGCACCTGGCGTCTGCTCGAAGTGAACGCGGGCCGCAGCGGGTGGGTGGAGTCCGAGGCGCTGCGCTCGCTGGCGGTGGGCGATGGGCGTGACGTTGCGCTGGCGGAGATACGGTTCGCCACTGACGCCCTCGCTCCGTAGCTTTCGCATATGTCCCGCATCGCCATCCTCGATTCCGCCGTCGCTGACCAGATCGCTGCCGGCGAGGTGGTCGAGCGTCCCGCGTCCATCGTCAAGGAACTGATCGAGAACGCACTCGATGCCGGTGCCACCGAGATCGGTGTCGAGATCGAGGATGGTGGACGCGGCATGATACGTATTCGCGATGACGGCGCCGGCATGTCGGCCACCGAAGCGACGCTGGCGCTGGCGCGGCATGCCACGTCGAAGATTCGCTCGGCGGACGATCTCGTCGGTGTCGCCACCTTCGGATTCCGGGGTGAAGCGCTCCCGGCCATCGCATCGGTCTCGCAGCTCGTGCTCGAAACAGCCGAAGCCGATGGCGCGGGCACCCGGGTGACGGTGCGGCAGGGCCTGCGCGTGAACAGCGAGCCGATGGCGCGGCGCCGCGGCACGACCATCACGGTGACGGAACTGTTTCATGCCGTGCCTGCCCGCCGAAAGTTTCTGAAGAGTGCCCGCGGCGAATGGCGCGCCATCGCCGAGTTGCTCGCCACCGTCGCGCTGGTGCGCCGCGACGTCCGCATCACGGCCACCCACGATGGCAAGACGGCCTTCACCGCCGTGCCGGCCCGCACCTGGCGTGAGCGCCTGGCCAGTGTCTGGGCGGGCGTCACACCCACCAGCATGATCGAGGTGGATGACGTGCAGGGCCCGGTGCTCGTGCGCGGTCTCGTCGAACAGCCGGCCAATGTGGGGCTGAGCGCGCGCCGCGTCTTCCTGATGGTGAATGGACGAGCCATTCGTGATGCCGGTCTGGTGCGTGCCGCCGAGGCGGCCTACCACTCCACGATTCCGTCCGGCGCTCGTCCCTCGCTGGCGCTCGACATCCGTCTGCCGGGTGACGCCGTGGACGTGAACGTGCATCCCGCCAAGGCGGAGGTGCGCTTTCACGATCGCTGGGGGATCGAGCGCGTCGTGGAAGGCGCCGTACGTCGCGCGATCGGTGCCGCGGCTGCTGCGCCGCTGTTCGCGTCGCGCTTCGGCAGCGAGCGCACCTGGTCGCCCGGCACATCCGCCGTCGCCGATGTGACGATGCTGCGGAGTGCGCCCGAGGTCGCCCCGCTGTTCGCCGGGAATGCGGCGGGGGAGGGGATCGAGCACTCCGTGCACGGTGCCGGCACACCAGTGCCGGTGTCCGATGCGGCGGCACAGGAACTCTCCGATCCCTTCGCGATCCCACCGCTGCTGCAGTTGCGGCGCACCTATCTGCTCTTCGAGCGTGATGACGGGGTCGTCCTGATCGACCAGCATTCGGCGCATGAGCGCGTGCTCTACGAAAAGCTGATGCGCAAACTGCACGGCGGTGATGCCGTCGTGCAGACGCTGCTCTTCCCGCTGACCCTGCATCTCAGTCCGGCGGAGGCCGATGCCTTCGAGTCGCACCGCGACGCCTTCGAAGCCCTTGGCTTCGGCATCGAGGGGTTCGGTGGACAGACGCTGGTGGTGCAGAGTGTCCCGATGCCGCATCACCGCTTCGATGCGGAGCGTGCCCTTCGCGAGACGCTGGCGTCTTTGGCCGGTGACCGGATTGCGAGCACGGCCAGCCGGCATGAACGACTGGCGATGACGGTGGCGTGCAAGGCGGCGGTCAAGGCGGGAGACGTGCTCTCCGCGAGCGAGATGCGTGCGCTGTTCGCCGATCTTGCGCGGACCACGCTGCCCGCTCACGACGTGCATGGACGTGCGACCATCGTCCAGTTGTCCTGGGACGAACTCGATCGGCGGTTCGGACGTGCGTGACGTCGCCGTGATCTGCGGGCCGACGGCGGCCGGGAAGTCCGCCATCGCCATGGCGCTCGCCGCGCGCACCGGCGCGGTGTTGATCAGCGCCGACTCCCGTCAGGTGTATCGCCGCTTCGACATCGGAACCGCAAAGCCATCACCCGCCGAACGACAGGCCGTGCTGCACCGGGGCATCGACGTGCTGGATCCGGTGGAGCGGTACTCCGCCGCGCAGTGGTGCGAGCGTGCACTCGGGTGGATCCGCGAGGCGGATGCCATCGGTCAACCGGTCATCATCGTTGGTGGCACCGGCTTCTACCTGCGAGCGCTCGAGGAGCCGCTCTTCGAATCGCCGCCGCTCGATCCAGCGGCGCGCGACCTGCTCCTGCGGCAACTGGACGCCGAGGAGACGACGGTGCTCCGCGAGCGATGCGAACGGATCGATCCCGCGCGGGCACATCTGGGTCGCACACAGCTGGTGCGGGCACTCGAGGTGTACGAGCTCACGGGCCGGCCATTGAGCGAATGGCAGGTGGAACGCGCGCGACCCGCCGTGGTGCAGCCGCAGTATCTGCTCGTCGATCCCGGCACGGTGCTGCGTGATCGGATCGCCATCCGCGTGCAGCAGATGCTCGACGCTGGATGGGAGTGCGAGGTCGACGAGTTGTCCCGGGACGTTCCCGTTGACGCACCTGCGTGGAATGCCTGCGGGTACGCCCTGCTGCACGCGGTGCTGCAGGGAACGGTTTCGCGTGATGCCGCGATCGAACGGACGATCATCGCCACGCGACAGTATGCCAAGCGACAGCGCACCTGGTTTCGTCACCAGCTGCCTGCAACCCGCGTCACCCCGCTCGATCCCACCGAACCCGATGCCGGGTCCCGCGCGATCGGGTGGCTGGAGTCTGTCTCCCCGTCGGAGTTCCTGTGAAAATCGGCATCACCTGTTATCCCACGTACGGCGGCTCGGGTGCGATGGCCACCGAACTCGGGATCGCACTCGCGGCGCGCGGTCACGAGATCCACTTCATCACGTACGCCCAGCCCTTCCGGCTGCCGGCGTTCCTGCCGCGCGTCTTCTTCCATGAAGTGGACGTGGGCCGGTATCCGCTGTTCGAGTATCCGCCATACGATCTGGCACTCGCCGTCCGCATGCACGAGGTGGCGCGGAGCGCGAAGCTCGACGTGCTGCATTGCCACTATGCCATCCCGCACGCCACCAGTGCCTGGATTGCGCGCGAGATGATGCGGGAGAACGGTGACGACGTGGCGGTGGTGACCACCCTCCATGGCACCGACATCACGATCGTGGGGCAGGATCCGTCGTACTGGGCCATCACGAAATTCTCGATCGAGAAGGCCGACCGCATCACCGCCGTCTCGGAACATCTGCAGCGCGAAACCGTCAACGCGTTCGGGTGCACGGGGTGCTCGGTCGAAGTCATTCACAACTTCATCGATCCGGCGGTCTACGATCGGGCACGGTATCCCGGCGCGCTCGCCGGCGTGCTTGCCGCACCGGGCAAGGTGCTGATGCACATCAGCAACTTCCGTGCAGTCAAGCGGACGGTCGACGTGATCCGGATCTTCGCCAAGGTCGCTGCGTCGATCGAGTGCACACTGGTGATGGTTGGTGATGGTCCGGATCGCGGACTCGCGCAGGATGAGGCGCGGGCGCTTGGTGTGGCGGATCGTGTCCAGTTCCTCGGGCGCATCGAGAACGTCGCGCCGCTGCTGGCGAACGCCGATCTCTTTCTGCTGCCCTCCGACAACGAGTCGTTCGGCCTCTCGGCACTCGAAGCCCTCGCCTGCGGAGTGCCGGTGGTCGCGTCGAATGCCGGTGGCATTCCCGAAGTCGTGCAGGAGGGAATCACCGGGGCATTGCGACCGGTCGGCGATACCGACGCCATGGCGACGGCAGCCATCGAGATCCTGTCCGATGAGGTACGCTGGGCGCAGATGAGCACGGCCGCAGCGGCAGATGCGCGCCAGCGGTTCAGCGAGTCACGCATCATCGGGCAGTACGAGGCGACCTACGAGGATGCGCTGGCGGTCGCCGCATCACGTCGCCGGGCTCGGGCGAGAGCGGCCGCCGCAGTCCTCGGCACCTCGATCGAGTAATCTTCACGGTGGCCGCGCCGTCTCCGGAGGCCACCCATCGCGTCCTTCGTCCTCATCATGAACGTCTTTCAAGCACTCGTCCTCGGCATCGTACAGGGGCTGGCTGAGTTTCTTCCGATCAGTTCGTCCGCACACCTCAGCCTCGTCCCGTTCATCTTCGGCTGGGAAGATCCGGGACTGGCGTTCGATGTGGCGCTGCACCTCGGCACGCTCGCGGCCGTGCTCTGGTATTTCCGACAGCAGTGGATCGATCTCACCAGGGCCGGATTCGAGATCGTCCGCACTCGGCGCGTCACCACCGATGATCAGTGGCGTGCCGTGTTCATCGTCCTCGCCACCATCCCCGGCGCGATCGGCGGTTTGCTGCTGCAGGATTACGCCGAGACGGTGTTTCGGAATCCGCTGATCACCGCCTGTACCCTCATCGTGCTTGGCATCCTGCTCTGGGCGGCCGATCGCTATGCGCCGCAGGTGCGCGTGCTCCGCGAATTCCGCTGGATCGATGCGCTGCTGATCGGACTGGCACAGGTCTGCGCGTTGATTCCCGGTGTCTCCCGCTCCGGTGCGACCATGACGGCAGGACGCGCACTCGGCTTCGACCGCACCAGCGCGGCCACGTTCAGCTTCCTGATGTCGATGCCGATCACGGCCGCTGCCGCCGTGGTCAAGGTGCCTGAGGCGCTGCGTGAAGGCGTCACGCTGCCCATCGTCGTTGGCATCCTCGCGTCGGGCATCAGTGGCTGGCTCGCAATTTCGGTGCTGCTCAAGTACGTGTCGAGCAAGAGTTTCGGCGTGTTCGCGGTCTATCGCGTCGTGCTGGGAGTGGTGATCCTGACCCTGATCTACACGCGGCAGGGATGATCCACGACCGGGCGCTGCTCGCTGCCTACGACGGTGTCGCGGTGCAGACGCTCGGTGAACGGTCCGGAGCCGCCAGCCTGATCGCACTGTCGGAGTGCGGCAGCACGATGGACGTGGCGCACGAGCGCGCGGCGGCTGGCGCCGCCCACGGGACGGTCGTCGTCGCGGAACAGCAGCGCCTTGGTCGCGGTCGCAGCGGAAAGTCCTGGGCCTCCTCCGCTGGTACCGGCGTCTGGACGAGCATCGTGCTGCGGCCGCCGGCGGCCGCCGCCGGCGGAGTGCTGTCGCTCCGGGTGGGGCTCGAACTCGCGGAGCGCCTCGACGCCCTCTCGCCCTCGCGGGTGCAGCTCAAGTGGCCGAATGATCTGTATCTCGGGCAGGGAAAGCTGGCAGGTATTCTCACCGAGGCGCGCTGGCGCGGTGCACAATTGGAGTGGATCGTCGTTGGCGTCGGTGTCAACACCACACCTGCGGCACTCGAGGTACCGGCCGCGTCGCTCGACGCAGGCGTGGGGCGACCCGTTGTGCTGGTGGCGGTGGTGGAGGCGGTGCTGGCTGCCGCTGCGGCAGCCGACGGCCTCTCCGCCGCCGAATTGCAGCGGTATGCGCTGCGTGATCTGGCGGTGGGACGCGAGATCACCGCACCGCTCGCCGGCACGGTCCTCGGTCTCACGCCGGATGGCGGTTTGCGGGTGCGCAGTGCGGCAGGTGACGCGGTGGCGGTGGCTGGTTCCCTTGTCTTCCGGACTCTCTGACGGAGCTGCGGCATGCTGCTGGTCTGCGATGTGGGCAATACGGAAACCACGATCGGCCTCTCGGACGCTGCGCGCATCGTGGCGCACTGGCGCATCATGACGAGTGCCACGCGGACGCCGCATGAGTTTGCGCTTGTGTTGCGCTCACTCGTGGAACTGGACGGGTTCACACACGAGCGCATCACGGGCGCTGCGATCGGATCGGTGGTGCCGGCGATCACGTCGCCACTGTCGGACGGCATTCGTCTCGCGTTCGGCGTCGCGGCTCTGGTCGTCGATGCCGGCAGTACGCTGCCGATCACGCTCGACGTCGAGGAGCCGCAGACGGTGGGTGCCGATCGCATCATCAATACGCTGGCGGCGAGTCGCCTGTATGCCGAGGACTGCATCGTCGTCGATCTGGGCACCGCCACCACGTACGACTGCATCACGCGGGATGGGGTCTTTCTGGGTGGCGTGATCGCTCCGGGGGTGCTGACCTCGCTGGAAACGCTGACCCGTCGGACCTCGAAGCTGCCGGCGACCGAACTGCGCGCACCGGCGCATGTCCTCGGGCGGCGGACGGAGGAGTGCATCCGCTCCGGCGTGGTGTACGGGGCGGTCGATTCGATCACGGGGATCGTCGGTCGGCTGCGCGCCGAGTGGCCGACGGGGCGTGTGCCCATCGTGATCGGCACCGGCGGTCTGGCGGCCATGCTGCAGCCCTATTGTCCCGTACTGGCGGTGGTGGACCCCGATCTGACGCTCCGCGGATTGCGGATGGCCTACGATCTCCTGACCGTTCCGGCGGTGGAGTAGGGGAGGCGTCCGCGGCGTGCCGTGGATCGGACTTCGTCGCTAAATCATTTCTGTGTAAGGGTTTACGTCGTTGCATCTGCTCCGGCACCGGCGAACGCGCGGCGCTTGACGGCCGTCGGACAGTGACTACCTTTGTGGTGTTAGCAGTCAACCCGATCGACTGCTAACAAGGCGCGCGTGTCCTGGTCCGCGCGTCCACATATGTCACACGTCAGGTCTGGAGGAAGGACGATGACCACCAAGAGTGCCATCGGCGCCAAGGTCACCCCGTTGGCCGATCGCGTTGTCGTGAAGCCGCTCGAAGAAGCGGAGCAGATGCGCGGTGGGCTGTACATCCCCGACACCGCGAAGGAGAAGCCCCAGCAGGGCGAGATCGTCGCCGTGGGCCCGGGCAAGTACGAAGACGGCAAGCTGGCCCCGATGACCGTGAAGGTCGGTGACCGTGTCCTGTACGGCAAGTACAGCGGCACCGAAGTCACGATCGAGGGCGAGAACGTGCTCATTCTCCGCGAGTCGGATGTACTCGCGGTCCTCGCCTAATCGCTTTCGAGGATAGAACCGATGGCTGCCAAGGAACTGCATTTCAACGTTGACGCGCGCGCTGCCCTGAAGCGCGGCGTCGATCAGCTGGCTGACGCTGTGAAGGTGACGCTCGGCCCGAAGGGAAGGAACGTCGTCATCGACAAGAAGTTCGGCGCGCCGACCGTGACCAAGGACGGCGTCACCGTCGCCAAGGAAATCGAGCTCTCCGATCCGCTCGAGAACATGGGCGCGCAGATGGTGAAGGAAGTCGCGACGAAGACCAGCGACAACGCTGGCGACGGCACCACCACCGCCACCGTGCTGGCGCAGGCGATCTTCCGCGAAGGCCTCAAGAACGTGACGGCCGGCGTGAACCCGATGGCCCTCAAGCGCGGCATCGACAAGGCCGTCACGGCCGTCGTCGAAGAGCTTAAGCGCATCTCCGTGCCGACCAACGGTCGCAAGGAAATCGCGCAGGTTGCGTCGATCTCGGCCAACAACGACAAGGAAATCGGCGAGCTGATCGCCAGCGCGATGGAGAAGGTCGGCAAGGACGGCGTCATCACCGTCGAAGAGGCCAAGGGCCTCGAGACGACGCTGGAGACCGTGGACGGCATGCAGTTCGACCGCGGTTACGTCTCGCCGTATTTCGTCACCGATCCGGAGAAGATGGAAGCCGTCATGGAAGACTGCTTCATCCTGATCCACGACAAGAAGATCGGCTCCATGAAGGAACTCCTCCCGGTGCTCGAGAAGGTGGCCCAGACGGGCAAGCCGCTCATGATCATCGCGGAAGACATCGAGGGCGAGGCGCTGGCCACGCTCGTCGTGAACAAGCTGCGTGGCACGCTGAAGATCGCCGCCGTCAAGGCGCCGGGCTTCGGTGACCGCCGCAAGGCGATGCTGCAGGACATCGCCGTGCTGACCGCCGGCAACGTCATCAGCGATGAAGTCGGCTTCAAGCTGGAGAACGCGACCCTCGCTGACCTCGGCCGCGCCAAGCGCGTCGTCGTCGACAAGGACAACACCACGATCATCGATGGCGCTGGCGACAGCGAGCAGATCAAGGGTCGTGAGAAGGAAATCCGTGCCGCGATCGAGAAGAGCACCTCCGATTACGACAAGGAAAAGCTCCAGGAGCGTCTGGCGAAGCTCTCCGGTGGTGTGGCCGTCGTGAACGTCGGCGCCGCCACCGAAGCGGAAATGAAGGAGAAGAAGGCCCGCGTCGAAGATGCGCTGCACGCCACGCGTGCCGCCGTCGAGGAAGGCATCGTCCCGGGCGGCGGTGTCGCCCTGATCCGTGCCCAGAAGGCGCTGGTGAACCTGAAGCTGGACGATGCGGAAGAGAACATCGGCGTCGCGATCATCCGTCGCGCCATCGAAGAGCCGATCCGCATGATCGTGCAGAACGCCGGTGGTGAAGGTTCCATCGTCGTCGAGAAGGTGAAGGCCGCCGAGTCGAACACGTTCGGCTACAACGCCCTCACCGACACGTACGAGGACCTCGTGCAGGCCGGTGTCATCGACCCGACGAAGGTCACCCGGACCGCGCTGCAGAACGCCGCATCGATCTCGGGCCTCCTCCTCACGACCGAAGCCCTGATCGTCGAGAAGAAGGAAAATTCCCCGGCGCCAGCCGGTGGTGGTCACGGCGGCGGCATGGGCGGGATGTACTAGGCCCTGCTGGACGAGCGGAGTGAACGACGGGGCGGTGCATCAGGTGATGCGCCGCCCCGTTGTGTATCTGCGTACGCTCGCAACCCTCTCGCGCGGGGGGCCGTAGCCGCACCCATCGTATCCGAGCGCATGTAACGCGGTTGTCGCCCGGGTGGAACGAATCCCGTTCCGCTCACTCGGCCAGCGGTTGTCGTTACAATCGGCAGGGCGTTTAGCGTCCGGCACCACGGGGAGCAACCCTTGAAAGGTCGCGCTCGTTGCCTGATACTACCGAAGCTAGGTGGCGACCCTCCACTCCTGTCTGCAATGATCGAGATCGCTTCGTGCCCGCAGTGCGCACAGCCGGCAGTCGGGCAGGGGCGGTACTGCGCAAGCTGCGGCGCCGACATCCGACCGCCTGCAAGCGACGTTTCGGACGAAGGGTCCGCGGACCGCCAGTTCTTTGATTCGCTACGGCGAGCCACGGTCGGTGAGTACGAGATCCGCGAGGAACTCGGTCGCGGCGGCATGGCGACGGTCTTCCTGGCGCATGACATTCGGCTCAGGAAGAAAGTCGCCGTCAAGGTGCTGTCTCCGCACTTGCAGATGTTGCCTGGCATGGCCACGCGGTTCTTGCGCGAGGCGCAGACCGCCGCGGGGATGGAGCATCCGAACATCATCCCGATCTACGCGTATCGCGAGACGGCCGAGTTCGCGTTCTTCACCATGCGGTATGTGGAAGGCGCGTCGCTGTCCGCG
>JANOCB010000005.1:0-1692 GCA_031411975.1 Gemmatimonadaceae bacterium
CGGTGACCGACGTGTGGACGCTCAACTGCCGCGGCAAGCAGCGCACGGTGGGGCAGTCCAAGGGGAAGCGTCCCAACTACAAGAAGGCGATCGTGCGGCTGAAGGCCGGAGACACGATCCCGGTCTTCGAGGGTTAAGCGAATGGGCATCCGTCAATTCAAGCCGGTGACCAAGTCGTCGCGCTTCCGCAGCGTGTCTGACTTCGCCGTGATCACGCGCTCCACGCCGGAGAAGTCGCTGACCGAGCCGCTCAAGCGGACCGGTGGTCGCGACAACCACGGTCACATCTCGATGCGTCGCATCGGCGGTGGGCACAAGCGCAAGTACCGCATCATCGACTTCAAGCGCAACAAGTTCGGCATGGTCGCCACGGTGCGCGAGATCGAGTACGACCCGAACCGTTCGGCGCGCATCGCGCTGGTGGAGTACGCGGACGGCGAGAAGCGCTACATCCTGCACCCGAAGGGACTGAATGTCGGCGACACGATCGTCTCGGGTCCTGGCTCGGACGTGCGTCTGGCGAACTGCCTGCCGCTGAAGGAAATGCCGCTGGGCACCGCGGTGCACAACGTCGAACTCAAGCCGGGCAAGGGCGGTCAGCTGGCCCGCTCGGCCGGCTCGAGCCTGACGGTGATGGCGAAGGAAGGCGATTACGTGACGCTGCGCCTGCCGAGCACGGAGATGCGCATGATCCACGGCACGTGCATGGCGACGATCGGTGAGGTCGGCAACGCCGAGCACGAGCTGCTGAGCCATGGCAAGGCGGGCAAGAGCCGTTGGCTGGGTCAGCGTCCGCACGTGCGCGGTGAAGTCATGAACCCGGTGGACCATCCGCACGGTGGTCGGACGCGCGGTGGCCGCAACGTGGTCGACAAGTGGGGCAACAAGGAAGGCGTGAAGACGCGCAACAAGAAGAAGGCTTCGCAGCGCCTGATCGTGCGCGGTCGCAAGCGTGGCAAGGCAACCCAGTAACCGGAGCGACGACTAATGGCTCGGAGTCTGAAGAAGGGGCCGTTCGTGCAGACGCGCCTGGTGGAACGGGTGGCTGCGATGAACGCGAAGAACGAGAAGAAGGTGATCAAGACGTGGAGCCGCGCCAGCACGGTGCTGCCGGACTTCGTCGGGCACACCTTCGCGGTGCACAATGGCAACAAGTTCGTGCCCGTGTACGTGACGGAAAACATGGTCGGCCACAAGTTCGGCGAGTTTTCGCCGACGCGTCTTTTCCGCGGTCACGTGGGGCAGAAGGCGGCCGACAAGAAGACCGGCGGCGCGCCGAAGGGAGGCAAGTAAGTCATGGCGGAGACAGTCATTCTTCATGAAGCGAAAGCCATCCAGCGTGGCACGCGGCAGTCGCCCTACAAGGTGCGCCTGGTCGTCGACCAGATTCGCGGCAAGAGCGTGAACGAAGCGCTGGCGCTGCTGCAGTTCTCGAAGAAGCACGCGTCGAAGGAGATCAAGAAGGTCCTCGACTCGGCGGTGGCGAATGCGGAGTACGCGAGTCGTGAAAGCCGCACGCCGGTGGATGTGGACCAGCTGATGATCACGCGGGCGGTGGTGAACGAGGGACCGAAGTTGAAGCGCTTCACGCCGGCGGCGATGGGGCGGGCGACGCCGATGATCAAGCGGACGAGCCACATCGAGATCACGGTGACTGAGCGGGGGACGCGCTAATGGGTCAGAAGACCAATC
>JANOCB010000006.1:0-18095 GCA_031411975.1 Gemmatimonadaceae bacterium
GATGCTCATGGACGACGGGATACCACTGCTGTTCTCGACGTTGCTCTCGGGCAACGCCAGCGACCTCACGCCACAGAGCGTCGGCGTCGCCGTGCGACTCGCCACAACCTGTCCGCAGGACACGGTCGAGGCAATCACGGCGGCGGTGCAGGAGCTCGTGGCGGAATTCCATGCGAGGAATGACGTCGGTCCGTCGGCCGTCCGCGTCGTGATCTTCACCGCCACCCCCGACCTCCGTTCGATCAAGCCCGCGGTGGCCGCCCGAGCCGCAGGATGGCGAGACGCACAGTTCCTCTGCCTGGCGGAGATGCCGACTGACGACGACCTGCCGCGCTGCATCCGCGCCCTGCTGATCGTGGATCGGGGACGGGGAGCCGATCGGTTGCGTGCGGTCTACCTGAACGGTGCACAGGCGCTGCGGCCAGACATCAGCTTCGGCTGAACCGACGCCGTCGCGACCCGCATGGTCAGCCGGCGCTGGGCACACGCGACTAAGGAATCACGAACATCGCGCACCGCGCTGCGGATGTTGACCCGCCGGCAGACGGACTCGGCCATACGGGCACGGCCGTGATCGACGTAGCGAAGTGAACTATTGACCGTCGAAGCGTCCCGACGATCTGAGGTGATTCGACGCCGTGAATGCTTTGCGATCGCTTGACACTGCATGAGGGCGCTGCTACGCTCGCAAATGCTCGTGCGATGCTACGGCACGGTAACGATCTGATCTCCGCTCCGGCGGAGAGACCAACAGGCCTCGATCGGCGCGGCAGCACATGGGGCTGACTGCGCTGCGCACGACACCGGACACGAGTGCGACGAGGCACCCGACGTACTTCGACTCGCGGATCACCCACCGCGAGCGCTGCGTACCCCACACCCTGGAGTTCGTCGTCATGAACCTGCGATCGTTCGCACGTACGCTCATCGTCGCGTGCGTCGTCGGCAGTCCCGGATTGCTGCCCACCACGGCAGCAGCGCAAGGTGCCCCCCGCGTGATCACCGGCAAGGTGATCGCGTCCGATGGAGCGCGTGCGCTGCAAGGTGTAACCGTCCTCCTGCGCGGCACGCGATACGGGACGCTCACATCGGCTGAAGGCACCTATCGCCTGCAGATACCCGCCTCCCCGACGGACGGCGTGCTCACCTTCCGCGTGATCGGGTTCAAGCCCATCGATGTCGCCATGGCTGGCCGATCGGTCGTGAATGTCACCATGGAGCAGAGTCCAACGGCACTCTCCGATGTGGTGGTCACGGCGAATGCCATCGTACGCGACACTCGCGAGCTTGGCTATTCCACCGCGACGGTACAGAGCGAGCAGCTGGCGGTGGCACGCACCACCAACGTCCTCAACGCCCTCGCCGGCAAGGTGTCGGGTGTCCGTGTCACACAGCAGTCCGGCACGATCGGTGGGTCGAGCAAGGTCGTGATCCGTGGCGTCAACTCCATTGCCAGCGCGAGTGAACCGCTGTTCGTCGTCGACGGCGTGCCGATCTCGAACTCATCATTCGCCGGTACCGAGACCGAAATCGTGACCGGTGGAGTGGACGTCGGGAATCGCGCGCAGGATCTGAATCCCGACGACATCGAAAGCATGAGCATCCTCAAGGGTGCGGCCGCATCGGCGCTGTACGGATCCCGTGCGCGCAATGGTGTGATCGTCGTGACGACCAAGCGGGGGCGTGCCGGTCGCAAGCCGACGATCACCTACAACTCGTCGCTCCGCTCGGACCAGGTCTTCCGGACGTTCGACCTGCAGAATGAGTTCGCGCAGGGCAATCTTGGCGTCTACAACAGGGACCTGGCCAACGGCTGGGGGCCGCAAATCACCGGGCAGCAAGTACAGAACCTGCTGAACGAGACGGTGACGCTGCAGGCCAACCCGAATAACGTGGCGGACTTCTTCCGGACCGGTGCGACGAACGTGCAGTCGCTGGCCGTGGCCGGCGGGACGGAGCAGAGCGACTACCGGCTGAGCGGCACATGGCTCGGTCAGACGGGCATCGTCCCGAACTCGGAACTGGCACGCTACACGATTGCCCTCAACGCCGGCCAGCGTTTCACGCCGAAGTTCAGCGCACGTGTCGCGGCCAATTACGTTCGCACCACGTCGGAAGGTCGTCCCAGTCAGGGCCAGAACACCGCCAGTATCCCGATGCAGCTCCTCTCCAGCCTGCCGCGCACGCTGTCCACGGACTTCCTCCGCGACAACCGTGTCACTGCGTCGGGGATCGCCGGTTCGATCGATGGGACGGGGACGTCGAACAACCCGTACTGGGTGACGGACAACAATGGGCTCGACAACGCCATCGATCGCATCTTCGGCAATGTCAACCTTTCCTATGATGCCTTGAACTGGCTGAACGTGACCTTCCGCGCCGGCACCGACCTGGCCGGAGAGAATCGCCGGTTCATCACGCGCAAGGGAACACGGGGACGGCTCGACGGAGAGTTCGACACGCAGGACCTGTCGGAACGCGAGCTCAACACGGATCTGATCGGCACGGTGCAGCGCCAGCTCACGGGCAGCCTCGCCATGAAGACGATCATCGGGCACAACTTCAACAAGCGGACCTTCCGCCGTCAGCGTGTCTTCAGCCAGGGGCTGAACATCGACGGCCTGTACACGCAGGCCAATGCGCTCGTGAACGCCGCCACGAACTTCCGGAGCGAACGGCAGCTCTTCGGCGTGTACAGCGACGTCGGGCTGGCGTGGCGTGAATACCTGTTCGTCAACGTGACCGGCCGCAATGACTGGAGCTCGACACTCCCCACGAACAACAACTCGTACTTCTACCCCTCCGTCTCGTCGGGTTTCGTCGTGTCGGACGCCTTCCGGGATCTGGGCATCTTCGACAAGGGGAAGGTGAGCTTCCTGAAGCTGCGCGCGAACTGGGCCAATGTCGGCTCCGACGAGGATCCGTATCAGCTGGCCTTCACGTACACGCCGCTCACGCAGCAGACGGACATCTACACCTTCAATCAGCAGTTCCCCTTCAACGGTGCGTCGGCCTTTGCGGCCACGAACGTCATTCCGCCATCGAATCTCCGGCCGCAGCGCCAGAACTCGGTGGAGATGGGCTCCGAGATCAAGTTCTTCCGTGATCGCCTCGGTATCGATGCGACCTACTACCAGTCGCGCAACTACGATCAGATCGTGTCGATCGCCGTGCCGCAGACGACCGGCTTCTCGGCCCGTCGCCTCAACGTGGGCCAGATCTCGAACACGGGCGTCGAACTGCAGGTGACCGGTGTGCCGATCGCCTCGGCGGATCCGCGCGGATTCCGGTGGGATGTCGGCATGAACTTCAATCGCAATCGCAACGTGGTGGACCGGCTCGCCCCGGGGCTCAGCGAGTTCATCGTCACGTCGGGTGACGGTTTCGGCATCTTCGTCGCCGCACGACCAGGCACGACGTTCAACATCCAGGGCGTTGGATTCGCCCGTGATTCCGTCTCGGGGAAGTACCTGATCAATCCGGCCAACGGGCTGCGGATTCAGGGCCAGCGGAAGCTGTTCGGCAACATCTTCCCCGACTGGACCAGCGGTGTCACGAACACGGTGAGCTGGAAGGGGGCCGCGCTGTCGTTCCTGGTGGATATCCGGCGCGGCGGGGTGTTCCTGTCGCAGACCACCTCACAGCTCCGCTCCAGCGGTCTGGCGGCGGAGACGGCGAACCGCGATCGCTTCATCCAGGATGGCGTCATCCGGAACACCGACGGTACCACACGTCCGAACGACGTGCAGGTGGCATCGGTCCAGCAGTACTGGGGCAATCTCGACAACTCCATCAGCCCCGAGAACAACATTTTCGACGCATCGTTCGCGAAGCTGCGCGAGGCGGCGCTCACCTTCCAGCTTCCCAGCCGCTGGACCTCGGTCCTGGGAGCGGGCAGTGGCAGTCTGGCACTGGAAGGGCGCAACCTGTGGTTGATCTCCAGCAAGGTTCCGCATGTCGATCCTGAGGCCAACGTGCTGGGCACCGGGCTGATCGGCGAAGGTATCGAACGCAATGTGCTGCCGTCCACCCGGACGTTCGGCGTGAACATCCGTCTCGTCTTCTGAGGCCACTTTCCATGAAATTCATTTCTCGCGCCGCGGCGCGATGCACTGCAGTCGGCGTCCTGATGCTCTCGTTGCCCGGCTGCTTTCAGGACGGCCTGCTGAACGTCGATCCCAATCGATCCACGTCCGCTGACGCCGCACAGCTGTTCTCGGGAGCGGCGCTCAAGTTCTCCCTGCTGCGTGTCGGGGAACTGACGTGGCCCGTGGCGCTCTCCACCCAGCAGTGGGCCTCCGGGGCACGCTGGGGCCTGGCGCAGGCACAGTACGACCAGACACGTGTCCGCAGCGCGTGGGGCTCGATCTACACCGACGTGCTGAAGAATCTCGTGATCGCGACGCGCGAAGCGGAGGAGCGCACGCCAAGGCCGAACAACTCGATCGCGCAGCTGAAGATCTACACCGCGTTCGTGTACTCGCAGACGACGTACCTGTGGGGTGACATCCCGTTCTCCGAAGCGGCCACCGGACTCGTTGACCAGCCGAAGTTCGACACGCAGGAGGCGGTGCTGAATGGCACGCTGCGCCTGATCGATGAGGCGCTGGCCGTGATCGACGCCGATTCGCGGCGCATCGGAGCACCGAACGATCTGTACTACGGCGGTGACATGGCGAAGTGGCGTCGTTTTGCCAACTCGCTGAAGTTCCGGATCCTGATGACGATGGTCGATGCGGACGCCACCAAGGCCGCCGCGATCACGGCGATGCAGGGTCAGGCGATGATTGCGGCACGCACCGATGAAATGAAGGTGCCGTATACGAATCAGGCGGGTCGTCAGAACCCCCGGTTCTCCTTCACGCAGATCTTCCGCGGTGGTGTGCAGCAGGACTGGTACGCATCGAACGTCATGTTCGCCGAGCTGCTGCCGACGAGTGATCCTCGACTGGCCATTTTCTATCAGCCGGGGCCAGCCGCCACGGCAGGACAGTTCGTCGCGCTGAACAGCGTCGAGCCGTTCACGCCGGTCGCATCACTCGTGAACCTGAATCTCCTCCGGGCCGATCTGCCCGAGATGTCGTTCTCGCTCTCTGAGCAGTACCTGCTCGAGGCGGAGGCCTTCGCGCGTGGATTCTGGACGGGCGGGCTGTCGGCCGCGGACGCACGGTATCGGCAGGGAGTCCGCGAGGGCATGACGGTGTTGGGTGTCACGTCGACTCAGGTCGACGCGTTCGTTGGCGGACTGCCGACGCTCACGACCGCGAATTTCCGGCGCGAGTTGAACCGGCAGCAGTATCTCGACCTGTTCATGCGTCCGCTGGAGGCGTGGGTGCAGTGGCGTCGCAGCGGCGTCCGTGGCAGCGAGTATCCCACACTGCAGGTGCCGCAGGGTGCGCTGGTCGGTGGCCTCGTCCGTCGACTGCTCTATCGCAGTGAAGAGATCACGGCCAATCCAAACACTCCAAGCCCTGTTCCGCTGCAAGATGCTCCGATGTGGTTCGACCGATGACGGGCCGTCTGCGTCAGGCGCTGCTCGCCGGCGCCGTGCTGCTCTGCGCCGCACCGGTCGTGGTTGCGCAGGGTGAACCGAGAGTGCGCATCGTCACCGACGCGGGCACGATCGTCGTGGCGCTCGAACCGGGCAAGGCGCCCGCGACGGTGGCGAACTTCCTTCGATATGTGGATGAGCACCGCTACGATGGTGGCTCGTTCTACCGCGCGGTGACCCTGCGCAATCAGCTCCCGGCTGAGCAGCAGCCGCAGATCGAAGTCATTCAGGGGGGAATCGATGCCGATTCATCGAAGCGTCTGCCGCCGATTCCCCACGAGACGAACGACAAGTCGGGGATCCGTCACACCGATGGCGTGATCAGCATGGCGCGTTCGACACCTGGGTCTGCGTCGAGTGAGTTCTTCGTCGTCATCGGGAACCAGCCATCGCTCGATTACGGCGGCAAGCGGAATCCCGACGGTCAGGGGTTCGCCGCCTTCGGCCGGGTGATTCAGGGTATGGACGTGGTGCGCAGCATTCAGCAGATGCCGAGTGCAGCGCAACCTCCGCAGCGCATGACCACGCCGGTGCGCATCCGGAGTGTGACGCGCGTGCCGTAGCCGTGATCGGTGTGTGCAGTCGATTCAGCGGGGCGTGCTGTCACGGACAGCCGCCCCGCGTTGTTTATCTCGCCACGTCATCCCGCGCCTTTCGAGCCGCCTTGACCGCCGCCGAGTGCTGCGTAAAGGTCCGCGTGAACTCGGAGTGCCCATCCGGAAATGCCACGAAGAACAACGCATCGGATGTGGCGGGCTCGAGTGCGGCAGCGATGCTCGCCGTACCCGGTGATGCGATCGGGCCTGGTGGAAGCCCCGCCACCCGATAGGTGTTGTACGCGGACTCGGTTCGCAGGTCGCTGAACAACACACGCTTCTTCGACGCCAGGCCCATTCCGTAGACCACCGTCGGATCGGCCTGCAGGCGCATCCCCGCGCGCAGGCGATTGGTGTACACCGCAGCGATCAGCGGCCGGTCGGCGTCACGGCCCGCCTCCTTTTCGACGATCGAAGCGAGGGTCACGACGTCGTGCCGCGTACGGCCCTGCGCGGTCAGCACACTGTCCCACGATGGCTTCCAGCGGCGCTCGAAGGTGGTCAGCATGGTATCCACCGCCATCGATGCGGTCACACCTTCGGTGAAGTCGTACGTCGCCGGAAAGAGATACCCTTCCACGTCGGCGGCACGCGTCGCCATCCGTGCGCGACGGACCGAGTCACGTGTGGCCGCGCGGAACTCTGCGGTATCGGCACCGAGCGAGTCGCGCAGCAACCTGGCGATCTGGCTGATGCCCCATCCTTCGGGAACGAGTACGCGCCGGAAGCGATGTCTGCCCGTGTGCAACTGGTCGAGAATTGCGCTGCCCGAAACGCCGCGCTCGATCAGATACCGGCCCGGCAGCATCGGGACCGCCGCCTTGCCGGTGATGGTCGGCACGATCGTGAACACACGCGCCGAGCGGATCACGCGCGCGGCGACGAGACTGTCGGCCACGGCCGTCAGGGTTGCGTTCGTGGGGACGGTGACACGCGCCAGTGATCCCGCCCGTGGCACGCGCGTGTTCCGGACGACGAGGCCGATGGCGGCGAAGGCCGTCAGCACGACCACGGCAGCCACCGTCGTCCATGGACCAGGCCGCGGTATGCGCGCCACCGTCAGTCCTCCGCCGTCCCGGCGTCGGCGGCCAGCACGGCACCGCCATCCAGCACCGCCTGCAGGAGCAGCGCCGCCGTCATGGCGTCGATGTCGTGGCGATGATCACCGATCTTGCCGCCCGCCTCGTGCAGGGCGCGATGCGCGCGGGCGGTGGAGTATCGCTCGTCCACGAACGACACTGCCCGCCCACTCCGTTCGGTGATCGCCGCCGCCACCGTGCGCACTTCGGCGCAGCGCGGCGTCTCGTTGCCGTCGCCATCGAGCGGCAGCCCCATGATCACGGCGTCCACGTCGCCGATGTCGTCCATGCGGCGCAGCAGTTCAGCCACGGGCGGACGCTTGCCGGCACGCCGGAGAATCACCCCAGCCGGCGACGCCAGGATGCGCAGTTCATCGCTGGCCGCCAGCCCCACGCGACGATCGCCCCAGTCCACGGCCAGCAGACGCCCCATCAGCGCTCCATGTCCTTGAAGAACTCGGCATTCGACGCCGTGCGCTTCAGGCGCTGGATCAGGAAGGCCATCGCGTCCTCCTTCTCCATGTCGCCGAGGAACGCGCGGAGCAGCATGATGCGATTCTGCTCGAGCTCATTGAGCAGCATCTCGTCGCGACGGGTGCCCGACTTGCCGATGTCGATGGCGGGGAAGACGCGACTGGCCGCAATGCCGCGGTCGAGCACGATCTCCATGTTGCCGGTGCCCTTGAACTCCTCGAAGATCACTTCGTCCATGCGCGAACCGGTGTGCACCAGCGCGGTGGCGATGATCGTGAGCGAACCGCCGCCGCTGATGCGACGGGCGGAGCCGAAAAACTTCTTCGGCTTCTGCAGGGCGCGCGCGTCGACACCGCCGCTCATGATGCGGCCGTTGTTGGGCAGCACGTTGTTGTGTGCGCGGCCGAAGCGGGTGATCGAGTCGAGCAGCAGCACCACGTCCTTTCCCTGCTCGACGAGGCGCTTGGCGCGCTCGATGGCGAGGTCGCCGACGTGCACGTGCCGCGTGGGTTCCTCGTCGAAGGTGGAGCTGATCACCTGCGCGCCGGGCACCGTGGCGCGGAAATCGGTGACCTCCTCGGGGCGCTCGTCGATCAGCAGCACGATCACCGCGATGTCGGGATAATTGCGGCGGATCGAGGTGGCGATCTGGTGCAGCATCACCGTCTTGCCGGTGCGTGGTGGGGCGACGATCAGGCCGCGCTGCCCCTTGCCGATCGGTGAGACGAGGTCGACCACGCGCAGTGACAGCGGGCAGTCGGGATATTCGAGGCGGAGACGCTCATCGGGATACTTGACCGGCAGCGTCTCGAAGTCGGCACGGACCGGTCCGATCTCGGGCTCGGCGCCGTTGATCGCCTCGAGTCGGAGCAGGGCGAGGAACTTCTCCCACTGCCGCGGCGGTCGGATCGTGCCGCGCAACCAGTCGCCCGCCTTGAGGTTGAAGCGGCGCACCTGCGCCGACGACACGTACACGTCGTCGGGGCTCGGGGCGAAATTCCAGTCCTGATAGCGGATGAAGCCGTGCCCCCCCTTCTCGAGGTCGAGCACACCCTCGGCCACCAGCAGCTCACGATTGCGCAGCATCGCGAGTTCGATCCGGTGGATCAGGTCGGGCTGCCGCAGGCCGGGCTCGTTCGGAACGCCGAGGGCATCCGCACGCGCGGCCAGCGCATCAAAGTGGAGCTTCTTCAGCTCCGACGTTTCAACAGGCATCGGTTGGGAGCGCGAGGCCGTGGGAGCGTCGCGGGTACCGGCATCCATGCGTGAGTGACGCGGCCGGGGAAGTGAACGATGACGGAAACGCCGGGCGCTTGCGCCCCGGACCGCCACGGGTGGACAACGAATGCGCCTGACAGGATTCGAACCTGTGACCTTCGGCTCCGGAGGCCGACGCTCTATCCAGCTGAGCTACAGACGCAGCGCCGCGTGTGGCGGCAGATGAGAAGCATAACCGTCCGGCCGGTGTGGCGGAACCGGACCCGCCACCGCCACTGACACGGGCGGCCGCCGGCCACCCCGGCGACCCACCCGGCCAGGGCGGTGAGGGTCAGCGTGGTGACGTCATGTTGGGCGGTGCAAAGTTGCCGCAGGCAATGACCGTACTGGCATTCGCGTTCGACGCCAGCACCTCGAGTGCGTAGTCGCCCGAGTTCTGGAAGTTCCGGTCGATCGTCACGTCGGCCTTGGCCTTGCCATCATTGCCGACCTTGAGCGCGTTGCTGCCGCTGGCCCGCAGGAGTTCCGAGCCGGTCATGCCGCACTGGCCGGTGCGCAACACCCACGGGTGTTCACCACCGGCGGTGATGTTGCCGAGTTCCACATCCACCCGTGACTTCCGTCCATCGTCCACCGAGGTGATCCAGGCGCGACCCTGTGCCTGGAGGACACCCTGCATCGATGATGGGGTGCTGAGCGTGGCGTTCCATCGCGACGCGACGACGTTGTTGGGCTCCGAGATGGTGGCAACGGGCCGGCGCACGCACGCGGGCAGAATGAGCAGGGTGACGAGTGCGAGTTGTCCGACACGTGACATCTGGGCCTCCACAGCCATGATCCGCGAAACACAAAAGGCGGCCACGCACTCCATGAGGAGTCGTGAGCCGCCTTCACCTGACCGGCCGCGAGCGCCGGTCCGACAAGGAGAAACGCGCGATCGCGTTTCGAACTGCACCGTGAGATTAGGGCATCCGGTCCGTGACGACAAGGGAGCGTGATGTATCGATCATCGCTAATGCCGGGTCCGCTGGCGGTGGCGTGCTGAATCATCCACCATCGCCCATTGCCGACACGGCCGCGCGTATCCTTCACCCGCCAATGCGCATCCATGCGCTCACCCCGGACACCGTGATGCGTACCTCCACTCCGCCAGGACCGTACCACCTGCTGCTCGCGATCGTGCTTGGACTCGGTCTCGTTGACCGCGCAGACGCGCAGGACGCGCGCGCGCCGCGTATGGTGGCCCAGCCCTTCGACAGCGCTCGGCTGCCCTCGCTCGACCATCGCATCGACGTCGTCACGCCGATGGCCCCGGAGCTGGCCAGCTTCGGCACCTATCCGATCGGCGTACGCACGATCACCGTGACCGATCGCCATCGCCCGGATGTGCTGCGCATGACGGCGGGCGACAGCACGGCGCGGTACGATCGCGCACTCACGCTCGAAGTGTGGTACCCGGCTGCCGGCGAAAGCCCTGCGCGACTGGGAGAATACCGCGTCATCATGCGCGACCCGTCGGTGACCATCTCGCTGTATGGGCAAGCCCAGCGCGATGCCGCACCGCGTGACGGTGACGCACCGTTTCCGCTGCTCATCATCTCGCACGGATACCCGGGCAATCGGTACCTGCTCAGTCATCTGGGCGAGAACCTGGCCAGCAAGGGGTACGTGGTCGTCTCCATCGACCACACCGAGAGCACGTACGACGATGCGCAGGCGTTTGCCAGCACGCTGTACAATCGCCCGCTCGACCAGCTGTTCGTGCTGCAGGCGATCGCGGAACTGGGTGCGCCAACGTCGCGCAGCTTCCTGGCGGGTCGCGTCGATGCCAATCGGAGTGGCGTCATCGGCTACTCCATGGGGGGCTACGGGGTCGTGAATGCCACCGGTGGTGGCTTCCGGACTGCGGCCGCCACGCTGCCCGGCGCGCCACCCAACGCGTTGCTGCTGCAGCGGAGCGCCGACAATCCCAGCTACCAGCGTCGCGGCGGCGACGCGCGCATCAAGGCCGTGGTCGCGATCGGTCCGTGGGGCATGCAGGCCGGGTTCTGGGATGCGGCTGGTCTGGCCGGCATGCGCACGCCGACACTCTTCGTGGCCGGCAGTGCCGATGACGTCTCCGGCTACGAGAACGGGACCCGTGCGCTGTTCCGTGGCGCGGTGAACGCCGAGCGCTACCTGCTCACGTTTCTTGGTGCGGGCCACAATGCCGGTGCACCGATCCCCGCGCCTTCCGAGAGCTACGCCTACTCGGCGAGGCTCAAGGCATTCCCGTTCACCCACTACGCCGACCCGATCTGGGATACGCGTCGCATGAACAACATCCTGGTCCATTTCATGACCGCGCATTTCGACGCGCAGCTGAAGGGGGACAGCAGCAAGCTCGCCTATCTGGAACTGGTGCCCAACGGGAAGGACGGCGTGTACGCGATGGACCGGGACGGGAAGCCGCTCGCCGCGCACAGCTACTGGAAAGGGTTCAGGCGGGGGACGGCTGCGGGGCTGGTGCTGGAACGGGAGCGTGCGAATCGGTAATGCGGCGCGCCTGTCTTCACGCGGGCGAGCCATCGTGCGCGAGTGATGCCGTCGGGTTCGGCAGCCGGGCCAGCCACGTTCGGGTGAGACTCGACTGGAGTCGACGACGTTTCTCCCTCTCAGGGGAAGATGACGTGCCTCAGACCAGGCGAGTGCATCATGGAAATGCGAACCAACGCGTTGCTCTTCACGAAGACCAGGAACTCCGGCCCGATCGGCGCCAGCACCCGGATCGCCTTTGCCCGTCCCGTCGTCCGCGCGGTCGCTGCGATCTCCAGCTACTCCGCGACCTTCGAGAATCGCGATGATCATCATCTCGGCAAGCTCGATCTGTCGCTGGTCACAACGATCGACTTGGCGGACCCGAGCACCGTGATCGTGGACGGCTCCTTTGCGCTCCGCGATTGGTCCGGCAGCTGGGATGACGAGTACTCGGGCACGGTGGCGATCACCGTCCTCGCCGAGCTTGTGGCCGTCACTCCGCCGGCGCCCGGCGATGCCCGCGGAGATCTGGTGATCACCGACGCTGAGATCACACAGGGGATTCAGCATTTTCGCAGCGCGTTGCATCTGGATAGTGCCAACGTGTTTCCGGATAACTCGATCCGATTGGTGGCAGCCAAGCCGACAGCCGTGCGGCTCTGGGTTGACTACGACAGAAACTCCGGCCTGCCGCTGATCGCGTCGTTGACGGGATCGCTGATCGTCCGGGACGAGGCTGGAGGGACGACGACGATCGCCCCGCTCAATCCGATCGCGCCGAAGCGCGAGATACAGATCTCGCGTGGGATGGCTGGTGACACGCTGAATTTCGTGATTCCAGATGGCCTGTGTGCAGGCAATGTGACGATCACCGCACGCGTGTGGAACGCGGCAGACAGCGCGAGCTTTTCGACGGAGTTTCAGCGCACGGTGTCGTTCGAGACGATGGTGCCTGTGCGCGTATTTGCGGTGGGAGTCAACTACACCGGCCCTGACACCGTTGCGGGTGATCCGGTCGTCGCACCGACAGCTGCCGACTTCGTCGCGCTCTTCGGGGTCACGGAGTTGCTGTATCCGATTCCGCAGGTCATGCAGACTGGCTACATGACGATTGATTACGATGGTGACATGAAGTCGGACATCAGCAAGGGTTGCGACAAGATGGGCGACCTCCGCGATGATGTTGGGGATCTGCGCGGCGATTCGACGGACATCTTCTACGCGTTGCTCAATGCCGGTGTGGATACCGGGTCAGTCGGCGGCTGTGGAGGATCGGGCGGCGCAGGCGTCGGGCGCATCGGCGACCAGGGGACCGTCGCGCATGAACTCGGGCACATCCTCGGCCGCAGACATGCGCCGTGCGACAACGTGACGCGCTGCGCCCGGCCGCTCAATACCGACGATTCGTACCCATCCTATCCGGGGTTCGATTCGGACAGCATCGGCGAATTCGGGTTCAATACCACGTCCGGCGCAGTGCTCTCGCCCGGCGCCGCGCATGACATGATGGGGTACTCGGGGAACGCGTGGATCGGCCCGTACAATTACAAGGCGCTGATGACGCGCATTCCGGAGGACAATGGTGGCGTGGACGGGAGTGTCGCCATGATCGCAGCCCGCAGCAGGGGCGGATCTCGTACCATTGCGATCCGCGAACGGATTCCGATGCCAGCGCAGCACCTGTTCGTCAATCTGACCGTTCGGCGGGACCGGTCGGTTGCATGGCGTACCGCCTTCCACTTCCCCACAGCGCCGCAGGCGATCCACGGCAATCCCACCCGTTTCGTGCTGGAGCTTCGGGATGGTGATGGTCGCACGCTGATCGCGCATCCACTGTACCAGGATGACGCGACATGCGGCTGCGCCGGAAGCAGCTGCATCTGGCCGAAAACGTTCAAGGCGGGCCTGCCCTACGATCCCGCTGCACGGCGGCTGGTGGTCCTGGACTGCGAGAAGGAACTCCTCGACGTGTCGATTCCGGATCCGCCGAAGATCGACCTCGCCTGTCAGGGAGCGGACGATCCGGAGGCGCAGGCAATCGCCTGTCGGTGGCAGCCGGACCCGTCGCTGGACCCGAAGTCGCTCTGGTACCTGTTGCAGTGGCGTGATCGACGTGGTGTCTGGCGTGGTGTTGCGCCTCGCACCCAGCGCACGGAGTGGTTGGTGCCGAAGTCGCTGTGGGGGCGTGCGTCGAAGATCGCAATCCGGGTGCTGGCGTCGAGTGGCATCGCCACCGGCATGACGCAATGGGACGGCGAGTTGGCGAGGCAGAAGGGCAAAGCGCCAGCCGGTCCGCCAACGGTACGCATCAGGCTCGCGGATGTCACGCCAGCGCCGCGAGGCAGCGTCGATCTGCCCGCCGTCCTTCGCGTGGCAGTGACGACCGAAGACGACGCACGCACTGCGTCCGGTGACATCGGTTGGTACACCGCGAATGGCGGTCTCCTCGGTCGAGGGCGCTCGCTGCCGCTGAGCGTGCTCCCCGTTGGCACTCATGTGCTGCGGGTCGCCGTGCAGGATGCTGGCGACGGGAGCGGCGACGAAAGCTGGATCATCGAGCGGACCCGCGACGGTCGGTTCGTCTGGCACCGCGGGACCGTGAGCTACCCGGATCCCGAATGCCGACAGCAGGTGGTCAGTTCGAACGACGAGAAGCGCGAGCAGGCGTGACGCCACACGCAGCGCGCCGGCACTTTCATCCAGCCATCCCGGGAGACCACAATGCAGATCGTGAATGACAGCATTTCGTTCAACAGTTTCAAGGGATCAGGTCCGCGGACTGACCGCAAGACGATCACGCTGTCTGCAAACGCCTCGCAGATTGCCGCGCTCCTGACCGGATTCAATGCGGCCTTCTCTCCCAATGACGATCACCATCTGGGCAATCTGGATGTGAGGCTGTCCGCGAGATTCCTGACGCCCGCGCCGTCCACGAGCGTCGAAGTCACCGCCACATTCGGTCTTCGCGACTGGTCGGGCGAGTGGGACGACAAGTACGAAGGCGTCGTACGGTTCGCGCTCGTTGCGGAGTGAGCATCGGTCCCATGCGCGTCGCTCAGCACCGCCGTGATCATTACCGCACCACCGGCATCGTCAACCGGCACCCCTCACCCGCCAACTGCAGCCGCTGCCCACCAACCGCCGGCACCCGCTCGAAGCTCGGCGCATCAGCGCCCGCGACCGAGAGCCGCAGTGACCACCCCGTCGGCCGCTCGAACGCCACCGGCCGGCTGCGCACCGTTGCCTGCCCGGCGCTGATGCGCTGCATCAGATGGCGCCGGAAGAACGCGACCACCACATCCAGATCGACCGTCGCGCGCTCGCTGTCGTCGCGGCGCAACGGGCTGGCGTTGCTCGTGCCTTCGTGGGCCCACGGCCCGATCACCGCTTCGCGTACCGGCATGTTGTCGGCGGCACGGAACACTGCGTCGGCGGTGGCGCCATCCCACCAGCTCCCCCACATGCCGACCACGGCCGATGTCGCGGCCACGGCTGCCACATGGCCTGCGGGCGTCGCTGCTGCAACGCCTGCAACGCGGCACCTGTGCTGTCGTCGTCCGTGGGCTGCACCCCGCGGATGCCGAACCGGGCAAGGCGCGGGAAGAGCTCCGGGAACTTGCCATGATCGAGGGCGTCGACGGAACGGCTCCACGAACTGACGAACCCGACGTTACGCACATTGCCGGGCGCGATGATTTCGTCGACGAGATTCCACTCCCCGCGAGCTCTGCTGGCGAGAGTCTCCACCCCGCACTTCCTTGTCGCATCGTGGGTAGTGCTATCGTGAATCAAGCTGCGCCAGGATCAATGCTTGACGTGCAGAGTTCGCTTCAAAGTCGCTAACAGCGGAGATCAGCCTTAAGCTAGGATGCTAGGGTCTGGTATCGAGTCGACTCGTCTTGGCACACGTGAGTCGGCTTCGGTTGCCAGCATTGCGGCGTGATCTGCAGCGCGGCCTTCTCGATCTGAGGTGATGTGAATGACGCCGACCCGACCATCACACACTCTCGAGTTCATCGTTGCGCAACGAGTTGTGTTCGACACGGTCGAAGCGATCTTCGCCGGTCTTCCCAATCACGCAATCCTCCTGACGGCGCCATGCCGGCGTTATCGCTGGCTGAAGGACCGTAGCATGGGCATGATCACCGGCGAGAAGGGAATCACACCGGCATGACAATGCCCTCGCAACCTTCCTCCGGCCAATCCCTCCGCACCGAGAATGCCGCGCTGCGCGCACGGCTGGACGAGGCGGAGTCGATGCTCCGGGCTATCGGCATCCGCGAGATGGGAGCGCTCGTGGCGGAGGGCGACGCCGACCCGCAGCGGATCGCGCTGCAGGGTCTTGATGCCGAGCAGCACCGCCTGATCACCGAGCGGCATCACGCGGAGGTGGCGCTGCGTCGAAACGAAGCGCTGTTCTCCGCGATCATCGAGCAGGCGCCGGGCGGCGTGTATGTGGTGGACGCGGAGTTTCGTGTGGCAGCGATGAATGCGGAGACGCGGCCGTACTTCGCGGCGGTGCAGCCGTTGATCGGGCGCGACTTCGATGAAACGCTGGAGATCGTGTGGGGACCGGAGATCGGGCCGCAGATCGCGACCATCTTCCGACACACGCTGGCGACGGGTGAGCGCTACGTCTCGCCGCGCTTCTCGGAGCAGCGCCACGACATCGGCGTGCAGCAAGCGTTCCAATGGGAGACGCAGCGCATCACCCTGTCGGACGGGCAACCCGGGGTGGTGTGCTATTTTCAGGAGATCACCGCGCGGGAGCGCGCCGAGGCGGCGCTGCGCGACAGTGAGGAGCGGCTGCGGCTGGCGATTGTCGGCTCGGATCTGGGGACATGGCATTGGGACCTGCGCACGGGAGCGCTGGAGTGGTCAGAGCGGTGCCTCACGATTTTCGGTATCCCGCCGCGCACCGCGATGACCTACGAGAACTTCCTCAGCGCGCTGCATCCCGCGGATCGCGCGCGCGCTGACGATGCCGTGCGGGGCGCGTTGCAGGACGGCTCGGAATACCGCATCGAGTGTCGTACCGTCTGGCCCGATGGCAGTGAGCATTGGGCGGTGTCGCTCGGTCGCGCCTACACCGACGCCGATGGCGCGGCGACCCGCATGGAAGGCATCGCGTATGACATCACCGAACGCAAACGCGTGGAGATGGCGCTGCAGGAAAGCGAGCGAAACTATCGGGCACTGACAACGGCCACCTCCGAGGTGGCCTACCGCATGTCAGCGGATTGGTCCACGATGCTGCCGCTGGACGGACGCGACCTGGTGGCCAGTTCGGATGCATCACTCGCCGGCTGGGCGTGGCTGGACCAGAACATCCCGCCCGACGAGCACCCGCGCGTGAGGGAGGCGATCAGCGAAGCCATCGCCCGACAGGCTCTGTTTCAGTTGGAGCATCGCGTCCGCCGTCCCGACGGCTCCGTCGGCTGGACGCTGTCTCGCGCCGTGCCAATTCTCGATGCGAACGGAACCGTGACCGCATGGTTTGGCACTGCGAGCAACATCACAGACCGCCGGAACGCACAGGATGCCCTCAGGGCGAGCGACGCCCGCAACTCGTTCCTGGTGGTGCTGGCCGACACCCTGCGCCCGCTGTCGAACCCCATCGAGATCCAGTTCGAGGCGAGTCGCGTCCTGGGCGAGCGGCTCGGGGCCAACCGGGTGGCGTACTTCGAGGTCCAGGGGGACGACTATATCGTCCAGCGCGACTACACCAACGCGGCCCCGTCCATCGTGGGGTGTCATCCCGTCGCGTCATTCGGACCAGCGCTGCTGGCCATGTACCGGGCCGGCCGCACGGCGACCGAGTCGGACGTGGACGCTCTGCCGCTGACGCCGAATGAGATGGCAGCACACGACAGCCTGCAGATTCGCTCGTACATTGGCGTCCCGCTGATCAAGGATGGGCAGTTTGTCGCCGGCCTTGCGGTGCACACCGACAGCGTGCGCCAGTGGACCCCGGAAGAGATCGCTATTGCCGAGGACACCGCCGCGCGGACGTTGGCGGCGGTCGAACGGGTGCGGGCCGAGGGAGCGCTGTTCGAGAGTGAGGCTCGCCTGAGCGGCATCCTGCGGCAATCACCGGCGGGCATCGTCCAGATCGACGCTCAATGCGCCATGACGCTGGTCAACCCGCGCTGGTGTGAGATGTTGGGCCATCCCGAGGCAGAACTCCTGGGTCGGAACATCCTCGATTTCACCCATCCGACACTCGTCGCAGCAACTGCGTCGGCGTTTGGTCGCCTGGCTGCAGGTGGGCCGGATTGTGTGATCGAGCAGGACTACTGCCGCAAGGACGGCTCGGTGCTTCACGTCCAAAGCAACATCACCGCCATCCGGTCACCCGCAGGCGAGTTCCTCGGGATGATCTCGGTCGTGCTGGACATCTCGGAACGCCTCCGCGCCGAAGCGGAGTTGCGCCGGCTTGCGGCCAATCTGTCCGAGGTCGACCGCCGGAAGGACGTGTTCCTGGCGACGCTCGCCCACGAACTGCGGAACCCGTTGGCTCCGATCCGCAACGGCTTGCAGATCATGAAGCTCGCGCAGGCCGATTCCGTGATGGTGGAGAAAGCACGCACCATCATGGAGCGACAGGTTGAACAGATGACCCGGCTGATCGACGATCTGATGGACGTGAGTCGCATCAGC
>JANOCB010000007.1:0-19098 GCA_031411975.1 Gemmatimonadaceae bacterium
TCCTGCCGCTCCTTCATGGTGCGCTTGCGGTAGTTGTCGAATTCGGCAGCGAGCCTGAGGTACTTGTCATTGGCCGCGTCGAGCTGGGCCTTGAGCGCCTCGACCTCGGCGGCTCCCTGCCCGTCCTGCGCGGCAGCGTCGACGCCCCCTTCCACGGGTGCAGTCATCTGGGGCTCAGGGGCGGCGGTCTTCTCGTCCATCGGTCGAACTCCTATTGGTCAGTCGCGCGATCGGGGCGCAGGCAGGCTGGGTGGAGCACACATACAGGGCAACAGCCGTTCCGCGGCGATCTGCCGGTCTGGCAGACCATCGTCCAGCGCAGGCTCCAGATATGCTGCCAAAAACTTACCCCGTGCTGCAACGTCGTACGACGGAGCCGTGAAAGAGTTACCGCCGCATCGCATCGGTGAGCTGACGTGGGGTCAGGACCGCGACGGCAAGCGCGCTCCCGTCGGCCGGGAGGTAATGGCGCGTGTTTCCCGTCACGATCGCATCGGCACGGCCGGCGACCGCGACCTCGACGACCATCCGATCCTCGTCATCCGGCAGTGCCAGTCGGAGCGGACGACTCTGCACCACTTCGGCGATCGACGCGAGCTGTGCCAGCAGGACACGGCGTTTCCGCGGGTCGAAGCCGAACCGGGCACGCGCGGTCACCTCGTCGTACTCACCGAGAATCCGGCTGTCGGCCAATAGGATCACGTCGCCCTGCAGGATGAGCTGGATCGTGAGATCCGGAGCGCCGCCGGCGGTCAACATCGCCGACACGAGCACATTCGTGTCCACGACCACACGCAGCCCGGCACCCTGCGTCAGCGCTCTTCCTCCTGGGCGCGACGAGCGGCACGTGCCGCAGCAATCTCCGCCGTGATTTCCGCCAGGTCCATGGTCGACGACCCGGCGGCGCGTGCGTCGGCCTGCAGACTCGCGAGCCCCGCCAGCGCCTCCCCGCGCTTCCATGCGTCAAGCGCCGCGGCGGTATCGCCATCGTGGATCGGGATGATCAGCGCCTTGGGGACACCGTCGCTGACGAGTTCCAGCGGCACACCATCCGCCAGCCGCTCGAAGACTCGGCCAGGCTCGTTCCGGAGATCGCGGTACGACACTCGCTTTGGTGACATCGACTCCCCCTGACACGTGGCTACACCTGCGCTACGAAAAATCTACGGGATATGACACTGCCCGTCCAGCTCCCTCTGACCGTTCAGGATTTCGCCGCGAGAGACAGCAGCGCCCGCCGGATCATGTCCAGCGCCGCCTGCGACGCCCGGTGCCGGATCTCCGACCGGTCGCCGATGTAGATCGCGCGGCTGGTGATGACCTCGCCCCGCACGTCCACGGCGATCCACACCGTGCCCACCGGCTTGTCGGCGGTACCGCCATCCGGGCCGGCGATGCCGGTGATGCCCACGCCGATGGTGGCGCCCGTCATGCCGCGCACACCGCGGGCCATCTGCACCGCGACCGGTTCGCTCACGGCGCCGTGCTGCCGGAGGTCTTCGGGTGACACCATCAGCTCTTGCTCCTTCACCGAATTGGCGTACGCGATGACGCCGCCGAGCACCACCGTGCTCGACCCCGGCACCTCCGTGAGGCGCGCGCCGAGCAGACCACCGGTGCAACTCTCGGCCACCGCGATCGTATCGCCATGCGCTGCACACAGGTCGAGCACGGTCTTCGGCATGCCGACCCCGTCGGTGGCATAGGCGTAGATGCCGACCGCCTCGCGGATGAGGGCCACCGCCGCATCGAGCTTCTGCGCGGCGTCATCGGCGGCAAGGCCGCGTGCGGTGACGCGCAGGTCGACACCGTCATGGCCCGGCAGGTACGCCAGCGGCAGTCCTTCCACCATGCGCTTCAACGGTCCGAGCTTTTCGGCCAGCGCACTTTCCGCGATGCTCGTGGTCCGCACGTTGCGCGACCGGAGCACCGTCCCGTCACCCCTGGCCGCCAGCCACGGCACGATGTGTGTGGTGGTCATGTGCCGCAGTTCGCGCGGTACGCCGGGGAGCATGATCACCCAGCGCCCCTGCTCGTCGGTGAGCCGCAAACCAGGCGCCGTGCCCTGCGCATTGGCCAGCACTTCGGCGCCGACTGGCACCAATGCCTGCTGCAGGTTGCTCGGCGGGAGCTGTCCGCCACGTCCGCGCGAAGCCCAGAGCGCGTGCAGTGCGGCGACGATGTCGGGATCCTCGCGCAGTTCGCGGCCGAAGAGTTTCGCCAGCACGGGCCGCGTGAGATCGTCGGCGGTGGGGCCCAGCCCACCGGTGGTGATCACGCCGCCGGTGCGGTCCAGCGCCTGCTGCACGGCGTCGGCGATGTCGTCGGCATCGTCGGCCACCGTGGCGCGGCGCGCAATGGGCACACCCACTTCGCCGAGTGCGCGTGCGAGAAAGACGGCATTGGTGTCGACGGTCGTGCCGAGGAGGAGTTCATCACCGATGGTGACGATCTCGACGGAGAGGCTCATGTTGTGGATCCTCGATCAGCCCGCGTGACTGCGCGTCGGGGCGGCGATGATGCTGCCATAGCGCTGCACGTAGAGCCCCAGCGACCAGAGGGTGAGGGCGACGGCGGCGAACATGCTGAGCGCCACGACCGCTCCGTTGAACTGCGCGAAGGCCGACCACCAATTGCCGCCCCAGCCCCGCTCACGTGCCAGCGTGGCGGTGAAGAACCAGCAGTACGCGGCTCCGATCCACACGCTCTGGAAGGTGGTCTTCCACTTGGCCGGCCCGATCGACGAGATGACCACGCCCTTGCGCTTGGCGATCTCGCGGAAGACGGTCATGAAGGCTTCGCGGCCCAGGACCACGATCACCACCCACAATGGTAGCGACAGCCACATCGAGGCAAGCAACGTCGGAAATCGGCCATCGGGTGGAATCGACTGCCCGGCATGCTGCAGCATCTGGCCGCCGCGCATCAGGTAGTACATGGGCACGAAGGTGCCGAGCAGCAGCAATTTGTCGGCGAGCGGATCGAGCCACTTGCCGAGGTCGGTGATCAGGTTCTCGCGGCGGGCAAGGTAGCCGTCCACGTAGTCGGTGACGGCGGCGATGACGAACAACCCGAATGCGATCGCCCGGACGGTCGATCCATTGACGAATGGCAGCACCGTGACCAGCGGGGTGATGGCGATTCGGCCGATGGTGAGGGCGTTCGGGAGATTCACGGGACGCGGGCGTTCAGCTCGAGGACGCGAGACTCTTGAGTACCAGCTTGCTGACAGACTTCAACGTATCGAACACCCCGTCTCCCGCCACTGCCACCGCCTCGATGCTGGGCACCCGCTCGATCCACTCCCCCGTGGGCAGCTGCTCGACCAGCAGTCGCGACGGGGTGTTCGGATCGGTCATCGGGCGCTGCCGGGCGGGGTCCACCACCTCGAAGCCGGGGTTGAGCAAGGCATCGAGCTCGTCAATGGGCGCAGCGTTGGGCAGGTCGCGCTTGTTGTACTGGATCACGAAGGGCATCCGCGTGATGTCGTAGCCGTACTCGGCCATGTTGTCGTACAGGTTCTGCATCGCCTCGATGTTCGCTTCCTGTCGCTCCACCTGCGAGTCGGCGACGAACACGACGCCATCGACCCCCTTCAGGATCAGCTTGCGGCTGGCGTTGTAGTAGACCTGGCCCGGCACCGTATAGAGGTGGAATCGGGTCTTGAAACCCCGGATCGTACCGAGATCGACGGGCAGGAAGTCGAAGAAGAGCGTCCGCTCGTTTTCCGTGGCGAGCGAGATGAGCTTCCCGCGCGTGTCCGGTGCGACTCGTGCGTAGACGTGCTCGAGATTGGTGGTCTTGCCGCCAAGTCCCGGACCGTAGTACACGATCTTGCAGTTGATTTCGCGCGACGCGTAGTTGATGACCGACATGTCGGGTGGGTGCTCGGTTTAGCTGAAGAGCCTGTCGATGTCGTCCTCTGCTCCAGCGAGCAGATGCGACGCGCCGAAGTCGGCGGACTGGGAGTCCTGGGGACGGGTGAAGACCTGATTGAGGTCGTTCACGGCGGCCTTGAGGCGCAGGCGGACCAGCCCGAGCGTCGTACGCTGGTCGAACAGCACGACCAGGATCAGGCGTCGGGCAACATCGGCCACATACATCGAGTCGCGCTCTCCCTGATGGAAAAGCGTTGTGAAATCGGTCTCGCCGATCAGTTTCGCAAGCTGATCGTTGGCACTGAAATCGGCGGCCGCGAGCGTCGCGAATGCGGTGGCATCGAACTGCGGCTGTTCACCGACGGTCGTGACGAGCTGGCCGGACCGGTCGACGAGCAGCGCACTGCGGCTGTTCGTCTCCTGAAGAAAGTTCGTCAGGATCCGCGTGATGGCGTCAGCGTCTTCCTGCGTGAAGGACCAATGTGATGCGCGAGACATATTGGCGCTCACGACTCGAGAGCGAGGAGAAGACGGTCCAGCGCACGTTCGGCGCGCCGGCGGAGCGTCGGGCGACGCTCCCCACGAATGTAGTCGCGCAACAAACGCGCGTTTTCCACCGACGGAGAGCGGGACAGCCAGCCGAGGGCCGCTG
The DNA here is from genome assembly GCA_031411975.1 of Gemmatimonadaceae bacterium. Taxonomy (GTDB): domain Bacteria; phylum Gemmatimonadota; class Gemmatimonadetes; order Gemmatimonadales; family Gemmatimonadaceae; genus JACMLX01. Next base: position 4,531 of record JANOCB010000007.1, read on the forward strand.
CACGCTGTACCGCGGAGGTGGCAAAGAGCTGGTCGTGTGCCGACGCCTGCTGACGACGCCAGGCCAGCGCACCGAGCACCACGCCACCCGCAAAGCCGGCGAGCACGTACGGCATTGCACCGCGTGACGTGGTCGATCCGCCGCGTGTGGTCGCGTATCTCACGCCATCTCCCGACGCGCCGAGATCGCCTGAGCGATCGTGACCCCATCGGCATACTCGAGGTCGCCGCCAACGGGCAGCCCGCGGGCAATGCGCGTGATGCGCACGCCCGTCGGCATCAGCTGACGCTGAAGGTGAATTGCGGTGGCTTCGCCTTCCATCGAGGGATTGGTCGCGAGGATGACTTCAGTGACGGTACCCTGACGCACGCGCTCAACCAGGGAGGCGATGGTCAGGTCACCGGGACCGACGCCGTCGAGGGGCGAAATCCGTCCGCCGAGGACGTGGTACACGCCCCGGAATTCGGCCGCACGCTCGATGGCACCGATATCGGCTGCCTCTTCGACTGCGCAGATGGTGTGAACGTCACGTCGTGGGTCCGAGCAGATCGGGCAGCGCGGGGCTTCGGTCAGGTTGAAGCAGACTTCGCACTGACGGACGCGCTCGGTCAGCCCGACCAGCGCCTCGGCGAGCCGACGGCACTGGGCCGGCGGCTGCTTGAGGAGGTGGTAGGTCAGTCGGAGGGCAGTCTTCCGCCCGATGCCGGGGAGTCGGGCGAGCTCAGCCGCCAGCTCATCAATGGCCGACACGGCTCACATGAACGGGAGCTTGAGTCCGGGAATCCCGAGACCGCCGGCGAGGCGTCCCATCTCTTCCTGTCCGAGCGCCGCGGCGCGCTGCTGCGCATCACCAACCGCGACGGTGACCAGATCCTCCAGCAGTTCCACGTCGCCGCCGGCCACGAGACTGGGGTCGATCTTGATGCGCTTCACGGTGCCCTTGCCGTCGGCATCGACCGACACCATGCCGCCACCGGACATCCCCGTCACGGTGCGCTTGCCAAGTTCTTCCTGCAGTTCGGCGAGCTTGCCCTGCATCTGCTGGGCCTGCTGCATCATCTTCATGAAATCCATCGTCGGACCGGGCGAAAGGAATGAAGTCGGAATGATACCGGCACCCCGGCACCTATTCCATGAGTTCGAGATCGAGCGCGTCGACCGCAGCGCCGAGCACCGGGTCCTGCTTCGAGAGTGACCGGACCCGCTCCTGTTTGACCCCTTCGGTCGTGAGCCGTTCACGGGGGGCGTCGGGCACCCCATCGGGTGGAGGCTTGACCTGCACCCGGGAGATCGCGGGAAGCACCTGCCGCAACGCTTCGGTGACCTGGGCCAGCCCATCGCTGACGACGGGATAGTCACCGGGATCATCACACTCGAGGGTGAGCAGACCACTGGCAGTCACGGCGGTGGGCTGCACCCGCGACAACATCGCGGCGAGCATGCCCCTGCCCTGTGCCTTGAGTGCGTGCGTGACGGCATCCCACTCACCAACCACGCGGTGCAGGTCGGGGACCGTGGATGCCGGCACGCCATCCGTCGCGCGCGTGACCGCGGGCGCGGCGGCAGTCGGCGTTGGGGGTTCGGCCGACGGTGCCCCCCATCTGGCGGCCCTGTCCACCGCAGGGGCTGGCGGCGCGTCGAGCGATGCGGTGGGTGCCGGCTGCGCCCACTTCGCGGCCGACGGCGCCACGCGCGGTGCCTCCACGACGGCGCTCCGGGCAGCGACCGGTGCGGCACCCCGCGGCGCGGAGACGGTGCGCGCCGGTGCGTCGCCGAGCCCTGCCAGCACCTCCTCCAGCGACACGGTGCGATCGAGCAGCGCGAGCCGCACCAGCAGCGTCTCGAACACCAGCTGCGGCTGACCGCTGCGACGCAGCCGCGCCTCGACATCCGCCATCAGTTGCAGCACACGCAGCAGATCGCCGGCACGCCATTGCGGGGCCATCACGGTCAGCCGCTCGCGCACCGACGCCGACACGGCACCAGGATCACCACCGAGCACGATCGCGAGTTGTGCACGCACCAGATCGGCCAGGCCGGTGAGCAGCAACACCAGGTCGACACCGAGATTCGTGAGCCGTTCGACGGCGGCGAAGACGTCGGCCGCGCGCCGTTCGCCGATGATGGCCAGCAGTGCCAGCAGTTCATCTTCCGGCACGAGGCCGAGCGCGTCACGCACCCGCGCCGAGGTGAGCGTGCCCTCGTCACCGAAGGCGAGCACCTGATCGGTGAGCGAGAGCGCGTCGCGCAGCCCGCCGTCGGCGGCACGCGCCAGCATCTGCAGCGCATCAGCCTCGTAGGTCACCCCTTCGTCATCGAGTACCGACGCGAGGCGATCGCGGATCTCGGCCGGGTTGATGCGGCGCAGGTCGAAGCGCTGCAGGCGACTGAGCACCGGTGCCGCCGTCTGCGCGATCTTCTGCGGCTCGGTGGTGGCAAAGACGAACACCACGCGCGGCGGCGGCTCCTCGAGGATCTTGAGCAGCGCATTCCACGCCTCGCGGGTGAGCATGTGCGCCTCGTCCACGATGTAGACCTTGTAGCCATCGCTGGTGGAGGGCGCGTACATGGCGCGTTCGCGCAGTTCGCGCGCATCGTCCACGCCCCGGTTCGACGCGGCGTCGATTTCGATCACGTCGAGCGACGCGCTGCCGCTCCAGATGCGGGTGCAGGCACCGCAGCTGCCGCATGGCTCGCCGTCGTCGCGGGTCCGCCGGTTCTCGCAGTTGAGCGCCATGGCGAGGACGCGCGCGAGCGTGGTCTTGCCCGTGCCGCGCGGGCCACACAGGAGATAGCCGTGCGCCACACGATCGCGGGCGATGGCACCCTTGAGCGTGTTGGACACGTGCGTCTGCACGGCGACCTGGCCGAAGTTGCGTGGCCGGTACTTGCGGGCGAGCGCGATCACGGGCTGGGAATCCTCCCGGGGGGCTCGAAGGTCGACCGGAGTGGCGCAGACCAGGGCGCGGCGAGCGAACGACAGCCGCGACGCACGCCGGCGGCTGGCTGACAGAAACGAATCGCGCGGTGTCGCCGCCCGGACGGTCGGACGATCGAACTACCGCGCGATACTCCAGGCCTGACGGAGCAACGCAAGACACCACACGGCGCTGCTACCTCTCGGTCCTGACGCGGTTAGCGGGCCTACGCCCTCCGGGACCTGGAGCAAGGAGGAATGTAGCGAGCGCTCCGACCAATTCAACGTGCAGGACGCAGTACAACTGTTCTCGCGGAGGACGCGGGGGAGCGGGGGACGCGGATGAAGCTGGTGCTCTGTGCGCATGGGCGGCCGGGACTCGCGCTGGCCCGCGCCGGCGCCCCCTCACGCTAGCGGCTGAGCGCGTCCGCGACGATGCGGCCGGCTTCGGCGGCCTGCTCGGCGCTGACGTCCAGATGGAACACGGCGCGGACGCGGGTGGCGGACCAGCCGCTCAGCGCCACGCCGCCGTCGAGCGCAGCGGCGACCACGTCGGAGGACGTCTGGCCCTCGCGGAGATCGATCATCACGATGTTCGTATCGGGCGCCACCGGCCGCGCGCCACCGGCCCCGTTCACGAGCGATGCGAACGTGGCCGCGTTGGCGTGATCCTCATGCAGTCGGCCGAGATGATGCCGCAGCCCGTGGAGTGCGCCCGCCGCGATGATCCCGGCCTGTCGCATGCCGCCGCCGAAGCGCTTGCGCACCTCCCAGGCGGCGTCCATCACCGCTTTCGGGCCAGCCAGTGCCGCACCGACCGGCGCGCCGAGTCCCTTGGAGAAGCTCACCATCACGGTATCCGCACAGGCGGCGAATTCGTGCAGCGGCGTGCCGGTGGCGATGTGTGCATTCCAGAGCCGCGCTCCATCCATGTGCACCTTGAGCCCTGCCTCGCGGCCGGCGTCACCCAGCGCCTGCAGGTCGGCCAGCGGCGTCACGGCACCGCCGGCGCCGTTGTGCGTATTCTCGATGCAGAGCAGCGTGGCGCGTGGCGCATACCGCGACGGGGCGCGCATGCCGCGCCGCACGTCATCGGCGCGGATGGTTTCGGTGGCCGACGGCGTGACGATGCGCAGCTGTACGCCGCGATACACCGCCGCCCCTGCCCCTTCCCAGTCATAGATGTGGGCCCGCGCATCGCAGAGGGCTTCGGTACCGGGCTCCGCATGCATCCAGATCGCGGTCTGGTTGGCCATGGTCCCACTCGGGAAATAGAGGGCGGCCTCCTTGCCGAGCCGTCGGGCCACTTCGGATTCGAGCGCACGAACGGTCGGGTCACCTTCCAGCACGTCGTCACCCACGATGGCATCGGCCATGGCGGTGCGCATGGCGGTGGTGGGCTTCGTGACGGTATCGCTGCGCAGATCGATCATGGCGGGGCAGAGTGGCGGCTGTGGTATCGCAGCTCGATCGCCTGCGCCACTTCGGCGCCGACGATGAAGATCAGCGAGGCATAGTACGTCCAGAGCGTGATGACGACCAGCGTGGCCAGCGCACCGGTGTACAACGATCCCGGCGCAAATTGCGCCACGTACATGCTGAAGCCGATGCGGGCGAATTCGAACAGTACGCTGGTGGTGATGGATCCCGCCCAGGCCGTGCGGGAGGGAATCGGCCGGTTGGGAATCAGTCGGTACACCGCGAAGCACAGCAGCACGACCAGGGCGAACGCCACCACGCGCCCGAAGGCATACTCGAGCGGTCCCATGATGTCGTTGCGCACCCCGAGCCGCTCGAGCACCGACGCGCCACGGGTCGTGGCCACGATCAGGTAGGCGCTCAGCGAGCCGTACGCCGTGATGCCGATGGCAGCGAACAGCGAGCAGACGAGATCGAAGGCCTTGCCGTGGAGGATGCCCCGTTCGTTCGGCACGTCGAAGGTCTTCTGGAAGACGCTCCGCATGGAGCTGAACACCCGCGTGGAAAACCAGAGGAAGCCGATGGTGGAGTAGAGCGTCACCGACCCGCTGACGCGGGCGATCTCGCGCACCGTGGCCCGCACGTTCTGTCCTTCGCTCCACGTGGTCGGGAGCAGCCGGTCGATGAATGCGACGGCCGTATCGGCGGCCTCGTCGGGCGTATTGCCGAGGAAGAGCGTCGAGACGGAGATCAGCAGCAGCACGAACGGCACGACGGCCAGCAGCAGGTTGAACGACACACCCGAGGCGAGGAACATGACGTCATCCTCACCCAGCATCGTCCAGATGCGGCCAAAGAACTGCCGGAAGGCGCGGGGCCGGGTGAGCGGTTCGGGACGCGGTGGCGGCGTCACGGACTTGATCCGCCCGGAGCGCGTGGGCGTCGGACCGAGCTTGCGGCGCTCGCGGCGGGGTGGCTCGGTCACGACGCAGCTCGTGCGGCGGTCACGATCAGATGCGCTCCAGGACGGCCTGCGTCCGCGCGCTGACGACGTCGCCGGTGTTGAGCGTGGAGGCCGGTTCGAACAGCACGACCTCCACTTCGGATTCGGCAACCGGCCGATGCTCGACACCTCGCGGCACGACGATCATCTCACCGGCGATCAGCGTCACACTGCGGTCACGGAATTCCATGCGGAACTCACCACGGTGCACGAGGAAGAGCTCGTCTTCGTCGGCATGTGCATGCCAGTCGAACGTGCCCTGAAACTTGACCAGCTTCACCTGCTGGCCGTTGAGGTCGGCAACGACCTTCGGGCTCCAGTGCTCGCGGAATGTCGCGAATTTCTGATCCAGCGAGATGCGATCGGTCATGCGACACTCCGCCACGAATTGAGAATCCATTCCTGAGGGAACCAGCGAACACAGCGTTCCCGATACCGGTGGCCGGCACCGCGTTCCGACTCTGGAGTAAATTACCCGGAAGTCAGGCGACGGACACACTTCCTACGGAACAGCGACGACATGAGCACATCACGAGGCTACGCAGCGCAGGTGGCCAAGGCACCACTGGCCCCCTTCACCTTCGAGCGCCGTGCGCCGGGGCCGCGGGACATCCAGATCGACATCGCGTTCTGCGGCGTCTGCCACAGCGACCTGCATCAGGTCCGCGACGAATGGGGTGGCGCGATCTTCCCGATGGTGCCGGGACACGAGATCGTGGGCACCGTGGTGGCGGTGGGCGGCGAGGTGAAGAAGTTCGCGGTCGGTGACCGCGCCGGTGTTGGCTGCCTCGTGGAATCGTGTCGCACCTGCGCGAGCTGTCAGGACGGGCTGGAGCAGTATTGCACCACTGGTGCGACGTTCACGTACAACAGCAAGGATACCGATGGTGCGCCGACGTTTGGCGGCTACGCCAACGACATCGTCGTGAACGAGGATTTTGCACTGACCATTCCCACGTCGCTGGACCTGGCGGGCGTGGCACCGCTGCTGTGCGCAGGCATCACGACGTACTCCCCGCTCCGCCACTGGAAGGTCGCTGCCGGGCAGAAGGTCGGCGTGGTCGGTCTCGGCGGGCTTGGCCACATGGCCCTCAAGTTCGCGAAAGCCTTCGGGGCGCACGTGGTGCAGTTCACGACGTCCACGAGCAAGGTGGAGGACGCGAAGCGCCTCGGCGCGGACGAAGTGGTGCTGAGCACCGACGCCGCCGCCATGAAGGCGCACGCGGGCAGTTTCGACTTCATCCTCGACACGGTCTCGGCGCCGCACGACATCCAGGGATTCCTCGGCCTGCTCAAGCGTGACGGCACGATGACGCTGGTGGGTGTGCCGGATGCGCCGCCAACGGTGCATCCTTTCCCGCTGATCATGGGCCGCCGCTCGCTGGCCGGTTCGCTCATCGGCGGTATCGCCGAAACGCAGGAGATGCTGGATTTCTGCGGAACGCACGGGATCACGGCGGATGTCGAGGTGATTGCGATCAGCACCATCGAAGCGGCCTTCACGCGCATGCTGAAAGGCGATGTGAAGTACCGCTTCGTGATCGATCTGGCCACGCTCGAAACGTGAGCGGCGTGCACCACGGCGGCCGGGCGACGTGATGTCGCCCGGCCTGCTGATCACCGGCGTGGTCTTCATCGTCGCGGGCATTCTGCACTTCGTGATGCCGAAGTTTTACCTCGCGATCATGCCGTCATACATGCCGCAGCCGCTGCTGCTGGTGTACGCCAGTGGTGTGTTCGAGGCGCTGGGTGGGCTGGGGTTGCTGCTGCCAGCCACGCGAACGGCGGCAGCGATCGGCCTGATCCTGCTGCTGGCTGCGGTCCTGCCGGCCAACGTCGAGATGTTGCGGCTCGCGCAGCAGCGTGGGGCGAGCACGGCATTTCAGGCGGCGTGCTGGCTCCGGCTGCCGCTGCAGCCGCTCCTGATGTGGTGGGTGTGGCGCGTGGCACAGCAGGGTCGCGATCTTGTCCCGTGACGTACAACCCCTTCTTCTGCCTCCCTCGCCATGCTCGCTGCCGTCGTCGTTGCCAGCCTCCTCTCGTGTGCACCGACGGTCCCTGCCCCGGTCGGTCGTGTCGCGGTCGTCACGGCGGACAGTACCCTGCAGGCCACGTTCAATCGCGGGATCACCTTCCAGCAGTTCATCGACGCCGCGGTCGCGCGCCGCGAGGGGTGGCTGCGCCTGCAGCGCGACGCCGCGGTCTCGCCGGCGCTGGTGGCCCGGGCACGCGCGGTGGGTGGCACCTGGCAGTTGCTCGTGATCGCACGTGATGCCTGCGGCGACTCGATGAACCTGGTGCCGTATGCCGCCCGCCTCGCCGACTCGGTCCCGGGATTGACCCTGCGGATCGTGTCGATGGCCGAGGGAGAGGCCGTCGCCAGCACGCACCGGACGCAGGATGGCCGCACCGCCACGCCGACCTTCGTGCTGCTGGATGCCCAGGGCGCCGATGTCGGCTGTCTCGTGGAATTGCCCGCGCCACTCCGGCAGTGGACATACACGGCACGGAAGACGGTGAGCAGTGACTCGTTGCACAGCTACCGCGCGGCGTTCTACGCCCGCGACAGCGGCGCCAGTCTGGCCACCGAGCTGGTGGAGGTGCTGGAGGGGGCGCGAGCCGGGACCCCGCGCTGCGACCGGCAATTGACACGTTGAGCGTGGTACGGTCGTACGGCATGGCAGACCTTCACTCACCGAGACGCAGCCGATGACCCCGACGGACGCAGAGATCATCATCACCATTGCCGCGCAGGCCGCAGTGGTGGACGGCAACCGCAGTGCGGTGGAGCTGTCACAGATCACCAGCGCGGCAACACGGCTGGGACTGAGCAACGCCGAGGCGGTGGTGCAACAGGCAGTCAACGCCCCGCAGAACGTCGAGCAGCTCGTCGCCGAACTCTCGTCGGATGATGCGCGGCGCGCCGCGTACGAGATCGCCGTGGCCGTCTGTCATGCCGATGGTGCCGCGGACGCGAACGAGGTGGCATTTCTGCAGGAGCTGAGCGGCGCGCTGCGGACCACCGGATCAACCGCCGAGGTGTCGGTGATCGCGGCAGTCGCCGCAATGACCGGCGACGTGCGGATGCCACCCCTGCCGCCAGACGCCACGCCGCAGCCGCAGCCCGGCGCGCTGGATGCGATGATCCTCGATCAGGCCATCCTGACCGCAGCCCTCGAGATCCTGCCCGACCGGCTGTCGAACATGGCGATCCTGCCGTTGCAGCTGCGTCTCGTGTACCAGATCGGCCAGCGACATGGGCAGCAGCTGGACGCCGCGCAGGTGAAGGATCTGGCAGCGACGTTCGGCCTCGGCGCCGCCGCGCAGATCATGGAGAGCCTGGTGCGCAAGACCTTCGGCAAGCTGTCGGGCGGGCTGCTGGGCGGCATGGTTGGTGGGGCAACGGGCATGGCGGCGGGTGCCGCGGTGAGTTTCGCGGCGACGTACGCCCTCGGCCACGCGGCCGCACAGTACTACGCGCAGGGGCGCTCGCTGTCGAGCGCCGACCTGAAGGCGCTGTTCACGCGATTCCAGCAGGAAGCGGAGACATTCTTCCCGATGGTGCAGGACCGGGTGGAGAGCGTTGCGCGCGGCACCAGTCTGCAGTCCGTGCTCGGGACGCTGCGCGGCCGCTGACCGCGCCGGCGTGACCGAGCCTTCACTTCCTAAGGACTGACATGTTCAAAAGCCTGCGCGTTCCCGAGCGACTCTTCTCGATCGCCATGTGGGCCGTATCGTTGGTGTTCGCCGGGTTTCTGATCGGCCTGGGCGGCAAGGTGGTGGGCGAGTTGCCAGGGGTGGATCAGGCGGTGACGATCGACCAGTTCATGGACTGGTCGAAGGTCGGCCCGCTGCGGGCGCAGCGCGACCTGCTGCGCGAGGAGCAGAGCCGCGTGGACAACCTGCGGAACACGCTCAGCCTCCAGCTCGACTCCAACCGCACGACCTATTCAGCGCGGAAGGAGGCGTACGACAATTGGCGGTCCACACGCACGGCGACGAGTGATCCGGATCAGGACCCCGATGGTATCGTCCGCATGCGGGTGCTGGACACGCTGCTCGAGTCGCAGGCGCGTGCGCAGAAGGCGATCGAGGTTCAGGATGCCCGCCGCCTGCAGCTGTCACAGAGCATCGACTCGCTCGACACGCGGGAGGCGCTGTTCCGCGAAGACGCCGCCGTGCCGTACCGGCGCGCGTTGTTTCAGCAGGAGTTGAAGGTCTTCGGCATTCGCCTCGCGCTCACGCTGCCCCTGCTGCTGATCGGCATCTGGCTGATCGCCAGGAAGCGCAAGAGCGACTACTGGCCCCTGGCGCGCGGCTTCGTGCTGTTCGCGCTGTTCGCCTTCTTCGTTGAACTGGTGCCGTACCTGCCGAGCTATGGGGGATACGTGCGCTACATCGTGGGCATCGTGCTCACGCTGGTGGCGGGCCACTACGTGATCCGCGCGATGAAGGTCTACGTCGCCAAGCGACAGGTCGTGGAGCAACAGACGGAAACGCAGCGTCGCGCCGCGCTCGGCTACGAGAACGCGCTCCGCAAGATGAGCGCGAACCTCTGCCCCGGTTGCGAACGCTCGATCGTCGGTGGCGCCAACTCCACGACGAACTTCTGCGTCCACTGCGGCATGAAGCTGTTCGACAACTGTCCGGCGTGCACCACGCGCAAGAATGCGTTCTTCCAGTACTGCCCCACCTGTGGTGTGCCAGGCGACCACCACGAACATCCGCCGGCAGCGTCGGCTTCTGCCTCCACCTGAACGGCGTTACGCAGAAGCGCCGAGGGACGCAGAAGACGCAGAATCATGTGAGGGGAACAGCACGCGACTTCCGTGTTGTTCCCCTCAATCGTTTGCTGCGAGCTCTGCGTGCTTCTGCGCTTCTGCGCAACGCCGTTCAGTCCGACTCAGGTCTCGCCGTTCTCGTGATCGCGGAGGCGCGAGGCGTCGGCAGTGCGTTGTTCAGCCATGCGGCGCTCGAGGTCTTCCCGGGCAGTGCGCGCCGCGACGCGGCCGGCGTCGACGGCACGTGAGACCTGCGTCTTCTTCAGGTCGATGGACGACTTGGCCGAGTCGATGCGCGACTCGATGTCGGCCTTCGCTTGCGCGAGGGCATCGGTGACCTTCTCGCCGGCGCGCTTGGTGGCTTCGCCGGCCTTGCGTGCCCCGCGCTTGATCGACTGGCGCGTCTCGGCGCCGGTCTGCGGCGCGAAGATCAGGGCGAGACCGGCACCGATGGCGGCACCGAGCAGAAAAGCGGAGAGTCCGGAGGACTCGTCCCGTTCGACGATGATGATCTGGTCGTCGTCGTCCCAGTCACGGCGTGGCATACGGCAGTCGGTGCACAGGTGAACCCTTCGGGCCGACGGCCCGGACCTCAGCGTCCGGGCGCGGCAATTCCTTCATCGGAACGTACGAGGCGCACGGTCGCCCGGTCACTCCCTTCTTCGCCCTCGGCGGGGGCCTCTCCTGACGGATCGGGCAGGGCGATCAATCCCAGCAGTTCTTCCCGAAGTTGCGATTCCTTCAGACCCAGCGTCGAGGCGGCCTTGACCATGTCACCGCTGAACTGGGCGAAGGTCCGCAGCGCCAGCTGCTGGCGTGCGTCGGCCATGGAGGAGCCGACCGGCAGGGTGACCGGGCCCCAGTTGTCGGCAGTCCCCTTCAGGTGTCGCGGCAGCAGGTCGGCGGTGCTGACCTCGCTGGTCCGGGCGAGGATCACCGCCCGCTCGATGGCGTTCTTCAGCTCGCGGACGTTTCCGGGCCACGGATACATCGCCATCCATTCACGCGCACCGTCGGCAAAGCCCGTCAGCCGCTTGCCATTCTGCTTAGAGAAGCGCTGCAGGAACGCCTCCGCGAGGATCAGGATGTCGGTACCGCGCTCGCGCAGCGGCGGCAGGATGAACTCGACCACGGCCAGCCGATAGTACAGATCCTCGCGCAGCTCGTTCTCGGCGATCGCCTTCTGGATGTCCTTGTTGGTGGCAGCGACGATGCGAATGTCGACCGCAATCTCCTTCTTGCCCCCAAGACGGCGGATCGACCGCGTTTCGAGTGCGCGAAGGAGCTTCACCTGGATGTCGACCGGCATCTCGGCCAGCTCGTCGAGAAAGAGCGTGCCGCCGCTGGCATTCTCGAAGGCACCGGTCTTTTCGCCGACGGAGCCGGTGAAGGCGCCCTTCTCGTGTCCGAACAACTCGTTCTCGAGAATCTCCTTCGGCAGGGCAGCGCAGTTGAGTGCGTAGAACGGCCCCTTGGCCCGGTCACTCTTCTGGTGCAGTGCACGCGCCACGAGTTCCTTGCCGGTGCCACTCTCGCCGAGCACCAGCACACTGGCACCGGTTGGCGCGACGGCTTCGATGAGGCCGTACACCTCGCGCATGGGCTCCGACTGACCGATCAGCTCGCCGAAACTGGTGAGCCCTTCGAGACGGGAGGAGAGCTCGCGATTCTTGCGGCGCGTGCCCTCCTTCTCGATCGCTTTCGGGATCAGGGCCTTGAGGCGTGTGAGCTTCTGCTTCGTGAGCGGCTTCTCGATGTAGTCGTACGCCCCGAAGCGCATGGCCTCGACAGCGGTATCGACGGAGGCCTCACCGGTGATGATGATACATTCGACGAGCAATTCCCGGGTGCGGATCGCCTCGAGCAGGGCCATGCCATCGAGGCCGGGCATCTTGAGGTCGGTCAGGACGAGCGAGATGTCGTCCCTGGCAAGGCGCTCGAGGGCGGCCATGCCGTCGCTCACCACGACGACGTTGTAGCCGTCTGCGCTCAGAACGGCTTCGAGAGGCGTGGTGACGGCGGGCTCGTCGTCAGCGATCAGGATCGTGGCCATGTGCTCGGTCATGTGTCAGGCGATCGGCGGAAACTGGAGACGCATGCCGTCCCCGGTCGACTCGATGCGGCCGCCGACGCTTCTGAACTGCACAACCCATTCCATCGACTCATCCACTGCCAGGAGTGCCCCGGTCACCACGTCGAGGGTGGCCCCATCGGCATGCGGCATCACCGAAAATGCCGGCGCCGCGCGGCTGGCGAGCGCAAGGATGAGCACCTCGAGTGCAATCGTCCGCGTGAGCGAAGGATCCACGTCGACCGCGACGACCTGAGGCACCGCCACGCTGAGACTCCGCATCGGCACGAGGGCGGCCACCTCGGTCACGATGACGGCGAGATCGGAGGAGGTCCGCCCACGGGCGAAGGCGATCAGCGCATTGGTCATCGCTGCCAGCCGCTCGATGTGATCGGAGGCGACACTGGCACTGCTGGCGATCGCCGCGACGTCTGGCGTGGGCGAGGCGGCACGCACGGCGATCACCTCGACCTGCATGGACACCACGCCGAGGGCATTGCGCAGGTCATGCGCCAGCGCCGTGATGGCACGCGCGAGTGCGGCGTCGAGCAGCGCGCGCGACACCCGCGACGACGCAGCGGCCGCGTCCCCAGGCGAGGAGGCGGCCGCTGACATGTCGAATGCGAAGGGATCAGTCACTCAGGTCCGCGTCATCCGGCGCGGCGACGACACCGGGCGCACCGAACACCTTGTGCAGGCGCGGCGCCTTCACGAACTGCTTCACGTCGGCCTTGGTCCCGTTGACCTTGAGTTGCGTGAACAGGAAGGTGAACTTCGCGTCGTAGGCGGCGGCGAGCTGCGCCTTGATATCGGCGGGCAGCGCCCACAGCTGCTTCTTGAACGGCCCGATCGCCTTCTTGCGCGTCTTGTAGAAGAACTGCTCGTCGGTGTCGGTGGCTTTCCGCTCGTCCTTCGCATTCACCAGCAGCCAGTCGTAGATCTCCTTGCGGAGCGCCTCGGGCAGGTGATCGAACATCATGTTCTGGAAGTTCGTCGCGAGGTGGATCTCGGCCGTCTCCGATGCCGGGAACAGATTGAACTTGTCATCGGGCAGCGTGCTGGCGCCGTGCTGCACGGCACCCGACATCCCGTACGAGTCGCGGGCGATCTCGCCCAGCTGCTTCAGCGTGTCGATGTCGAGGGCCACGTCGGCGATGCTGCCGTCGGGCAGCACCGTGCCACCATGACTGGTACCGCTCTGCACGCTGATCTTCGACAGGCCCGCCATGCCCGGCGCCTGTTCGGCCAGCACACGGTCGAAACCCGACATGAAGGCGTGCAACTCTTCGGGCGTGGAATTTTCGGTCCCGACTTCACCGATCTCGCCGCCGAGCGAGATGGTCACACCGGCAGGCTCGCTGGCGCGCACGAAGCGACAGATGTCCACGGCGGTGTCGTAATTCGGCTGCTGCTGTTCGTCGAGCGTCGGCTTGGAGAGGTCGACGAGCGTCGACGTGTCGACATCGATGTTGTAGAAGCCGGCGGCCACCGCTTCGGTCACGAGCTGCTTCACCGAGTTCACCTCGAGCACCGGATCGACGGCGAACTTCTTGTGGTTGACCTGGAAGTGGTCACCCTGCACGAACAGCGGTCCGCGGAACCCTTCACGCAGGGCGGCGGCGAGGATCACGGCGACGTACTCGGTGGGGCGCTGATCGGTGTAGGCGATCTCCGAACGGGCGATCTCGAGGATGAAGGCGCCGGCGTCGAGCGCGTTGGCGGTGCGGAAGATCGCGCGCATCGTGTCGTACGATGCCGCGCGGATGTTCATCGCCGGGACCGTGTAGCCACCCGTCTTCCCCGCACCGCGGGCCATGTAGAGATCGTGGATCGACGCCGGACGCACACCAACCGCCTGGCCGACCTCCCACAGCAACCAGCGGGCGTACTCCTTGTCCTCGTCACTGCCGAACACGGCGGCGCTGATCACCGCGTCCATGCGGTCGGTGGCCAGCAGCTCGGGGTGCGTGACAGTCACGGTGGAGCCGGCGACGGTGACGCAGTCGGAGAGCAGCGCCGACGAGATGGCAGGAGCGGACATCAAGACCTCAGTGAAAGAAAGGGAAGAACGGCGGGCCGGTGCGCACAGCTGGTGGGGAGACAGGAAAGCTCCCTACCCCTCGCGCGGGGCACAAGTGAGTGTGGCTGGGGCGGCCGTCAGACCATGCAGGCCGGGTCGGGTTGGGCCAGCTGCTCGAAGCGCGCGCGGTCGGCCTCGAATCCCGGGCGCCCAAAAATGCCGTATGTGAACTGTTTGCCCAGCTCCACGCCGGGCTGGTTGTACGCGTCGATGCCGTAGAGCGCACCGGCGAAGGCAGTGGCGAACTCGAACAGCATGATCAGCTCGCCGAGGTGGTGCGCATCGACCCGCGGAATG
>JANOCB010000008.1:0-25008 GCA_031411975.1 Gemmatimonadaceae bacterium
CGCCAATCGGCGAGTTCGGTCGCGAGGACCATCGCGCCGTGCGAGTCGAGGCCGCGGAAGCACTGCAGGCGCGCGACCTTCGGCGCCAACGCCGGCGTCAACGCGAGCGCGGCGATCTGCCGATCCAATTCGTCACGCCGACTGAGCTTGTACTCGAGCAACGCGAGATACTCCCCGAACACGATGCGATCTTCGGAGGCGAGTGCGGAATCGGCGCGTGCCAAGCGCCGCAGCCATTCGTAGTGCGGCTGCCGCCACGGCGTGCCCTCGCGATACGCCAGGCCGCGCCGCGCGAGAAACTTGAGCACGTAGTGGCGCGACTTGAGGATCTCGCGCTGGAACGTCGAGCGACAGCGGACGAGATCGCGCTCCCGCTCCTCGGCCTCGGTCGGGATGTGCACGGCGGTGAGTTCACCGGCGCGGAAGAGCCGCGCGAGCTGTGCGGCGTCGTACTTGTCATGCTTCCGCTGGACGCCCGGCTTCGTCGGAATCAGCGAGGGCGCGATCACGGTGCACGCGATGCCCCAGGTGGCCAGCTCGCGCTGCAGGACATAGCCGGCGCCCGAGGCCTCGTAGCACGTCCGCAGCGTCTCGGCCGGCCCGAGCTTCTCGAGGTAGCGCCGCAGCTTCTTCAGGTCGTAGGGGAGCTTGTCGACCCGCACCGGCGCCGACGCGTCGGCGGGCAGGACGGCCAGCGTCACGGACTCCTTGTGCACGTCGAGTCCGACGAAGATTGTTGAGGGAGCATTCCGCGACTGATCGACCGTTCCGTGTGACATGGGCTGGTCCTCCGAAGAATGGCGACAGGCTCGACCGTCGCCGGTGGCTCTGGTACCTCGGTTCGCACTGAGGAGCGAACCCACGCGAAACCGGGGGGCCAGCCCAGTCATATTTTCTAGCGAGCCTGCATCGAAGGCTCCGTTCGCAAGTATTGATCGACGCGGGCCTGACGCCCGCCCGCCGCTGAGCTCGGCGCCTGCGGCCCGGTCTGGCGCAGTGCCACGCCTGCCGTTATAATACGAGGCGTGATACGGTCATTCGCGGACACGGCCACCACGGACTTGTTTAACGGCGTCGATAGTCGGCGCGCACGGCAAGCGTGTCCGTCGTCGCTCTGGGCCGTGGTCGCGCGCAAGCTGACGCAGTCGAATCGCGTCCGTGAACTCCGCGAACTGGCCGTCCCGCCGGGTAACCGTTTGGAAGCACTGAAGGGCGCGCGCCGCGGCCAGCACAGTATTCGTATCAACGAGCAGTACCGGATTTGTTTCCGCTGGGAGGATGGCTATGCCGACGACGTCGAAGTCACAGACTACCACTAAGGCGCCGCGCGTGACCGCGCTGGTGCAGCGCCGCTTGCCGACGCATCGGCCACCCACGCATCCTGGCGAGATGCTCCTCGAGGAGTTCCTGAAGCCCTTGGGCATCTCGCAGTCGGCCTTCGCGATTCAGCTCGGGGTGTCCTTCCCGCGCCTGAATGAAGTGGTGAATGGCCGGCGCAGCGTCACGCCCGATACGGCGCTTCGCCTAGCGCAGGTGACGGGGATGAGCGCGGATTTCTGGCTCGGATTGCAGCAGGATTGGGATTTGTGGCATGCGTTGCGTTCGAGAGACGCGGTCGAAATTGCGCGCTTGACGCCGCTGCCCCGCGCCGGCTGACGGCTCGCTAACCCGGGTTGCTGCTGCGACGGCGGCCGACCATTATGGAGCAGGATGACCTTTGGTGCGGTCGCCGTGCAGCAGAACCCAGTTTCGTTGGAGCGCTTGAGCCGGTGCCACCCGAAGTGAAGGAGTCCCCATGTTCCGAACGTCGCCCTCGTGGGTAATGCATTTGCGCCCCTTCGTGGCGACCCTCTGGTGCGTCGGCTGTTCGAGCCCCACCGGCGACGACAGCGCGACTGTCCCCGGGGTGATCGCAATAGGTGGCGGCTCGATGGCACGCGTGCTCGTCGCCCCAGACACTGTCGCTGCCGGCGTGCCGTTCACGGTGTCGGTCACAACGTTCGGTTCGGTCTCCTGCACGCGCCCTTCCGAAACGCTGGCCTCAATAGGGCCCGCGTTAGCGGACCTGTCGGTGTGGGACCTGCAGCGTGGGGTATGTAGTACAGACGATCTCAGCCCATTTCCGCGGGAAATCTCGCTCAAGTTTACCGGTGACGGTGTGGCCACGATTCGTGTCCGCGGTCGGGCGCTCGTGCGCACGGTCGCGGGGCAAGACTCGGTCGTCGTGATTGAAAAGTCAGTTGTGGTGCGGTAGGGCGCCGACACAAAAGTCCGTGCGTGCTCGGCGCGCTCTAACCCGCGTTGCTGCTGCCATTGTGGCCACTGGTCAACGATCAGGATCACGACCGTGCGGCCGCAATGCAGCAGAACCCAGTTTCGTTAGGCGGCAACGTCATTCCTGGAAGTGATATGGAGCTTCGCACGGATCGCTGCACCCTACGCCCGTTTGTGTCCGCGGATGCACCGAGCATTGCGCGTCACGCAGACAATCGAAAGGTATGGATCAATCTGCGCGACGTGTTTCCGCATCCATATACGGTCGCGGACGCTGAATCGTTCATCGCACGCGTCGCCGGCGATGCGCCTGTGACGCGATTTGCCATTGAGGTGGGCGGCGAGGCCGTTGGAAGTGTGAGCCTGAAGCTAGGCAGCGACATCGAGCGCAAGTCGGCTGAAATTGGCTACTGGCTGGGCGAGGCGTACTGGGGGCGCGGGATCATGAGCGCGGCCGTTAACGCCGTTACCATATAAGCGTTGCGCGATCTCGCCCTGCTGCGCGTCTTCGCGGTGCCGTTCGTGCGCAATCAAGCGTCCGCGGTGGTGTTAGGTCGGGCTGGCTACCAGCTCGAGGGCACGC
Organism: Gemmatimonadaceae bacterium; assembly: GCA_031411975.1. GTDB lineage: Bacteria > Gemmatimonadota > Gemmatimonadetes > Gemmatimonadales > Gemmatimonadaceae > JACMLX01. The sequence goes on from JANOCB010000008.1 coordinate 2,858, forward strand.
TGCGCAGGAGTGCGTTCAAGGACGGCGACGTGCTCGACCAGCACATGTATGCGGTGACAAAGTCATGAGCCTCGCCGCGCTGAACGGTCGGGAACATGATTGACACTTTGGTCCGGCAACATGCTTTGCACGTGGGTCAGCTCTGGATGATGTAATCGCGTTCGTCGAACGTGGCCAGCAGGACCGTGTGGAAGTAGATCGACCAGAGGCCGTCATCCGTCTCTTCCATCCCGATGCGCTGGTTGGTCAGCGCATTGGCGAGGTACACGAGGCGCTTCCCGAAGCGGAAGGTGCCAGCCGTCGTGATCGTCTTCACGATGAAGTGGCCCGGGTATTCGGGCGTCGGGAGCCGCGTGGGATACGGCCGCGGCGAGGCGGTGTAGCGCGAGGCCGGTGTGGTTTGTCCCAACGCTTCATGCTGGCACTCGTCGTTGTACTCGCGTCGGAACGCGTCGAAGTTGCGCAGCTGGGCCGTGCAGGTTTGCCGCACCGGCTTGCTCGCCTGGCGTTTGAGCGTCCGATGCATCCGCTCGTGCGCCCCGTTCTCTTGGGGTGACGACGGCCGAATGCGCTGGTGCGCAATGCCGAGTTGCATCCAGTAGACGTTCAGGAACGAGAGACCGTGGATCGCCGCAGTCGCAAACGGGACGCCGTTGTCGGTGCGAATCGCTCGCGGCAAACCGTACTCGCGGAAGGCGCGCTTGAAGATCGGCTTGGCCAGTTCGCATTTGGTGGAGCGCAATCCGTGACAGGTGAGCAAGTACCGCGACGCGAGATCGGCGACCGTGAGCGGATAGCAGTACGCGCGATCACCGGTGCGGAACTGCCCTTTGAAATTGGCAGTCCAGAGATCGTTCGGATCGTCCGCCACGGCGGGGATCACGCCGGGATGCGTCGTCGGACGGCGCGTGCGACGGCGCTGGACGAGGCTGCGGCGAGCGAGCAGATCGGCCACCGTGCTCGGCGCGGGCCACTCCCGGATGCGCGGATGCTTGGCCTGCAGCACCGCCAGCAGCTTGCGGGCACCCCAAAATGGATGCGCTTCCCGGGTGGTCACCAGCAGCTCGGTGATGCGCGCGGAGAGCGTGTGCGGGCACGTGTGCGGCGCGCGACTGCGGTCGCCGAGGCCCCGCCACCCTTCCTCGGCATACCGGGCGATCCATTTGTAGCCGGTCGGGCGACTCACGCCGTAGCGGGCGCAGACCTCGGCCACATCGTGAAGCGGTCACTGAGGGCGTCCTGCACGAACTTCAAGCGCTCGTTCATGGGATCGGTCTCCAACCAGGGCATCGTGACCTCGCGCAAAGGAGTGTCGCAGTGCAGTGTAGACGGAGTGTAAACCATGTTGCCGGACTACTCTGTAAACGATGTACGCGGTCTATACCACGGGCCGTCTGACGCCGGTTGCTGCTGACAAAGTGGCCGACCGTTCGTGCGCAGGATAGTGTTCCGGTGGCCACTTTGCAGCAGAACCTTGATCGTTATGCACCGCACCAAGGTCCGTCGCACTTGAGGTACAAGAACATCTAGAGCGTCGCCACATGCTCGGCGCGCACGCTCAGTTGAACCGCCCCTTTTTTCTAGAAATGGTTTCAAAACCCCGAGCAGTCGCCTGAATACAGTCAGGACTGCTTCTGAAAGCCCGCTGAGAGCAAAGCCATTTTGAACTTGTGAAACCACTTTTAGGTCAGCGGTGCAGGCGTCGCTCGCCAGCTACCCGCCGCCTTGCCTTGCATCACTACTCGATACTAGCCGTCGTGCGGCCACGCGCCGTACCATTCATCGCGATCTGATTTCTGCGACGCTGCCTCACCGTTCGCGCTCGTCAACGAGTAGCGACGGCAAGTATACATCTCCTACCGGCGAGACGAGTCACATGCAGCTCCGCTCCGCGTTCGGCACATGCCTGCTCAGCGCGCTGGCGATCTTCGATCTGCCGGCACAGGCCGCGGGATCGTCATCGGCCGCAACATGGGACGCCACCGCGCCTCGCGGACGCACCCGCCTGATCGAATTCACCACCACCGAAGGCACGTGGACATCGGTCGACCTCTCCAGCGACGGCTCGTGGATTGCCTTCGACCTGTTGGGCCATATCTACCGCATGCCAGCGGCCGGTGGGGATGCGGTGGCGCTCACGCAGACCTCAGGCATTGCGTCGAACTTCCACCCGCGGATCTCACCCGACGGCAAGTCGATCGCCTTCATCTCCGATCGGGCTGGCGGCGACTACAACCTGTGGGTGATGGACGCCGATGGTGGCAATGCGCATGCGGTCGCCATTGCACCGAAAACGCGTATGCACTACCCACACTGGACCCCGGATAATCAGTACATCGTGGTGGCCCAGGACAACGACGAACCGCGTGCGCTGGTCATGTATCACCGCGACGGCGGCGAGGGCATCACCCTATTGAAGGGCGTTGAAGGCAGGATGCCGTTCCGCTCATCGCTGTCGGCCGATGGGCGGTACCTGTATTACGACGTGTATGCTAAGAACAACGCGCCCGAGGGACAGGCAGACGTTCTGAAGGGGGCGGTGCAGGTGCATCGCTATGACATGCACACCGGCACGGTACGCGCCATCACAGCCGGTGAATCGGGGCAGCAGAGCCGCGCCAGCAGTGGCGGTGCCTTCGCGGCAGAACCGAGTCCTGATGGACGATCGCTGGCATTCATTCGCAAGGTGCCGGGCGGGACGCTCGAGTATCAGGGTCAGCAGTTCGGCCCGCGTGGGGCACTGTGGATTCGCGACCTGCGTGCCGGCAGTGAACGCATGCTGATGGACCCGGTGGAAATGGATCTCTCCGAAAGCTGGCCCATCGAAGGGAGCTATCCGATGTATCGCTGGGCCGCCAACGGGCAGAGCATCATCATACACCAAGGCGGCAAGATCAGACGCGTGAATGTCACGACGGGCGCCGTTGCCACGATTCCGTTCACGGCGCGCGTCCGTCGCACAATTTCCGAACAGGCGGTCGCCAAGCGACGCATCACTGATGCCGCCGTCGACGTGCGATTCATCCGATGGGCCAGTGCATCACCTGATGGCCGAATGCTCGCTTTCCAGGCGCTTGGCCGGATTTACGTACAGAGCTTACCAAGCGGAAATGCGCGTCGACTCACGTCGGCGTCATTCGACGCGATGGAGTTTCAGCCGGCATGGTCACCCGACAGTCGCACGATTGCGTTCACGACCGTCGATTCACTGAATCGCGGTGCGCTGTGGCGTATCGCAGCTGTGGGTGGAATACCGCAGCGGATTTCCAAGGACGCCGGCGAATATCTGAATCCCTCGTGGACGCCCGATGGACGCGAGATCGTGGTCGCGCGAGGCGCGGGGGCGACGGCGCGGGCCCAAGCCATCACGCGAAACCCGTACTGGGATGTCGTGCGCATCCCGGCGGCTGGCGGTGACGAGACCGAGATCGGTGAGAGGCGCCGCGTGGGCAACCGCAGCGTTGAATTGCGTCCGATCGTCGGGAACGATGCACGCGTGTACTGGTCAACCCCGAACGACTTTGGATCGGGAGAGCAGTTCGGTATCGACCCGCGCGGCGTCGAGTTCGCGTCGGTCCGGATGGATGGTAGTGACCGCAGGGTGCACGCCAGCATCCGTGATGCTGACGACGCCGTGCTCTCGCCCGACGGCAAATGGCTGGCATTCATGCAGGGCGCGAATGTCTACCTGGCGCCGGTTCCGGCTGGCATGACCGGGGCGAGCGTGCCGAAGATTACCAAAGAGGGTGGTGATCTTCCGGTGACCACGCTCAGCACCGGCGGCGGACTCTATCCCCGCTGGCGGACCTCCAACATCGTCGACTTTGCCGGGGGGAATCAGTTCTACTCACACAACGTCGTGAGACACACGACGGATACCATCACCGTGAAGCTGTCGGCGCCGCGAGCCATGCCCTCCGGTTCCATCGCACTGACTGGCGCTCGCATCGTCACGCTCGATCGGAAACGCATCATCGAGAATGGCACCGTCGTGGTAGCGGCTGGTCGCATCAGTTGTGTTGGCACATGCAGCACTACTGGAATCGACAAGGTTGTCGACGTCGCGGGAAAGACGGTGATTCCAGGATGGGTGGACGTGCATGCGCACCTCCATGCCGATCATATGGGGATCATGCCGCGTCAGAACTTCGCGACCGCCGTGTACCTCGCGTACGGCATCACGACGACCAGCGATCCGGCGACAACATCGATCCAGGCATTTCCGACGGCAGAAATGATCGAGGCGGGGGAGACGGTTGGTCCGCGCGTCTTCTCCACGGCCGAAGCCTTGTACGTGGGTGACGCGGGGCTGACGAATGGGATTACCTCGCGCGACGCGGCCGTGCGCGAAGTCGCACGGCGCCAGAGCTGGGGTGCCGCCATGATCAAGCAGTACATGCAGCCGACGCGACAGCAGCGACAGTGGGTGGCGGATGCGGCTCGCGAGCGCGGCATGCGCCTCACCGCTGAATCGTCAGACGGTATGGAGTACGCGCTTGGCTTGGTGATGGACGGATACACCGGCGGCGAACACATGATGGTGCAGGCGCCGCTCTACTCCGATCTCACCACGTTCCTCGGCAAAGCCAACTACTTCTACTCGCACACACCGCTGGTTTTCGGATTCGGCGCGTGGAACGAGGAGTGGTTTTGGCAGGAAAGTCCCATCTGGCAGAACGCGAAGCAGGCGAAGTGGATTCCGTGGCGACAGTTGATTCCGCACACGCGCCGCTTCATCACGCGCCCCGAGACCGACTACTCAAAGGACATCGTTGCGCAGGGAATAGCGGACATCATCGCGGGTGGTGGCTTCTCGGCTGTCGGTGCACATGGACAGCAGCCAGGCCTTGGTTCGCACTGGGATGTCTGGATGGCGGCCAAGGCGACGGGCAACCACGTGGCACTCGAAATCGCGTCCATGCACGGCGCCATGTTTCTCGGCATGGACGACGACATCGGTTCAATCACGGTGGGCAAGCTCGCCGATCTCATGGTGCTCAACGCCAACCCACTCGAGAATATCCGGAACACCGCCGACATCCGGTATGTGATGAAGGGTGGCACGCTATACGACGCGAATTCGCTCGATGAGTTGTGGCCGAGACAGAGACCGTTCGGGAACAGTTACTGGTTCGTACCTGAGATGTTTACGCGCGACGTGAAGCGCGTGGATGTGTACGACAAGAAATGACGCGCACGAGAGCCACGGTCAGGTTGTGACCGCCTTTTCAGAAAGTCGTATCGCAAGCATCAGTTCAGGCGCCGGGGGCCGGGCAAGACCAACCTCCGGAGCCGTATGGCCGACGCTGCCACCACGACCCTGTCCTCGAGAACCGTGCGGCGCGCCGCCTGGAAGGGCGCCAGGAAGGCCGGCCTGATACGGCGCGATGTGGCGAAAGCCGTGACGAAGGTCCGGCGCGACAAATGAAAGTGGTGGTGGGCACCATCGTGCTGGTGTCCGGCCAACTCATCGGCGGAGTGCCCGCACAGATCCGGACGGCGTGCGTGTCCGGTGCTTTCGTGCGCAGCGCCAGCTTCCTCAGCGAGTACCGTCGTGTGGGCCGAGCACTGGCAAAGGGCCGGTCGGCTCTCGACGCATCGCTGGATGCGCTGGTGCGCCAGTGGCTCGCGTCGCGCTGCGAGCCTGTCAGCTGCCCGGGATCGCGGAGCCACTGCGTTGCACCGAGGTGCCGGTGCCCGAAGTGCGTGGCGGTGGGGCGACGCGCGTGCTCCGGTTGCGCGTCGTGGTCGTGCCTGCGTTGCACCCGTCGCCCGCGAACGCCCCGTGGGTGGAACTCGTTGGCGGTCCAGGCAGCGCCGCCACCGATTTTGCACGGCAGTTCGTCGAGGAGCTGACATACATCCGTGAGACCCACGATGTACTGCTGGTCGATCAGCGCGGAACGGGCGGCTCCAACCCACTGTATTGCGCAGAGTTGGCGTTGCATCAGGTGTCGTCGCTGCCACCCCGGTTTCCACCGTCGGCCGTCGACGTCTGTCGCGCACGGCTGGCCGCGCACGCAACGCTCGATCACTACACCACCGCCGATGCAGCCGAGGACCTGGAGGCGGTGCGACAGGCCTTGGGGTACGAAACCCTGAACCTGTTCGGCTCCTCGTACGGGACACGCGTGGCCTTGGAGTACCTCCGGCGTCACTCAGCGCACGCCCGTAGTGCGATGCTGTGGGGCGTCGTCCCGCCGGACTTTCAGCGGCCCCTCGGGTATCCGCGCGATGGTCAGGCGGCGTTCGACAGTGTGGTCGCGGATTGCGCACGCGAGGCAACATGTCGGCGCGCGTTCCCCACCATCGTCGACGATCTCCGCCGCTTGCTCGCCAGCCTGGACACGCAGCACGTCCCGATCTCGCTGATGGATCCCGGCACGAAACGCGAGGTGGCGACCTCCGTCACGTCCGCCGGCGTCGCGCAGGCGATCTGGAGTGCCCTGACGGAACCCGACCGTGCCAGGCAGCTCCCGTGGGTCATTCACGCCGCCGTGCGTGGCAACTATGCGCCGCTGCGCGCGCTCGACGTCGCCGAACGGCCGCCGTGGTGTCGCGCGTGCCGACGCTCATCATTTCCGGCGGAAGGGATCCGATCACCTCGCCCCGCTGGGGGCAGCAGGTGGCGGCGACGCTCGGCAACAGCCGGCATCTCGTACTCCCCCATCTGTCGCATGAAACAAACGGCCTGCGCGGGACTGCCTGTCTCGATTCCCTCTTCGCGCAGTTTCTGGCCACGGCCAATCCCGCAGCCGTGCGGACGGACTGCATCGCGGGCATCCAGCCTTCGGCTTCGTTGATCGCAGCAGAAACCGGCGTGCGATGCGTGTTCGGCATAGACTGGGTTGCTACCGCCTCGGCGGCCGACGTATTGTGATCAGCGCGCCGTTGCTGCGGTCGCCGTGCAGCACAACCCAGTTTCGTCAGACCCTGCCGAGGTATCGATGTTGTCGACGTCTCTGAAGGCATCCAGGTGGACGTTGGCAGGCACGCTCCTGGCACTCGGATCGATTACCAGCCTGTGGGCATGGTGGGTCATCGCGCCGGATGTGATGACATTCTCCAGTGCGGGCCTGAAGAAGCACGCAGGTCACTTCGGCCTGGTGTACGTCCATGCCGTGGGCGGCACGATCATGTTGTTCCTCGGCCTGGCCAATCTGCACATTGGCACCACACGCAGATTCTTCCAGCACCACAGGCTCGTGGGCCGTCTGTATGTTTTCGGCGGTGGGTTGGGTGCCATGTCAGCCATCGTCATCACCAGCAGCACTGCCCACAAGGCGGCGGGAACCAGTACGCTCACGAATACGAGCATTTCCCTGACGGCACTCGCCGTCGCCTGGCTACTGGCTGCCGGCATGGCGGTTCGAGCCGTGCGAAATCGGCGCTACGACACGCACCGCGAATGGATGATCCGCAGCTACGTGCTCGTCTGGTCGTTCGTGTTCTGCCGGCTGGCCAGCAGAGTCCCGGGTGTAGAGGACATGGGTGGGGGCGATGCATTCATCTGGCTTTCGTGGGTCGGGCCTCTCATCCTCTGTGAAGTCGCGTTGCAATGGCGCGCGGGGTCCAGCAATTCTCACAAGCCGAAACCGATTCGCGGCTCGGCCTGACCCACTGTGCGGCAGACGAGCGACTCCACGATCTGCGTGGCGCTCGGCATCACGCACGTCACTGGCAGCAGCAGCGCGCGCCATGCGGTACCGGCACTGACAACGGACGGTGGACGGCCATGCACACTGCAGACGATCGGCCGCGGATGCGTCGCAACGCCAGGCTTCTGGCACGCATCGTGTCGTTCGCGGGGTGCGCACTTCTGGGCTGTGGCACGCGCGCCGTCGTCTCGCAGCAGTCTGTCACCGCGGCGTGGCGACGTGTCGAGGCATGGCCGCAATTCCCCAGCCGCCTGGGGCTTGGTCTCGTCACGGATGTCGCCGTGAATTCCGAAGGACACGTCCTCGTCCTGCACCGGGCGAACCGGGAGTTGGGCGAGGAGGGCCTGGCGGACACCACAACCATCGGCGAACCCCTCGTGCTCGTCCTCGACCAGGAAACCGGGGCCCTCCTCCGTGCGTGGGGCTCAGGGGTCTTCCGACTCCCACACAGCATGACGCTCGACGCCAACGACAATGTCTGGATTACCGACGTCGGACGGCAGCAGGTGTTGCAATTCTCCCCGAGCGGTCAGTTGCTCCGCACCATCGGGACCCGGGGTGTCGGCGGTGCTGACTCCGCACACTTCGACCTGCCCACCGACGTCGCGGTCAATTCCGACGGATCGTTCGTCGTGGCTGATGGTTATCGCAATTCACGCATCGTCGCCTTTGGAGTCGATGGGACATTCGAGGCTGCATGGGGAGTTCACGGCGTCGGTCCGGGGCAATTCCGACTTCCGCACGGCATCGCGCGGGATGCCCAAGGCCGGATCTACGTGGCGGATCGGGAGAACGGTCGCGTACAGAAGTTTTCATCCCGCGGGCAGTACCCGACGCAGTGGCGGCCCGACGGAACGACGGTCCGGGTCGGAGACGTCGCGGTCAGTGCAGCGGGGCTGATCTACGTGTCGTTGTGGGATGGCCGTGACGAGGTGGCAGTACTGACGCCGGCCTTGTTGCCCATCGCATCGATACCCGTCGCGGGTCGCCGCATCGCACCGCATGCACTGGCGATCGACGGAGACTCCGTGATGTACTGGGCTGACCCCGACGGTCGCAGTGTCATACAGCTGAAGCGACGTTGAAACCCAGGCGCACACCGTAATCACGACGGCTGCGCCACGGGGGACGCCTTAACACCCGCGCTCAGCACGAGTCTGCGCAGAGAGCACGAATCGGCGGCCGGTACCGGAACTCCATGCCAGCCCCGGTCGGCCGATGCGAGCAACCGAATGTTTGCGAGCATTCGTGCACGCAGGCCGCGATGTGCCGAATCCGCGCACTGTGCGTCTCTCTGGCAGCGACCTGCTCGCGCAGGCTGCCTCGAAGGCGGATGTCACCCCATCCGCCATCTCCGTCAATCCGTTGAACGTATCGCAGGCCACCCCATGCTGATCTCTCGCAGGTTCGTCGCCGAGGCGTGCTTCCTGTTCGTCTGGTGCGCGGTGACGGGATGCAGTGATCTCCCGGTCGCGAGCGCTGATGTCGCAGACGCGCGTGTGGCGCGACTCGAGGCGACGACGCCCGCACAGCAGGTGTCAGATGCGAACGGCACACCGGCCCTGCTGCCAGCCGTCATCGTGCGCGATGCGCAGGGTGCACCGCTGCCGAACGTTCGTGTGCACTTCGATGCCATCGGACCACAGGGCGACACCGTCACGCAGCAGCGCCTGTCCGACGACGAGGGACGCGCCGCGATGCCGGCGTGGCGCCTCGGTGTGCCCGCACGGTATCTCACGCAGGTGCGAGCCGGCAGCCTGCCGGGCGTGACCTTCAGCGTCGTCGCGATGCCGCAGGTGCTGCGTGACTCGTCGATGCGCGCGCGGTGTCCGCTCAGCGACTCACTGCGGGTGCCGTTCACGCGCCTCGACACCACGCTGGCACGCCTGCGCAGCGGACGCCCACTGCGAATCGTCGCCTACGGGTCGAGTTCCACGGCCGGCGAAGGTGCTTCGCAGGTGAGCCTGGGATACGTCGAGCAGACGGCGGTGCAGCTGCGGCGTGCGTTCCCCGCGTCATCGATCACGATGGTCAACGCCGGTCTCACCGGTGCCGGTGCGCCCGACATGGAGAGGCGACTGGACGCGGCGGTGCTCGCCCAGGATCCGCAGCTCGTGATCCTGCAGTCGGCGACGATCGAAGCGATTCGACTCATGCCGATCGATTCACTGCGACTGCCCCTGACCCGCATGCTCGAACGACTGCAGAGCCGCGGCGTCGAGGTGATCCTCCTCGACAGTCAACGGTATCGCGGCATCGGCGGCGGCCCGGTGTATCGCGAGTTTCAATCGGTTCTGCGCAGCGTCGGTGCGACGTTCGGTATCTCCACCGCGCGCCGATTCCTGTGGTATGACGAGATGATCGACCAGCAGCGGTACACATTCGACCAGCTGCTGTCGTGGGACAACCTGCATCCGACGGACCTGGGGCATGGGTGCACGGCCACGGTGTTGAGCACCGGCATCGTCGCCGCGATGCTTGGCGAGCTGGCTCCGGCATGAGCCCGGCAACGATGCTGCAGCCCCCCGCCACGAGCGATGACGCAGCAACAGGCGCTTCGTCCATCACCACGGTGGCCCCCGACACCCTGGTCGCTCGCCGCCTCACGGGCGCGCAACCCGCGGTACGCCGGGCTGCGAAGCCGACACCGGTCATGCTCGGCGCGCCGACTGTGCCCGAGGCGGTGGTTCGCCCGATGTCGCGAGCGGCCGTCGGTCCTGACCGCCCCGGTGCGATGGTGCCGATCACGGGGCTGCGTTGTGTCGTGAGCCTGTGGATCGTGCTCCTGCACACGCGCTTCGGTGCGGTGGCCGAGACGCTCGCAACGACTTACATCGATGCGGGCGGCGCCCTGTCGCTCGTGGGCTACGGGTTGGCGGTCATCGCCCGGATTTGTGCGTTCGCCTTCGCCGGGACCAGCATCTTTCTGGTGCTGGGCGGCTACGCGCTCGCGTCTGGCACGCTTTCACCCGAAGACGGCGGTATGACTCGAAGTGCCCCGAGTTTGTGGCGCAGTCGGCTGCTCCGCTTCGTTCCGCTCCTGGTGCTGACGCAGGCTCTGAGGATCCCGCAGTTTCTGCTCTCCCATGGTGAACGCCCGTGGCACGATGTGCTTGGCTCGATCGCGGTGAATCTCGTGGGACAGCAGGCGTGGTTCCCGTCGTACGTGTGGGACCTGAACGATCCCTCGTGGACGATGACCGTGCTGCTGAGCAGTTGGGCCCTGTTTCCCTGGCTTGGCCCGCGTCTCGCGCGGTTGCAGCCGCGGACGGCACTGATCGCCTTTGCCGTCGTGACGGCAGCGTGCATTTTGACGGCGACGACGTTCCTCGTCGTGCACGGTGAGACGAGCGCGAACGGCACCGCGATGGACTTCTGGTCGGCGTGGCTGCACACCAGTCCATTGGTGCGTATTCCGGAGTTCTACGCCGGTGTGCTCGTGGCGCGCGTGCACCGCGGCTACGCTGGCTGGATTGCGTCGCGTGCGCCCGCCATTCTCGCTGCCGGAGTGCTCGCGCTGCTCGCGGCGTGTGCGCTCAACCGGGTCGTCGTGCCGTACGAGATCATGCACAACGGTCTGCTGATTCCCATCGCCGGCTTGCTGTTCGTGGGCTTCGCCGAGCTTGGCGGCGCGGCACGCGCCGGCACACTCCGCGTCGGCACTCCGGTCGAACGCCTCGGCGCCGCGCTGACGCGCTTCCACAGCCGGCCGGCGCTCCAGCGGCATGGGTCGGCGAGTTTTTCGCTCTATCTCGTGCACGCGGTGCCACTCGCGTTGCTCATCATGGGCCGCAATGCCGTGGCGGGGCGGGGGCTGCTGTCGCACGGGAGTCTGGGGAACGTCAGTGCATGGGAACTCGCCCTCGCGCTGCTGTATGTGGCGCTGGTGGCATCTGCCGCGACGGCGATCCACGAGCGGGTGGTGGTTCCGATGACCCGCCGGATCGACGCCCGCTTCCGGTTCTGGGCGCCCGGGCCGCCTCGCCTGGTCCGCAGCGAAGACCTGACCAGCACCGGCGGCGACGTCGGCGTGCGCAGCCGGGAACGCCAGGTAGCCTGACACCTTGTTTCCGGAGTACCACCGGGCAATACTACTGATGAGCTCGGCGGCGACGTAGCCCTCGACTGCGCATGTAACATGATCGAACGCGCAGAATGGGTCACGTTTCCGGAGCAAGGCCAGTGGTCGTCCGAGTCGGGCACGTCTGCGCGCGCTTGCTGCTGCACCGTGCCGGGGCGACCGCACGCCTCCTGCTGCCGGGTGCGAGCGCGCTGCTCCTCGCGGCGTGCACCGATGGCGTGGCCGCCCCCGATGTATCGCTCAGCGGTGCCTCCGTCGACGCTGAAACGCCGACGCTGCAGTACGTCGCCTCGAGTGCCGATGCCCCGCAACCGGCGACCGTCCGACTGCGCGATTCGGCCGGAAGCCCTCTCGCTCGTTCCCGGGTGACCTTCACGAGCTCCGATGGCGCACTCGAGGTCACCACCGGAACCCTGCGGACCGACAGTGCGGGTCGCGTCCGTCTTCCGCGGTGGATTGCGCGGGGCTCCGGGACGCATGACGTGACGGTGCGCGCCGGCAGCGGCGCCTCGGTCTCGTTCCGTGTCGTCACCCTTCCCAGCGGCATTCGTGAGGGCGAGGATCCCGTCGCCTGCCCGCTCCTCGGCCGACGCCTGCCGCACTTCCAGCGCCTGACGCGCACCGCAGCGCGCCTTCGCTCGGGTGCCGCACTCACGATCGTCGCCTTCGGTTCGAGCTCCACGTTCGGCACCGGGCTCACGTCGATCGACCTCGCCTATCCGGCACAGATGCAGGCACAGCTGCGCCGCACCTTTCCGGGCAGCGAGATCACTGTCCTGAATGCCGGTGTGCCGGGCCACTCGTCCGACCAGCTCGATGCACGGCTCGAGAGCGACGTGCTGGTGCATGCCCCGGATCTCGTGGTGCTGCAGACCGGCACCAATGACGCGCTGAAGCGGCTGCCATTCGACGCCGTGCGTGCCAGCACGCGCAACACGATCGCGCGACTGCAGGCGCTGGGGATCGACGTCGTGGTGCTCGACTCGCAGCGCTTTCCGGGCTTCGGCGAATCCGAACTGTACCAGCAGTATGGATCGCTGGTGTCTGTCCTTGCCGAATCGATGGGCGTGAGCACGGCGCGTCGGTACGAGTGGATGACGGCCGCGCTCGAGACACAGCGTTACGGCTACGGCGACCTCATCACCGCTGATGGACTGCACCAGTCGGCGCTCGCCCATCGCTGCACCGCACGCCTGCTGAGCATGGGCATCACGGTGGCTGCACTGGAGCGGCAGCCCGGATAGGAATTCCACTCGTGGAATCAGTGCCACGGGGCCATGGAGCAGAACGCGATCGGTGGGCCACGCTCACGATCACCGACCGTTCTGAGCCCGGGTTCGCCGATTGTGTTGTGTTGCGCACGAGTCCCATACTGGGGACGTGAACCGGGCGGCTCTCCCCTCGTGACCCAACGGCGCGCCATGCATCGTCGTCGCCACCTGTACGCCGCACTCGCGATGCTCGGCGCCTCGGCCCCGGCGGCCGCGCAGCGGTTGGCATCTCTGCCGCCTGCGGCCGCGGCCTCGCTCGAACGCAAGGTCGACTCGCTCTTCGCGCGGCAGATCAGCGCGACCGGTCCTGGCTGTGCCGTGGGCGTGTACCGGAACGGTGTGGTACTGACGCGGGGCTATGGACTGGCGAACGCAGAAGAGGGCCGTCGCATCACGCCGCGCACCACGTTCGGACTCTGACCCCATGAACGATCGACCCCATGAACGATCGCGTCGTCACGGCAACGTCGTTTTCAAGGACTCTGACCCCATGAACGGTTTTCAAGGACTCTGACCCCATGAACGATGAACGGTTTTCAAGGACTGTGACCCCATGAACGCACCGATGGAAGTCATCTGCACCGTCAGGTCGCCACACCCCAGCGGCGCACCGGCATGAGTACGATCCGCATTGCACTCGCCAACGTCCGCGTCCCGGCGACACCGGAGGAGTCCGTGCTCCTGGCGACATCGGCGGTCGCTGAGGCCGGCCGACAGGGCGCACTCGTCGTCTGCTTCCCGGAGTGTTTCGTGCCCGGCTATCGGTGGCCCGGTACGAGCGCCCCGCCGCCAGATCCCGCCTTCCTCGAACGGGCGCGGGCGGAGGTGGCGGGGGCCGCCAGGGCTGCCGGCATCACCGTGATCCTTGGGACGGAACGTGTGACGGACCGTGGACTGCAGATCACGGCGTGTGTCATCAGTCCCGACGGCACCGTCGCGGGGTGGCAGGACAAGGGGCAGATCGACCCGTCGGAAGAGTCCATCTATCCGGCACTCGCCACCGAGCGTCGAGTCTTCACGGCCGGCCCGCTGACGTTCGGCATCGTGATTTGTCACGAAGGCTGGAGGTATCCGGAAACGGTGCGATGGGCGGCGCGTCGCGGCGCACAGGTCGTGTTTCACCCGCACGCGCACATCGCCGAGCCCGGGAGCTATCGTCCCGTGACATTTGCGGATCCCGCCAACACGTTCCACGAGAAAGCCATCTTGTGTCGCGCGGCCGAGAACACCTGCTACATCGCGTCGGTGAACTGCGCGAGCGAAGGCTCAGGGACAACGTCGGCCGTCGCACGACCGGACGGTACGTTGCAGTGCTTTCAGCCGTACGGGCAGGAGGGCTTGCTCGTGGCCGACCTCGATCTCAGCGCGGCCACCGGACTTCTTGCCTCGCGGTGCCGGACCTCGCCGATGTAGGAAGGCTTGATATCCCACGCACACTACGAGCAGCCTCACTCAGCGTTGCAGTAGACCGGCGCCGGCGGTCGCCCGGCAACTGAACGCCGATACGTCATGCGTCACACCGTTCAATGGGTCATCAATCACCGACGAACACCAGAGAGGAATGCGATGGCTACCCTGCCCAGTCGCTCCAAAGACGATCCATGGCGACTGAAGACGCCGCCGGGCACGTCCGAGTACACCATGCACACCGACGAGAAGGATGGAAAGACGATCCTCGTCTGCACGGTGGGCAATACGGTGCTGCACTACGACGCCCGTTGCATTGACGACTTGCACGCCATGCTCAAGAAGGCAGGCGATTGGGTGGACCTTGGTGGCGCCGATGAGCAGAAGCCAGCGAAAGAAGGAACGGTGGAGGGCTGGGGTCGCGCTGCCACGAACCCGGTCGGTGGCTGGTACGGTCTCAAGAAAGGCCTGCGGGGCCGTTTTGGCGTCTACGTACCTCCGCTCATGGAGGCGCTCGGGCTTTGTGAGCTCGAGCACAACGCAAAGAACAACCGAATGCGTGCACGGTGATCGACATCACGCCTGACAACCGCACGGATTGGACGGCGCGCCGCGCCGCTGCTGCTGCCTGACGCCAGGCTGATCATCCCGCGACTCGAGAGGACACACCATGCTTCACGCCAGCGCACCCGTCGTGTTCATTGCCACTGCGACGCCAGATCGTGCCCGAACATTCTACGCCGAGACGCTCGGCCTCCCACTGCAGGTGGAGGACGACTTTTCGCTCGTCTTCGACCTGTGCGGCACGCCGCTGCGTGTCCAGAAAGTTCGCGAACTGCACCCCCAGCCGTTCACCACGCTGGGCTGGCAGGTTGCTGACGCGGCCGGCATGGTCGCGTCCCTCCGCGCGCGCGGTATCGTCTTCGAGCGGTATCCCTTCCTGCAGCAGGATGTCGACGACATCTGGGATGCCCCGGGCGGCGCCCGCATTGCGTGGTTCAAGGATCCAGATGGCAACCTGCTTTCCCTGACCGAGGTGCGCGCCGCATAGCGACGCCTGCTGCTTGGGGCGGAGACCGATCGCATGGGCGGACACATCCGCACCACGTGGACGTTCGCGCTCGAGCCCGCAGCGCGCTACCAGGAACCCCGGTGCAGACGAGCGACCAGCAGGACCTGTTCCTCATCACACCATGCGAACTGCTCCCGAACCTGGTGCAGCGCGCCGCGCCAGCGCGACATGGGCTTTCTTCCTCGATTGATCGTTCAGCCAGTCATCCATGACGCGCGCATCGTGCCAACTCCCCAGTCGACGCTGCAGTCGTTCGACTGGTTTTGAGCGGGCACGAATCGATCGTCCCGCGTAGGGCGCGAAGGCGCGGAGCAGGTAGCCGTAGCGCTTGAGGGCGACGCGCACCTTGTGCAGACTGTCGGCATCATCCGGGCTGACGGTGCCGATCCGCCGGCGCAGTTTTCGCCGGCGATTGCGGATGGCGCGACGGAGTGCACCACGCGCCACATCCGGCGCCGTGTCATCCCATGCCATGTCCGCCAACTGCAGCACACTTGCGAGATCGAGCCGGGCGAGCCGCAGTGCCGCCGACTTCTGCTTGCGGACCTGCTCACGGTCACAGGTGCGCAGCAGTGCCGCGCGCAGGACGGCATCATCGACCGCGCGTTCGATGGCGAGGCTGCGCAACTGCACGTCGCGCAGCGGTCCGGTCAGGTCGAGCATCTCCCGCAGCTCGGCGCGAGCCTGCGCCAGCATGGGGTCGTCGGGAGCGATTTCGTCGCATACGTCGAGCACGGCGCCCAGATGTCGGGCCGCCAGCCGGAGCGCGTGCAGATCGGCCTCCGTGATCACGCGGACGCAGCTGTCACGCGACTCGATCAGATCGCGCGTGCAGCTGCGCAGCTCCCGCGTGATTTCCCGGCTGAGGGAATGCCGCGCAACTCGGGTCGGCTTTCGTCCGGACATGGCACTGGGGATAGTACCAGAGCGGCAGGGGCAAGGTGAGCCCCGGTGACGGCGCGGGCGCTGCGTGCCGGATGGCGGGCTGTGTGCGCGAGCTCAGCTGCGCTCAGTTCGCGGCACCCTTCGTGAACTGAACGCAGCTGGGTCCGGAGAGGGGGCGCCCACGTGATCGGTCAGTCCGGGCACCTGGGCGAGACGCGAGTCGTCGCGCGTGACCTTTACGTCCGCTACTCTTTCCATGGTTCGTCGGCTGGGCTCACCCCCGACTCACGGAGATTGCTGATGGGTGGAAAATACAAGACGCAACTCGCGCTGGCCGTTGACGTGTGCAAGAACGCATCGGCACCGGCCTACGGCACCGACCGGTTCCTCGTCGAGCAGTGGATGAAGCGGCATGAGGTGTACGACGAAACGGAAACGCTCTCGGCCAGCGGCAGCGAAATCATCGAATCGAGCCGTGTGTCGCGCGGGACGATCGACTTCGAATTCAACGATGTTCCCGCCAACGTCATTCCAACCGAGAAGATCAGGACTGCCATCGCGCGCATCAATGCGGCCGACCATGCCACTCGCATCATCGTCATTGGTCACGGCGGTACGAAGAGCAAGACCATCTCGAAGCCCGGAGCCGTCACCGGAGCGGCGGCGATGATCCGGCTGACACCATGGGCGCTCGCACACTTCCTGAAGACGGCTGGTCTGAAGCGAGTCACCCGCATCAGTCTCGTGATGTGTCACGGAGGGGGCAGCAGCGAAGCCGCCGACACCAATTCGTTCGGTGCCGCGTTCCATAAGTATCTCGGAGGTACGCCGAACGCCGTGCGGACGACCGTCTCCGCCCGAACCACCACGGTGAAATTCGAGGAAGGCACGGGCCGCGTGCTGACGCTGAACGACAAGAACGAATCCCGCCCCAAGGTGCCGGGTACCAAGAGAATCTGGTCGTGGCAGGACGGTCAGCAGAAGATGGAGACCAAGTAAGCCGACTTCATTCTGGCAAAGGTGGCGCGATACCGCACACAGGTTTCCCCCCGACGGGAAACGGAGAGCCCGCCTACGTGAACCAGCGCTCCGCGCGCAGCTGGGCCCAGAGCGCCTGCACGGCCCTGGCACCACGCTGACTCAGGCGCACCTCGTCGTCGACTACCAGTCGCCCGTCAAACACCTGGAAGTAGCCCTGCGTCAGCACATGCCGCACCGCAGTGCCGTTCGCATACAGCAGGTTGTACAGTGGCTCGGGACCCGCGACCCCGGCCCCCGTCAGCATCCCTGACACATCGATGCTGCAGAGATCCGCCTTCGCCCCGACGGCAATCCGACCGAGATCCGATCGGCGGAGCCCGTCGGCGGCCACGATCGTCGCACCATCCACCGCGTCGCGAATGGTCGGAAGCCGCAGACTGGAGCCGGTCGCGCCATTGAGCACTCGCGCGCGTGCCCGACCGCAGATCACTGCCAGCTTGAGGTTCTCGACGTAGTCGTTGGAGTGGGTGTCGATGCCGATGTTCGTCCGCACGCCTTGCGTGAGCGCTTCGGGGTACGGCTGCGATCCACTCGACGCACCGGCGCCGCCACCCGAGGGACAGTGTGAATAGACGGCGCCATGCTTCGTCATGATGGCCCAGTCATCGGCTGTGGCGCCGGTCATGTGTGCGCCGAAGAACGGTCCGTCGAACGCCCCGTGCGCCTCCATGAACGCCGCGGGTGACTGCTGCCAGAGGCGCTGCGTGGTGCGCGCTTCGCCGGCGCCCTGTGCGAGATGCGTATGGATGCCTGTACCGAGTTCGCGCGCCGCTGCGACCACGGCCCGGAGCGTCTCGGGGGTATGTGTGTCGGTCGCGTGCGGCGTCATCATGGGCTGAATCAGCCCGTCTTCCGCGCCGCGAATGCTGCGCGCGAAGAGCAGGTTCGCCTCGATCTCCGCCAGCGTGTCGGGCACGCTGGCGAAGAGCACCTGATCCGCCGAGCGACGCCAGATCGGAAAGAGGCGCGCGGTGCCGGGGACCATGCCACCCGGAAACCCACGCACGTGCCACGCGCGCGCGACACGCACGTAGCTCCGGGCCTGCCGCAGGCTGAGACTCATCTCGAGATGCGTGGTGCATCCCGAACGCAGCAGCTCCGCCACGTTGTAGGCGGTGATGGCATCGAGATCCTCGTCCGACATCGCCTCCAGCAGTTCCAGCGGGCGCTGATACGACCGGCCTCCTTCGATGATGCCACGCGTCGGCGTGCCGGACGCCGCGTGCGTGTGTCCGGAGATGAAGCCCGGCAACAACAGCTGACCGGTCGCATCGACGCGGGCGATGTTGCCACGAATCCGGCCCTCGACCACCTCGACGATGTCGTTGCCGCGCACACGCACCGAGACATTCTCGACCAGCGTCGGTGTGTCGGCACGCATCACCAGTGCCCACGACGCTTCGATCACGCAGTCACGGCCGCGCGGCGGCACTCGGCGCGGTGGAGCCAGTGGCGTCGGCGTGGCGGCGAGCAGTGGCAGGATGGATCCTGCAGACCGTTGCAGCATGGCGCGTCGCGAGAGTGGCGGCGTCACCAGCCACCTCCGCCACCGCCACCCGAACTGCCACCGCTGCTGCTGCGTCCACCGCCGCTGGAGCTGCTGCTGGGCGCTGACACGCCCGACGCGATCGCGCCGACGGCCGCGCTGAAGGCCACCGTCGATCCCGCGCCACTGAAACCGCCGCCGCCACCGAAGCCGGAGAAAGTGCCGCCGCTCGATTCGCCCGATGTGCCGGATGACGTCGAGCGGCTGGTTCGCAGACCACGATCTGCCGTGCCCGCCGTCGATAAGCCACCGAATGCGCGAAACCACTTGTCCACGTGGCGACCGAGGCCGAACGCCAGCAGGTACGGAGTCCACGAATCATCGAGCGCCGGTGCCGGCTTTCGCAGTTCATCGCGACAGTACTTGCGCGCTGCCGCCAGTTGTTTGCGAAAGGTCAGATGAGCCCTTGTCGATGTGGCATGCGCACCATTGAGCACGGAGCGCCACGCCGCCAGCAGCAGCAACGCAAACCCTGCCAACGCGAGCCACTCGAGCATGTCGTAGCCTGTCACGAGCACCCCGCAGAAGGCGGCGGTGAGCAGGACCATCGGAAGGAAGACGCGCAGCAGATGTGCGCCCGGCGCGACCACCCTGCGCTGCCAGAACGCAGCCTGCATGCGCGCGAACAGGAAGAGCGGGAGGCCCACGACGCCAGCCGCCGCGAGGGTCGGCGCACCATCACTTTCGAGCCTGAAGAAGACGACACCGAGCACGGCAATCGCTGCACCGGTCAGTGCGAGTGTGAGAGGCCACCGCCGCACCCTGGGGGGTGGCTCTGCGATGCCGGTCGTGCGCGTGAACAGTTCCGTGAGCGGCGCGCGAATCAGGCGTGACGGATCGAATCCCGTCTGCTTGTAGCGCGCCCGGATGTCGGTGGTGCTGGTGGTCGTCGTGTGCGACGCGAAAAACCCGTCCACCAATGCCCGTTCGTAGCCCTGCAGCTGCGAACGGGGAACGAGCAGTTCCAGATGCAACACATGCATCCGCAGCCACCGTGGGCCGGTCGTCTTCACTCGGCTGGCGAGCGACTTCTCGTGCACGAGGCGTGCGAGCGTTGCCGCCACTTCGGCAGGTCCGACCTGTTCATCCCATGCGTAGCCCACCAGTTCGGGGCGGAGCGACAGCACATGCCGCTCGAGCCACGCGCGATCGATGGTGTCACGCGGGGGCAGCGGATCGAAGCGTCCGACGGCGCTTTCGACGCGCAGGAACCTGACGGTCATGCCGACGATGACGATCAGCACGGTGGCGGCGATGCCGAGTCGGAGGGGCAGGGGAGGGCTGCGGCGCACCGCCGAGGGCAGGCCTGCCGCGCTCCAGACCAGCGGAATGTTCACGACGAAGCCGATGCCCGGCTGCATGAGCGGTTCACGGAAGCTGCCGGTGAATGCCGCGGGCGAACGCCACGCCGGATCGACCGCCAACGTGAGCGCAAAGTTTGCGATGGTACCCGTTCGGTCCCGAAAGCCGAACTCATGATCCAGTCGGTACGTCGTGCCTTCGGCGACGAGGATGTCCGCGTACTCGTACTCGAGCACGTAGGTGATCGTGGTGTTGAGGAAGACGGGATCCTCGGGCCGTCGGCTGCGCCAGCGGAGCGTCTGCCGGTCGGTCATCGCATACCCATCGACATCGTCGAGCGAGCCTTCGCGCAATTCGATTTCTGCGCCGCTCAGGCTGTCCACGCGTAGCAGCCTGCGGAAATTGAAACGCTGCCCCGATCGCAGGTCGAAGCGTCGTTCTCCGCCGTTCCAGTCGCCGTTGAACAGGATGGTTTGACGCTCGCGGACGAAGAGACGCCCGGTGCTGTCGAGTCGGGCGTCGACGGTGAAGGCGGTCCAGTCCAGCGCTCGGGGTTGTGCGTGCAGCGACGGCGCGCCGACGAGGACGATCGCCATGACCATCGCCATGAACCGGCGGCAGGTCGACGTCATGCCGGTGAGCGGTACGCTGACGGGAGTGGCAGCAGGGCGACGACTTGGCTCGGAGGCTGATGCGCCATGATGCTCTTCGGACGAGACACGTTGCGGCACCGGAGATAGGGCGCCCGGGATCGAACGACATCGTGGCGTTGGTCGTCGCAACGTCTCGCAGCGGCTGCCGTCACCGCGCGCGGAATCAGGGAACAGTGTGGAAGAAGTACGTGGAAATTCTCGGATGCTTTTCGAGCTTCGCGATGGCCTGTCGGGCAATTTCCTCGGAATTGCCGTAGTACTTGAAGTACGCGATGCGCCACTGGGCGACATAGGCCCGATCGGTCGCGAGCCGATACAGTTTCGGACCGCACCCGAGCGGCCATTCTGAACCATTCATCCTGAAAGCTCCCGACTGGTCCAGGCATGGACTGTGTGTCAATACGATATCGACCGTCTTCGGCGTCCTGCCGTATTCCTTCTCGGCGAGCGGCCAGCTGCGGATCATGATCTCTTCCGCGTGCCCACCCATGACCGCAGGCGCGCTGCTCGGGGAGCGAGCTTGCACGATGCGGGCGTTGATGTGATGGGTGTTGTTGACCAGCGACTCGGATACCAGTTGCACGCTCCGCGGCTTGATGTCGATCCGCTCGACGGCGAGCCGCCTCAGGCTGGCGGGATCAAGCCCGGGAGTTTCCATGTAACTTTCAGACCAGAAAGTTCGGATGGACGCGTCATCGTTGTCGAATCGCAACACGAGGCCCACGATGTTTCCGGCGTCGTCAAGCAGGTTGCGCATGGCAGCGCGAAGCTGAGGCGTGACGTGCATGAAGGAGATCTCCGGTCAACGCCAGGACAGGACCACACCAAGGTGCAGCGAACATAGGTCGTGGTCCTCCTTCGCGCGAGTCCCGTGGAAGCACGCGAGCGGAGGCAACGCGTATCGGCGTTGCGGAATTCCCGTGACCGTGCTCGGTATCGAGCTGGCTCTTGGTGACTGGCTCTTGGTGGAAGTGCGAGGCATTCCGGTTTCCCGGCGGCGAGCGGGATGTGCGGATTGCTGAGAGTGACGCTGATGCAGGTGTTCCGCCACTGCCACAGGCGGACTCTGCAGAGACTGTCGCTTTGGCGTGCTTCCGCCGGCGGCCAGCAACGTCATCGTCACTGGCCGGGTGCGGAAATCACGGATGCTTCACGGTGCCAGCGAGTAGGCGCGGTCGAACGCGAAGCTCGTGAAAGCCCCGTTGAACAGCTGCCACGACTGATTGTTGTCCGGC
>JANOCB010000009.1:0-92981 GCA_031411975.1 Gemmatimonadaceae bacterium
CTTGCCGAGCGATATGCGAACGAATGCCTGAACCGGGACCCCCTGGACCCGTTCGGACACTTCACGATGGGCAGGGCACACTGGCTGCGTGATGATCTGGAAGGCAGCCTGCCATGGCTTGAGCGCGCCAACACGCTCAACCCCAACTATGCGCAGGCGCGATACTCCACCGGATGGGCCGAGGCGCTGCTTGGGAGCACGGAGTCCAGCGACCGCAACATCGATGCGGCACTCGGGCTGAGTCCGCTCGACCCGTTGGTCTACGGGATGCTGGGAGTACGGGCTCTGTCGCAGTTGGCGCGTAATGATATGGCGCTGGCGACGGAATGGGCGCAGCGGGCGGCGAGGTCGCCCGGCGCGCATCCGCTCATCGAGATGATCGCGGCAGCGGCCTGCGGCCTCAATGGCGATGACGTCCAGGCGCGAGTGTGGGCGGCGTCGGTGCGCTCGAAGGCGAGCCATCTGCAGGCATCCGACTTTCTCCGGGCGTTTCCGTTTCGTGATGCAACGACGAAGGCGCGTGTGTCCTCGATGCTGGTTCGGCTCGGGCTCTAGCGTCTGCTCGTGGCTTGCAGTGACGCATCGTCCGACCGCTGCTCCGAATGATGGCTTCTTTCGCCCTCCTGCGAGTGAGGCAGCATTGCCAAGGTTCGCATCTCGAAGCTCGTGTGATTCTGCCTTGTCACTCTCCCTGAGCGTATACGGTCGCGGCTGACGAAGAGGGTGGTTTTGGCTTCGGCGGCGGCGCGCGGCTGCTGATCGCTCCGGTTCGGACGCTGACATGCGAGCATGGACCAACACTCACGAAAAATCGTGAGACGCACATCCTCGACGCTTCGCGCATGCCGACGATGCAGTAACGGTTGCGTATCTACCGCTGCGCTGTGCGAGTGCCCGCGGTCACTGAACGTTTCGGTGACTGCGGGCACTTCGAGCAATGGCGCGTGGTGCCGGGCACGAATTGCTCGAGGCGTGTGTTCTGCACACAGATGAACGTGGCCGCAGTGCGAAGCGCCCGGCGACGGTTATCTGCGTGCGCTCATGACGTCAGCCGAGCTCGCGTCGCGCGTCGGGATGGCCCGCCGTGCAGGACCGTCAGACGACGGCGTGACCGAATCCTTCGGTTCCGGCAGTTCACTTTCAGTGAGACATCACTCCATGCATGACATCATCGATACGGCAGTTGCCGCAGGCACGTTCAAGACGCTCGCCACGGCACTGACCGCTGCCGGCCTGATCGAGACGCTGAACGGCGAAGGCCCGTTCACGGTGCTGGCACCGACCGACGACGCATTCGCGAAGATCCCAGCCGCCGACCTGACGGCGCTGCTCGCCGACACGGCCAAGCTGACGGCCGTGCTGACGTATCACGTCGTTGCCGGGAACGTGCCGGCGTCGGTCGTCACCACGCTGACTGAAGCCGCAACGGTGCAGGGTCAGAAGGTCACGATTGCCGTGGTTGACGGGAAGGTCGTTCTGAATGGTACGAGCCACGTGACCGCGACGGACATTGCGGCAACGAATGGCGTGATCCACGTGATCGACACCGTGCTGATGCCGCCCGCAGCGTGATGTCCCTGACGAGCGTGGGGCGGCCGGTGTCGGCCCCACGCTCGTTCGGTTCGGTGGCAGGCGAGTGTGACCGAATCTTGGAGTCACTCGGAGCAGCCGTCATCGCGCGCGGAGCAGTTGCGGAGTACGACTCTCGTGCCATAGATACGGGTATGCCCACTGACCCACTGGAATTCGCCGATCGTGTCGGCACCGAACTCTCCAACCTGCTCGTCGAACGTGCGCGGGCAGAGCTGATGGACGCATCGCAGGATGCACAGTTCAGCGCCGTGCTCGGTGCGAGCCTGCTCTGTGTGGCCGAAGTCCTGAGAAATCCGGTCGAGCGTGGCGTGCCTGCGGCCCGCGTCGCACAGATCGCGGCGAGCCAGATCGAGGCGCTGTTGAATCAGATTCCGCCGACGGACTCGCCCTGAGCCCGGGCACGGTCACCGCCCGAGCCACAGCCCCAGCATGCTGGCCACACCCAGCGCGGCCAGTCCCCCTCCGGCCACGCGTCGCAGTGTCCTGTCGCCGAGCACCAGGGCCACGGTGCCCTTGAGCAGCGTGTTCGCGAGCATCCCCACGGCGATCGCCTGTGCCGCGAGCGTCACGTCGCCCAGGCGCGCCATCGATAAAGTCAGGGCATCCATGTCGGTGAGGCCGAGCAGGAATGCGGACGTGAGAATGCCGGGTGATCCGAAGGTAACCTGCGAAATGCGCACCGCGAAGATGGCCACCTGAAACGCCAGCGCCATCTGCAGCGCCGCGCCGATGCGCAGTGGTGAGTGCAGCGCGGCGGCTGGTTCACCTTCGGATGTTTTGGGCTGTCGCCAGAACACGAGTGCCAGCACGATCACACCAACGGCGAACGGTGGGGCGAGGAAGGGCACGAGTGCACGAGTGATCGCCGGATTCAACACCGTCGCCACCACGATCACCCGCAGCACCAGCACGGTGCACGCAGCCACGATGCCGAGCCCGAGTGACGCCGCCAGCGTGGGCTCGGTCCGACTGCGCCTCGCGAACTGCAGCGTCACCGCCGTGCTCGAGACGAGACCACCCAGCAGCCCCATCGCCGCGTAGCCCCGCGTGGCACCGACCCAGCGCTGCAGCAGGAACCCGCCGTAATTCACCGCGCAGAAGATCAGAACCACGATCCACAGCTCGCGCGGATTCACGCCACCCCACGGCCCCCACGACCGATCGGGGAGCAGCGGCAGGATCACCAGTGCCAGCACGGCAAACTGCAACGCGCCGGTCAGTTCACGCTCCCCGAGCCGATCGAGGATGGTGTGGATTCGCTGCTTGCTGACCAGCGCACCGACGACGAGCGTACCGGTGCCGGCCGCAACCGCGCGGTGGCCCATGCCGGCCAGTGCCGCCAGCGCGAGGACGAGCAGTGCTGCGGTCTCGGTGGTGCCGTCGGGGGTGGAACCGGGGCGGCGCACGGCGAGGGCGTAGGCGGTCACGCTCAACACGGCTCCCGCCCCCACGAGCGCAAATGCCGCCAGCGCATTCCCCTCGGCCAGCAGGTGCCCGCCGATGCCGCCGAGCAGGCCAAGCATGAAGAAGGTGCGCACGCCGGCGAACCTGCCGTCGGGGCCTTCGGTCTTGCCGCTCCGCTCGCGCTCGAAGCCAACCGCGAGGCCGACGAGGGCGGCGACCGCGAGATTGGCAGCGACGAGGAGTTCCGGAGAGCGAGGCATGACGAGGTGGATCGGGTACAGCAGCGTGCGCGCCTCTCCAACATACCCGTCAGGCATCGCGAAATGCCTGCCAGCGTGCCGCCGTATTTCAGGGGGCGCGAACGGCCACCACCGAGTCTGACGGCAGGCCAAGCACCGGATCCATGTCGAGTCCGAACAGGCGTGGATTGGCACCGATCACCGCTGCCGACACCACACGGAACACGTAGTTGTACGTCTCGTCCGGAATCTGCTTGCGGTGCTTCTTGAGCAGCATCCAGAAGTTGCGGTCGCCGGGCGACTCGGGCATGGACCGGATCAGCTTCAGCAGGCGCGTCTCGCCCATGTTGTACGACGCCATCACCAGCAGGCCGGACGCCTGGGCATCGGTCGTGTAGAGGTCCTCGAGGTAGCGGGCGGCGGCGACCGACGCTTTTGCCACGTTGTGGCGGTCGTCGGAAGGATCGAAGGTGCGCTCGCCACGCAACGGCCCGAGCTTGAGGCCATACATCTCGGCCGTGGGCGGGATGAACTGCCAGAGCCCCTTGGGCACACCGAAGCGTGTGGCGGGGCCGATCGCCTTCGGGTCGAGCCGGCTCTCCTGCAGCGCCAGGTAGAAGAATTCGCGCGGGAGATTGTGCTCCAGCATGATGGCGGCGATACGCGGCCCCATGTCCTTCGCCGACGCTCGCTTCAGGAACGGCCGGATGTCCTCGGTCTTCCACTTGCCGATGTACTTGCGCACCTCGTCCACGAACTCGCGCGGCACCGTGGCCTCCGACTCGCCAAGCCGATGCACGGTGCGATAGATCAGCTGCACGTCCGCCGGCGTACGGCTGTTGTAGATGCCGAGTGTGGTGAGCAGGGCATTGTACTGCTGCTCGAGCCGCGCACGCCGGGCCTGGACGGACTTGTCCGGGCCACTCTTCGCCTCGAGCCGTCGCAGATCGAGATCGAGCGCCTTGATCGTGCTGAAGACCGCCTCGGCGGAGGCGCGCAGGGCCTCCGCACGCCGTGCCTGCCAGACCGCGGCACCACCGGCTGCGGCGGCGACGGCGACGAGGATGCCCACCGCCACGCGGTAGTGCCGCACGCGGCGCATGAAGGTGCTGGTTTCCGTCGTGCGCCGTTGCTGCACGGCGAGGCGCAGCAGCTGCGTCTGCGGCGACATGTTCTCCGGTTCCGCGGCGCCGAAATAGCGGTCGACGATGTCGCCAGGCTGCACTTTCAACGTTCCGTCACGCGCCACCAGCCCGGGGATGGTGAGGAACAGCTTCGGCCCGCCGTGTCCCAGCGAGACCGTGGTGGCCTTTGCGACGCGCGCCGTGGTGATGGCGCGTCCGTCGATGTAGGTGCCGTTGGAGCTGCCCAGGTCGACCACATCCCAGTCGTCACCGGTGCGGCGTAGCTCGAGGTGCGCGCCGCTCACCACCACGTCGTTGATGACGATGTCGTTGGTGGGGGCACGTCCGAGGCGGACCGTGGTGGCGAAGCGCAGCGGTTCGGTCTGCCCGGGCACGACGACATGCAACTCGTATGACATCTGGCTCCGCGGTGCCGTGTGGCCAGAGAGGCCGTCGGCGATGGGGGACGGATTGGCATGACGAACGCTGCGTCGCGTGTCGGCACGGGTCAGTTCACTTACTGCACCACCTGCGACGGACACACCGCCCCCGACAGCGCCCCGCGATACACCACCGGCCCGACGCCCGGCGCCGAGACTTCCAGCGCCACCGGCGTCGCACCACTGAACGTCAGCACCCGCGTCCGCCCGGATCCCTCAGCAGTGGTCGCACGCGCCATCACACGGAACAGCGCCCACGGTCCGTCGAAGCGGGCCAGCTCCTGATCACGCCCACCCACCGACACCGACAGCCGCGCCGAGGAACCACCGTTCGGCGGCCAGCTCACCGACTGCGCCTCGGCACCGGGCACCATCCGCGGCGTGCGATCGCCATGCGCCAGCGTCACGGTGCCGGGCGCGTCGCCAACCGCCAGCGCACGTATTGACAGCGTCATGCGCGGCGTCTGCCCACGGTCCTGATAGAGCGCATCCGAGGCGCGGGCCATCCACCGGAAGAACGTCACGAACTGCGGTGAGAGCGTGACGCCGTTCGTCGTGCGCGACCCGTAGACACCGTTGACGAGCGGCAGCAGCGGCTGCAGCCCGCTATCGTAGAACTTCCACAACGCACCGGTGCCGGGGGCGAGCATTGCGTTGACGTCGCTGACGTTCGCATCACCCTGATCAGGGGCGAAGGGAAACCGCTTCAGGATGCGGTCCATCGAGCGACAGAGCTGCCGGCCGCGATCATTGAGCATCACCGCCAGTTCAGCACCACTGGCACTGCCGGCGAAGTCGGTGCCACTCGGTGCCGCGCTGCCAGCCGCCACGGCGGCGCCGGGCGTTGCGCCGCCAACGACGGGCGTCGGGACGGCCGGTGCCAGTGGCACCGGCGGCGCGCCACCACCACCACCACCGCCACCGCCGCCCGCGGCGGCGACGCGAGGGCGGGGCAACGGCGTGTTGGTCACGCGCAGCAGGGCGGCCTCCGCGCCATCGATCGGGGCCTGCAGCAAGGCGGCGACCTGTCGCCCGAGTGCTGACGCGTCGGCGTCCACAGCAAACTTCTGCTCCAGTTGCCGGGCGGCAAGCTTGGCACCCGACAAGGCACCGGTCTGCACGGTTTGCGCGGCCATGATCTGTGCCGTGATCGCCGCGCTGTCGGTGCCCGGCGGCAGGCTGCCCAGCTGCTCCATCTGCGCCTGCAGCAGCAGCAGCCCGTTGGCATACGCTTCGTTCGCCTCGCTCACGAACTTGTCCTTCACGGCGGGTGGCGTGACGCTCTGCACCGGCTGGAATGCCCTCGCCAGTGCGGTATCGACACTCGTGTTGTGCGACACGATCGAAAGAATCGCAAGCAGGGGCGAGGTGGCGCCGCCCAGCTTGCCGAGCCGCACCGCCGATTCTTTCACCGACGACGGCCGCGGCACACTGACGGCGCGCAGCGCGCCACGCCATTCACTGGCATAGTCGGCGACGTAGAGCTTCCGGATCTCCTTCAGGTCCTCGTCGCGGTTGCGGCCCGATGCCGCGCTCCGTTCGCCAACGACCCACTGCTCACCCTGAAAGAAGCGATCCGAATTCTTCAGCACGTCCTGCATGCTGCGCCACCCCGCGCTGGTGAACGGGCCGCGCACAATCGCACCGGTGGCGCCCACCACGCCCGCCGCCTGTGGTACGGAGTCGGTCAGCTTGAGCTGCGGCACCGACGCCGACACCGTGGAGAGCATCGACACATAGATCGGTGCCACGCCCGCAATCTTGTTCAGGTGACCGCGCACGTGGCCTGCCAGCTGCGCATCGGCGGTGACGGGCCACAGGGCGGTGCGTGCTTGCAGGATGGCGTACGTCTCGAACTGCCGCCGCGCCAGCTCCTCGGTCACCGTGTCGAGCGCGATACCGCGCTGCCAGGCCGTCAGCAACACCGGCGTCACGAACGTCGGCGAACTCTTCGCATGCTCTGACGTGCCGACCAGGTAGGTCTTGAGCATGTCGTACGTGCGGCCGTAGTCGGAGGTCGGCACCGGCACGGCAGGCACGGCGCGTAGCGAATCGGTCAGGCTGCGCCACGCATCGTCATGCAACTGACGGCGGTAGCCGGCCACCCACGCCGGCTGCGCGGCGTCGATCAGCGAGCGGCCGTTCCACAGTCCGAAGCCAAGCCCGAGCGGTGCGCCGGTGCTGTCGATCACTGCGATCGTATCGATGAGTGCGCGCAGCGCGTCGAGCGTCCGCAACGCTTCGCCACTTGGCAAGGCAATGGTGCCCGGTGCCGCCTGCACGATCGGCAGCGAGGCCACGCTGCGCGCCGCCGCCAGGGTGCGCGCCGTCAAGGCGCGATTACCAAGCCAGCTGACCAGCACACCCACGCCGAGCATCATGCTCGTGCCGATCACGGCGCCGAGCAGCGCGCGACGAAGTCCGGACACACGCACGCCGCCCACGGCCGCGGCGCGGCCACTGCGATCACCGAACACGACGTCGGTGAAGAAGCGATCGATGAACACCCACTCCGGCACCTTGCGTGCGACCGTCGCTGGGGCGTTGAGCTTCGCATCGAGCTGCATGCCGGGCCGGAACAGGCCGGTGGCACCTGCCGCCGGTGCGGACACGGCAGCGCTCTCCGGCGCGGCGTCGCGCACGAGCACCGGACGTGCACCACTGAACCAGAAGCCACGCAACTGCGGCGTCATGCCCATCTGCGACGGTCGCGTGACCTCGACGAGGAACCGGATGATCGACGGCGCCAGCTTGCTGAGCTCGCGCGGAACTTCGTACGACGTGAGGCGACGCGCCTCCACTGATTCGCGTGTCAGCAGCTCGCTGCGACGGGCACCGAGCGATGCGACCAGCCGACTGAAGGCGGCTTCGAGTCGCGGTACGAGCCGTTCGGCGTAGCCGCCGGCTGCACCGGTGTCGAAAGGCAGTGCGGCGCCGAGCGGCACCCGCGCTTCCTCGCGTGTCAGCGGTGCGAGCCACGTCTCGACATGCGGAATCCGGTCGAAGCGGGTGAAGAGCACGTACACGGGGACGCGCATGCCCAGTTGCAGCGCCGCGTCGGCCAATCGCTCCCGGATCATCGGCGCGAGCGCATCGAGCTGCTTCGCTTCGTCGCCGGCGGCCAGAAAGTCGCAGGGAATGCAGAGCACGATGGCCCGCGCCGCCGGTTCACGTCGCCCGAGCGCGACCGCCAGACCGGGCCCGCGGAGCGCACGCACGAACCGGGTGAAGCGCCCCGCGTCGGCCGTCAGCGCGCCCGGCGACTCGATGACGGCGCCGCCACCGGCGAGCCAGATGTTCGCGGCCTTCGTCGATTCTTCCGGGCCGGTCCCACGGGCGTCGCCAGCCAGCAGCTGCGCATCCAGACCACTGCGCGTCACGACCGTGGTCTTCGTGCCGGTGGGTGGGCCGAGCACGAGCACCAGCGACTTCTGGAGCAGTTCACCACGCGGCAGGCGGTCGGCCGCCTGCCGCAGTGCAAGGATGGCGTCGTCCGTTTCGGCGCGCGTCACGGCGTCGCT
Source organism: Gemmatimonadaceae bacterium (assembly GCA_031411975.1). Taxonomy (GTDB): domain Bacteria; phylum Gemmatimonadota; class Gemmatimonadetes; order Gemmatimonadales; family Gemmatimonadaceae; genus JACMLX01. The sequence goes on from JANOCB010000009.1 coordinate 8,322, forward strand.
GGGGCGCAGCAGGTGCCAGGTCAGCGCCGCACCGGCGGCGCCAAGCAATGCGAGGCCGATCACGACCACCGTGCGGTCGGTGCCGGTCAGTTTCAGCAGCCAGATGACGACGATGGCGACGATCAGAAAGGCCAGCAGCACGCCGAGACTGGCCAGCCAGCGGGTGGTGCGCGACGAGTGCGTCATGACGCACTCGTGATCGAACGGATGTCGCTGCTGCCGCTGGAGAGTGTCGCGCGGCCGACACCCCAGAGGACCACCACCAGCACGGCGAGCACCGCCGCGCCGATCGCCAGGCGAGCCACCCACGGATCCTTTGCCGACACCGCATCGTCCACCGGTCGCCACGATGGCGCGAGGTCACCGCCGCCGCCGCGAATCCGCGTGATCCGGTCGCCGACCCGTTGCGCGATCACCTGCAGTGCACCGGCATCGCTGCCGTAGCGTCCGCGGAATCCGAGCAGCAGCGCGTGATGAAACACTTCCAGCACGTCGGCCAGCGCCGGTTCGTCGGCGCGCGCCAGCTGCTGCTCGAGATACTGATAGAACAGCTCCCCACCCATGTGCCCACCGAACAGCTCGGCCTGCAGCGGTCGGCGCGACCAGTCGGCCAGTGCAGGCTGCGACGAGTTGAGCACCGATTCATCGAGGAATGCGACGACCGCGAAGAGTCCCGTGCGCACGTCGGTGGCGTCATACCCGGCGGCGGCGCCCCCCTGCTCGGCCGCGGCCAGCAGCGAGCGCGTCGTGGCGCGAAAGGCGTCCGCGTCCTGCACCGGGGCGCGATCGCCGCGGAGGCGCGCAATGACGGTGAACAGATCCTGCAACGAGAGCGCGAGTCGGCCGGGCGCAGCGGGAGACGTCATGAGGGGCGGAAGCTGGCGGCGGGACGGAGGCGGAGCGACGTGGCGGGACGGCCCGTTACTCGGGAACGAGGACCGAGACTTCGAGGACGGTGTCGGGAAGGGAGTCCGGCACGTAGACGCCGATCTCGCGCGTCTGCAGCAGGGCCTGTGCACAGGGGCCGTCGAGGGTGACGGCGAAGTAGCTCATCTCCGCGCGCGGGGCGATGCCGGTCGGCGGCGTCGGCACCGCGTCGAGGGTGAGGCCCGCGTAAGCCCGTCGCACGAGTTCGAGGACGAACTTCGCCGCGCACACCTTGGCCTGCTGAGGAAAATGCGCGGTGGTCATGAGCGGGCCGAGCCCCGTCCGCACCCCCACGAACCAGCGCGCGCCGGGTTCGAAGCAGCGGGCATCGGCGATCGCGGCGGTGTAGAGGGTCGGTGCCGTCTCCGCCAGCCGCACCACCACCGCCCGCGCCGACACGACCGCGTCGAGCTGCCCGCGCAGGTGTCCGTCGAGCGCGGTGAAGCACGTTTCGAGGTCGTGGTGATCATACACCGGCAGGTCGCGCGCCTGCACCGTCAGCGAGAAAGTGCAGAGTGCGCCGGCCAATCGGGACAGTTCGATCCAGAGTCGTTCCGGATGTGTCGTCCGGTGCGACAGCAGGTGGCGCAGTGGGGCCTCGGCGCTGCGGATCGCGTGCAGCATCCAGCGGATGGCGACTTCATTGCCGACGTACGCCTGCGCAGCCGGCGCACCCGTTCCGGCAATGGCGGCCGCCAGCGCGGCACTCTTCGCCGCCAGCAGGCCGACGGTGTTCCGCAGCATCGCCACCAGGCGCGGACTGGCCCCGTACTGCACACACGGCGGGATATAGTCGCGATCCACGACGAATTGACCACCGGCGTCGCGGCGGATCCGCGCCAGCGGCAGGGTGATGTCGCCCGGCGCCAGCTCGTCGTCGAGCAGCAGGCGCAGGTGCTTCGTGGCCACGGCCACCGGCAGGGCATCGGCCCCGGTGGTTTCGTCGACGAGCGTCCTGTCCTCGCGGCGGAATCGCATGGATTCCGAGGGCAGGGCATCCACCCCGGCGACGTTCGGCGCGTCGTCGTGCCACGGCGCCATGGCCAGGTGCACGAGATGCGATTCCCGCGTCGGCGAAAACCGTGCGGCGAGTGGTGATGCGGCGGGCAGGCGGTCGGGATCGGGCACCTGCAGCGCCGTGCCATCCGGAAAGCGACCGCGCGCATGCAGCAGCGACAGCGTGCCACCGCGCAGCGCATCGACGTCGAGTTCGAGTCCGGCAACGCCCCACGCAAAGGGGATCACGTCATCGATGGCGCGTCGCGTTTCGTCCTCGAGCCATCGGCGCTGCGCCTGAAAATGCTGTGGCGCGAGTGCCATGCCTTCCTGCCAGACCGGTTTGGCCGGCGCCCGTTCGCGGCTCATCATTCCGACGGCACGACCGCACCACGACGTGGCGCAGAGGCGGGCGTGACGCTGGCGATCGGCATGCGAGGCAGTGGCTTGGCGTGGAGGACATGGCACGGCTGGCGAGCGCCCGATCCGCCAATCGGCACGGTACGATTGCGTCAGCGTGTGGTCAAGATAACAATACACGCGGGAACGCCGGGGGAATGTCCGTGCACCCCGCGTCACGACTGTTTCCTGCCACACGAGCTGCGATGACTGATTCTGCCGGTTCGCCGCGTTTCCGACTGTCCATGGTCATCGCACAGCAGGAGGGGGTGCGGACGTTCATGGGTGTCGATCGCATCACGGGAGACCCGGTGCTCGCACACGTGCTCGACGACGCGTCGCCCGACGCGCGGGCGCTCGTCCGCGCGAGGGTCGCACAGCTGACGGGCCCTGATGCGGCGCTGGTGATCGAGTCGGCCGAGACGGAGCGCGGTTGGGCCGTGATCACCCGGGCGGAGGAGGGCCTCGACACCTTCATGCCATGGCTGCGTGCGCGCACGGTGGAGCCAGCGCCGACGCCGGCCCCCGTCGCGCGAGCGGCGCCAGCTGGTGGCACGGCGATGTTCTCGGCCTTCGCACTGCCGTCGGCGCCCGATGCGCCGACCGTCCCGCCACCGTCGCCCGTGGTGCCTGCGGCGTCGGCTCCGGTGCCGCTTCCGCTGCCATTGCCTGCCGCCGTCGGTGCACCGCCGTTGGCGTTGCCGCTTCCGCCGGCTCCGGTTCCGGCTCCGGCGCCGGTGGTGACACCACCGGTCGCCGCCGCCGCACCCGGCGAATTCACGCAGATGTTTCGTCCGATCGGCGGCGCGCCAGCAACACCACCGCCACCGCCGATGCCAGCGCCGCAGGCCGTCATCGCGCCGACGCCGGAGGTGCAGACCGGGCCGCCGGCGGTGCGGCCATCGCCGCCCGTTGCCGCAGCACCCGCTGCGCCTCCGACGGCCGCACCGGGCGAGTTCACGTCGATGTTCACGCCCGGCGCGCACCTTGGTGGCGGCATGCCGGCGTTCGGCGCCGCCACACCGCCGCCGCCGCCGGCACCCGTGGTGTCGCAGGCACCGCTGGTCCCACCACCGGTGCCGAACGTCAGGCCCCCTGCGCCGCCGTCGGTCCCGATGTCCGCCGGGGTGAGCGCCCTCCCCCCGCTGCCGCCGCCCGCGTCGCCCATCGTGCCAGCCTCCGGCAGCGGCCTGCCGCCGTCGCCTGGCTCGCTCTCCGCGTTCGTGCCGCCGCCATTGGCCCCGCCGTCGTTCGCTGCGGCCCCGCTGGCCCCGCCGCCGTTCTCCCCAGCGCCACTGGCGCCTCCTCCGCTCGGCCCGCCACCGAGCGCGCCGGCACCGGTCCTGTCGGCGCCGCCGCCACCGGCGCCGCCATCGGCCGGTCCGCCCGTGTTGTCGCCGCCGACGTTCGGACTCCCGCCGGTGAGTTCGGGAACTGCGGGGAAAAGTGCGTCACCGGCGCCCGCGAGCGAGTACACGATGATCATGAAATCCGCGGTGCAGCCGGTCGAGGCTCCGCCTGCCCGGGAGCCGGTCAGCACCGCGACGAATGCGGCGAAGGCACAGCGGCTGACGATGCCGGTGATCCTGATGATCAACGGCGTGATCCTGCTGACGCTGGGGCTGATTCTTTATTTCGCGCTGCGAACGCCACCGGCCACACCGGCACCGTCGGGTGGCACGGTACCCACGGCGGATTCCGCGGCCTCCGGAGGCGCCGACGGAGGCGCTGCACCGAAGGATTCGGCCGCGCGCTGATCGTACGGCGCGGGCCGCGACGTCAGCGCAGCTGGATCACGAGTTCGAGGCGCACGTCGCCCAGATCGGCCGGGACGTACACGGCGAGATTGCGCGCCCGTTCGATCGCTTCCCACGCCGGACCGCTGCGTCGCAGCACGAAATACTGCTGATCGACCTTGATCGGCAGTCCGGCCGGCGGTTGCGCGACGTGCGTGACTTCCACGCCGGCCAGCGCCTGGCGGATCAGCGTGTCGACCACATCCGACGACGCGATCTTGCAACCGCTGACGACTTTCTGTACGACGTCGATCGGTCGCAACGAGGACGCAACGGCCAGGTACCACTGCGGTGACTGCAGCCAGGCGGCATCCTCCACCGCGACGGCGTGCACCGAGTGTCGCACGACGCGCAGCGGACGGGCGAGGGCGGAGTCGGGCACGGCGGTGTCGAGCAGTTCGTGCACGCGGGCGTCGAGCAGCGTGAAGACGTCACCGAGCCGGAGATGGTCGTAGGTCGGCAGCGGTGTGGGCGCCGGGGCGAAGGTGGTGAGTGCGCCGGCCAGCGCCAGCATCGCTTCCCAGAGGTCGGCGGGATGGCCGCGGCGGACTTCGTGCAGGTGTCGCAGCGCGGGGAGATGCGTGTTGAGCGTGTAGAGCAGCCAGAAGCCCGCCACGTCGGTCACGGAGAAGTCGGCCAGCCCCTGATTGCGCTGGCGTCGCGTGCCGGACACGGCGCTGGCCTTGGACGCGACGCGCTCCACGAGGCGCCGGATGATGCCGACCAGGTAGTCGCTGGCGGCGACGTCGAGCACGGGCGGCACGTACGACGCATCCAGCGTGGTGATCCCGGCCGCATCGCGCACGAGTCTGACGAGTGGCAGCGTCGTGTAGCCGTCGAGCGCTTCACCTTCGAACAGCAGGCGGAGATTGGCGCGCGCGACGCTGATCGGGCGCTCGCCCAGCCCGGTGACTTCGTCCCGGCGCTGCACTTCGTCGCCGTGCCAGCGTGCGATGGCCCGCTCACCGAGTGCGGCGACGTTTCGGCCACCGGGACGGTATTCCGGCACCGCGAGATGCACGAGGAGTTGCGTCTGGTCGGCGGCCCACGCCTCGGCGATCTGCCGCGGTGCGGGGGAGGGATCGCCGGCCGGCGCATCGACGACGAGGCCGTCGGGGAACCGCGCCACGACCGAGGTGACGACGACGCTCCCCGCCGCCAGCGCGGCGCGATCGAGTTCGAGCTTCGCGAGGCCCCACGGGCAGAACGTCAGCGTGGCGAGCTGGAACGCCAACGCTTCCTCGTGCGCCCGATCCTGCTGCTGCAGGTGCTGCGGGGCGAGGAGCGTTCCCTTCGACCAGAGAACAGGATGGGCATGAGGCATTGCCCGAAGGTAGCAGCGGGGTGACGCTGGAGGCCAATGGCTGCCGGTGGTCGCCGGCGGCGATGTGGTGACGCGGCATGGGTGTGACCGTGGCGCGTTCGTGACCTGTCGTGGCCTCGCGAGTGCGGGTTCTCATGTCCGCAGCATCGGTGCCATTGACGAGTGACGCGTCAGGTGGCACACTGTGGCAGCCGAAGTAGGGTCGGGGGGACGATCGCCGTTCCGGCTGGGAATTGTGCGCCGAACGGCCGTCTGCAATCGGGCATTTCTTGCCTCCCGACGTCATCCAATGTGGGAACGTTCAAACCATCCACCTGGGGCGTTGGCCATGGCCGACAGCACGCAAAAGAAACTCGAGCGAGTGCGCTCTCCACGCGTCAACATCAGTTACGACGTGGAGGCGGGCAATGCGATCGAGCAGAAGTCGCTGCCGTTCGTGATGGGAATCCTCGGCGACTTCACGGGCATGCCGGTGGAGCCGCTCGCACGCGTGAAGGACCGCAAGTTCGTGGAGGTCACGCCCGACAACTTCGACGACGTGCTGGCCAGCATGAAGCCGCACCTGGCGTTCTCGGTGGAGAACAAGCTGAGCGAGGATCCGAATGCCGCGAAGCTGGGCATCGATCTCACGTTCAAGAGCCTCGACGATTTCGCGCCGGACGCGGTGGCGCGCCAGGTGAAGCCGCTGCGCGAGCTGCTCGACCTGCGCACGAAGCTGGCAGACCTGCGCGGCACGCTGCAGACCAACGAGAAGCTGGACGAGCTGCTGCAGGAAACACTGCATGACGACGCCAAGCTGGCGGCACTGAAGGCCGAGCTCGGGCTCGACAAGGCGGAGGGCTGATCTGATGGCTGAAGCACAGGGCGCCGCAGGCGCCGCACCGCAGGCGGAAACGCGGGAACTCGGGTTGCTCGACCAGATCGTGGCGGAAGGCCGCTTCGGCGCCGACGCCCAGTCGCAGACGCGTGGCAAGGACATCGTCTCGCGCTTCGTGGCGGAAGTGCTCGAGGGCGCCGTCACGGTGGGCCGCGACACGGAGACCATGATCAATGCGCGCATCGCGCAGCTCGATCACCTGCTGTCGCTGCAGACCAACCAGATCATGCATCACCCCGAGTTCCAGAAGCTCGAGGCGAGCTGGCGCGGGCTGAAGTACCTGCTCAACCAGAGCGAGACGTCGGAGATGCTGAAGCTGAAGATCTTCAACGTCAGCAAGAAGGAGCTCCTGCGCGACCTGCAGCGGGCGCCGGAGTTCGATCAGAGCGCACTGTTCAAGAAGGTGTACGAGGAGGAGTACGGCGTGTTCGGTGGCGCACCGTTCGGGTCGCTGCTTGGCAACTACGAATTCGACAAGAGCGGCCAGGACATCGAGCTGCTGGAGAAGATCTCCAACGTGGCCGCTGCGGCCCATGCGCCGTTCCTCACTGCCGCCTCGCACGAGATGTTCAACCTCGAGAGCTTCTCGCAGCTGGACCAGCCGCGCGACATGGCGAAGGTGCTCGACAGTACCGAGTACGCCAAGTGGAAGGCGTTCCGCAACACGGACGACGCCCGCTACGTGGCGATGGCGCTGCCGCGCATGCTGATGCGTGAGCCGTACGGTGCCAAGACGGTGCCGATCGAGGCGTTCAACTACGACGAGCACGTCGACGGCAACGAGCACAACGACTACCTGTGGGGCTCGGCCGCCTGGGCACTCGGTGCCAAGGTCACGGCCGCGTTCGCGAAGTACAGCTGGTGCGCGGCGATCCGCGGCGTGGAGAGCGGTGGACTGGTGACCGGGTTGCCGGTGCACAATTTCCAGACCGATGCCGGCGAGACCGTGATGAAGTGCCCGACCGAGGTGTCGGTGACCGATCGCCGTGAGAAGGAACTCGCGGATCTCGGGTTCGTGCCGCTGGTGCACCAGAAGGGCACACCGAACGCGGCGTTCTTCAGCGTGCAGAGCGCGCAGAAGGCGAAGGTCTACGACTCGCCGCAGGCGTCGGCCAATGCGCGCATCTCGGCCCAGCTGCCCTACATCTTCGCGACGTCGCGGTTTGCGCACTTCCTGAAGGTGATGATGCGTGACAAGATCGGTGGCTTCATGACGGCGGGCGAAGCGACGTCGTTCCTGAACCAGTGGATCAAGCAGTACGTGGTCTCCAACGACGACGCCTCCTTCGAGACGAAGGCGCAGCGTCCGTTGAAGGAAGCACGGATCGATGTGGTGGAGGTGCCGGGCAAGCCGGGTGTGCTGCGCGCGGTGGCATTCATGCGTCCGCACTTCCAGCTCGACGAACTCTCCATCTCGATGCGGCTCGTTGCCGAGCTGCCGCCGCCGGCTGGCGGCTGAGGTCCGGGCCTCGCGCCCGCCGCGCAGGTCCCGCAGGTCCCGCAGCATCCACTGTTCATCACTAACCAGGCACCCTCCCCATGGCGATCTATCTCAGTTGTGGCAAGCAGCACGGTCTCGAAGGCAAGGCGACCGACGAGCTGGTCAAGTCCCTTGGCGCGTCCCAGTGTGACAGCTTCCAGTTTGGCGTCGGTCTCGGTGTGTCCATCTCGAAGGGCGGCGTCGTGAAGAGCGACCCGAGCCTGAGCGAAATCGTGGTGACCAAGTCGTTCGACAACATGTCCCCGGCGTTGTTCATCAACTGCGCCCTGGGCAGCACGATCGACAAGGTCCAGATCGACTTCACAGGCACGGCGGGCGATGCCACCAAGGCCTCGCAGGTCTACCTGACGTACATCCTGGGGGACGCCATCATCACGGGGCACAGCGTCTCGAGCGGTGGTGACAAGCCGAGCGAAAGCATCAGCTTCGCGTACGAAACGATCGAGATGACCTACAAGACGCCGCCGGTGACCGAGAAGAACAAGGACGGCAGCCCGGTCGTGCAGAAGTGGAGCGTCATCTCCAACGCCAAGCCGTGATGCCGCCGACCGCCCTGGACGCGTTCCGCGATGGACGCCTCACCGAGGCGGTCGAGGCGCTGGGCATCGAACTCCGGCACCATCCGGCCGATGCCCGGCGTCGTGCGTTCCTGTTCGAAATGTTGTGCTTCGGCGGCGACTACGAACGCGCCGTGAAGCAGCTGGACGTGCTGGGTTCGGCCTCGCAGGAGGCCGAACTCGGCTCGTTGCTCTACAAGGGCGCGATCCGCGCGCAACGCGAGCGCGAATCGCTGTTCGCCGACAATGCCTTCCCGATCGATCCGGCACCGGCGGTGCGCGGGACGATCAACGGCAAACCCTTCGAGTCGCTCGAGGATGCCGATCCCCGCATCGGGGCTCGCCTCGAGTGTTTTGCGGCAGGCAAGTATCTCTGGCTGCCGCTGGCACACGTGGCGCAGATCACGATGACGCCGCCGACCTCGGTGCGCGACACGCTCTGGCCCACGGTGCACGTGCGGACCGGCCCCGGTTTCAAGGGGATGGAGCTGGGACAGGTGCTGTTGCCGGTGATCGCCGCCGGCACCACCGCCCTGAGCACCGACCCGTTGGTGCGCCTGGGTCGCGTGAGCGACTGGGTGTCACTGCCGGATGGCGACGAGGCACCCGTCGGCCTCAAGTACTGGCTCGTCGACGGCGAGGAGTTTCCGCTCCTGGAACTCCGCGAGCTGCACATCCACGCCCCGTTGACGTTCGGCTGACACGTCCGGTGTGGCCTGCGTGACCTGACGAGCGCACACCCGGCGCTGCTGTTCCTCTGCGTGAAGTGCCGGTTGACCGGCCGCGCGTCTCTCCCGCTTTCGTAGAAGATCGGATGCCTGCTCGCGACGACATTCTCGCACCTCTCCTCGCCGCGATTCCGGGCGACAATCCGTCGGGACGGTCGGTCCGCGACGATCCGATCTACGACAAGATCAAGGACGCACGCCGCGAGGACGATGACGCGGACCAGGGCGCATGGCAGCGCGCGCGAAAGATCGCCGACCATGCGCTGGTGGTGAAGCTGACGGCCGAGGTGCTCTCCACGACCTCGAAGGACCTGCAGCTCGCGTCGTGGTGGACGGAGTCCATGCTCAAGCGGGAAGGTGTTGTCGGGCTGCTGGATGGCGTGGTGCTGATGCGTCGCTTGGTCGAGGACTACTGGGACACCGTCTTCCCGGAACTCGAGGAGGATGACCCGACACTGCGCGCGGGCCCGCTGGATTTCGTCGGCATGAAGCTGGTCGAGACGTTGCGTGCCGCGCCATGCAGTGTGGGCAAGCACGGCTTCCGGCAGTACGAGACGGCGCTGCTCATCGGATCCGACGACGAGACGCGGAACGACGACACCCGGAAGGCGGCCCGCGAGGCGCATGGCAAGAAGGGCGAGCCGCAGATCGAGGAGATCCTCGCCTCGGTCGACGCCACGCCCAAGGCGTGGTACGTCGAGCTGTCCCGGATCATCACCGACACGACGGCCGCGGTGTACGGGCTCGACGCGCTGGGCAACGAGCGCTTCCTCGATGAGGCGCCGAGTTTCCGTCGCCTGCTGGATGCGCTCGAGTCGGTGCAGCGCACCGCCGACGCCTTGCTGGCACGTCGCCGACTGCAGGAACCTGACGACGATGGCAGCAGCGACGCCGTCGCGGGTGCTGACGACACCTCCGGCGCCGGCGGTATCGTTGCGACGCTGGGCGCGATTCCAACCAGCGAAGCGGATGCCGGGGCACGGGTGGTGGTCGCGGCGCGCTACCTTCGTCGTGCCCGTCCCAGCGATCCCGTGCCGTATGCGCTGCTGCGCGCCCTGCGCTGGCAGTCGCTCACCGCCAAGGAGGCCGGCGGCGATGCGCCGTCGCCCGCGCTGCTCCATGCACCACCCACCGCCGAGCGCGCGAAGCTCAAGGTGCTGCTGCTCGAACAGCGGCATGAGGAGCTGCTCGATGGGGTGGAGGAATTGCTTGGTGCCACCGGTGGCGGCGCGTGGCTGGATGCACAGCGCTGGGCATTCGAGGCGGCGCAAGCACTTGGTGACGAGTTCCTGCCCGTCATGCAGGTGATGCGCAACGCCCTGCGGCAGTTGCTGAGCACGTTCCCGGCGCTGCCGCACGCGATGCTGCTCGACGAGACGCCGGTGGCGAATGCCGAGACGCTGGCCTGGCTGGAGCGGGCAGGTCTTCTTCGAGGGATCAGCGCGCGCGCAGGCGAGGGATCGTCCACGCTGGAGGGGATGCCATTCACGCCGCATCGGCCCATGCTGGACAGGGCACGCGCAGAGATGGCCGGCGGTCGATTGGATCGCGGCGTGGCGCTGCTCATGGCCGACGTGGTCCGTGAGCGCAACGAACGCGCCCGGTTCCTGCGTCGGCTCGAGCTGGTGACGGTGCTGGTCGACGCCGGGCGGGCCGACATCGCCATGCCGATCGTCGAGCAACTGCTCGAGCAGCTCGAGCGGCACAAGCTTGATTCGTGGGAAGATGGCGGCGTGGTGGCGCAGGCACTGGTGCTGGCCTGTCGCGCCATCGATGCCACGGACGGCAGCAGTGGGCGTCGGCGTGAGCTGTATCTGCGCATCTGCCTGCTGGATCCGATCGCCGCGCTCGCGCTTGCGGCCACGTGACGATGGGAGCGGGTGGAGCCGGCAGCAGCTGGAGCGGGACGGGGGCAATCCGACTGCCGAACGTGGATGGCGCCTCCCGGCCCGTGCAATCGTCGCTGCTGGATCGCCTCACGGATGATCAGCCCGGCGTGACACGCGAGATCATGCCGACGCGCGCGGAGAGCATCATTGCGCTGCGGACGGCGGTGCGGCATGACCTCGAATGGCTGCTGAACTCGCGGCGCGACCTGGTCACGATCGATGACGGCATGCCGGAAGCGCGACGGTCGCTGCTGCGCTACGGTGTGCCCGACTTCAGTTCGATGTCGCGCGACGGCAGCGACACACTGCAGCGACTGGTCCGTGAAGTGGAAGAGTGCGTCGCGAACTTCGAGCCGCGCCTCTCGCAGGTGCGGGTGCGTGCCCACGTCGATCCAGGCATGGCGGGTCGGCCCGACCTGCGCTTCTCCATCGAGGGCATGTTGCGGGTGGACCCGGCGCCGGAACGTGTGGTCTACGACACCGTGCTGGAGACAGGTCGGGGCGAGTATCTGGTGCGCGAGGGGAAGGTCGACGATGCGTGACGAGCTGCTCTGGTACTACGAGCGTGAACTCGGCTACCTGCGTCGCCTCGGCGCGGAGTACGCCGTGCGCTATCCCAAGGTGGCGGGGCGGCTGCAGCTCGAAGCGACGAAGTGCGAGGACCCGCATGTGGAGCGCCTGCTCGAGGGATTCGCCTTCCTCGCCGCGCGCATTCACCTCAAGCTCGACGACGACGTGTCGCAGGTGGCCGAATCGCTGCTGGCGATCGTCGCACCGCAGCTGGTGCGGCCGGTGCCGGCGTTGTCGATCGCGGAGTTCGTCGCCGATCCGGAACGTGCCTCGATGCCCGAGGGAGTGCTGGTGCCCCGCGGCTCGCTGCTGCGCACGCGCGCCGTGGGAGGGATGCGGTGCACATTCCGCACTGCCGCGAACGTGCACCTCTGGCCCTTCACGATCACCGACGCGAGCTGGGTGACACCGGATGCGCTGGTGCCGCCGGTGCGGGCCACCGATGCCGTCGGTGCACTGCGCATCCGGCTGCGCGCCTTTCCCGGTGTGTCACTGTCGTCGCTGGCGCTCGACTCGCTGCGGTTGCACCTGCATGGCGACGGCGCCGTGGCCTCGACGCTGCACGAGGTGCTCTGTCGCGACACCTCGGCGATTCTCGTGCGCGCGATCGCCCCGGACGCGCCGCGTGGCGGTGATGCCGCGCGCATCACGGTGTCGGCGCGCGCGCTGACGGCGGGTGGCTTTGGTGCCGATGAGCGGCTGCTGGAGGGCGGGGCGCCATCATTGGCGCCGTACGGGCTGCTGCAGGAGTACATGGCGCTGCCCGCCGCCTTCCGGTCGGTGGACCTCGCGATCGGCGATGCCTTGCGGGCGAGCGAGGCGAAGGAGGCCGCCGAGATCGTGATCCTCGTGGGTGCGTTCGAACGCGGCGATCGCCGCGCGATGCTCGCCTCCGGAGTGACACGCGACACGGTCCGTCTCGGCTGCTCACCGGTGGTGAACCTCTACGAGCATACGGCCGAACCGATCCTGCTCACACATCGGCGCGACGAGTATCCGCTGGTGCCCGATGCGCAGCAGCGGATGGCCACGGAGGTGTACGCGGTCACGCGCGTGGCAGGGGTGCCGGCTGGCGGCGGCGAAGCCACGCCGTACGAGCCGCTGTACGGACTGAAGCACGATGCGCCGGTTGGCGAGCAGCCGGTGTTCTGGGTCGCCCGTCGGCACTCGGCACCCGAGCGTGGCGCACGCGCGAGCGACATTTCGCTCGCATTCGTCGATCGCGGCGGTCGGACGTTTCAGCCGAAGCACGACGTGGTCACGGCCCGGACGCTCTGCTTCAACGGCGACCTGCCATCGCGCCTGCCGGTGGGTGATCCACGCGGCGATTTCGAGCTGCTCGGGGGCGGTCCGCTGACGCAGATCACGGCACTGCTGCGTCCGACGGTGGCGGTGCACCCACGCCTCGGCGCCGCACTGGCGTGGCGCATGGTCTCCCAGCTGTCGCTCAATCATCTCTCGCTCGACGAAGGCCCCGACGCGCTGCGGGAGTTGCTGCGACTGCACGATCATGCCGAGTCGCCCGACATCGAGCGGCAGGTGCAGGGGATCATCGATGTGCGGAGTGCGGCAGTGCATGCACGGGTTCCCGGGCTGGCGCAGGCGGGTGGCCTGGCGCTGGCACGGGGGCGGCAGATCAGTCTCGATCTGGACGAGGATCACTTCGCCGGTGACGGCGCGTATATCTTCGCCAGCGTGCTCGAGCGGTTCTTCTCACTGTCGGCGTCGCTGAACAGTTTCACGCAGCTCACCGTACATTCGCGCCAGCGCCGGCGGCCGCTGGCGGAATGGGGCCCTCGCAGCGGCAGCAGGGCGCTCGGATGAGCACGACGCCGCTGGATCCGATCGCACTCGACTCGCTGGTGAACCGGCTCGAGCAGGCACCGGGCGCCTTCGAGTTCGCGCAACTGGTGCGCCTGCTGACGCGGGTGAATCCGGGGCGGACTCCTGTCGGCGAATTTGGCGATCCGTCGCAGGAAATCGTGCGGTTCGGCGTGCATCCCTCGCTGGGTTTTCCGCCGGGTGACGTGGAGCGCGTGAACGTGACGCCCGGTGGCCCCGGGGTCACCGATGCCAGCGAGCTCTCGACACCGCGCACCCGCGCCTCGCGCGCCGGCATGCGTGGGGCGGGGGGGCAGCCATTCATGGAAGTGAACTTCCTGGGGCTGATCGGTCCGGCCGGCGTGATGCCGAAGTCGTACACGCAGTACGTGGCCGAGCGGGTCGGCATCAAGGACACGGCGATCCGCGATTTCTTCGACCTGTTCCATCATCGCCTGATCTCGCTGTTCTACCGCGCCTGGCGCACCACGCGGCCGCATGTGGCGGCTGGTGAGGGGGCGGAGGACGATGCGCTCTCGCAGCGCTTGCGCAGCATCATCGGCATCGGGTCGCCGGCGGTGGCGGCCAGCCTGCCGATCGACGAGTCGGTCCTGCTGCGTCATGCGGCGCTGCTCGCACCGCACGCCCGATCGGCGGGTGCGCTGCAGCAGTTGCTGGTGGCGTATCTCGGGGTGCCCTGTCAGGTGGAGGAATTCGTACCGACATGGTACCGACTCGCGCCGGGCACGCAGTGCGCGCTCGGTGAAGACGACGAGACGACGGTGCTTGGACTGGGCACCGTGGTCGGCGACGAGGTGCTGGATCACGGTGCCCGCGTGCGTGTGCGGCTCGGACCGATGTCGCGGAGTCTGTTCGAGGGCCTGCTGCCGGGCACCCGCGGCCACGCCGCGCTGAAGGGCCTGGTGCGGTTCGTCGCCGGTGACGCGGTGGAGGTCGAAGTGCGACTGATGCTTGAACGCGCGGCGGTGCCCGCGACGGTGCTCGGCACCGGCGGCGGGCAGCTGGGCTGGGGCACGTGGCTCCGGTCGAAGGTGCCGACGCATGATCCCGACGACACCGCATTCCTGTTCTGAACGACGTTGTTGGAGCGGCGAGCGCTCCTTCCTGCTGTGACGAGTACTCCCCCTTCCTGGACCCCGACCGATGGTCACTCTTCGCGCCCTCATCGCCAAGCTCGACCCCGAACTGCGGAATGCCGTGGAGGCAGCCGCCGGCACCTGCCTGTCGCGCACCCACTACGACATCGAGATCGAGCACCTGCTCCTCAAGGCCCTCGACGCCACCGACACGGATCTGTTTTTCGCGCTGCGCCACTTCGGTGTCGATCGCTCGCGATTGGCCACCGAGTTGCAGCGCACGCTGGACAAGCTGAAGACGGGCAATGCCCGTACGCCGTCGCTGTCGCCGTCGCTGGTGAAGGTGCTCACCACGGCGTGGACGATCGGCTCGATCGACTACGGTGCGCAGAAGATCCGCACCGGATATTTCCTGCTGGCGCTGGTGAGCGACGAGGACATCTCGCGCCGCATCGTGCAGGAGCTGCCGTCGCTTGGCGCGGTGAATCCGGAGGCATTGCGGTCCACGTTCGATGCCATCGTCGTCGAAAGCACCGAAGCGAAGGCGCACCTCGCGAGTGCCGGCGGGCCGGCGGCGCCCGGTGCGTCGTCGTCGGGCGGCGGAGCGCCCGGCAAGGGGGGCGGCCAGACGCCGTTCCTCGATCAGTACACGGTGGACCTGACGGCCAACGCGCGCGCCGGGAAGATCGACCCGGTGCTCGGTCGCGACACCGAAGTGCGGCAGGTGATCGATATCCTCACCCGTCGCCGACAGAACAACCCGATCCTCGTGGGCGAGGCCGGCGTGGGCAAGACGGCGGTGGTGGAGGGCTTCGCGCGGCGCATTGCCGAGGGTGACGTGCCGGCGCCACTCAAGGGCGTGACGCTGCGGACGCTCGACCTGGCGTTGCTGCAGGCGGGTGCCGGCGTGAAGGGTGAGTTCGAGAGCCGACTGAAGGGATTGATCGACGAGGTGAAGAAGTCGCCCGTCCCGATCATCCTCTTCATCGACGAGGCGCACACCATGATCGGTGCGGGCGGCGCCGCCGGCCAGAACGACGCGGCCAACCTGCTGAAGCCGGCACTGGCGCGCGGCGAGCTGCGCACCATCGCGGCCACGACGTGGAGCGAGTACAAGAAGTTCTTCGAGAAGGATCCGGCGCTGTCGCGGCGTTTCCAGCTGGTGAAGGTGGATGAACCCACAGAAACCGTCTGCATGCTGATGCTGCGCGGCGTGGTGCCGTCGCTCGAAAAGCATCACACGGTGCGCATCACCGACGACGGGCTGGCGGCCGCCGTGCGCCTGTCGCACCGCTATCTCCCCGATCGCCAGCTGCCCGACAAGGCCGTGAGTGTGCTGGACACCGCATGCGCCCGCCTCGCACTGGGACAGAACAGCACGCCAGCGCCGATCGAGGATGCCCGTCGCATCCTGCAGGATCTCGAGGTGCAGGAGCGCGTGCTGCGGCGCGAGCAGGCGGTGGGCGTGGATCATGCCGAGCGCCTGAGCGGCATTGACATCCTCCGCGCCAGCACGCAGGGACGGCTGGCCGCGATGGAAGCGCGATGGGAGCAGGAGCGCACGCTGGTGGAGGCGATCCGTGCACTGCGCGGTCAGCTCGAGGCGTCGGCGCCGGCGGCAGGGGTGGCCGAAGGGGATGGCGATGCCTCGATCCGCGCGGACCTGGTGGCGAAGCAGGCGGAACTCGACACGATTCAGGGCGAAACACCGCTGATGCGCGTGACGGTCGATGCGTCGATCGTGGGTGAGGTCATCGCCGGCTGGACCGGCATCCCGGTCGGCTCGATGATGCGCGACGAACTCGGGACGCTGCTCGAGCTGGAGCGGCACCTCGGCGCGCGTGTCATCGGACAGGATCACGCGCTCGAGGCGATCGCGCGCCGCATGCGCACCAGCAAGGCGGGCATCGAGGATCCGAACAAGCCGAAGGGCGTGTTCCTGCTGGTCGGACCGTCGGGCGTGGGCAAGACGGAAACGGCCACCACCGTGAGCGAGATGCTCTATGGCGGTGAGCGGAACATGATCACGATCAACATGAGCGAGTTCCAGGAGCCGCACACCGTCAGCACGCTGAAGGGTTCACCGCCGGGGTACGTGGGGTACGGCGAGGGGGGCGTGCTCACCGAGGCGGTGCGACGCCGTCCGTACAGCGTGGTGCTGCTGGACGAGATCGAGAAGGCACACCCCGACGTGCTCGAGTTGTTCTTCCAGGTGTTCGACAAGGGCGTGATGGACGATGGCGAGGGCCGGCAGATCGATTTCCGCAATTCGGTGATCATCCTCACCACCAATGCGGGCACCGAGACCATCATGAAGCTCACGGCCGATCCCGAGACGCTGCCGTTCCCCGCCGCGATGGCCGCCGCACTCAAGCCGGAACTCGACGCGGCCTTCAAGCCGGCGTTCCTTGGCCGGACGGTGATCGTACCGTACTATCCGATCCGGGACGAAAACCTCAAGAGCATCGTTCGCCTGAAGCTCGCGAAGATCGCGCGGCGGCTCCAGGAAGTGCATCGGGTGACGCTCGAGTACGGTCCGGAGCTGGTGAACCAGGTCGCCGCCCGGTGCACGGAAGTCGAGAGTGGAGCCCGCAACGTGGACAACATCCTGACCAACACGCTGTTGCCGGAAGTCTCGACCCTGCTCCTCACCGCGCTCGTGGAAGGGCATCGCGCCACGGCAGTCCGCGTGAGCGTGGATGAGAACGGTGAGTTCGTGTACGATGCAGTGACGGACTGATTCTCCCCTCAGGACACCGACGATGCCGACCTACACGCAGGACTCTCGTCCATTCCGGCTCACGACGCCGCTCGGGAAGGATGTGCTCCTGTGCACGAGCTGGAGCTGCACCGAGTCGGTCTCGTCGTTGTTCGAGCTGCGTGTGGTGGCGATGAGCGAGCGCGGTGACATCACACCGAAGGAGCTGCTGCTCAAGACGGTGACGCTGCACTGCAATCCGGGCGACGCTGGCGAACGGTTCTTCACCGGCATCGTCCGGCATGTGGAACGTCCTGCGCCCGGCCAGAGTCCGCTCACCGAGTACGTGCTGCATGTGGCGCCACCGGCGTGGTTACTCAGCCTCGGCCGCGGCTATGAGGTACACCAGGACACCGACCTGAAGGCGCTGCTGCCGAAGGTACTCACCGGCGTCACGCTGCAGGTCGAACTGAAGGAGTCGTACGAGCCAGCCCCGAGTCGCACGCGGTACGACGAGTCACGCTGGGCATTTGCCAGCCGCCTCTTCGAGCGAGCGGGAATCTGGTATGCATTCCGGCACACGGCCTCGGCGTGTACGACGCTGGTGGCCGACTCGATGGCATCGGCCTCCGTACAGCACGGGCTCACGGAGTTGCGTGACACCGACTGGGCCGGCAATGCGCGACTCGTCAGCTTCAGCAGCGAGCAGGAGCCGTTCATCAAGAAGGTGGTGGTGGGCACGTCGCAGCAGGCGTTGTTCAAGAAGGAGAACCGCGAGGAGGCCGCCGCGCCTGCCTTCCCCCACTCGCCGGGGGATTGGGGGCTCGACCCCGGTGCGTTTCCGGCATCGCTCGAGACGCAGCTCTACGAATACATCACGGGTGGCGGCTTCGACGCATCGACGAAGTCGGGTGGCGAGAGTGCCAGCGAGCTGTCGAAGATCGTTGGCGCACTGAAGGACCAGGCGAAGCTGCACGCGCAGGCTGGCGTCGCCGCGTCGTCACGCCTGCACGGCGCGAGCACGGCCACGGCTCTCATCGCCGGTGCGAAGGTGGCGCTCCACTCGGCAGGCCAGAAGGACGTGAACGGGCAGTACTTCGTGCTCTCGGTGCATCATCACGGCGATAACGGGAGCTATACCGGCGGCGACGGCAGCGCCTGGTCTTACGGTAACCAATTCACGTGCATTCCCCACAGCGTGACGTACCGACCGCCGCGCACCACGCCGTGGCCTGCGGTGCAGGGGATGCACGTGGCCACCGTGATCGGTCCGGCCGGCGAGGAGATCTTCACCGACAAGTTCGGTCGTGTCCGCGTCGCATTCGAGTGGAATCGCGACGCGAAAGTGCCCAACGGCCCCGGTGATACCTGCTGGGTTCGCGTGGCGCAGCTCGTGTCGGGACCCGGATGGGGGGCGTTCTTTCTGCCGCGCGTCGGACATCAGGTGCTGGTCAGCTTCCTCGGCGGCGATCCCGATCAGCCCGTGATCGTGGGCAGCCTGTACAACGACAGCAACCTGCCGCAGATCAAGCTCCCCGACGACAAGGATCAGAGCGCCCTCCGCACACGCTCCACGCCGAACGGTGGCAAGGACAACTTCAACGAGCTGCGATTCGTCGACAAGAAAGGCGACGAGCTCGTGAATTTTCAGGCCGAGAAGGATTTCAAGGGTCTGATCAAGAAGGACTCGACGATGGTCGTGGACAAGGGTGACGAGACCCACACGCTGAACGAAGGCAGTCAGACCGTGTTGATCTCGAAAGGCGACCAGACCATCACCGTGAGCAAGGGCAAGAGGACCATCAAGGTGGACGGCAACCTCGAGACCACCGTCGCGAAGGGTGACGTGACGACCAAGGTCGGGGCGGGCAAGATGACGCTCGATGTGGCGAGCGCGGTCACCATCAAGAGCAGCGGCGGCAAGATCGAGATCACGTCCCCCGTGGGCATCGAACTGAAGTGCGGCGGCAGCAGCATCAAGATCACTCCTGCGGGCGTCGAGATCGCCGGCCCGCAGTTCAAGGCCAGCGGTCAAGCCATGGCCGAGGTATCGGGCGGCGGCATGCTGACGCTGAAGGGTGGCGTGGTGATGATCAACTGATGAGCGCTCCCATGACTTCTCATCCCGACCAGCCACTCGATCCGCAGACGACGATCGGGTACGTGGTGGAAAGCGCAGGCGTGCTTGAGGCCTGGCGCGAGATCGCGCACGGCACCAACGAGCCGTCGGCACTGGTGCAGTCGCTGGTCAGCGCCGGTCTCACCGCCGAAGCCATCCGTTGCATCGCCGTCGCGATCCCGGCGCGCCAGAACGTGTGGTGGGCGTGGGTGTCCGCACGCCACACACTGGAAGGCGCCGCCGCCGAGGGCGTCAAGGATTCACCCCGTCTGCAGGAACTGCTCGGTATGGTGGAGCAGTGGATCGCGGCACCGGACGACCAGAAGCGTCGTGCCATCTGGTCGATGGCGCAGACGCTCGGCATCAAGCATCCGGTGACGCTGGCATCGGCCGCGCTCTACTTCAGTGGTGGCAGCATCGCCGAAGGGGATGGTGCACCACCGGTGCCGGCGCCACCCGGCATGGTCGCCACCTTCGTGGCCGCCGCCGTGACGGTGGCCACGCTGCAGGGGCCGCCCGAGCAGATGGACGATCGGGTGCGTTCGGGTGTGGCGCAGGGCATGGAGATCGTCACGAAGCTTGGCGGCTGGGCCCACTCGATCGGACATGTGCGACAGGAAGTCAGTGCACAACGTCAGCCGCAGGGGGCCTGATGGGGATGCCGGCCGCCCGTATCACCGACATGCACGTCTGCCCGATGGTCACGGTCCTCGTGCCGCACGTGGGCGGGCCGATTCTGCCGCCGGGTGTTCCGACGGTCATGATCTGCGGCATGCCGGCAGCCACGATGACGTCGCAGTGTGTGTGTGTCGGCCCGCCGAGTCTCGTGATCAAGGGCTCGGCGACCGTGCTGATCGGCAAGAAGCCGGCGGCGCGACTGCTCGACAACACTGCGCACGGCGGCATGATCGTCATGGGCGCTCCGACGGTGATGATCGGCGGCTGAGGCGGCACACCGGTGCGCCCGATGGTCGTCGGGTTGCCAGTGTCGTGATCGTCAGCGCGCCTGCACGCTCACCGTTTGCCCCACGAACCGCACGCGCATCGGCCAGCCGCCGCTGCGTCTGGCTGTACCAATGCTGATCGGCGCCGCGTTGTCCACCGCGTTCCGTGCATTCTCGTTGAAGATGACCTCTTCCGTCTGGCGGCCCGGGCGCACCGAGGAGAACTGACCGGCCTGGTTGACGACCACGTCGAAATCCGCGCGCAGGTCGCCGATCTCGTCGCCGAACTCCTTGGTCACGTCCTTCCGGTAGAAGCGCCATGTCGCCTCGACGGCACCGGCCAGCGCACGGCGCACCGATTCCGTGCCTTTCGCCTCATCGGCGCGCGAGCCCTCGACGGGTGGGTTCACCGCCGACGGTGCAGGCTGTGCCGCGATTGCTTTCGAAGGCGGTGCGGCCGGCGCCGACGTGACCGACTCTCTTCCGCCGGATGGCGGCAGTTGCTGCGGCGTGCTTGCCGTTGCGACCGGTGGCTGCGCAGCGGGAGACGACACTGGCGATCCGTTCGCGGTGGCAACCGCGGCTGGGTCGTTCGAGGTCGGAACCGAGGCCACATCATCCTTCATCTTGCTGAAGACCACGGCGGCCACCACCGCGAGCACGAGGGCGGGGATGGCGATCAGCGGCCAGCGTGCCGACTCCGGTTTCGCGGGGGCGATCACTTCCGTGCGTGCGACCGGAGCGCTGGGTACCGATCGCGATGCCGTTGACGGTGTTTCGATGCCGGGAAAGGAGCCTGACGAGAGTGACGGCACACCGGCTGAACTGGCCGGCGTGGGCTGGAGCATCCGCTCGCCGGAGTCGATGATGCCACGGAGGCCCGCGGTCGATGGCGTCTTGCGCGCATGAATGACGTCACCGAACAGGCAGACGCGCAGCGCATCCGACATCGACCTCGCATCGGGCCAGCGGTCGTCACGATGTTTGGCCAGGGCACGCGAGAGAATGCCGATCACCTCAGGCGGCACGCCGCGAGCTTCGAGCGGTGCGATGTCGGCACTGCTGCTGACCACCTGAAACATCAGTTCGGCGAAGTTCTCGCGGTCGAAGGCAGGCCGTCCGGCGAGCATTTCGTACAGCAGCAGACCCGCGGCGTGAATGTCGACGCGGGCGTCGAGTTCCTCGCCGCGGAGCTGCTCGGGCGCCATGTACCGCGGCGTGCCGATCACGGCACCGGTCATGGTCAGGTTCTTCTCACCGCGGCCCGTGCGCTTCGCGATGCCGAAGTCGAGCACCTTGGCCTGCCCATCGTCCGTGACCATGACGTTCGACGGCTTCAGGTCGCGGTGCACCAGGCCGGTGCGGTGCGCGGCACTCAATCCATCGCAGATCTGTGCGGCCAGATCGAGGGAGTCCTCGATGGACAGGGCACCATCCCGTTCCAGCCGGTCGGACAGGGTCTCACCCTCGACGTTCTCCATCACGATCAACGTGCGGCCCGCATCCTCGAGATAGTCGAAGACGCGGACCACGTTGGTGTGCTGGATGGCCGCCGCCGCGCGTGCCTCGCGCTCGAGCCGCAAGCCGAGTTGTGCGTCGGTGGCATCGGGCAACACGATCTTGACCGCCACGGAGCGCTCGAGGCGCTCGTCGGTTGCCAGCCAGACCTGTCCCATGGCCCCGGATCCCAGCAGGCGGTGAAGCCGGAATCGGCCTCCGATCAATGCAGATTCCACCGAGCCTCAGTCTGTGCGGACAGTGACGGCATCCTTCTCATTGAGCACCATCAACACCTTGTGCTCCGACCCATCCAGCGGCACCTGCAGCAGCACCAGCACCGGGCCCGCGGCGTTCGGCCATGACCGGGCACGCGCGACGACGAGCACCGAGCTTTCGTCGTATCCCGCGCTGATGTCCGTGACGATCAACCCCGGCTGAAGGCGCACGGGTGTGGTGGTCTGCATCTGCTCCGGCCCCGGGGTGGCCGACTGCAACGTGTACGACCGTGACCTCCCCGACGAATCGACCGCCAGCAGCAGTCGCCCGTTGCGCAGCCTGGTGAACAGCTCCTCGCGCGGTTTGCCACTCGTCAGCTGCACCACCGAGCCGCCCTTCACGCGCGCCAGATCGAGTTGCCCTCCCGTCTCCACGCGGACGAGCAGGCTTGCCGTGTCAGGCTCGATGACTGGGTAGCGGAACTTCGTGTTCGAACCTGACGCCAGGAGCGTCGCCGTGCGCGTGCCCACCGTGACGCGGAACGCGGCGCCGACCTTCGGATCACGCCCGGCCATCAGCACCGCGGTGCCGTCCATCGTCCACGACGGGTCGGAGGCGCTGATCGTGTCCGGGCTGAGATTCCGCCAGTTGCGACCGTCGGCGTCTACGAGAGCGACACGCGGCAGATTCGTGCGGTCGAGGGGCTCGTACGTGACGGCGATCATGGTTCGGTCGGGCGACCACACCGCTTGGGATACGGCACCGGTGTCGATCTGCATCAGGAGCCTGGGCACCGTGTCGCCGGCATGCACCAGCTGCCAGATGCCACGCACGCCGGCGATCGTTCCGGAGATCAGCGCGCGTCCCGTGACGAACACCGTCACCGAATCGGCACCGGCACCCGGCAGTGCGACGGAAATGATCGCCCGGCCGGGGGCCACGGCGGCAACCGTCCCGCTGGCGTCGACCGTGGCGACCGCCGGCGCCGAGGAGGTGAACCTCGCCGACATCACGGTGCCGAAATCGCGCTGATCCGGGCCGCGCAGCTTTGCCACCATCTGCCGGGAAGTGCCGGCGGTGATCGATGTCACGCCGGTGGCGAACGCCACGCGAGCGGGCAGCACGGTCAGGGGCCAGCTGAACGTCTCGAGACCGGGGGCGTCGAGCGTCACCCGCGTCGTCCCCGCGCGCAGGCCGGACACGGCACCGCGTGCGTCGATTCGCGCAATCGAGGAATCGGCGACACGCCAGGTGAGCGTACTCGTCGACAGCACGGTGCCGGCGGTGCCGAACGGTCTGGCCTCGAGCGTGACGACACCGCCGGTACCCACCTCCACGGTCGTGCCCTGCACTGGCGTCGTCTCGAGCCGATCGACACGTGGCGTCACGCGCACGGGAATGGCGCGGGTAACGCCATAGCCGTCCACGATGAGCGAGGCGTCGCCGGCATCCAGGGCCTGCACGATGCCGGCCGTCGGACTCAGCACCCGGAGGATCGACGGGTTGGTCGTCCGCCACGTCAGATTCTGCGCCACGCGGCGGCGGCCCTGGCCCGGCGCGAGCAGAAACACCGTGTCCATTGCACCGGAGATGAGCTGCACCGAATCTGGATCAGGCACCAGAATCGCCTCACCGACGGTGACGGGCACGGAGCTGGTGATGGCGGGGCCAAAGCGGCCGCCCAGTGTGCCGCTGCCCGGGACCACCCCGATCACTTCGTTGGAGTTCGGGTCCAGGCCGATGGCAGCGCCGAAGGTGTTCCAGACGACGTCGCTCGTCTCGACCTGGGTGCCGTCGGCAAAGACCAGCCGGAAACTCGCGCGGAAGCGCTCGCCGGGAAGCAGCTGGATGCTGATCGGCTGAATGGTGGCGCCGACTGGCGTCTGCCCGGAGGGTGCGACCGTGACGGGCGCGGCAGGCGCGGCCGGTGCCGGACGCGGCGCGGCTGTTGGCGTCGCCGGGGCCGGCGAAGGCGGGGTAGCGCCGCTGCCGCCGGTCACGACGACGACGACCCTCCGGGCCACACTGCCAGCCCTGAGGACGATATCGGTGGTGCCTGCCCGCAACGCCCTCACGGTGCCGTCGGCATTCACCGTGGCAATCGTGGTGTCCGCGCTGCTGAACTGGACGCGCGCCTGCTCGGCGGGAACGACCTGACTCCGCGCATCGAGCGCTTCGACCGTGATCTGGCGCGCAGCTCCCGCTTCGATCCGCATCGGGTTGGGCGAGGGGAGCAGTCGGGTCACCGTCTGGGCGCACAACTCCATCGGAGCGATGGCCAGAAGCAGCGTTGCCAGCAATGCGCTACACACGGTCGAAAACTTCATGGAACCTGAGTCCGAGGTTCAGCGATGTGTGTGAAGCAAACGATGTCCATCGGCGCAGAGAGAGGATGCGGCAGTCAGGCGAGTCCGGCCGGGCCGGCCAAGGGTGCCCGACCGGAGGCGGATGGAACCGCGCCCACAGCCCCGCAACTGCCCCCCGGATCGCCTCGACAGTGGAGATGCTGGAACCTACGGGTTGCCGCAGGATCATTCCAGCGGGAACGGACAATTCCGGCGGGCACGGTATGGCGCCCGACTGCTGCGCGCTGACCAAGAGGCTGCCGCAGGGCGCTCCCGGTCGGCAGCGACCTGCTACCGGGCGACGAGCGTCACGGCCTGATTGCCGCCGCCCGACACGTACCGGCAGAAGGAACAGTCGAAGACGGTCATTTCCGGCGAGACCGCCTTGACCAGCCCGATCACCTGGCTGAGGGTCAGGTCCGCCTTGAACTGGCGATTGCGCACCGTGACCACCGCCGGTGTCTTGTTGACCGCCACGGCGTTGGCGAGGGTTCGCTTGACCTTGTCGCTGGCACCTTTTTCCATCGCCTTCTTCAGTTGCGCGGCGCCGGTCTCACGCGCGGCGAACGCCTTCGCGATGGTCTGCGCGATCATCGAATACGACTCGCCCTGCGTGTTGTGGCGACCCTGATACTTGGTCAGGCAGTAGTCGAAACACTCGTCGCCTTCGCTCAGGATCTCCCGCGGCACGGCTTCCTTGTAATAGAACTCCTTGAACCCGGGATCGAGCACGCAGAACGTGTCCTCGGCGTAGAAACGCAACACGGTGTCCGCGGGGACGCGAAAGACGCCCGCGTTCTTCTTCTCGCGGCCACCATGGGCCGAGATGATGCAGGTCTTCGAATCGTCGTGCGCCTTGAACAGGTACAGCCGGTCACTGACGTTGAACACCGTGAGGCCGGAGTGATCCGCGAGTTTCTTGATGTCCGACTTGCCGAACAGCGCCATGGGGAAGCCATCCTGTGCGAGGGGGAATGTGAACCAGCGACAGCGAGGGACAGCGCACAACCCTGCGGCGACGCCACCTCCGTCCGGGCGGTGATTGACGCACCCGGTGACATGGGTTCGTCGGGCCACGCGAATATGCACCCGGTACCGGACCATCGCGCCCCGCCGCCGGGGAGGGGGCGAATCGCCGCCGCACGGCGGCACAGTGCCGGCGGGCGCCGACTCGCGTCGCGCCCGCTCGCGGGATATCGTCCTGCGTGCACCTGCAGCCACTCCGTCCATGAAACCCTCCGTCTCGGCGACGATCACCGCCTGCGTCATGTGCGGCACCCCGCACGAGCGGTGGCGTGCGGAGGCCGGGGCACTGTGTCGGTCGCTCCAGTGCGCGGGTCGCCACGCCATGCTGTTGGCGCACGCGAAGTGTTCGCAGTGCACACGACCTCTCACCGCAGCACAGATGGCGTCGGGGGTGTGTGGCAGCCGTGTCTGTCGGAACGAGGCGCAACGGGACCGGATCGCGTCAACGATTGCCCGCGAGCAGGCGCTGGTCGCGCTGCTGCAGCGGCGTCGTGGACGTTCGGCCGCGCAGCGCGGCATCTCTGCGGAGCAGGCTGCGACCTACCACCCCGCGCTGCTGCCGCACAACGACGACCGTCCCTCGCGTCTGCCGGTGCGGCGCCGTGCGCAACACGCGGCGCATCTGCGCCGGTGTCTGGCCGAGGCGCGTGCGTCGCTCGCGGCCCAGTCGCCCGCCGAGCCGCGCGCGTCACCCGTGCCGGGCGAACCGCAACGTACGGCGCGTGAGCACGCCGAGGCTGCGGTGCTGCTGGCCGGGTGTGCGGCGTGCCGCGGCCGGTGCTGCCGTCAGGCGAAGGACCACGCCTTCATCTCGGCCGACCAGATGATGGTGCTGCTGCAGCGCAATCCAGGGGTGACCGACGACGCGATCGTCGCACGCTATCTGTCGCACGCCGGTGAGGTGACGCTCACGCACGGCTGCGTCTACCAGTCGCAGCAGGGGTGCACCCTCGATCCCGCGCTCCGCGCCGACATCTGCCATCGCTTCCTGTGCAACGGCCTGACCACGTTGCAGCGTGCGATTCGTGAGGGGGAGCCGATCCGTGCGTACATCGTGCACCGGCGGGGTGAGGAGCTCCGAGGCGATCGGTTCATCGAGATTCCCGTTGGGGATACCGCAGCGGCGACCGGCCGTCCGGCTACTGTCGGGCCCGGTGCTACAGGCTCCGGGGCGACCTGAGCCGGCGTTCCAGGCCTCGGTCGCCACGGCAACGCCGGATTACTTTCCGGGATCGTACGCCACAGGTCCGCCGACAGGTCGGGCGGGCCGCGTGCGGGTGCTCCCGGGTGCCCGCCGCACGGGTGCCTCACACAGGATTGGTAACTACATGATGCATAATACGGCTGTTCCTCGGCAGGCCTGTCCCGGGACCGCTGGCGTGATCCATCGCCATCTCGCGGTCGCACTGGCGGCGGGCTCGGTCCTGCTCAGCGCCTGCGGCCCGACCCCCGAGGCCAGCGCCAACACGCTGCGCGCCGACGGCACCCAGTGCGTGGCACTCGAGACGCGCCCGCCGGAATCCCCGGACTACACCCCGGCCTTCGCCGGCCAGACACGCGCCTGCGGCATCACCGCATCCGCGCCGTACGAAGTCACGGTGGTGGCTCGCGGCATTCAGCAGCCCTGGTCACTCGAACCGCTGCCCGACGGGTCCTTTCTCGTCACCGAGAAGGGGGGACAGCTGCGCCACGTCGCGGCCTCCGGACAGGTCGGCGCTCCGATCACCGGCGTGCCGGCGGTGGACAACGGCCGGCAGGGCGGCCTGCTCGACGTGGCGCTCAGCCCGTCGTTCGCCACCGATCGCACCATCTACTGGACATTCAGCGAGCCACGCACCGGTGGCAACGGCACCAGCGTCGCACGCGGTGTGCTCTCGGCCGACAACACCCGGCTGACCGATGTGAAGGTCATCCTGGCCACCATGCCGACGTACGCGAACAACATGCACTTCGGATCGCGCCTCGCCTTCGGTCGTGACGGGTTCCTGTACGTCACGATGGGCGAGCGCTCTTCGGCGCAGACGCGTACGCAGGCGCAGGAACTGGGCAGCCACTTCGGCAAGACGCTGCGCATCACGACCGACGGCGCACCGGCGCCCGGCAATCCCTTCCTCGGCAAGGCAGGCGCGCTGCCGGAGATCTGGTCGCTTGGCCATCGCAACGTGCAGGCCTCGGCATTCGATCGGTCGGGGCAGTTCTGGACCATCGAACATGGGCCGCGCGGCGGCGATGAGCTGAACCGCGTGCGACCGGGCGTGAACTACGGCTGGCCCAAGGCGACCTATGGTCTGGAGTACAATGGCCAGAAGATGGCCGGCGCCACGCCACACCTCGAAGGCACCGAAGAGCCCGTGTATTACTGGAGCCCGATCATCGCGCCGTCGGGTGCACAGTTCTATGACGGTGCGGCCTTCCCGGCGTGGCGCGGCAGCCTGTTCATCGGCGGACTCGCCTCGATGCGGCTGGTGCGTCTGGAAGTGAAGGACGGCAAGGTGACCGGTGAGGAGCATCTGCTGACCGATCGCAAGCAGCGCATTCGCGACGTGCGTCAGGGCAGGGACGGCGCGCTCTACGTCGTGATCGATGCGGTGAGCGGTGAACTCTGGCGGATCGCGCCGGTGAAGAAGTAACGACCGGCTGCGGTTCCCCGGTCCGAACGCACGTACGAAGGGGCAGCCGACTCGTGTCGCTGCCCCTTCGTTCATTCCGCTGCTACGCGTGCCTCGGTCGTGATGCCACCAGCGTCCACTCGCGCGCACCGCGCTGCACGCGTCGCGTCCACGATGCGTACCCACGTCGCAGTACGGCACGCGGTGCGGCCGATCGCTCCTGCAGCAGCCCCTCGACCACATGGACGCCGCCACGGACGGTGCGCTCCTTGAGTGTTTCGATCATCGACTCCACTTCCCAGTCGGCGTAGTCGGCGCAGGCCGCGGGCGTGTAGCAGACCGACGAAAACTGCGACTGCACGTCGAGATCCTCGTACGACGCTGCCACGCGCACGGCGTGCGCCCACCCGCCGAGTGCTGCGCGTTCCAGCACGCGCTCGCGATCTTCCGGTTCAGGCTCGACCACCACCACGCCGCTCCCCGTCTGCACGATCGCCTCCCACGCATCTGACGCGCGTGTCTGCAGCAGCAGCACTGGTGACGCGGTAGCGTCGGACGACAGGGGCAGCACCAATTGTGCGGCCAGCGTCGTCGGTGCACCGGTGCGTGTGCGTGCGCTGGCCAGCGGCGCCCTCGCGCGGGACCAGTTGCGAAACGACGGCAGTCGCAGCCGTTCGGCGATGATTTCGTCCACCGCCGCCGAAAGCGTCACGTCATGCAGGACCAGTTCGTCACGCATTTCGAGGCGTTCGCGGGCGCGATCGGCCACCAGCATGATCGTGCGCCTCGAGACGACTTCCTTGTAGAAGTTGAGCTCGCGGGTGCGGAACTCGGCGTACCGCTGGCGGATCGACGTCAGCTCGGGGCGTGACGGCAGGGAGGCATCTGGCATGGGGCACTCGGCGTCGAGGGCGCGCACGGCTGGGAGGTCGGAAGGTGATGCACCGCTGTCGAAAGCGATAGATGACGCGGCACGGCCGGACCACCCACACACAACCACGCCGCGCTTGAACCGACTGCGCCGGGATGCGCGGCCGATCCGCCCGGTGAACGCGTGGTTTGCTACGGACCAGGTATCTTGTGGTGCACACCTGCCGCACGTCGTCCTCATCGCGCATCCCTGTTTCTGTCATGCAGACTCGCATCCTCGGTCGCAGTGACCTGACCGTATCCGCCCTCGGCCTTGGCTGCATGGGACTCAGCGCCGGGTTCGGTCCTGCAACGGATCGGACCGAGGCGATCGCGCTGATCCGGGCGGCGGTGGACAAGGGTGTGACGCTCTTCGACACCGCGCAGATCTACGGGCCCTTCACGAACGAAGACCTGGTCGGCGAAGCGCTCCAACCGATGCGCAACCGGGTGACGATCGCCACGAAATTCGGCTTCGGCATCGACGACGATGGCAGGCCGACCGGTACGCTCGACAGCCGGCCCATCACGATCCGGCGCGGGGTGGAGGATTCGTTGCGGCGGCTGCGCACCGATCGCATCGACCTGCTCTACCAGCATCGTGTGGACAAGGAGGTGCCGATCGAGGAGGTCGCCGGTACGGTCAAGGACCTGATTGCCGAAGGGAAGGTGCGCGCTCTCGGGCTGTCGGAAGCGGGTGTGCAGACCATTCGTCGTGCGCATGCCGAGCAGCCCGTCACGGCACTGCAGAGCGAATATTCCTTGTGGTGGCGTGAGCCCGAAGAAGAACTGTTCGCCGTGCTGGAGGAACTCGGGATCGGTTTCGTGCCGTTCTCCCCGTTGGGCAGGGGCTTCCTGACCGGCACGATCGATGAGAACACCGCCTTGGACGCGACCGATTTCCGCAACACCTTGCCGCGATTCTCCGAGGAGAACCGCAAGGCGAACCAGGTGGTCATCGCGACCCTCGGTGCGCTCGCCGAGAGCAAGGGCATCACGTCGGCGCAACTCGCGCTGGCATGGGTGCTGGCGCAGCGACCGTGGATCGTGCCGATTCCGGGAACGAGCAAGCTGCACCGCCTCGACGAAAACCTGGCGTCGGCGCAGGTCGTGCTGGCGGAGAGTGACCTTCGCGAGATCGACGAGGCCACGCAGCAGATGACCGTGCACGGCGACCGATACGCCGAGGGTGCGCAGCGGTGGATCGATCGGTGATGCTACCGGCTGCGCCCCAGACGCGTCGGCCATGATGGTGCGAGTCCTGCCGTGAACCCCCAGCGCCGGTCCACGGTGAGCCCGCGCGCGACGTCGATCCGCAGGGCTGCCCACTGCGTGCCCGTCAGCCCGATCTGCAGCCCCGCACCCGCATCGAGATAGAGCTGCGACGCGCTCGTACCCAGTGCATTGGGCCCCACACGCGCACCGTCCACGAAGACACCAACGCCAAGCTTGACTGGCCCTCGCATTGCGAGCGCACGATCAGCCGTCACACCGCCATGCGTGATCGTGCGCGCGATGCGTGCCGACGGCAGCGTACCGCGCACGATGAACGGGTGCGCACGCAAGGGAATGGCGCGCGCAAGATCGCCGCCAGCCAGCGGCTGCACGCCCGTGGGTGTGTTCGCGCTGGCCACATCCATGCCGAGCCGCATCGTCCAGCGTGTGCGCCAGCGGTCGAGTGGCGCCGCGAACGCTGCGCGTGTCCTGAGTTGCTGATACCGAAGCCCGCCGGTGCGTGGCATGGCGTGGTCGCCCTCCACCGACAGCGCGAGGCGATCGTCGAGCGTGTGGAATCCCGCACCGGCGCGCACTGCCACGTACTCGCCCTGTTCCGACCAGCGCTCGATTCGTGCACCCGCCAGCGCCTCGATCGACGGGCGGAGCCAGGTCGTGAGCAGCATGGACGAGGCGTCACGGCCCTCCTGTGCCAGCGCACCGGAAAAGCGATATGTCTCCCACGCCTGCTCCACATGCGCCACGACTGGAATGCCGAGCCGCGCAGGGATGGCGACGCGTAGTGCGACGCGCGGGTCGGACGGCTGCCAGCGCCACTGGAGCGTCCACAGTTCGCCGAGGCGGAGCGGCGCCGCCAGCGACAGTTGCACGTCGCGACGGAAGATCGCATCGACGGAGGTGTTCAGCAGCAGTTGTGGCACGGCATCGAGCAGTGGCTTCTCGTTCGCGGTGGCACGCAGTTCGACGACACCGCCCGACACCGGGGCGTAGGTGACACGGGGACTGCCCAGCGTCGGGGCGTCCATCACGCGACGTCGTGCCAGTGCGAGCCGTGATGCGGTCAGCGTGCTGCCCGGTGTGATGCCCGACATCGCCATCATGTCGCGGAACCTGGTGCGTCGGAGCCCTTCGATGCGCACGAGATCGACGACCGGCCGACCGACGCGGTTCCAGGCGTCGAGCGCGGCGGATGGCTCGCCAGCGAGATAGCGGCTGCTCGCCAGCAGTTGCCACCCCAGTGAATCACCCGGGACACGCGCCGTGTAGTCCGACGCCAGTCGTGCGGCATCGGCATGCCGACTCTGTCGGAAGCGCACCCCGGCCAGTTCGCGCACCACCAGGGGTTCGCTTGCACATCGTGTCGCTGCGATGGCAAGGCGTTGTGCGGCGGTGTCGAGATCACCATCCGCTGCTGCGTCAGCTGCCTGGTCGAGCCAGGGGCGGCAGGGCAGTGAGTCTGCGATTGCGTTCGGCACGGACATACCGCTCGGCGCCGCCGCGACGGCGGGTGGTGTCACACCGGGCCGGACGATCACGGCCCACCGCTGCGCGCCACTCCAGCGCTGCAGGAACTCCGCTGTGTCGAGCGAGACGAATGGCGCGACCGCAGGGTCATGATACATGACCGTGCCACCCGTCCATCCGACGACGACCACATAGTGATACCGCTGGCGTCCGACACGGATCAGGGCGATCACCGGCACACTGTCTGCCAGCGACTGCCGGATCGCGGCGACGGACTCGCGAGCCGATTGTACGCTCCAGCCCCGCGATTGCACGGCGAGGGCGAGATCCGTCGTGCGAATCCCGCCCTCGTCGCGGCGAACCAGATGCGCGAACCCTTCCGCGTAGACGCCGCGGCGGCCCCACCACCGTTCGACCATGGCCACGGCGGCACCGCCGCACAGCAGCACCGATTGCGACACGTACGGCACCTGCAACGATGTTGCAGGTGCCGCATCGGACCCACCGTCCGGCAGTGTCCGTCGGACCGTCGCGCAGGCGGAGCAGAGCAGGAGCACCAGCGCAGGCGCAAGCCCGCGAACGGCGCGCATCACGACGGTCGGAGACTGCTAGCGCGTAAGCAGGATGATCAGCAGCAGCGCGATGATCACGGCCGTGGTGCTCACCACGATCGTGGAGTCGCCACCCGCCAGCAGTTCGTCAGCCACCTGCTTCATGCCGGCATCGTCGAGCGACGCGATGCGCGTGGCGAGACCATCGGCGGTGAGGCCCATGCTGCCGGCCACGGCGAGCGCACGCGGTGACGTGAGCGCTGCGGTCACGGCGGCGCGATTGCGGTCGGACCGGACCGTGACGGCGGCGTCGAGCGTGTTGACGTCGACGGTGCTGCGCGACTGTGCCGCCAGCGGCATCGCCGCGGCACTCAGGGCAACCGCTGCCACGGCCAGCTTCAACGTATGGTTCTTCACGAAGTCTCCAGTGAGGATGAGCCCGGAGCACAACGAAGAGTGCCCCGTGGAGAGGCTAGTGGCAGCGGCGCAGACCGTCTATTTGCCTTAGGGCGTAGGCGGCGTGGTTTCGTAGCCCATGCCGAGGGCCTTCACGTCGCCAGTCACCTTGATCGAGACCGTCGCCGGCTTCTGCGTTGACGCATTGCGGAACACGGCCATGGAACGGGATGCGAATTCTGCATCGATCTCACCGCGTGGCGGTACGGTGCCGAGACTGTCGCGACGTCCATCGCGCTCCTGATACACGATCACGGGGACGTTGCCGCTGTTGACGCCACGGACGACGAACGCGCCAGGCTGACCGCCACCCAGCCGAAACGCCTTGCCCGGGTCGATGGTGGTGGTGCTGGTCAGGCTCTGGCAGGCCGCCAGAAGCACGAGTGGCAACGCGAGGATCTGTCGGTAGCGGAGGCGTTTCATGGGAGTCGGGGCGCTCGGGTGATGGGAACGGTGGCAGCGACGATCACGCCATGCCTTCGTTGCTGCCTCCGCAATGGATGCATCGGCCGCTCCGACAGGGCACCCCGATGGCTGCCGCGTCATTTTCCTCCGGCAGTCGCAGCACGTGACAAACGTCGGGGCCGTCGGCCGCGTTCTCCGTGTACGCTCATTTTTCGTTCTGCCTGAGGTGCCGTCGCGCTCGTGGATGCGGTCGTCGAGTTCCTTCTGAAGTACCGGCCGGCCGCTTTCGCGCGCGGGACCATCGCCTACGACCCGGTGCTGCCCGTCTGGGGTGTCGTGGTGATTGCGGTGTTCGCCGGCATTCTGGCGGCCTGGTCCATTCATCGCTCGCGCCAGGGGCCCGGCGGTGGCGCCAAAGTCCTGCTCGGCTCGCTTCGTGCGGCCACGATCGCGCTGCTGGCCTGGTGCCTCTGCCGCCCGGTGCTGGTGGTGGCCGAGTCGCTGGCGCAGCGGAACGTGGTGGCGGTGCTGGTGGACGATTCGCGCTCCATGCGCATCGCCGATGTGAACGGCGCCGAGCGCGCGTCCACCGTGCGAGCGCTGGCAGGATCGCCGGACAGCGCCTTGCTGCGCGCGCTCTCCGCGCGCTACCAGGTGCGGGTGTATCGCACCAGCGCGTCGGGCCGCGTGCCGGCCGCGGGAGCGCTCCGCTACGAGGGTGCCCGCACCCGTCTGCTGGGTGCGATTGCGCGCGTGCAGGACGAACTCGCGGGTACACCGCTGAGCGGCGTGGTGGTGCTCACCGACGGTGCGGAGAATGGTCAGGGTGGCGAGACCGCGCCGTCGGTGAGTGATCAGCTCGCGACCCTGCGCACCCGAGGCATCCCCGTGTTCCCGGTCGGTATCGGCAGTGCGCGGTTCGTGAAGGACATCGAGATCGCGGCACTCTCGGGTCCGCGCGTGGCACTGCGCAATGCCACCGTGTTGCTCGACGCGGTGATCAGTCATCGCGGGTACGACGGTGTGTCGTTGCCGCTGGTGGTGGAAGACTCGGGGCGCATCGTCGCGTCCACCACCGTCCGACTCTCGCGCGACGACGAATCGACGCCGGTACGGCTGCGCATCCCCACGCCGGAGGCCGGTGGACGGCTGTTGTCGGTGCGGGTTCCGGTGCAACCGGGTGAACTCATCAGCGAGAACAATGCACGCCGCATGGTGCTGACGGTGCGCGACCGGCGCGAGAAGGTGTTGTACGTGGAAGGTGAGCCGCGACCGGAGCTGAAGTTCGCACGCCGCGCGGTGGACGGCGACAAGCAACTGCAGCTCGTGACACTGCTCCGGTCTGCGGAGGACAAGTACCTGCGCCTCGGTGTGGATGATTCGCTGGAGCTGGTGAACGGGTTCCCGACGTCGCGCGCGCAGCTGTTCGCGTACCGCGCGATCGTCCTCGGCTCGATCGAAGCGTCGTTCTTCACCGGCGACCAGCTCAGGATGCTCAGCGAGTTCGTCTCCGAGCGCGGTGGTGGGTTGCTGTTGCTGGGTGGACGTTCGGCATTCGCCGACGGCGGCTACGTGGGGACCGCACTCGCCGATGCCATCCCGGTGGAGATGACCGTGAGTGCGCGCAGTGAAAGTGAACGGCTCGTGTCGATGACGGCGGTGCCGACTCCGGCAGGCTTGCGGCACCCTGCGCTGCAGGTGGCGGCGTCGGATTCACTCGTCGCCGCGCGCTGGCAGACGTTGCCACCGCTCACGAGCGTCAACCTGCTGGCACGAGCCAAGCCCGCTGCCACGGTGCTGCTCAACGGTCGGACCGGCGATCGCGGTCTCACCTCGCCGCTGCTGGTGTCGCAGCGCTACGGACGTGGACGCGTCCTGGCCCTTGGTGCGCAGGACGACTGGCTCTGGCAGATGCATGCCGACATTCCCGTGTCCGACTCCACGCACGAACTGCTCTGGAGGCAGATGCTGCGCTGGCTGGTGAACGACGTCCCCGATCGGCTCGAGGTGACGACCGACGAAGCGTCGGCGCCGGGTGAGGCGATGGTGCTGCGCGCCGTCGCCCGCGACAGCGGCTACCTGCGACGAAATGGCATGAGTGTCAGCGCGGTGATCACCGGTGTGGACGGTACCACACAACAGGTCCCATTCGAGTGGGCGCCCGACCGTGACGGCGAGTACTCGGCTTCCGTGGTACCAGACGGTGCCGGGCTGCAGACCATACGGATCCGCGCTGTGAGTGGCCGCGACACGTCGGACGCGCCGATCTCGTATGTGCACGTGACGGAGCCACTGGACGAATACTTCGCGGCCGAACGAGGGGACGGATTGCTCGGGCAACTGGCGCAGGAAACGGGGGGGCGAACGTACACGCCGGAGCGCGCGGCCGAGGTGGCGCGTGACCTCACGTACAGCACCAGTGGAGCCACGGCCGTGCGTCGTCTCGACCTCTGGGACGCGCCGCTGGTGTTGCTGCTGTTGCTGGTGCTGCTGGGTGGCGAGTGGACGTTGCGTCGCCGACGGGGGCTGGCATGACCTTCCTGCTGAAGTCCGCGTTGGCGGTGCTGATCCTGGGGTGCGCAACCGTCGCTGGCGCACAGGACGCTGGCGGCACCCACCTCGTCGTGATCAGCGGCGTGAGTGGTGAGCCACGGATCGGTGCGCAGTGGCAGGGCATGACGCTGGCGTTGCACACGGCGGCAACTCAGCGATTCGGGATTGCGGCATCACGTGTGACGGTGCTGACGGAAGACTCCACCCGCGATGCCGACCGGGTGCGTGGCCGGTCGTCGAAAGCCACCATCGAACGGGTGCTGGGTGGGCTGGCCCGTTCACTCACGGTCAGCGACCGTCTGGTAGTGATCATCATCGCGCACGGTTCCTCGCTGACGGGGGCGACGCGTGTGAACCTGACGGGGCCCGACATGACGCCCGCCGATTTCGCGCGGCTTCTCGCCCCGGCCACCACGCCGGCGATCGCCTTCATCCACACCGGCAGCGCGAGTGGTGAGTTCGCCGAGGCGCTGGCCGGGCCGCGGCGGATCGTGATCACAGCCACGAAGAGTGCGCGCGAGCAGAACGAGACGCTCTTCCCCGGACCATTCGTGCGCGCACTGACCACTGACGATGGTGACACCGACAAGGACGGTCGCGTGTCGTTGCTGGAAGCGTTCACGTACGCGCAGCGCGAGGTGGCGCAGTACTTCACGGCCGGCAACCTGCTGCCGACTGAGCACCCGCTGCTGGTGGATGGCGCCGAGGGCGGCCGCGCACGCACGTTCTACCTGCAGCAGACATCTGGATCCGAAGGTCCCCTG
The DNA here is from genome assembly GCA_031411975.1 of Gemmatimonadaceae bacterium. Lineage (GTDB taxonomy): Bacteria > Gemmatimonadota > Gemmatimonadetes > Gemmatimonadales > Gemmatimonadaceae > JACMLX01. Next base: position 44,599 of record JANOCB010000009.1, read on the forward strand.
AGCGCGGCGGCGCTGCAGGCCCGTGCCGAGGTGCAGGCGCGGATCGACAGCCTGCGGGCACGGCGAAGCACCATGACCGAAGAGGCATATCTCGAGGCGCTCGAGCCGCTGATCGTGGAGCTGGCGGAGCGTACGCGCGCACTGCGGGCGACGCCACCGGTGGTGAAGCCATGAGCGCGCGGGTGGGGCGCGGCCTCGTTGCCCTGGTGCTGCCGGCGCTGCTCTGGGCAACAGTTGGGAGCGCACAGCAGACCGGTCCATCGGTGAGGGCCGTGGCGACGGCGCATGAGGCGCGTGGCGACCTCGCAGCGGCCGATGCCGCCTGGCGCAGCGCGCTCACCAGTCGTGACTCGCTGCGTGCGCGGGTGGAACGCCTCCGGTTGCAGCGCGATCGCGGCGCGGTGGACAGTGCCATGCGCGGCCTGGACGCGCTGGTGGCTGCGGTCGAGACGCGTGGCGGTGCACGAACGGCCCGTGATGCCCATGCGGTGGCGATGGCCACCCGCATGCTCGGTCGCACCGATCCCGCGCGCTTCAAGGAGGCGCTCCGACTCTACGACCGCGCGATCGGCATGGACACGTCGGCGCTCGACGTGCGGGCGGAGCTGGGCGAACTGTTCGTCGAGAAGTTCAACTACGCCGATGCGCGCACCACGCTGACGCAGGTGCTGGCCCGCGACGCCTCGCATCCGCGCGCGCTGGCGGCGATGATCCGGCTGAACACTGCCGAGGGCAATCCCGCAGATTTGCTGCCGGCACTCCTTCGGCGGGATCCGTCGAGCGCCGAGGGCAATGCCGTGGCGGCACGACGGTTCATCGAGGCGGAGCAATACGACTCGGCCGTGGTGGCGGCGCGGCGCGGTCTCGTGGCCGACAGTACCAGTCCGCGGCCGTGGATCGAGATCGCGGCGGCGCGTTTCCTGGCGCACGACACGGTGGCCCATCGGGCGGCCCTCGCGCGTGCACACGCGCGGCTGCCGGGGTCGGCGCGCGCCGAGGTGGAGCTGGCGGAGGTCGCGGCGCGGAACCGGCTCTATCGTGATGCCGTGGTCTTTGCGCGACGAGGGGTCGCACGTGACTCGCTGGATGCACGGGCGCTGGCGCTGCTCGGCATCAACGAGCTGCGGATCGGGCATCCCGACGTGGCGCGGACGATGCTCACGCGCGCCTTTGCACTCGATCCATACGACGTCTGGGTGAAGAACACGCTCGATCTCCTCGACGCCTACGCCGATGCGCGGACCACGGCCACCGCACACTTCGACATCGTCGTCGAGCCGGGTGACTCCGACCTGATGGCCTTGTACGCCGCGCCGCTGGCCGAAGAGGCGTATGCGGCACTGACGCGCCGATATGGATTCACGCCAGCGGAGAAGGTACGCATCGAGTTTTTCCGCAGCCATGCCGATTTCAGCGTGCGGGCGGTGGGGCTGGCGGGGCTCGGCGCGCTCGGGGTGGCCTTCGGCAACGTGCTGGCCATCGACGAGCCGCCAGCGCGCGGCCGCGGTGAATTCAACTGGGGCGCGGTGCTCTGGCACGAGTTCGCGCATACCATCACACTCGGTGCCACCGACAATCGTGTGCCGCGCTGGGTGTCGGAGGGGTTGTCGGTGCACGAGGAACGCCGCGCCAGGCGCACGTGGGGCGGCGGGGCAACGCCGAGCCTCATCGCGGCCTATGGCGCGGGGACGCTGCGCCCGGTGAGCCGGCTCAACGACGGCTTCGTGCACCCGAGGTTCGGCGAGGAGGTCAGCCTGTCGTATGCCCTGGCGGCCTACGTCTTCGAGATGCTCGAGGAGCGGAATGGAATCGCCGGCATCCGTGCGCTGCTGGAGGGCTATCGGCGCGGTGCCCGGACACCGGAACTGATGACGGAGGTGTACGCGCTCGCCCCCGCGGCCATGGACTCGACCTTCGATGCCTGGTTTCGAGCGAAGTTCCGTCGCGAGTTCTCGGCGGTGCAGGGCCTGCCGGTGGCGCGCGACGGCGAGGACGGACCATACCGCATCGTCGGGCCGTTCCGTGACGCGATGACGGCCGCGCAAGTGGCAGCCCGTCGGAAGGAGTGGCCGCAGGTGATCCGGTCGGCGAAGGCGGCCGTGTCACTGTTCCCCGACTTCGCGGAACGGGGCAGCGCGCATCACCTCCTCGCCGACGCGTACGCCGCCACCGCCGACACGGCCGGCGCCATCGCCGCGCTGACGGCGATCACCAGCCGGAACGGGGATGCCGTGGATGAGAACCTGTCGCTGGCACGGCTGCTGGCGGTGCGCGGCGACAGCGCGGGCGCGCTCGCGGCCTTCGAGCGCGCCACGCTGATCGACCCGTTCGATCGGGCCGCGCAGACCCAGCTGGCCGATCTGGCGCAGGCCCGGACGGTGTGGCCGACGGCCGTTCGCGCACGACGGGCCCTGCTGGCGCTGGGACCGTCCGACCGTGCCGACGCGTACTATCGACTGGCGCAGGCGCTGCATGCCGCCGGCGACATGGCGGCAGCGCGACGCGAAGTCCTCCGGGCGCTCGATCTGGCGCCCACCTTCGAGGCAGCGCAGGACCTGCTGCTCACCATCCGCTCCACCACGAGGACACCGTGACGCGACGAGGTCGATTGGGGCTGCTGGTGTTGCTCTCGCTGCCGTTGCTGGCCCTGCCGGCGCAGCGCTTCCGCCGCGGATCGCCGGGAGAGAATGCCACACCGAACGTGCGATACGACGGCCGGTTCACCTTCCTGCGCGTCAGGTTCCAGCCGCTGGGCGGTGGGCGTGACCTGAAGTGGGATCACGATTATCCCACCGCCGAAACGCATCTGATGAAGATCCTCGACGAAGTGTCGAGCATGAAGCCGCAGCTGGAGGGCACCAACATCCTCTCCTTCGCCGACAAGGCGCTGTTCGAGTATCCGGTGGCGTACGTCTCGGAGCCCGGCTTCTGGACCATGTCGCCCGACGAGCTGGCCGGTGTGCAGGCCTACGTGCACAAGGGCGGATTCCTGATCTTCGACGACTTTGCCGGACGGCACTGGCTCAATTTCGAGGAGAAGTGGCGTGAAGCGTTCCCCGGTCTCGTCCCGGTCAAGCTGGACACGTCGCATCCCATCTTCGATTCGTTCTTCCGGATCGACAAGCTCGACATGACGCATCCCAACTTCGGCTTGCAGGCGGAGTTCTGGGGCGCGTACGAGGACAACGACCCGGCCAGGCGACTGGTGATGATCGCCAACTTCAACAACGACATCGGCGACTACATGGAGTTCTCCGATCAGGGCCTGCTCCCGATTCCGCTCACCAACGAAGCGTACAAGCTCGCGGTGAATTACGTCGTCTACGCACTCACGCACTGATCATGACCGCTGAACGCACTGCCGGAGCTCCCGTGGACGACATCGCACTCGCCGAGCGCCTGCGCGACAGCCGCACGGCCATCATGCGCGAACTCCGCAAGCTGGTGGTGGGGCAGGACGCCGTCATCGAACAGGCATTGATCGCGCTGTTCGCGGGGGGCAACTGCCTGATCGTCGGGGTGCCTGGTCTGGCCAAGACACTGCTGGTGCACACCCTGGCGCAGGTGCTCGACCTGAAGTTCTCGCGGGTGCAGTTCACACCGGACCTGATGCCCAGTGACATCACCGGCACGGACATCATCCAGGAAGATGCCGAGACCGGTCGCCGGCGGATGGCGTTCGTGCCTGGCCCGCTGTTCACCAACATCCTGCTGGCCGACGAGGTGAACCGCACGCCCCCCAAGACGCAGGCTGCGCTGCTGGAGGCGATGCAGGAACGCCGGGTCACGGTGCAGGGCCGCACCTACCCGCTGGATCCCCCGTTCTTCGTCTTCGCGACGCAGAATCCCATCGAGCTCGAAGGCACGTACCCGCTCCCAGAGGCGCAGCTCGACCGCTTCATGTTCCAGGTGGTGGTGGGCTACCTGAGCGAGGATGAGGAGTTGCAGGTGGTGCAGCAGACCACCGCGGTGCAGAAGCACGAGTTCACGCGCGTGATGACGGCGGCCGAGATCGTGGCGTATCAGCAGCTCGTGCGGCGAGTGCCGGTGGCCGACGCCGTTGCGCGTTACGCGGTGCATCTCGTCCGTGCCACCCGTCCCGATTCGCCGCTGGCGCCGCCGCAGGTGAAGGAATGGGTGAGCTACGGCGCCTCGGTGCGCGCCGCGCAGTATCTGGTGCTGGGCGGCAAGGCACGGGCGCTGATGCATGGCCGCTACCATGTGAGCTTCGAGGACATCGCCGCGCTGGCGGCCCCGGTGCTGCGGCATCGGGTGCTGCTGAACTTCCACGCACAGGCCGAAAAGGTCACCACCGATCGGCTCGTCGAGATCCTCCTGGCCGCCGTGCCGCGGCCGAAGGCTGGCGTCTCGTGACTGACCGGCTGACGATGGACCCGGCCACACTTTCGCGCATCGGTAATCTGGAGCTGGTGGCGCGCTGGGTGGTGGAAGGATTCATCGCCGGACTGCATCGTTCGCCGCACTTCGGTGTGTCCACTGACTTCGCGGAACACCGCCCCTATGCGCCGGGTGACGACATCCGCCACGTGGACTGGCGGGTGTATGGACGTACCGAGCGGACGTACCTGAAGACGTTCGAGGCGGAGACGAATGCGAACTTCACGGTGCTCCTCGACGTGTCGGGTTCGATGGGCTATGCCCATGGCGGCATCAGCAAGCTGGCGTACGCCAGGTTGCTGGCGGCAACGCTGGCGTGGTTCTCGCGCCGGCAACGCGACCGGGTGGGGCTGGTGACGTTCAGTGACGACATCCGGGAGATCATCCCACCGGCGGCGAAACACCTGCCGCACATACTGCACGCCCTCGAACGTGCCACGGCCGCAGGCACGGGTGCACTCGCCCGTCCGTTGGCCAAGGTGGCGCAGTCGCAACAGCGGCGGGGCATCTTCGTGCTGATCTCCGACCTGTACGAACCCGCCGCCGATGTGGCGAAGGCGCTCGCGCCTCTGACGGGGTCCGGACACGACGTGATCGTGATGCAGTTGCTGGACGCTGCGGAGCGAACCTTTCCGTTCGCCGACGCGACCACCTTCCGCGATCTCGAAAGTGGCACGCGGATGCCGGTGAGCCCGGCGAAGATGCGTGAACGGTACGTGGCGGCGATGGAGGCACACGTGACCACCATGCGCTCGGTCCTTGGCGGCAATCGCGTGGACTATTCGCTCGTCGAGACCTCGCAGCCGCTGGACCGTGTGTTGTTCGACTACCTGCTCCGGCGCGAGTTCCTGCGCACGGCCGTCTGATGCCACTGCTGGCGCCGCTCTTCCTGCTGGGGCTCGCGGCGGTGGCCGTGCCGGTGCTGGTGCACCTCGTGCAGCGGGAGAAGCGCGATCCGACGGCGTTCCCGTCGTTGATGTTTCTGGAGAAGACGCCGGCACCGTTCACCGCACGCCGACATGTGCGGGATCCGTTGCTGCTGGCACTGCGGATCCTCGCCATCATCGCGCTGGTGCTGGCTTTCGCGCGTCCGGTGCTGGGACGGACGTCGCAGATCGGCGCGGCGGATCAGCGGCGGCGTGAGGTGGTGGTCCTGCTCGACCGGTCGTTCTCGATGCGCATCGGTGATCGGTGGCCGCGGGCACGCGCCGCGGTGGACAGCGTGATCCGGACGCTGGGCACCGGCGATCGTCTGACACTGGTGACATTCGACCGTCGTGCGCAGGCCGTGACCGATGCAACGGGTGACGTCACGGCGCTCAGGGCGGGGCTCGACACGGTGTCGCTGACGGATGAGTCCACCCGCCTCACGCCAGCCATCACGGTGGCACAACAGCGGTTTGCGGCGAGTGATGCGCCCCGCCGGGTGCTCGTCGTCGTGTCGGACTTTCAGCGCAGCGCCTGGGACCTCACCGACGATGCGCGGCTGCCGGCCGGTGCGGAGATCGCCGCAGTCGACGTCGGTGGCGACACGCCGATCTCCGACCGCAGCGTGCGCGCCGTGGAGGTGCGCGAGGATCGTCGCCGTGGTACGGCAGAGGTGATCGTCACGGCGCGCATCGCCAACGTGGGTGCAGCTGCGCGCGGTGTGCAGGCGCGTCTGGAGGTGGGTGGCAGAGTACTCGAGGCACGCGCCGTCGACCTGCCCGCCGACGGCGGCGCATCGGTCACGTTCGCCGCCGTCCCGATGCCGCCCGCACCGGTGGCGGCCCGTGTGGTGCTGGCGGCCGATGCGGTGCCCGGTGACGATGCCTTTCATTTCTTGCTGCAGCAAGCGCCCGCACTGCGCGCGCTGGTGATCGAATCGCGGCGGGGCACGTTTCTGACACGTGCGCTGGCAATCGGCGACGCACCGCGATTCGAGGTGACAATCAGGACCCCTCGCAGTGCCACGCCGGCGGATGTGCGCCAGCGGCAGCTCGTGATCATCGCGGATGGCGCGTTTCCGTCCGGGATCGGTGCCACCGCGTTGCTGAACTTCGTGCGTGGGGGCGGGGGATTGCTCGTCGCCCTCGGTGATCAGCTGAATCGCTGGGCGTGGCAGGGCGAGGCGGATGTGCTCATCCCCGGGAACGTTGCCGGTATCGTCGATCGGGCTGGTCTGGAGGGTGCCGTGCTCGGCGAAATTGACGAACGCCATCCCGCGCTGACGGTGCTCAGCGGACCGCGGTCCGGTGATCTTGGCGCCGCGCGCTTCGAGCGCTTCCGGTCGATCGACACGACGGCCGGTATCCTGGCGCGCTTCGACGACGGCTCGGCGGCGCTCACCGAGCACCGTGTCGGCGAGGGACGTGTGATCGTCTTCGGCTCCTCGCTCGACGGCACATGGAACGACCTCCCCACGCAGCCGGCATTCCTGCCGTTGATGCATCAACTCACACGATACGCCGCCAACTGGCGCGAACCGACGCGATCGCTGCAGATCGGTGCGAGCATCCGTCCAGGCGATCTCGGTGACGTGAGCGCGTTGCGCAGCGAGCGGTGGATTGCCACGTCCGCCACCGGCGTACGGAGTACGATCGGCGGCGCCGATGCACCGCCCTCGCTCGAATTGCGGGAGGCAGGCGTGCACGAGTTGCGCCCGGGTGGCGCGCCGGGGGCCCGCCCGCTGCTCGTGGCCGCGAACATCGCCCCCGCGGAGCTCGATTTTGCGACCTTCGACGTGGCACGACTCACCAACGCACTGATCGCTGCCACACCGGTGGCGACAGAGCCGCAGCCGACGACCACCGACGAGACGAACGCCGACCGTGAGGCCAGGCAGTCCACGTGGTGGTACCTGTTGATGGCCGTCGCCATCTTGCTCGCGGCAGAGAGTGTCGTGGCGTGGCGCGCTGGCGCAGCGATGCGGCTCCCCGAACAGACGATGGCAGCTCACCAAACCGCCGACCGGTCGTACCGCACATGACGGCACCACGACTGCCCGCACTGGCCTCACTCACGGCGCTGCTGCAAGGGGCGCGTCGCCGCTGGCGTCTCCGCCACGTCAGCGTCGGCATCGCAATCACGGTGTCGGCCGTCGTCGCCGTGATCCTTGGCGGTTCGTTTGTGCTCGAAGCCGCGCGCTTTTCGGCGTCGGCAATCACGACCGCGCGGATCGTGCTCGGACTGGTCACGACGGTCGTCGTCGCGCGGTGGATCGCATGGCCGTTGCTGCGACGCCTGCCCGATGACCGGCTCGCGCTCTATCTCGAGGAGCAGGTGCCGCAGCTCGGTGGTGCCGTCCTGACGGCGGTGACGCTGCGTCCCCAGGCGGAATCCGGTCACTCCGACATGCTGGAGCGCGGGGTGATCGCCGATGCCACGCGTCGACTCGGCACCACGCCGTCGGTTCCGCTGATCGAGCGTCCGATCACCGTTCGCGCCTTGAGTGTGGCGGTGAGCGTGATGGTGCTCGCCCTGCTCTCCGTGCAGTTCGGACCGGCGTACCTGCGCACTGGCGTGGGCCGCTTGCTGACGCCATGGCAGGCGGCGGCTGCGTCACCGGTGTACGCGATCGCGCTCGACCCGCAGACGCTCGTCGTCCCGCGAGGGAGTGATGTGCAGCTCGCGGCGGCGCTGAACGGGTTCGGCAGCGAGGTGGTCGATCTGCTGATGCGTCGTGGGACGAGTGTGGAATGGGAACGGGTCCCGATGACGAAAGCCGCTGCGACCGGCACGTTCTCGGTGCGTCTGCTGGATGTGGCCGAGGATGCCGAGTACTACGCCGAAGCGGGCGGTGTGCGGTCGCCGGTGGGCACGCTGACCGTGAAGGACCTGCCCGGCGTGCAGCGCATCGGCGTGGAGCTGCGGTTTCCTGCGTACATGAATCTCGAGCCGGAAGTCACCGAGGACGGTGGTGACATCGCCGCGCCCGGCGGTGCAACGGCCGTGCTTCGCGTACAGACGACGCGCCCGGTGACGGGAGGGACACTCCTGTTCGATGTGGGCAAGGCCGTGGCATTGACCCGTCTCGATGACTCCACGGTCACGGCCCGGTTCCCCGTGCAGCGCGATGGCTTCTACCGTGTCGAACTCACCGCGGTCGACGGGACGGTGGTGCGCGGCACGGTGGAGTATGCCGTCGACGCGCTCGAAGATGCCGCGCCCACGGTGCGGATCCGGCAGCCAGGCCGCGACCTGCGCCCGACGAACGTGGACGAGGTGCTGATCGAAGCCGAAGCGGCCGACGATTTCGGGGTCTCGCGTCTGGATGTCGTCTACCGGGTGAACGGCGGTGACGAGAAGGTGGTGACACTGTCGCAAGGGGCAGGTGCGCGCCCTCGCGAGGTGGTCGCGACGCACACGCTCTTCCTCGAGGAGATGTCGCTGACCGCAGGTGATGTGGTGAGCTACTACGCGCGTGTACTCGACAACGACCAGCGTCCCTCGCCCAAGCCAGCGTCGAGTGACATTCAGTTCCTCACCATCCGCCCGTTCAGCCGCGAGTATCGCCAGAACCAGCAGGGCGGCGGCGGCGAGGGCGGTGGCGAGCAGGAGATGAACCCAGGGTCACTCGTGCAGCGCCAGCGCGAGATCGTGGCCGGCACGTTCAAGACGGAGCGTGATCGCACACGAACTCCCGCGGCAGCGCTGCGCGGGGACATCAGCACGCTGCACCTGTCGCAGGGCCGGTTGCGCGAAGAGCTCGTCGCGCTCCTGCGGCGTGTGTCACGACCGGCCGCACAGGCAGCCGACTCCAGCTTCCGAATCCTGGCCGAGGTCCTGCCGAAAGCGGGCACCGAGATGAAGGCCGCCGAAGAGCTGCTGGTGCAAGGCAAGACCGCCGAGGCGCTCGCGCCCGAACAGCGCGCGCTGCAGTGGCTCGAGAAGGCCGAAGCGGCGTTCCGCGAAGTGCAGGTCAACATGCAGCAACAGGGTGGCGGCGGTGGTGGGGGCGGTGGTGCCAACGCCTCCGACCTCGCCGACCTACTGGAGCTGCAGACCGACAAGATGCGCAACCAGTACGATCAGGTGCAGCGCAGTCGTCAGGAAAGCGGGGCGAAGAAGACGGATGAAACGCTGGAGCGCTTGAAGCAGCTGGCGGCGCGTCAGCAGCAGGAACTGGCGCGACAGCGCGCGTCGCAACAGGGCAATTCGAATGGTGGTGCGTCGCAGCGGCAGCTCGCTGAGGAGACGGAGGCTGCGGCACGTCAACTGGAACGGCTGGCGCGCGAGCAGCAATCCCCCGAATTGCAGCAGACCGCCGATGAGATGCGCCGTGCCGCCGAGTCGATGCGGCGGTCGGCGGCGGCAGGTGGCGCTGGCGCGGCACAGGCGGCGGCTGATCGCCTCGACGGTGCGCGTCGCGCACTGGAGAACGCAAAGCAGCAGAACTCCGGTGCCTCGCTGAACGATGCTGCCGCGCGCGCACGGACACTGGCGGAGCAGCAGCGTGACGTGCAGCGCGACGTCGAGCAGCTCGGCACTGCCGGTGCTGATCGGACCGAGCGTCAGCAGCGACTCGATGAGCGCAAGGCCGGGATGGAGGAGCAGGTCAAGGGACTGGCTGCGGACCTCGATCGGTTCGCGCGCGAGACCCGCGCGTCCAGCCCTGCTGCAGCACGTGCCGCGCAGTCGGCAGCGTCGCAGATCCGCGAGAGCCGGTTGAGCGACAAGATCCGGTACTCGCGGGACGTGATTCGTTCCGCCAACTCGCGCGAGTATGCCCGACGGTTCGAAGGTGCGATCCAGCAGGATCTCGACAGTCTGGCGCAGCAGGTGGCCGCGGCGGCAGGTGCTGCCGTGGCGGGGCGCGATTCGTCGCAGCGCTCGACGCGTGCACTGTCGCAGGCGCGCGATCTGGTACGCGGTCTGAGTTCACTCGAGGAACGACTGGGCGACCGTGCATCGCGGCCGGGCGCTGCTGGGGCGGGGCAGGGGGCGCCCGGCGGCGGTGGCGCACGCGGGACCTTCCCGGCGGACGAGGCGAGGCAGCTGACGAGTGAGCTGCGTGCCCGGCGCGAGGCCGCGCAGCAGCTCCGCCGTGCCGTCGGCGCGACAGGCGTGGACACCCGCGAACTCGACCGGGCCATCACGCGGCTGTCGGCACTCGATGGCGCCAGACTCCTCAGCGACCCCGAGGCGATGCGGCAGTTGCGCGCGGGTGTGGTGGAGAATCTCAAGGCGTTCGAGTTCGCGCTGCGCCGGACACTCGGCGACACGGCTGGCGGACCGGTGCTTGGCGGCAGTGAACGGGTGCCGGCACAGTACCGCGCGCTCGTCGACGAGTACTTCAAGTCACTCGCGCGATCACCGTAACTGGCGGCGCTGGGGGCGGCGCTGGCATCGGCGGCCCGCGTTCACGAAGGGAATCGGACGATCCGCCGCGGCTGCCACGCGCGCCGCGCGCACGATTCAGTCCGAGTACGGGTAGTCGGGGTCGGAGAGACGCTCCGCGAGGGCGATGCCGTCAGGTCCCGCGAGGTCCCGCGCCATGTCGATGAGTTGCGGGCTGAGGTGCTCACCGAAACGCACGATGTTCACCGCGCGGATGCGCTTGCCGAGGAGCCACGCCATGGTCGTCTTGTCGGCCTTGGCGATGTTGCAGGCCAGACAGCAGAGCACGAGGTTGTCCCGACGGTCGTACGCCGTCATGCCCCGCCGCGGCGCGACATGATCGAGCGTGAGGTCCTTGGATGGGACAGTCTTCGCGCAGTACGCGCAGATGAGGCCATGTTGCGCCACGAGCCACTTTCGTGTCTCGGCGTAGGCGATACGACCGGTCGGCATCGAGGTGAGTGCCGGCGAACCGGCGCCGCGTGATCGTCCACCCCGCTTCGCTCCTGCGCGCTTGGCCGTGGGTGGTTTCGCGGTCGATGTTTCACGCCTCGCGTGGCCTGCGGGCGTGTCGTTCTGGCGTGGGGTCATCTGAAGGATGAGGGAACGATCCAGGCGACCGGCACACTGCGCCGGGCACCGCAAGGCCGACCGGACCACCTGTCCGACGGGCACCGTTACCCGGAATCTACGTGCCTCACCGGGCAACGGGGACTGCCGTCGCTGTGGAAAGCAGGTGCGGCAGGGCGCGGGCCACCGAAGATTCCAGCGGCCGCCGCGAGGGTGAACCGCGACTCACTCCCCGGGTAGATTTGCATCGGCCTCGGCCGGTACCGGCTCCACTCCGACATCTCAGACCGACAGGATCTCTCTGCCCATGTCTTGCTGCGCCCTGCACGTCACCCGTACCGCGTTCCGTTGGCTGGGGGCGCTGCTTCTCGCTCCGATGGCAGTGACGGCCCAGCGTCCGGGGGACTGTGCCACGTCATCGGATACCGTGCGGAGTGGCGGCCCGTCGATCGCGTTGGACGTCGACCCGGGAGTGCGCTACATGGTGGGTGACAGCGTCCGCATCGGCCTCGCGCTGAACCAGGCGCCGGCGGGAGAGAAGATCGCGTTCGTCGTCAATGGGATGGATCGTGTCCGCCTCGACGAGGGCAACGTGATCCGCTGGCGTGCGGTGCGGGGCAACGAGGGGTTCAATTTCATCACGGTTGCAGCCCGACAGGGCGAGACGACGCTCGCCTGTCGCCAGGTGCGGCTGACGGTCGAGCGGACGCAGCGTGCACCGATCGTGCGTCTGTCATCGCGTCAGGTGCAGGCCGGGACACTGCTCGACATGCAGGTCAGCGCGTTCGATCCGGATGGCGACTCGCTGAGCTACACGATCAGCGACATGCCGCTGAACGTGCCGCCTCCGATGCTCGACTCCACCGGCCGCTTTCGCTGGCGCGCACCGCTGTCCGGCAGCAACGGTGGTGTGCCCTATCAGTTCAAGATCGAGGTGTCCGATGGCTTCAGCATCTCCGCGGCGATCCTGTCAGTGACGGTCAGCGGGCAGAACGTGCGACCGGAGTGCCCGCTCACCTACACCAACGTGACGGCGAATGAGGGCTCGGAGGTGCTGCTGCCGATGGCGGCCACCGACCCGAATGGTGATGCGCTCCGCTTTCGCGCCGAGCGCGAACTGGTGAACGGGCGGGTCGACTCGACCGGCTACCGGTGGGACATACCGTACGGCACCGTCGAAACCGGGGCGAGCGATCGCACCTTCGACTTTCAGTGGCGCGCACTGGACACGCAGCAACTGCAGTCGGACCTGTGCACCACCCGCGTGACGGTCAGGGCACGGATGCATCCCGACCGGCTGCGCGTGGAGCAGGAGAGTCATGCGCGCTTCTACACGAACGCCGAACTGACCATTCAGGACCTCGATACCCGCCTCGAGGAGTTGCGCGACAAGATCAACGCCAACGACAATGGCCGCCGCCGCCGGAGCATTGCCGCACTGGCCACGGCGCTGCTTGCCGGCACCTTCCAGCTCGCCCGTGCGGAAGACACGCGTCGCCTGGCCGGCGGGATCAACACGTTGACCTCGGTGTTCTTCGCAGGCTTCAATGCACTCGCCCCCGGCACCGACGGCCTGAAGAGTGAGGCGCGCAAGTTCGAGGATGAAATCTCGCGCTACTCGCCGCTCGTCACGGCGTTCCGCATCACCTACGGCGAATCGGTGTCGGAGCAGGTGTTGCGCACGGCGCAGTACCGCACCGACCGTGCGGCCCTCGAGGCAGAACAGGCTCGCGCCGCCGCGCTCATGCGCTGAATTGCGCGTGTGTGCCGCGCGGCACATCACGACGCGCTCGTTCGCTCCCGACGCGGTGCGCAGGCGAGCAGCTCACCGACCGTCCGTCGCAGCGCGACACCGCTCAGGGGTTTGGGCAGGAAGCGCACGACACTGTCGGCGGGCCATGCGTGCGGCAACTGCGTGTCCATCTGCCCCGAGACGAGCAGTACCGGCAGGTCGATCTGTTCAGCCGCCATCACCGACACCAGCTCGATGCCGGTCATCCCGGGCATGCGGACATCGGAAACGACCACGCGAACATCGAGGGCCTCGTTCCGCAGCAGGGAAAGCGCCGAGTGCCCGCTGCTGGCCGTGATCACGACGTAGCCATGCGCTTCGAGCTGCTTGGCCACGACGCGCCGCACGCTCTCTTCGTCATCGACGAGCAGAATGAGATCGCCCGCCGCCGCCGCGACCGGGGCGTCGGCTGCAGGGCGTGGCGCAACCGGCTGCGGCAGCGCAGGTGATGGCGGGATCGCGCGCGCGGCAGGGGCTGTGCGATCGGTGGTGCCAGACGGTGCCGTGGCGTCGGCCTGAGGCCAGTACACCGTCATCCGTGACCCACGCCCCGGTTCACTGTCCACGGTGATGGTTCCTCGTGCTTCATGCACGATCCCGTGCACGATCGACAGCCCCAGGCCCGTGCCGCGCCCCTGCGGCTTGGTCGTGTAGAAAGGATCGAACAGGTGATCGAGTACCTCGCCCGTCATGCCGATGCCGCCGTCTTCGACGATCAGTTTCACGTACTGCCCGGCGCCGATCGTGCCGAACCGGTGCGTCACGTTCTCGGTCAGCTTCGTGCGGCACGTCCGCACCGTCACGGTACCGCCAGACGGCATCGCGTCCTTCGCATTGCTGACCAGATTCACCAGTACCTGCTCGAACCGCACGGGATCGGCCCAGATCCATGCCGGCTCGCCCGCGGCGTCCGGCACGAAATCCAGACACACGCCGTCGCCCCCGAGCCGACGCAGGATCGGCAACGCGTCCTGCACCAGTTCGGCCGGATCCAACAGGGCCGGCGCGGCATGCTGACGGCGGCTGAACGTCAGCAGGTGCGCCGTCAGCGCGACCGCGCGATCGGTGGCCGATTCGATATCGTCGAGGGTGTCGAAGCTCATGCCGGCGCGAGTGGAGTCCACGCGCAGCAGTTCCGACGCCGACCGGATGATCGTGAGCAGGTTGTTGAAGTCATGAGCCACGCCGCTCGCCATGCGGCCCATGACTTCCATCTTCTGCGCCTGGCGGAGCTGGTCCTCCAGCGCCAGTCTGGCGGTGATGTCCGCGAACGTGGCGACGACTCCCGTTGGCGTGGTCTGGCCATCGGGGAGCAGCGGAACGGCGGTGACGCTGATCCAGAGCCGTTTCCGTCCAGGGCCTTCGAGGCCGATGATGCCCGACGCCGGGCGTCCGGTGCGCATCGCGATGGCCGCAGAGTGCTCCTCCGCCGGGAGAGGCTCCCCAGTTGCGGTGAGCGTCCGCCACGCCGGATCACTCGGCATGCGGCCGGCCAGCTGATCGGCGGAGAGTCCGAGCATGCGCTGCGCCGCAGGATTGGACAGCCTGATCGAGAGATCGGCCTGATGGAGCACCACCCCTTCGTCCATCGCGTCGAGCACGGCGCGGAACCGTTGCTCGCTCTGCTGCAAGGCCCGCTCTGCATCGCGTCGCGCCGTGAGGTCACGCACGACGACCTGAATCGCCGGCACGCCGCCAAACAGGATCGGCGCCCCTCGCGCCTCGGCCTCGCAGACGTCGCCGTCATCCCGGAGGAACCGGATCAGCCGCGGCGATGTCGGTGTGCCCTGCCGTACCACCTGTGCCGTACGCTCGTCGATCACGTCGTGATCGCCGGGATGGATGATGTCATGAACATGCCGGCTCACGAGCGACTGGCCCGCGGTGCGCAGCATCACGTCGATGGCGGGATTGGCATAGACCACCTGATACCCGATGTGGACCAGCACACCGTCTGGGTTCGCTTCCGCGAGGCGGCGAAATGTGGATGCGTCAGCGGCGATCTCTGTGGTATTCCGGCGACGATCGCGCAGCGTGAGCATGCCGATGATGGCAGTCAGCACGACACCGATCGCCGCGGCCGTGAGCGTGAGGTCGATTGCCTGACGCTGCCGGGCGATGCCGTCAACGAGCCTCCGCTCCTCGCTCTCGCGCAATGCGCTGACGGCGGAGTCGATGATGCTCGCGAGGTTCACCGGGCTCGGTGATCGCAGCAGCTGTCTCAGACTGTCTGCCGACGTCCCCAACGCGGATCGCTGGATCCTGGCGCCCGCAGCATCCGCCGAATCGAAGAGGGCACGAAGCGCGGCGAGCCGGTGACCGCTCGCCGCGTTTGCTGCCGTCAGGCGCACCAGCGACCGGTGCGCGGCATCCCGCTCGTCGCGCGACCGCTGCAGCGCCGCTCGTTCGGCAGGATCACCATTGAGCAGGAACCCGCGATTGTACATGCGCGCCGACAGCTGATGCAGCCGCACGTCGTCGATGGTCTGCATGATCAGGCGTGTGCGTTCCACCTCGGCCAGCGCACCCTGCGATGCCCACGCCCCCCAGCCGAACAACAGCAGCACGCCGGCGCGTGCGGCGACCGTCAGCGACTCCGCCCGTCGGAGTCGTCGTTCGTCGTTCGGCTGATCCAGCGGTTGCATACGGCACCCTCAGAATGTCACGCCCCTGGAGGCAGGGCCCCTGAGGTCAGCGGAATGTCACCGGTCGACGCGGGCGTCAGGCCGTCAGTGGAAGCTACGGGATTTCGGTGAAACAGTGTCGGCAGCCATCAGACGGAACCAGAGAGAGATGCTGTGGGGTGCTCCACACCGATATGTTCACGCCGTGGAGCCGCCGATCGCTGGTGGTGGAGATATGTCAACACCAAAGCCCCGTTCACCATGCCTCTTCGTTCCGCTGCGGTTCTCGCCACGCTGCTGGCGTGTGCGGCCACCGCCACCGCCACCGCCGTCGACGCACAGACCCGGTCCCTGCTCAATGGCGCCGATCTCGGTGGCTGGCATGTCGATGTGCCAGCAGCCGACACGACCCCGGGGCTGGCGTCGCCATTCGCCATGCGTAATGGCCGACTCGTGATTGCCGGTGAGCCACGCGGACACCTCATCACCGACGCCAGCTACCGGAATTACCGGCTGGTGGTGGAGTATCGCTTTCCGGGCACGCCCGGCAACGCCGGCGTACTGATCCACGCATCGACGCCCCGGGCACTGTACGCGATGTTCCCGAAGTCGGTCGAGGTGCAGATGGAGTCGGGCAACGCCGGCGATTTCTGGTGCATCGTCGAAGACATCACCGTTCCCGACATGTTGCGCCGACGTGGACCGCGCGAGGCGTGGGGCATCACCGAAGGGAAGGGGCGGCGCATCCGGCACCTCGTCGACGGCCGGGAGAAGCCGCTTGGCGAGTGGAATCGTCTCGTCGTCGAGGCCGTCGGTCGGACGGTGACGGTTCGGCTCAATGGTACCCTCGTGAATCAAGGCACCAACGCCACCGCCGATCGCGGGCAGATCGCCATCCAGTCGGAAGGAGCAGCCGTCGAGATCCGTCGCCTCGACCTCACGCCAATCGCCGGCGCGCGGCGGCCCCGCTGATCGTCGCGCGCTGGTGCGCGCGACGGGTGGTGTCAGGCAAGACCGAGGTGCTTCAGCACGGCCGGAGGTGGCCCATCCCACTTGGCCAGCGGTATGTTGCCGATGTACTGCAGGTCTTTCATCCCTGCGTCGGAGCTGTAAAACGCACTTTGCGTCAAATTACGGATCTCGCCGAAGAATCTCGCGGCGGCTTTGTACTCCGGCTTGGCCGTTGGCCAGTAGCAGATGGCGTCACAGATCGCCGTCCGCTGTGCGATCGTCAGGCCCGTGAACGCACGCCCGAAGCGCTTGCCACTTTCGACATCGAGCCAGGTGAGCCCGCCCCGCACGCGAACCGCGGCCTTCTCGGCCCAGTCGTATGGCGCACTCACGTACTCGTTGATGTACGCCGGGACGCCCACGGTCGATGCTGCCGGGCTGCGATCATCGGCGGGGATGATCATGTCACACAACGCCGCCAGTGTGGCCAGCTCACCGGCCGACAACAGGCGCGGCCACGGTGACTTCGGGTTGATCAGATCGGGATCGGTGGGTGTGCCACGTGGTCCGGTCTTCGGCGGGACGGGCGCGGCGCCCGGCTTCGGCCGACGAGTGATCGGCACGGGCTGCTGCGCATCGGCCGCCGTCGGCGTGAGCCCCTCGACGATCGAGGCGCTGGCCGCTGCCGCGGCAATGACCTTCAGCGCCTCACGGCGATCCATGGGTGGTGTCTGCTCGTCGCTCATCAGATGTTCCCCCGCTTCATCTCGGCCATGATGTGATCACAGGTGCGCCACGCCAGCGCGAGGATCGACAGTGTCGGGTTTTTGTCGGCGTTGGACACGAATACGGAACCATCTGCCACGAACAGGTTCTTCACGTCCCACGACTGCCCGTACTGGTTGAGCACCGAGGTCGTCGGATCGGTGCCCATGCGGCAGGTGCCCACTTCGTGGATGATCTGCCCGCCGGCGGCAATGGCCTTCGAACCGTCGGTGTGCACTGAGCTGGTGACCTTGCCGCCCATCGCCGTGATGATCTCGGCGAAGGTCTTCTGCATGTGCGCGGCCTGTCGCGTCTCATGGTCCGACCACTTCCAGTGGAAGCGCAGCACCGGAATACCCCACTGATCCACCACGTTCGGATCGAGCTCGCAGTAGGAGTCCTCGTTGGGAATCATCTCGCCGCGACCGTCGAACCACATGAAGCTGCCGTAGTAGCGGCGTGCCTCGCTCTTGAGTCTCGTGCCGTAGGCGCCGTTGGTGAACGTGTCGAGGCTCCCGAGGATGCCTGGGCCCGGCATGCTGCGACCGCCGCCGAACTCGATGTGATAGCCCCGGGCGAAATCGAGCTTGCCGGCCAGCTGCTCCTTGTACTTCCACCACGGCACGTACATGTGCATGCCGCTGGCGCCGTCGGTGTTGTGCGGCGGCAGGTTCTCCAGAATGGGGATCTGGCCACCCACGCCGGCACCCACGGTGTCCATCAGGTACTTGCCTACCAGGCCGCTGCTGTTCGACACGCCATTCGGAAAGAGCGCGCTCTTCGAGTTGAGCATGATGCGCGCACTTTCACAGGCACTGGCGGCGAGCACCACCACACGCGCCGTCACCTTGCGGTCGGTGCGCGTGGTCTTGTCGATGTAGTGCACTCCCGTCGCCTTGCCGCTGGCATCCACCGTGACTTCGCGCACCATCGCATCGGCCACGATGTCGACGTTGCCGGTCATCAACGCCGGCGGCAGCAGCACGGTGGTGCTCTGGAAGTTCGCCTTCACCGAGCAGCCCCACCCGCACGGCGTGGCCCACAGGCACGCCTGCCGCTGCCGCATCGACTGCGCCAGCACCCGCTGCGCCAGCGGGTTGTCGGGATGGATCTTCTTCGGCAGCACGTCGGCATCCTGCCGCTGCGTCATGATCGCGAGATGCGCGGGAATGACCGGAATGCCGAGCGGTGCCGCATGCTTCTTCGTCAGCAGCTCGGTGGCACGTGGGGCCGGTGCCGGCTGCAGCACGCCGGGCGACGACGCCGGGGTGTTCTCGAGATCGTCGTCGCCACCGTACACACCGATCAGCATCTCGGTGCGGTCGTAGTAGGGCGCCATGTCGTCGTACGTCATCGGCCAGTCGGCGCCGAGACCGTCGCGCGACTTCGGCTTGAAGTCGTACTCACCCATGCGCAGCGAGATGCGGCCCCAGTGATTGGTGCGGCCACCCAGCATGCGGGCGCGCCACCACTTGAAGTCGGTGCCGGGGGCGTTGGTGTATGGCTCGCCCGGTACTTCCCAGCCGCCGTCCACCGTGGCGTCGTAGAATCCGAACGGCTTGTGCTTGGTGCCCGCACCCAGCAGCGGGGCCTGACGCGGCAGCTTGAACATCGGCGTCTCGCGCACGGGATCGTAGGTGCGGCCTGCCTCGAGCACGAGCACCTTCAGCCCGTTCACGGCAAGCTGGTACGCTGCCATACCCCCGCCGGCGCCCGAGCCGACGACGATCACGTCATAGTTGGTCTGCGACTTTGGACTGGCCTGCACCACGTGATTGCGCTCCTGGTAGGGTCCGGCAAGGAACTTAGCCGACGGTTCACCGTCGTCGCGATCCCACCATCGCACCTGCGGGTGTCCGGACGTCGCTCCGGCGTCTGGCCAGTATCGACGATCCCCGGTGGTGAATAGCGTGCGGCATGCCGCCACGCCGCACGATCACCGTCGCCGACCCCGTTCCCCCCGGACGCGGCGCGACGCCGCCTACCCGCTCCTTCCGCGAACGGCTGGGCGCTATCCGCAACATCCCGCCGTTCCTGGCGATGATCTGGGCCACCAGCCGGTGGCTTACCGTGGGCACGGTGGTGCTGCGGGTGATCCGCGCCGTGCTCCCGGTGATCACGCTCTACGTGGGCAAGCTGATCATCGACGAGGTGATGGCCCGCGCCACGATCGCCGGCACCCCCGTCACGATCAGCGGATGGCTGTACGACGTGGCCTCGCGGCAGCTGCTCTGGCTTCTCGCGGCCGAATTCGGACTCGCAGTCCTATCCGATGTGCTGGGCCGACTGGTCGCACTGTTCGACGCGCTCCTCTCCGAACAGTTCTCCAATGCCACCAGCATCCGGCTGATGAAGCACGCGGCCACGCTGGACCTCGAGGACTTCGAGGACAGCGAGCAGCAGGACAAGCTGGAGCGCGCGCGCCGACAGGCCTCGGGGCGCATGACGCTCATGAACCAGCTCTTCGGACAGGCGCAGGACCTGATCACGATCGTGAGCTTCGGCATCGGCATGGTGGCCTACGCCCCGTGGCTGATCGTCCTGCTCTTCGTGGCGCTGATCCCCGCGTTCCTGGGCGAGGCGTACTTCAACGAACGCAGCTACTCGCTCGCCTATTCACGCACCGCCGACCGCCGCGAACTGGATTACATCCGGCAGACCGGCGCCAGCGTCGAGACGGCGAAGGAGGTGAAGATCTTCGGACTCAACACCTTCCTCATCGATCGGTACCGCAAGCTGGCCGGCGACTTCTACGTCGCCAACCGAGGTCTCGCGATCCGCCGCGCGAGCTGGGGGGGCGTCCTCACCGCACTCGGCACACTCGGCTACTACGTGGCCTATGCCCTGATCGTGTTTCGCACACTCACGGGCCAGTTCTCGATTGGCGACCTGACCTTCCTGGCCGGTTCGTTCCGCCGGCTGCGCAACCTGCTGGAAGGATTGCTGATCGGCTTCACACAGACCGCCAGCCAGGCGCTGTATCTCGACGACCTCTTCTCGTTCTTCGACGTGCAGCCGGAAATTCACTCACCCCCTGACCCGCGTCCCTTTCCGGCCGTGCTGCAGCAGGGTCTCGTCTTCGAGAACGTCGGATTCCGGTATCCCGGCGCCGAGCGCTGGGCAGTGCGCAACCTGAGTTTCACGCTGCGGGCCGGTGAAGTGCTGGCGCTGGTGGGTGAGAACGGGGCGGGGAAGACGACGATCGTGAAACTGCTGGCCCGCCTCTACGATCCCGACGAAGGGCGTATCCTCGTGGACGGTCATGACATGCGCGAGTACGACCTCGAGCAGCTGCGTGCGAACGTCGGCGTGATCTTCCAGGACTTCGTGCGTTACAACATGACCGCCGCCGAGAACATCGCGGTGGGTCGCATCGAGGCGCGCGACGATCGTGCACGGATCGAGGCCGCTGCCGATCGCAGCCTGGCCAGCGACGTGATTGCGAAGTTGCCGAAGCAGTATGACCAGCAACTCGGCCGACGCTTCCGGAAGGGCACCGATCTCTCGGGCGGCGAGTGGCAGAAGCTGGCCATCGCCCGTGCCTACATGCGCGACGCGCAGCTCCTGATCCTCGACGAACCCACCGCCGCACTCGACGCGCGCGCCGAGTACGAGGTGTTCGAGCGCTTCAAGGAGCTGAGCGATGGGCGGACCGGGGTGCTGATTTCGCATCGCTTCTCGAGCGTGCGGATGGCGGATCGCATCCTCGTCCTCGCCGACGGCCGGGTGGAGTCGTCCGGCACGCATGCCGAGCTCTTATCGCAACGCGGGCGCTACGCCGAACTCTTCGAGCTGCAGGCGGCCGGCTACCGCTGACGTTCCGGAGCGGCACCCTCTTGAACTGCTCCACGCAGAAGCGCAGAGAGGCGCGGAAGTCGCAGAGGAGGGCTTGGGAACAGCGTGTGGCGTGCCGGTTGCTGTTCCCCAGTCAGCTCCAGCGCCTTCTGCGCACCTCTGCGCTTCTGCGTAGAGCCGTTGCCGTTATTGAGTGACGTGCTGTGGCGGCGAAGACGTTCAGAACCAGTCCGGCGCCTTCTCCGCCGTCCGCAGGTACGACGCCGGCCACGGCAACAGCTTGAGTTGCTGCGGATTCAGCACCTGCTCCAGCGTCTTCGAGTCGCGCCACAGCAGCGTCCACACGTCCTTGTTCGCGGTCTGCTGTCGCACCAGCGCCGACTTCGCGTCGTAGCGATCCTCGAGTTGCACCAGGTACGCCGCGAAGCTCCCCCACACCGCATCCGTCTGCGCGTTCAGCGCCGTCTGTCGCGCCTGCAGTGCCGTGAGCTGCTCCTTCGTCAGCAGCAGCGAGTCGGCCTGCTGCAGGATCTCGCCGTACATGTCCTGCAGCTGCCGGCTGTAACGACGCACCAGCGTGGCCGAGTCGAGGCGTGGGCCGGGGAAGCCGTTGCGACCGTTCCGCAGCGAGCGATCCAGCTGCTGCTGCGGATACGTCGGCCCGATCGGCACCTGCACGTCGATGGCGATCGTGAACGGCGCGCGCAGCGTCGTGAGCCGCGGGTCGGTGGCGCCGAAGCGCGGGTTCACGTCGTAGCGGAATCGCTGCGCGGCGGCGTCCCACCCGCGCACGGAGTAGAGCACCGGATCGGCAAAGGCGCGTGTGCCCCAGCCCTTCAGGGCGCGTCCGTTCACCGCCTGATCCACCCCGGCCAGCACGTTGCGCATCGCGAGGCTCAGCGTCATGCCGCGCCGCGAGAGCCCCAACAGCTTCCCCTGCAGCGTCACCTGCGCGTTGAGCGTGGAGGACCACGGCCCGCGGCACGCGTTGCGCGACGCAATGCGCTCCAGCGACGTCGAGAGACAGCGACGCGCCTCGGCCGGCGCCGTGGTGAGCAGCGTGTGCATCGCCGCCTGGAACTCCGGCGATGCCGATGCGCCACGTGTGACGAACGCCCGGTCGTTGCCCCCGAAGCCGTCGCCGTTGATGTCGCCACCCACGATTGGCGTGTAGGGCAGGCCTGAGAGCGTGTTCGAGAAGAGGCTCACCGCCACGTTGGTGAAGTTCAGCGAACCCTGTAGCTGCACCTGATGACGCGTGTCGAGATCACCGGCGGCCCATTCGAAGGCGCGCGGGTCGCCGCCGGTGTTGCGGTCGGCACCGTTCTCCTTCGCCCGCACCCGTGCCGCCACGTACGTGGCGCTGAATGTCGTGTGCCGGGTGGGATTCGGCGCCGCCGTGACGCGGAACTGCGTGCTCACCGAGCGGGCGCGCGACTGGCTGAGCAGCACGCTGCCGAAGGCTCCATCGCGCCGCGCATCGGCACTGATCAGCGCGCCGTTCTCCGACACGATGCTCGATGCCGTCACGAACACCGGACGTCCACCTTCCGCCGCCAGCGTGAAGCGCTGTGCCCCGGCGAAGTTCGCGTCGAGTGTGCTTGGCTGTTCGAGGTTGAGGCTGGCCACGCCCTCCACCGACACATCCATCTTGAGCAGCCGCTGCGACCAGTTGAGGTTCCCGCGCCAGCTCCGCGGCGGCCGCCACGACGGATCTAGCGCGCGCACCGACGGCGTGCGGTCGGACAGTGCCGGCGCGCCGTTCGCACACGCGTCAGGGATCGACGACGGCGACGCAGTGAACGCGTCCCAATCGGCCACTGGAACCGCCGCGCCCACGCAGAACAGCCGTAGCGTGCTCGCGGGCAGTCCGGTTGCCGCGACGGCCCCGGCAATGTTGTCGGGCGTGATGAAGCCGCGGAACTGCCCCACGCCGCCGCGCAACACGCCGGTCGCCTGGCGCGACACGACGCCGGCGGGGGTGAAGAACCTGTACGTGTTGTTGTCGGCCTTCTTGTTGTACACCCAGCGGATGCCGAATCGCGGACTGATGCCCCAGTCGCGCGGCGATGCGTCGGTGCGCACGCCGAGCGATTGCAGCAGCGCCGTGTTGGCATCCGGACGCCGCAGGAAGGCGTTGCCTTCGAGGCGCGCGCCGTACTGCACCGCGAAGTTGGGACCGGTGCGGTAGATGCTGCCGAGTCCGAACGCGCTGTTGATGGTCGAGCCGGTGCGATCGGGCTGGACGAGGGTGCGCGTGAAGCTCGCCGGACGCCCGGCGACGAGGTCGTCGAGCGAGTTGTAGGTGTAGCTGCCCAGTGCGTTCGGCCGCGCGCGCTGCGTGCTCGCGTCGAGGCGCACCTGTCCGAAGAGCTTCACGCGGTGCCGCGTGCCCGGCGTGGCGTACACCTGGCTCTCCTGCATCGTCTCCCACGTCAGCCGTGAAAGGTCGCTCGCGAGCCGGTCGTTGCCGCCGAACGCCAGCGAGGCCACGCCACCCGCATCGGCGTTGGCGCTCACCGTCCGTACGCTGCCGGACGGCAGCGTGAACAGCGGCGTCGTGCGCGCATCGCGCAGTGTGAAGGACGTGCGTGTGTCGTGAATCCAGATGCCCTTGCGCAGCGTGTGCACGAGCTGCATGGTGCCGGTCAGGTCGTGGCCCTGTGCGGTCGCCGATGGTGCCACCAGCGCGCCCACGCCGGTACCCTCGTCCCAGCTGCCGTTGAACAGGAATGTGGCGTTGTAGTTGCGCGGGCGATCCACGAAGCCGGTATCGCTGTAGCTCAGGCGATCCACGCGGGTGGCGAGCTGGAAGTCGGTGCGTTGCGTGCCGGTGACGGTGACGCCGGGCAGGCCGAGTTGCGTGAGCGTCGAGAGCAGCCGGTTCACCGTGTCGCGCGAGACGCCCGCCGCGTCGAGCGCGATGCCCGACGCGGTGGCCAGCGAGGGTGAGGCATTGCTCCGCCGGCGCACGCGTGACGAAAGGCTGTAGCCGAAGTTGTCGCGCCGGTCGATCGAGCCACTGGTGGAGGCGTTGATGTCGAACAGCGTCGTGCGCTGCCCCAGCGCGCGGCCGACCGCATCCGTCGCCTGCAACTGCGGCGCTTCCAGCGTCATCACCAACTGCTGGTTCTTGTAGACGCCGCCGCCACCCAGCTGCACATCCACCTGCGCGCCGCTGAAGCCACCGCGTGACACGTCCCATGCCGTGGTCGCCGTTCGCGCGAACGTGAACCCGCCACGTGGCAGCTCACCGCCGCCGGCCATGCCGTTCAGCGTGAACTGCGTCTGCGCGCCGGAGAGGCCGAGCGCCGAGATGCCACCGGGCCCGCTCTGCAATCCGGGAATCACCGCCGCGAGCGTGTTGGCGTTGCCGAGGTCACTCGGTGCCACGGAGCTGTAGACGCCGTCCCAGTCCTGCTCCGCGTTGGCCCGCGCCGGCTCGCCTCCGGCGAGGCTGAGGCTTGGCGCCGTACGCTTGGACGCGCGCACCTCGACGCGCGCCAGCGTTGGCGGCGCGGCCGAGGCCAGCGACAGATCGACCGTGAATCGCGTCTCGGTGCCCGTACGCGTCACCCGCTTGCGCTGCGACAGCCGCCCCGCCGCGCTGGCGAACACGAGATAGTCGCCCGTCCCCGGATCGGCGATCACACGCCAGCGGCCCTCGGAGTCAGTGCGAGTGCGAAAGACCGTCCGGTCCGGGCCGCGCGTCACGATCACCTCGGCGTCGGTGAGGGCGACGGACGAATCAGTGGTGAGGCGGCCCTGGAGGGTGTCCGGACGGGTCTGGGCGAGCGTCGTCGACGCGAGGCCGAATGTGACGAACAATCCGACGAGGGCGCACCGGCTGAAGCGGTGCGCGAACGTGCCTGCGTGCATCTGCGTGCTGCTCCGGATTCGGGTCGTCGTCAGTTGGCGCCGCGCTGCTTGAACCGCACCCACATCACCGTCAGCGGATTGCTGCCAACCCGCAGGTGACTGATCCCGAGGCCGTCGATGAATTCCGCCGGACTGTTCACGGCGACGGCCATCCGTCCCCTGAACGCGGCGTCGCTGAAGGACCCGGTGCCAAGTCCCGCTTCCGTCGCTGCCTGAACGATACGCAGCGCCGCCGTTACCGAGTCGGTGCTCCCGACGCCCGGCGGAGCCCCCGCCTGAATCGAATGCGCAATGATCTCGTTGTCCGGCGTCAACGCCACCGCCACGTACGGCGCCGCCGTCTTCGCCAGGCGCATCAGCGCCGGATTCGTCCGCTCGATGGCGTCGATCAGCAGTGAATCGGTGCGTGCGAAGTACCGCTCGCTCTCGAACGACCGCACCACCGCTTCGCCACCCACACCGTTCGTCCACGCCGCATCCCGCTGCAGCAGCCCGCTCGCCGCAAACCGCGCGAACGATGGGATCGGCGACGTGGAGAGCTGCTGCGGGATCGGCACCGTGCAGGCCACGAGCGTCAGCATCGTGCCCATGGCAAGGCCCGCCGATGCATCGAGCCGCGCGCGCAGCGTCACCGGCGGTGCCACGAGCGCACGGAGCCGCGTCTCCAGCGCGGGTTCACCACACATGAGCGACGTCATCGTCACGTTCGGACCACCCAGGCATGAGAGCGCCCGCTGACTCCACCCACGCGCGCTCACCCCACGCTCCGCCACATGCAGCAGCAACTCGGCATACGGACGCGCCAGCTGCGGGCGATGCAGCACACGGCGATCACAATCCAGTTCGATGGCGCGCTGCAGGCGGCGGTACGCCCAGCGCAGCGGCAGGTGCCATGGCAGCAGGATCAGCAGCGTCATGCCGAACGCCAGCAGTCGCGGATCGCCGGCCTCCACGTGTGAGCGTTCGTGCAGCAGCAGCAGGCGTCGCTCCATGGGCGGCAGGTTCATGGCCCAGCGTGGAATCACGATGTCACCGCGCCCGATGCCGTAGGCCGCCGGGCCCACGTCCTCCGACACGTACACGGCGGGCGCCCGCACGCCGCCGCGATCGCGCGTGATCCAGTGGCGTTCCTGCCGTTGCAGCCGCAGTGCGGCATGCAGCATGAGCGCCAGCATCAGCAGGCTCGCCGCAAGCCACAGGGCGAGCAGCGCACCATCGAGTGGTCGCAGCAGCGTGGCTGATGCGGCGATGCCGTTCGAGGCCGCGAGCAGCGCCGCGACCGGTGAGGCGCCGAAGAAGGCCAGCGTGGCGCCGTAGGGCGGCCACCAGCCCCGATCATCGTCGGCGGCGCGCGCATCGGAGGGCACGGTGGGTGACGCAGCCGCCCGCGATGCGGGTGCCGCGACGGCGCCCACCGGGACACGCGTCAGAATGCCGTCGGGAAGTAACGGAGCGCCCGCCATCGCGAGCATCGCCACCAGCCAGGTGAAGCGGCGGGGCAGGGCGAGGCGCAGGCACGCCCGATCCACGGTCCAGGCGGCGAGGGCGATCAGCCCGCCGATCAGCGTCAGTGACAGCATGGTCGCGGCGATCATGCGTCGCCCTCCGCCGCCAGCTCCGAGTCCACCAGCGCCCGCAGCCGCTCGAGCGCTGCACGGTCGAGCCGCTCATCACGCACGAGGTGCACCAGCAGGGCCTCGGGGGAGCGATCGAACAGCCCGTCCAGCAGCCGGGTCAGCGCGCTGCGGCTCGCCTCCTCGCGTGCCACCAGCGACCGGTACACATGTGCCCGACCCTCGGCCTCGTGCGCCACATGCCCCTTCTCCTGCAGGATGCGCAGCATGGTCAGCACGGTGTTGTAGGCGAGATCGATGCCGTCGGCGGCGAGGGCGTCGCGGACCTGGCCCACCGTGGCGGGGCCCACCCGCCAGAGCGCCGTCATGATGTCCAGTTCGCGGGTGGTGAACGTCGGCATTTCAGCCTCCCAAGGTTTTAGTTGTTGCTCCAGTCTGCATCGCCGATGTGAACTTGTCAACTAGAGCCTTAAGAGAGTGCAGGAGTACTGGTCATTCGCAGCCAGACGGCGGATCGGACCGCAGGTTCGGACTGCGAGTCGAACCGTGACAAACGGTTGAGCTCCGGCGTCGCCTGTTTGCGATTCGGCGGGCACGCGTACAGTCTCCGGTGTGTGGTCGGAAATCCGATCATCGCGCTCGCCCGGAATTTCGCTCGTCGTCCAGTTCGTGACCCACGGCTACCGCAGCTGATGCTTCATCACCACGGTCGATCCAATCCGAGCACGAACGCGCAGGCCGATACCCTGTTTCAGCGGCTGGGCGGCGAGCTGTCCGCGGTCGATCCGTGGACGCGCGTCGATTGCACGTGGCTGGACGACGAGAGCCAGCGCGCGCGCGATGCCGTGGCGTATCGTGGACTCAGCGCGGCATTCCGGGTGGCCGGACTGACGTTGGGTGATGCCGATGCTGCGCCGTTCTGCCCACCGTTCATGGTCGAGATCCATCACGATCGGCTCTGTGCGCAGATGGTCATGTCGTCGGCGACGGTTGCGCCACGGGGCGAGTACGGGGAACATGGCACGCTGCACCGATGGGTCGCAGGCAGCCTGTCGAAGGATCTGCGCGTCGTGCATTTCGAGGATGGCGACATTGGCCTCGAAGCCGTGGTACACCTCGGCGGCGCATCGTCTGCCTCGGTGCTCCGCGAGTTCGTGACGGCGTTTTCCTGGGATGTCGCGGCGCTGCACGCCGGTCTGACCGGTGCCGGGCTCGAGACGACGGAGGAGTGGATTCGCCGTGCGGCGCTGTCGATCTCGCGCTCCACGCCGACCATTCCGCTCCGCGAACACCCGACGCCCGCATGGCAGGCCTTCGAGAGCCCGGCCGGTGTGTTCTGCAGCCTGCAGCCGAGCGGTGGACTTGCCGAGAGCGACAATGTGCTCTACGCCGTGCGCCGCGACTCGGCGGCGCTGGAACCGGTGGCCACCATGCCGGGGCACCGGAGCGAGTGGGACTACACCAGGCTCACCGATGTCTGGCTCGCGCGAGACGGTGCATCGGCCTTCGCGCGGACGCTGCTCTGTACGGGCTTCGTGTACACCGGCGGCACCGGCTGGCACCCGATCGAGTGCGACGCGGTGACCGCCGTGGCATCGTTCGGTCCCGATGGTTTTCTCCTTGGCCTGCACAACGGCAAGGTGCTGGTGCTGGATGGGGCACAGGTCGTCGGAGCGTCACTGCGGCTGGGTCGCGTCACGGGTCGATTCTCTGGCCTCGTGTCGCTGGGAGACCGCGCGATCGGCCTGACGGGTGAGACGCTGGTCAGTGCGCGCGTTCGCGCTGGAGCCGGAGTGCGGCCTGTTGCGGCCGATGCGTGGATGCATCGACTGGAGCCGCCGGTGCCATTCGAGCATGTCGCCGAGATCGATGTCGATACCTGGGCGCACTCCCCCGCGCTGGCGGTGCTTGGGGATACCGCACTCGTGATTCTCGATGCCCACTCGGGGCAGGAGCGCGCGCGATTCGCCGTCGCATGTGCGCGGCACATCAGGTGGATCGGGCCCGGCTGGCTGATGGTCGTCGAGCCGATGAGTGAGGCGGACGGCTCGCAGTCGCGTATCCGCGTCCTCGACGTGGTCAGTGCTCGCTGGACGGAGCCGGTCATGACGCCGGAGATCACGCGGCTCGCCGTGCGTGGCGATGAGATTCACGTCGGCTACGCGAACCAGTCGATCGCGGTGTGGGATCGTGCCGAGGTCTGTCGCGGGATCGGTGCCTTCGCCTTCCTCGCGCAGTCGCCCGGCGACCCTGGCATCGGTGCCGCCGAGCCGGCACGGCGTCCCGACCCGACGGGGGTCGCCGAGCGCTAGTCCGGCGGGCATGTTGTGAGCCATGCGCTCACTGCATCTCGTCACCGTCTGGAATCCGACCTACGCGACCAATGCGTTGGAAGCGCACGTTCGCGTGCTGCTCGAGTGGGCGCGTCGGAGCGACGTGGACCCGGATGACGTGTACGTCTGGTGGGGCAAGGTGAAGTCGTCGCAGCGGCAGGGCGCCATGCCGCACCTCGACGACGTGGTGGCGCTGTCGCCGGGCGATGACGCCGTACACGAGGTGCATCTCTACCTCACCGACTACCGCTCGCTCTACGTGGCCAGTGTGGACTGCGTCACGAAGGCGGATCCGCGCCTGACCGATGCCGCGCACGTGCCGGCGTATTACGACGAGGAGTCGCTGCGGTGTGACTGCTGGTTCCTCCTGCGCGACATTCGCCTGCTGGTGCGTGACGACCTCGAAGGGGTGGCGGATGAGCTGCGCAAGCTCCGCAACACGCGCTACGGCGACCGCCATGTGTCGTTATACGGTGGCATGGTCGATCTGCCGCTGCTGGTCTCGCGGGACGAGCCGCGCGATTTTTTCGATGAGCAGGAGTGTCGTCAGCTCACCGATCGCAGCTGCTGGGCGCTCTTCGACAGCGAACAGGGAGGCATCGGGGCGATCGAGGCCTCGCTGCGCAACGATCACTTCGGCGCGGTAGCCTGGCAGTCACTCGACGGCACGGCACGACGTTTCGTGGCCATGGCTGAATCGACGATGCGTGATCACCGTGGTGATCATGCGTTCGACCTGTCACCCGTGGCGGTGCTCTACGGCAAGGCGCTGGAGGTGCAGCTGAGCGTGGTCCTGCGCGCCGGTCTGCGCGGGCTGCGGCAGGAGGATCGCTGGGTCTCGGTGCAGGGCATCTCGCAGCCGCTGCCCGACGCCCTGCCGATGACGTTGTCGCCGCTGGTCGACGCGCTGGCGCACGATCAGGCCCGTGCGCGACATCTCGCCGTCGTGCTGAAGGATGGCGCGTGGCTCGTGCACGACTGCGCCACCGCGGTCGCAGGCTTTGCGCGCGAGGCGCGCAATCCGGCGGCTCACGGTGATGTGGTGTCACGCGATGTGGTGATTCGCTGGCGCGATCAGCTGCTGGGCGTTGGCTGCGAAGGGGTGTTGCCTCGCCTCGCGCGGGTGCGCCGCACGAGTCCCTGACGCGACGCGGGGCGCAGCCTTGGCCGCGCCCCGCGTGTGCACTGCCGATGCGGGCGCCTGGCGCCCGCCGATCAGAAGCTGATGCGGATACCGGCGCTGGCGAAGCGGCGTGCCTCGTTCTGGCCACCATCGACGAAGGTGTTGACCGTGTTCAGCACCGTGCCACCCGACGCCTGACCCACTTCCGCGGCGACCTTGAGCAGCGGGAAGTTCAGGGCCAGCGACGCGTACACCACGTCACGTGTCGTCTTCTGGGCGTAGCTGTACGTGGCGTTGCCACTGGCGCCGCCTTCGCTGACGTCGGCGCCGATGTTGAGCCGCGTGTCATAGGTGTCGCGTCCGGCACCACCGCCGATCTCGATGAAGCCCAGCTTCTTCGAGACCGAGGCGCGGATCGCCTCCGTGCTCACGGTGAAACCCGTCAGCGAGAGTTCGTCGGTCCCGCCCGTGCCCCCTTCGAACGTGGCGAAGATGTCGGCGGTCGGCAAGTCGCGGCGGATGTAGCTCACCGAGATCGCCGGCACCATGTGCGCGTCGCGCGTCACGCCGAGCCGTCCGCCGTAGCCGAACTTGAATCGGTCTCCCGGCACCACCACCGTGAGCTGGTCGACGTCCACATCGGGCAGGTAGGCCACGTTGACGATGGCGTCCAGTGACAGCAGACGTGTCAGTCCGGCGGGAATGCCCTTGAACAGGCCGATGCCGACGTCGAGGACTGGCGCCGGCACCGGAGCCTGCTCGGTGGTGATCTGCGATGCGACGACCCCGGTGCTGCTGAGGGAGATGTCGTCGACGTTCGGCACGCGTCCATCGACCGCCGTGACGCGCACGTTCAACGAGAACTTCCCCAGTCCGCCCAGGGTGTTGGCCGTTCCGAGGATCGCGCCACCGCCGGTCAGGGCCTGGCCGAACTGCGGCATCATGAAGCCGAACAGGTCCGTGCCCTTCTGGCAGGCGTCGCGCAGGTAGCCCTGCACCTGCGCCGGTCCCGTGGTGACGCAGGTGACCTGCTGGGCGGCGGCGACGGACGGCACCACCGCAGCGGCGGCAGCAAAGGCGAGCAGGCGACGTGAACGAACGCGCATGGCGATGAGGACGAGGGTGATGATGTGCCTTGCGGGGCACGGAATGGCCGGCCCGGCAGCACGGGAACGCTTGGCCGCACCAGCGTGCCGGTGGCGGCTTTCACACTTCAGACGACAATCGACGTGGCATTTGGCAACATGCGTGCAATACCCCGTGGTGACACGTCGGCAAACATCCGGCGCAGCCTCGCGCCCGGTCGTCGGCGCCTCAGCCGCTGTTCCGGAGCCCCGCCGCCACGCCGTTGAGGGTGAGCTGAATGACGCGCACGAGGCGCGGGTCCTCGTCGCCACTCCGGAGCTGCCGCAACAGGTCCACCTGGATGGCGTGGAGCGGATCGAGGTAGGGAAACCGGTTCCTGATGCTGCGTGCCAGCGACGGATTGTCCCCGAGCAGCGGGGCGCCGGTGATCTGCTGCGTCCATCGCACGGCGCGTGCATGTTCGTCGCTGATGCGTGCAAAGACGGCATCGGCGACGGTGCGGTCCGGCGCGAGTGTCAGGTAGTGGGCGGCGATGTCGAGGTCACTCTTCGCCAGCACCATGCCCATGTTCGACATCACGGTGCGGAAGAACGGCCATTCGCGGTGCATGCGCTGCAGCAGGGCGATACGCGACGGGTTGGTGGCCCACTCGTCGAATGCGGTCCCGGCGCCGTACCAGCCCGGCAACAGGATGCGGCACTGGCTCCAGCTGAACACCCACGGGATGGCGCGCAGGTCTTCGATGCGCGGTGAGGCCGTGCGTGAGGCCGGCCGACTGCCCACGTTGAGCGAGCTGATCTCGCGGATCGGAGTCATCGCCCGAAACAGCTCGACGAAACCGGGGGTCTCGTACACCAGCGTGCGATACGCGCGCAGCGACAGGTCGGAGAGCTCATGCATCGCGTTGGCGAACGCCGGATCCTCCGCGGTGTTGGCGACCCCTTCAGCGGTCGCGATGGCGGTCGCCGACACCAGCGCCTCGAGGCTGCGACGCGCCTGGTCGCGGTCGGCGTAGCGCGCTGCAATCACTTCGCCCTGTTCGGTGAGCCGCAGCGACCCGTTCACTGCGCCGGGGGGCTGCGCCAGCACGGCATCGTAGCTCGGCCCGCCACCGCGCCCCACCGTGCCTCCACGTCCGTGGAAGAACCGCAGCGTCACGTCGGCATCGCGCGCCACCGCCACCAGTTGGGCCTGCGCACGATAGATCGCCCAGTTCGCCGTGAGATAGCCGCCATCCTTGTTGCTGTCGGAGTAGCCCAGCATCACTTCCTGCCGGTTGTCGCGCGCCACGCGAAGCCACTCGCGGTATTCGGGCAGCGCCAGCAGTTCGCGCATGGTGCCCGCAGCGGAATCCAGATCCTCGATCGTCTCGAACAGCGGGACGATGTCCACCGCCAGTCGCGGCACGTCGCCCGGCACGAACAGGCCCGCCTCGCGCAGCAGGATCGCCACTTCCAGCAGGTCGCTCACCGACGTGCACTTCGAGATCACGTAGTGGCCGATCACGCGCGGGCCGAATCGATGGATCGCCTCTGCGGCCTTGTCGACGATCGCCAGCTCGCCCTGCGTCAGTTCGCTGTACGCGATCGCACGGCTGACCAGCGGCCGCGGTGACGCCAGTTCGCGACGCAGGATCGCCGCCTGCTCGGCAGCACTCAGGGTGCGGTAGTCGTCCACGACGCCGGCGCGCTGCAGCAGCTCGTGCACGACCTGCACATGGACGTCGCTGTTCTGGCGCAGGTCGAGCGTGCAGAGATGGAATCCGAACAGATCCACGGCGGTGCGGATCGGTTCAACGCGCGCATCAGCCAGCGTGCCGGCACCATGCCCGTGCAGTGAGGCTTCGATCAGGGCGAGATCGCGCGACAGGTCGGCCGGATCGGCGTACGGTTCCAATTCCACATGAGGTGCACGACCGGGCACCGTACCCAGCGTACGTCGGGCGGTCGCCGCCAGCCGCGCGTGCATGCCACGCAATGCCCGCCGATACGGTTCGTCCGCGCGGAACGGGGAGTCGTCGCCGGAGGCCTCGGCGAGCGCCAGCAGCGCGGGGCTCGGCGTGATCAGATGCACCGACATCGACAACTCGATCGACAGGTCGAAGAGCGCGTTCAGGTGATGGGTGAACGCCGTCGTGGTCTGCCGGTCCACGGCCATCTGCAGCACGTCGGCGGTGACGAACGGATTGCCGTCACGGTCGCCACCGATCCACGAACCCATGCGGACCACCGGTGCCACCCGCGGCGCGGTACCGGGGGCGAGCTGCTGCACCAGTTCCTGCACGTCGATCTGCAGCGCGGGCAACACCCGGAACAGTGTCAGCTCGTAGTAGCGGAGCGCCTCGGAAATCTCGTCGCGGGTGCGCAGCTTGGCCTTGCGGAGCAGGGAGGTCTGCCAGAGCGTCAGCACCTGCAGCTTGAGTCGCGCCTCCCACTCCACCGCCTCGTCGGCGTCCATGCGCATCCGGTCACGTTCGATCAGCAGTTCGGCGATGCGTCGCTGCGTGTCGAGGACCGTCTTCCGTCGTACCTCGGTGGGGTGCGCCGTGAGCACCGGGCTGATCTCGATGTGCGCGAGCGTCTGGACGATCTGGTCGGCGTTCAGGCCGTCATCCCGCAGCACCTGCACGGTATGCACCAGCGTGCCGGGGCGCGCCGGAGAATGCGAGGCACGGTGAAAGCGGCGACGACGCGCATGATGCACGTCTTCGGCGATGTTGGCCAGCAGCGAGAACCAGCTGAAGGCACGGATCACGTAGATCGCCAGTTCCTGCTCCATGCCGGCCACCAGCGGAGCGATTCCCGCCGATGCGGCGCCGCGATCGCGTCGGGCACCGACCGACTCGCGGCGCAGCGCCTCGACCACATCGAACACCGGCTGTCCCGCCTGCTCTGCAATCAGGTCGCCGAGGAGCCGACCCAGGAGCCGGATGTCGTGGTCGAGCGCGTCGTCGTGGGAATCGGTCACGGTCTGGGCTGATGAAGTGAAGGACAGCGCCGTTCACGGGAATGGTAGTCACGTCCGGAGTCAGCCGTTTTGGGCGGCCTGTTTCCTGCAAGCCACTCAATCGCCATGACAACGTTCCCTCATTCGGCCCTGCTGATTCTGAACGACACATCGGGGGGCGGGAATGCTCCTGATGTGCAACAGGTCGTGACCGCGCGACTTGGTGCGGCTGGTTGGTCGGTTCACGTCGTCACGCTGACGGGTGACGTGGATCTCCACGGCGAGGTGGTGCGGGCGATTGATCGGGGCGTGAGTCTCGTGGTCGCCGGAGGTGGTGACGGGACGGTGAACGCGGTGGTGAACGCGATCCATGGGCACCGCGTACAGCTCGGCATTCTGCCCCTCGGCACGCTCAACCATTTCGCGCGGGACCTCGGCATCCCGATCGACCTCGCAGCGGCGCTCGACGTGCTGGTGGCCGGGATCGTGATGTCGGTGGATGCGGCCGAGGTCAATGGACATCTGTTTGTCAACAACTCGAGCGTCGGGCTCTACCCACGCATCGTGCGGCTGCGCGAACGTTTCGAGGGGCCGCGCATCGGCAAGTGGATCATCGCTGCGTGGGCGACGTGGCGCGTCACGCGGACCCGGCGACCCATGCGGGTCGCGCTGAGCGCGGACGGCGTTGAAACGTCACGCATGAC
Organism: Gemmatimonadaceae bacterium; assembly: GCA_031411975.1. Classification (GTDB taxonomy): domain Bacteria; phylum Gemmatimonadota; class Gemmatimonadetes; order Gemmatimonadales; family Gemmatimonadaceae; genus JACMLX01. The sequence goes on from JANOCB010000009.1 coordinate 79,457, forward strand.
GCCACTCGTATTCGTCGGGAACAATGCGTATCGCATGGCCGGGTTCGAGGCCGGGTCGCGCGAATCGGTGCAGAATGGCGCGCTGGCGGTGTACGTCGTCAGGACCAGTGGCCGGTGGAAGCTGCTGCGTCTGGTGTGGCGCATCCTTGCGCGGACGGCGAAGACGACAGGGGAGCTGGCACTTCTGCAGACGTCGACAGCGACGATCGATGTCCCCGACGATGCCGCCGTGACGCGGCTGGAGGTGGCTGTCGATGGCGAGGTGGTTTTCCTTGACCTGCCGTTGACATTCCGGATCCTCCCAGCGGCGCTCACTGTGTGCGTCCCCGGTTGATTTGCTGCGGCACGGCGGGGCGCGAGACGAGTCGGAGCGCTATCGAGTCGAGACGGGCGCGATGGACACTCGCTCCACATGCAGGTTCAGCCCATGGTTGACTCGCAGTCCGACGACTCCGTCCGTGGGCAGCTCACTCCGTGCAGCATCCAGCACCTTGGTTCCGCCGACCCACAGCGCCACGCGGTCACCGATGGCCTCGACGACCAGCAGGTATTTCACGCTCGCGCCGGGCACCCCCGGCTTCCAGATCGGAATGGCGGCATTCGCGGCCCAGTCACGCACGGTCCGCGTGGCGGCGCCCTCACGCACCTTGAGCAGCGCCTTGCCGTCGCGGCGGACGAGCGCGTAGGCGTACTGCGGCGTCGCGCCGCTCAGCCCCTGGCCTCCGAAGAACAGGCCGAACCCCTCGGCGCGCGCGCCGGGGTCGAACAGGTGGAGGGTGGCCTCCAGCCGCCAGTTCCCCCGCGCCCGCATCGTGCTGTCGAAGAGAATGGTGGCGGGGCCCGTGGTGACGTGAAATCCGGGCTTCATCTCCGCCACCTTCACCTCGGCGCGGTTCCCACCTGCGTCGGGACGGATGGTCCAGCCCGCCGGCGAGGTCGTGGCCTGGGCGGACGCAGCCATGGCGATGGCGCAGGTGGCTACGGCTGCGGCGCAGGCGCGGCGAACCGCACGGCGCACGAGAGGCGTGAATGGCATCATGCGCAATAACGTCAGCCGACGACCAGCAGAGCGCAATCCCGAGCGGGTGCTGCGCCGTCAGTCGTGCAACGGCCGACGATACGCCGCGAAGGTCGTGCCGCGCAGATGCCGGATCGGCAGGGTTTTCAGCAGGGCATTCAGGCCGTTGAACACGCCCGGCGCGTGATGCGGCCCGATGTAGTCGTGCCAGAGCACGAGCCCGCCAGGCTTCACGATGCGTAACGCCTTCGCCGAGTCGGACAGCACATACGACTCGGCATGAGCGCCATCCACGAAGACCAGGTCCGCCCAGCCCACGTACGGTGTCTCGTCGAAGGCCTTGCTGTCACCGAAGAGCTGCGTGATCCGTGCGGCTTCGGGCGTCCCGCTGTAGATGAACTCCGTGAAGTTCGATTCGTTGAGCGCGAAGCGCATGTCACGTGTGTCGTCTCCCGGGGCCGCGACGTAGCTCTCGCGCTGCGTCGGCGCGAGCGTCAGCGTGACCACCTTTGCGTCGGGCGGTGCGTTCCGACTCCAGAGATACGATGTACGCCCCGTGCAGGTGCCGAATTCGAAGAAGCAGCGCGCCTGCTTCGCCAGCACCGACAGGATCCACGCCTCGGCATCGGAGGTGCCGCCCGGTACGGCCACCGGGCCATGTCCGATGAACGCCACTTCGGTGGCGAGCGTCGGACCGAAGGGGCCCGGGGTGAAGACCGGGTCGATCTCCGCCAGCGTGACCGTCGGCAGGGGCAGGAAGGCCCCCGTCATCTTCACGCTCGCCCGCAACTTCTCGCGCTTCAGCCGCTCGATCGCGAACGCCACCACGGCGCACAGCGCCACCACCCATCCGACAAATGCCACGCGCTGCCCCTGGTGCGAGGATTCGACACAGTTCCAGTCACGTCACATCTATCGCCGCCGGGCTCATCTGACCAGTCCCAGGTACCGTGACGCGCCAGGCTGCGCAAGCCAAATCGGGCGAGCCAGGCTTTTCGAACGGCGGGACGCTGAAGCGCGGAAGTGCGCTGAAGGCGCGGACGATGTCGATCGGAGGTCAGCGTTCGAACTTGTTCACGATGCGACGAATGCCTTTTGTGACCGGCATCGCTCCGAAGTTGATGATCAGGGCCACGTGTAGCCGCGTCATTCGGAGGTATGTCAGGACTTGAGCATCGAAGACTGGCCTCAATCCTGAAAGCGCTTTGCACTCCACGATGACCCTTCCCTCGACGAGCATATCGAGTCGGAGCGGTTGGGAAAGCAGCACTCCATGGCAGTGCAATGCGACGCGTCTCTGGCGCTCGACGATGAGCCCACCGGCCCTGAGTTCCACCGCGAGCGCTTCCTCGTACACTGACTCCAGCAATCCCGGTCCGCCCAATCCACGCTGAACGGCGATGGCGGCGCCGATGATACGAGATGTGATTTCATTCTCGTGCACGGCCCCCCCGTCGTTGACGCAGCGTAGTATGGTCTCCTGCGCGATCTGCGCCTCTCCGCGCTTCGGCGTCGAGCAGTGACAAGGGGTACGCGGCATGCCACGAAAAGCGGTAGCGGAATGTGTGCGGGCATCAGCACCGTGATGCATGGGGAGACTTGCGCATCCTCATGTGTCTGGTGAGGATCACGACGTCCTGGTCCTCCCGCCCCCTTCGAATTTCGCGAAATGGACAAGTCGAAGCTCCCAAGTCGTCACGCCACTGTCGGCCCGGAGCGGGCGCCGCACCGGGCGTTCTATTACGCCATGGGGCTCACCGCCGAGGAGATCCAGCAGCCGATCATCGGGGTCGTCAGCAGCTGGAACGAGGCGGCGCCGTGCAACATCGCGCTCAAGCGGCAGGCCGAGGCGGCGAAGCGTGGCGTGAAGGCCGCCGGTGGCACGCCGCGTGAGTTCACCACCATCACCGTCACCGATGGCATCGCGATGGGGCACGCCGGCATGAAGTCGTCGCTGGTGAGCCGCGAGACCATCGCCGATTCCGTTGAACTGACCGTACGTGGGCACTGCTACGACGGCCTCGTCGGCATCGCCGGATGCGACAAGACGCTGCCCGGCCTGATGATGGCAATGCTCAGGCTCAACGTGCCATCGGTGTTCCTCTACGGCGGGTCGATCCTGCCGGGCCGGTTTCACGACAAGGATGTGACGGTACTCGACGTGTTCGAGGCCGTCGGCTCGCATGCGGCGGGGAAGATGTCGCTCGAGGAACTCACCGCGCTGGAGAAGGTCGCCTGTCCCGGTGCCGGCTCGTGCGGCGGACAGTACACCGCCAACAGCATGGCGTACGTGTCGGAGGCCATCGGGCTCGCGCTGCCTGGATCGGCCAGTCCGCCGGCGGCGTGGGAATCACGCGACAGTTATGCCGAAGCTGCCGGTGCGGCCGTGATGCGGCTCATGCAGCATGGTCCGCGGCCCCGTGACATCGTCACACGCAAGGCACTGGAGAACGCCGCCGCCGTGGTCGCGGCCACGGGTGGGTCGACCAATGCCACGCTGCACCTGCCGGCGATGGCGCACGAAGCGGGGATTTCGTTCGATCTGTTCGACGTGGCGGAGGTATTTGCGCGCACCCCGCTGATCGCCGATCTCAAGCCCGGTGGCCGCTATCTCGCCAAGGATGTGCACGACATCGGCGGTGCCTCCGTGGTGCTGAAGGCGCTGCTCGATGGCGGCTTCCTGCATGGGGAATGCATCACCGTCACCGGGAAGACGCTCGCCGAGGATCTCGCCGGCGTCGTCGTGCCAGCCGATCAGGATGTGGTGCGCCCGGTGATCCACGCGATCTCGCCCACCGGCGGGCTCGTCGGATTGCGGGGCAACCTCGCCCCCGACGGTGCCATCGTGAAAGTTGCGGGATTGCACACGCGCATCTTCAGCGGTCCCGCGCTGGTGTTCGAGTCGGAAGAGGAGGCGATGGCCGCCGTGATGGAGCGTCGCTACGCGGCGGGCGACGTGATCGTGATCCGCTACGAAGGTCCGCGCGGCGGACCGGGCATGCGTGAGATGCTCTCGACCACGTCGGCGATCTACGGGCAGGGCATGGGCGACAAGGTGGCGCTGATCACCGATGGGCGATTCAGCGGTGCCACACGCGGGCTGTGTATCGGCCATGTCGGTCCGGAGGCCGCCATCGGCGGACCGATCGGGCTGCTGCGCAATGGCGACATCATCGACATCGACGCCGACGCCGGGACACTCTCGGTGCAGCTGTCCGAGAGCGAACTCGAGCAGAGAACGGCGGCGTGGTTGCCGCGTGCGCACGACTTCCAGTCGGGTGCGATCTGGCGTTATGCGCAGACGGTGAGTCAGGCGCGCTACGGTGCCGTGGTGCATCCGGGGGGGCTTGCGGAAACGCACTGCTATGCCGATGCTTGAAAATAGATCTCGCGGCTCCGGTGGCGCGGTCGGTTGTTGGTAGTGTCCGCGAGCGCCCGCTCGGACTCGCGAGTTTCCGCCTCTTTGCCCCACCGATGCACGCTTCGCTGACGCAGTCGCATCTCCTTCTTCTCAGCCTCGCCGCGAGCCTTTCGCTCGCGGTGCTTCTTGTCGTACGCGTACTTCTTAGCGGACGGGAGCAGGGCGTGAGGGTCGCGATGTAGCAGCGAACCGATGCCCCTCCCGAGACCACTCGGAGGGGCATCCTTGAGGCTTGGACAGACAAGGGCTCCCTCCGCACGCGGAGGGGGCCTTCTCGTTTTCCGAGCCTCTCATGACGCCCCCAGCACGCACCTCCACGACACGAACGCCGGCACAGGCCTCAGCCCCTGCGCGCGATGCCTCACCGGCACTGCGCACGGGCGCACAGGTCATGTGTGAAGCGCTGATCCGTGAAAACGTCTCGGTGATGTTCGGTATTCCCGGCGGCTGCATCATGCCGTTCTACCACGCCATGTGGGAGTACCGTGGCAAGCTGCGCCATGTGCTCTGCCGCCACGAGCAGGGCGCCGGTCACGCCGCCGAGGGGTATGCGCGGGCCACGGGGCTGGTAGGCGTCTGCGTCGGCACCAGTGGGCCGGGCGCGACGAACCTCGTCACGCCGATCGCGGATGCGTGGATGGATGGCACGCCACTGGTCGCCATCACGGGTCAGGTCCCCAGCGCCCTCCTCGGCACCGATGCCTTCCAGGAAACCGACATCACCGGCATCACCGTGCCGATCACGAAGCACAACTATCTGGTCCGCGATGCCCGTGAACTGCCACGGGTGATCCGCGAGGCGTTCCACATCGCCCGCACCGGCCGCCCCGGCCCCGTGCTGATCGACATCACCAAGGATGCGCAGCTGACCCGCTTCGTGCCAGACTGGGACGAGCCGATGGACCTGCCGGGGTATCGCCCCACGTCCATGCGCGAAGAGGTGGATCAGCGCGGCATTCGCGCCGCCGCCCAACTGCTGATGGCCGCGCAGCGCCCCGTGATCCTCGCCGGCAACGGGATCATCCAGTCGGGTGCCACGCGCGAACTGCGCGCCTTCGCCGAGCAGACCGGCATTCCGGTGATCACCACGCTGCATGGACTGGGCGCCATGCCGCATGATCATCCCCTGGCGCTGGGCATGCCGGGCATGCACGGCTGGGTGCACGTGAATCGTGCCATTCAGGCCTGCGACGTGCTCCTGAACATCGGCAGCCGATTCGATGATCGTGTCACCGGCAAGGCCAGCACCTTCGCCCCCAACGCGAAGATCATCCACATCGACATCGATCCCGCAGAGATCGGCAAGCTGGTGCGCACCGACGTCGGCATCGTCTGCGACTGCAAGCCGGCACTCCGGTCGCTGTCGGTGGCCATGTCGTCGAGCCCGAGCGTGCAGCGTACGGCGTGGATGCACGAGATCATTGCGATGCGCGATGAACACCTGCCTCGGCAGGGCTACACGCGACGCGAGCGCACCGCGCCGCTGATGCCGCACGATGTGTTCGATGCGCTGAACGCGGCATTCGCGAATCGCAGCGACTGGCGGGTGGTCACGGACGTGGGCCAACACCAGATGTGGGCTGCGCAGTTGCTGGATTGGAGTCGGCCGCGCACGCACATCACCAGCGGTGGGGCCGGCACCATGGGCTTCTCGCTGCCGGCGGCCATGGGTGCCGCGATCGCCGACCCCGAGAAGACTGTCTGGGTGGTGGTCGGTGACGGCGGATTCCAGATGACCAACTGCGAACTCGCCACCATCGCGCAGGAAGGCCTCACCAACCTCAAGGTGGCCGTCGTCAACAACGGCTACCTCGGCATGGTGCGGCAGTGGCAGCAGCTGTTCGAAGGGAAGCGCTACAGCGGCACGCCGCTGACGGGTCCCGACTTCGCGAAGCTCGCCGATGCGCACGGGCTTCGCGGCATCACGGTGGAACAGGCAGCCGACGCGCCGGCTGCCGTGGCCGCCGCCTGGAAGCACGACGGATGTGTCGTGATCGACTTCCGCGTCGAGCGCGAAGCGAATGTGTTCCCGATCGTCCCGGCCGGTCTCGCGATCGGTGACATGATGACCGCAGCCCCCGCTGCGCCCGTAGTCTCCTCACCCTCCTCACCCTCCCTCAAGGTCTGACCCCGATGGCACAGCACACTCTCATCGCCCTGCTGCAGGATCGCGCCGGCGTCCTGCATCGCACCGTCACCCTGCTGCGTCGTCGTGGCTTCAACATCGCGTCGCTCGCCGTGGGCCGGAGCGAGGTGCCCGGAATCAGCCGCATGACGCTCGTGGTCGATGCCACCGATGCCAGCCAGGTCGTGATGCAGCTCGATCGCCTCGTGGAGGTGATCGGCGTCACCGACGTCACCAATGAACGCGCGGTCCAGCGCGAGACGGCACTGGCCAAGATCGTCGCCTCGCCGGCGCGGCTCGCCGAACTGGTGGACATCGTCGCGGAATACGGTGCGCGGGTGCTCGACCTGAGCGCAGAAGAGCTGATCGTGCAGATCACCGATACGCCGGAGCGCGTCGAGGAGTTCATCGCGATGATCCGCCCTGAAGGGCTGGCAGAGCTGATGCGAACCGGCCGCCTCGCCATGATGCGCGGCCGCACCCCGAAGAAACTCGAGGCCCCCGCACACTACCGCGCCCAGGCCGACGGCGCGCCCGCTGACGAGGAGGTTGCCGCGTGACCCGCGTCTACTACGACCACGATGCCGACACCACGCGTCTGGCCCGTCGGACGATTGCGATCATCGGTTACGGCAGTCAGGGGCACGCCCATGCGCTGAACCTGAAGGAGAGTGGCTGCGACGTGCGCGTCGGCCTCCGGCAGGGATCGAAAAGCTGGAGCGCAGCCGAGACGGCAGGCCTTCGCGTACGGTCGGTGGCGGATGCTGCAGCCGAGGCGGACATGATCATGATCCTCGCCCCCGACACCGAGCAGAAGGCCATCTACGAGCGTGACATCGCGCCGACGATGACGCCGGGCAAGACGCTGTTGTTCGCGCATGGCTTCAACATTCACTTCAAGCTGATCGACCCGCCTGAGGGTGTGGACGTGGCGCTGATTGCGCCGAAGTCGCCGGGCCACCGGGTACGGGAACTCTACATCGACGGCGGTGGTGTGCCGGGGTTGATCGCGGTGCACGTGGATGCCACCGGTCACGCTCGCGCTGATGCGCTGGCATATGCGCGCGCGATCGGCTGCACACGCGCCGGTGTGATCGAGACCACCTTCTCCGAGGAGACCGAGACCGACCTGTTCGGTGAACAGGCCGTGCTCTGCGGCGGTGTCTCGGCGCTGGTGAAGGCCGGATTCGAGACGCTGACCGAGGCGGGCTATCAGCCGGAAATGGCGTACTTCGAGTGCCTGCACGAACTGAAGCTGATCGTGGACCTCATGTATCAGGGTGGCCTGAACTACATGCGTTACTCCGTGTCGGACACCGCGGAATACGGCGACTATACGGCGGGCCCGCGCATCGTGACCGCTGAGACGAAGGCCGAGATGAAACGTATCCTGGACGAGATCCGTGATGGGACGTTTGCACGCGCATGGGTGGCCGAGAACGCAGCAGGACGCCCAAACTTCAATGCTGCCCGCAGGGCCGACACCGAGCATCCGATCGAACAGGTCGGCGTACGCCTGCGCGAGCTGATGCCGTTCCTGAACGCGAAGGTGGTCCGCCCGGACATCGGCACCGTTGATCGCACCCCTGCCACGGCCGACGCCACCGGGTCCGTATGAACGATCACATCGTACGAATCTTCGATACCACACTGCGTGACGGTGAGCAGGCGCCGGGTTGCTCGATGACGGTCGAAGAAAAGCGTCAGGTCGCGAGACAGCTCTCGCGCCTGGGCGTGGACATCATCGAGGCGGGCTTTCCCGCTGCCTCACCCGGTGACTGGGATGCCGTCCGGGCCATCGCCGAGGACTCGAAGGACTGGCCGGTGGCCCCGATCATCTGCGGCCTCGCCCGCGCCACGCGCAAGGACATCGAGGCCGCAGCCACCGCACTCGCCACCGCGCCGCATCGGCGCATCCACACCTTCCTCGCCACCTCCGACGTTCACCTGCAGTACAAGCTGCAGATGTCGCGCGATCAGGTCCTGAAGCGTGTCAGCGAAATGGTGACGTACGCGTCGTCGTTCGTGGATGACGTGGAGTTTTCTCCCGAAGATGCCTCCCGCAGCGAAGTCGGCTTCCTGCACGACGTGCTGCGCGCCGCGATCGACGCCGGCGCCACGACGCTCAACATCCCCGACACGGTCGGGTACGCGACTCCCGACGAATATTTCGCACTGATCAGTGGCATCCGCACCGAAGTGGTGCGCAACCTGTCGGTCACCATCTCCACCCACTGTCACGACGACCTCGGGCTCGCCGTGGCCAACTCGCTGGCCGGTGTCTTGGCTGGCGCGCGGCAGGTGGAGTGCACGATCAACGGGCTTGGTGAACGCGCCGGCAATGCCGCGCTGGAAGAGGTGGTGATGGCGTTGCGTACCCGGCGTGCGCACTACGGCGCCGATACCCGGCTGCGCACCGAGGAGATCGGCCGTGCCTCGCGGCTGGTGTCGCGCTGCACCGGCGTGCGCGTTCCACCCAACAAGGCCATCGTCGGTGCCAACGCGTTCGCACATGAAGCCGGCATCCATCAGGACGGCATGCTGAAGAACCGTGACACCTATGAGATCATGCACGCCGAACATGTCGGCCTCGAGGGGGGACGGCTGGTGCTCGGCAAACATTCCGGACGCGCCGCGCTGCGCGCACATCTGGCCACACTCGGCCATGCGCTGGAAGACGCCGAGTGTGATGCCGTCTTCGCACGCTTCAAGGAGGTGGCGGATCGGAAGAAGGTGGTCGATGATCGCGAGCTCGAGGTGATCGTGGCAGGCGAGACCCACCGCGGGTCGTCCACGTACCGTCTGGAATTGGTCCAGGTCTCGTGCGGTACCCACGCGATTCCCACGGCCACGGTCAAGCTGCGCGGCCCCGACGATCGCGAGCTGGTGGCCGCCGCACAGGGCGACGGGCCGGTGGACGCGGTCTGCCGGGCCATCAACGAGTGTGTGGGTGACATCGGCGAACTGATCGAATTCGCGGTCGATGCAGCGGCCGAAGGGATCAATGCGGTGGGGGGTGTTTCGATCCGCCTGCGGGAGCGCGCGGCCATCGCCGAGGATGGCACCGATGCGGCACCGGACACGTCGCCGAAACACACGGCCAGTGGGTTCGGCGTGCACACCGACATCATCGTGGCTACCGCCGAGGCGTACGTAGCGGCGGTCAATGGGCTGATCCGCACGCGGAGCCGCGCGATGGCGGAGGCCGTGGCATGAGTCGTCCGCGCACGTTGTTCGAGAAGGTGTGGGACGCACATGTGGTGCGCGAAGGCGCGGGTGATGCGCCGGCGGTGCTGTACGTGGACCTGCATCTCGTGCACGAAGTGACGTCGCCGCAGGCCTTCACCGTGCTGCGCGAGCGTGGGCTCAGGGTGCGCCGCCCCGACCGCACCATCGCCACGATGGATCACAGCACGCCGACACTGGCCGTCGGTGGTCGTCTGACGGTGATCGATCCGCAGGCGGCGAAGCAGCTCGATGCCCTGGCGGCCAGTTGTGCCGAGCATGGTATTCCACTCTACGGGCTCGGCGACGATCGCCGGGGCATCGTGCATGTGATCGGCCCTGAGCTCGGTCGCACGCAGCCAGGCATGACCATCGTCTGCGGTGACAGCCACACCAGCACGCACGGTGCCTTCGGCGCCCTGGCATTCGGTATCGGCACCAGCGAGGTGGGGCATGTGCTCGCCACGCAGTGCCTGCTGCAGTCGAAGCCAAGAACGATGGAAGTCCGCATCGACGGCACATTGCGCACGGGGGTCACGGCCAAGGACATCATCCTCGCCGTGATCGCGAAGATCGGTGTCGGCGGCGGCACGGGGCACGTGATCGAGTATTGCGGCGAGGCCATCCGCAGCCTCGACATGGAAGGGCGGATGACCGTCTGCAACATGAGCATCGAGGCGGGGGCGCGCGCCGGCATGATCGCCCCCGACATGACGACGTTCGCGTGGCTGGCGGGCCGCGTGGATGCACCGAGCGGCCAGGCCTGGACGGCGGCGATGCAGCAGTGGGCCGGGCTGCACAGCGATGACGGGGCGACGTTCGACCGGTGTGTCACACTCGATGCCTCGGAGATCGCCCCGATGATCACGTGGGGCACCAACCCCGGGATGGCGATTCCCGTCGATGGCCACGTGCCGCTGGCCACGGCGATCCCCGACAACGCGAATGAGCGCGCATATGCCTACATGGGCCTGCAGCCCGGGCAGCGCCTGATCGGCCAGCCGGTGGACGTCGTGTTCATCGGCAGCTGCACCAACGGACGCATCGACGACCTGCGTGCGGCGGCCGGAGTGATGAAGGGGCGTCAGGTGGCGGCGAACACGCGCATGCTGGTGGTGCCGGGCTCGCAGCGCGTGAAGCGTGAAGCAGAACGTGAAGGCCTCGCCGACATCTTCCGCGCGGCTGGTGCGGAATGGCGCGAGAGTGGCTGCTCGATGTGCATCGCGATGAACGGTGACACCGTCGCCAGCGGGCAGTACGCCGTCAGCACCAGCAATCGCAACTTCGAGGGGCGACAGGGCAAGGGAGCCCGTACGCTGCTCGCTTCACCACTGACTGCCGCCGCATCAGCCATCGCCGGCGCGGTTGCCGATCCACGGAGTCTGCTGTGAATCAACCCTGGGCACCCCTGTCGTCACATGCCGTGCTGATTGCGCGCGATGACATCGATACCGATCAGATCATTCCGGCACGATTCCTGACGACCACCACCCGCAGTGGTCTGGGCACGCACCTCTTCTCCGACTGGCGCTACGAGGCGGATGGTTCGCCGAAGCCCGGATTCGAGCTGAACGCAGGCCAGTCGGCCGGCGCGCAGGTGCTCGTCGGCGGACGCAACTTCGGATGCGGGTCGAGTCGCGAACATGCACCATGGGCGCTCACCGACTGGGGTTTTCGCGCCGTGATCGCCGCATCGTTCGCCGACATCTTTCGCTCCAACGCACACAAGAACGGGCTGCTGACGATCGCGCTCGATGAGGTGACCCTGCAGCGTACGCACGATGCGCTGCGTGCTGATCCGGCGGCGCAGATCACCGTGGACCTGGAGGCGCAGGCCGTGACACTTCCCGATGGGATGATCGCGTCGTTCCCGATCGACGCCTTCGCCAGGCGCTGTCTCATCGATGGCCTCGATGAATTGGGTGCCCTGCTGGCCGAACTGCCGACGATTGAAGCCTGGGAGGCTGCATGCGCGCGGTAATCGCCACTCTTCCGGGCGATGGCGTCGGGCCTGAGGTGACGCTGCAGGCAGTGCGGGTGCTGCAGGCAGTGGCCGAACGCGGCGATCATGAGTTCGTGTTCCGCGAGGCGCTGATCGGTGGGATCGCCATCGACGAAACTGGCGACGCGCTACCGGTGGTGACCCGCACTGCGGTGACACATGCCGATGCGGTACTGCTCGGAGCCGTCGGTGGGCCGAAGTGGAGCGATCCTTCCGCCACCGTGCGGCCGGAGCAGGGACTCCTCGGCCTGCGCGCACTGCTTGGCGTGTACGCCAACATCAGGCCGGTTGCGGTGCATCCGGCGCTGGCGGCTGCGGCACCACTCAAGCCCGAGCTGCTGGCCAACGTCGACATCGTGTTCGTCCGCGAACTCACGGGCGGGCTGTACTTCGGTGCGAAGACGCATGACCGGGATGCCACGGGTGCGTCGATTCGTGCCTCCGACCTCTGTGTGTACACCGTGGACGAGGTGGAGCGGGTGGTGCGGATGGCCGCCGGTATCGCGCGACAGCGGCGTCGCCGCCTCCTGTCGGTGGACAAGGCGAACGTGCTGGCCACGTCGCGACTCTGGCGCGAGGTCACCTCGCGGGTGATGCGTGACGAGTTCCCGGACGTGGCACTCGAACATGCGCTGGTCGACAGCTTCGCGATGTACCTGATCACGTCGCCCTCGCGCTTCGACGTGGTCGTCACCGAGAATCTCTTCGGCGACATCCTTACCGACGAAGCGGCCGTGCTCGCGGGTTCGATCGGTGTGCTGCCGTCGGCATCACTGGGCGATGCCAGCACTACCGGGCTGCGTCGTGGTCTCTACGAACCGATTCATGGCTCCGCACCGGACATCGCCGGGAAGGGCATCGCGAATCCGGCAGGGGCGATCCTCAGTGCGGCGCTGTTGCTCCGGCACTCCTGTGGACTGCCGGACGAGGCCGCGATGGTGGAGGCCGCGGTGTCGGATGCCCTGATGGATGGGGTGCGCACCGCCGACTGCGCTGCGCCGGGCCGGGTGCCCTGTTCGACGTCCGCGTTCGGCGACGCGGTCCTGGAGCGGCTGGGGGCGGGGGGGCGCCGGCAGTGATGGTGCGGTCGGGCAAGGGGGGGCCGACCAAAGGTGTCAGACCCCTTTGAAAGCCCAGCGAAGGCTCAGCGCGTGCCCGCGCCGAGATACCGGTCGAAGTGGTCCACCAGCCGTGTCAGCAAATAACGAGCGTAGTGCGGCCGCTGCGTCCAGCCATGCGTGGCCGCCGGCGCGAAGGCGATGTCGAAATCCTTGCCGAGGCGCATGAACTCCTCCGCCAGCGCGATCGAGGTGGCGAAGGGCACCACGTCGTCCTCCATGCCGTGGATGATCAGCAGGTGGTCACGCAGGTTTCCCGCATACTGCAACGCGCCACGCATGAAGGTCTGCGGATGCGTCTGGGGCCGACGGGCGATCGCGACGTCGTCGCTGCCGAAGAACTTCGGGTCGGTGGCCGGTGCGCCAGCCACGCCGGCCTGAAACAGTCCGGGCTTCTTCAGCAGCGAGTAGACGGTGAGCGTGCCGCCGTAGCTGCTGCCCCAGATACCGAGTCGGCTGCCGTCCACGAACGGTTGCGCCTTCATGTAGTCCACGGCACTCTCGAGATCCTCGAGATCCTGGCCGCCCCAGTCCATCAGGAATTTCTCGCGGAAGTCACGACCATATCCTGTGCTGCCGCGCACGTCGACCTGCACCACGATGTACCCCTTCTCGA
>JANOCB010000010.1:0-24317 GCA_031411975.1 Gemmatimonadaceae bacterium
GCCGCTTTACTCCCCGTACGGAATCCAGATGTTCTTCACCTGCGTGGCCATGCGCAGGAAGTCGCGGCCTTCGCCCTGCGCTGCGGATGTCCAGTCGCGACGCGTGGACTCGGTCCAGGTGCGCTTCATGTTGTCGGCAGCCGCGCGCTCCACCGCAGCCGCGCCGGGCTGCGGACCGAAGTACCAGAGGCCGTCCACCTCGTCGTGCTCGGCGAGGACCTTCGCCAGAGGGTCGCGCGGACCGGTGACGATGTTCACCACGCCGGCGGGGACGTCGGACGTCTCGAGCACCTGGTAGAAATCGGTGGCCGACAGCGGATAGCGCTCGCTGGGGATGACGACGGTGGTGTTGCCCATCGCGATCGCGGGTGCGACCAGCGACACGAAACCGAGCAGCGGGTGTTCAGTGGGACAGACGAGTGCCATCACGCCGATGGGCTCATTCATGGCCAGCGTCACACCACGCAACGGCACACTGTGCACGGCACCGTCGTACTTGTCGGCCCACGCCGCATACGTGAAGAGCCGCGCGATGGACTGCTCCACCTCGGCCTTGCCGCTGCGACCGGCATCCATGCTGTCGATGCGGCGCGCGAATTCGACGGCGCGCACCGACAGGTTCTCGGCGATGTAGTACAACACCTGCGCGCGGTTGTGTGCGGTGGCGCGTGACCAGCCCTTGGCGGCGAGGGCGGCGGTCACGGCGTTGCGCAGATCCTTGCGGTTGCCGTCGCCGACTTCGCCGATGGTGAATCCGGCGGGATCACGCACGGCGATGCTGTAGCCGCCGTCGGGACGCACCTGCTTGCCGCCGATGAAGAACTTCGGCGTGCGGTCGATGTCGGGCATGCCGAAATCGTTGGACGACGTCTGCGCCGGTGTGGACATCGGTGCATCGACGACCATCTCGGCGCCCTTCTTCCACGTGGGCACGAGATATTCGTACATGCCTTCGCGACCACCTTCACGCCCGAAGCCACTTTCCTTGTAGCCGCCGAACCCCGCAGCGGCGTCGAAGAGGTTGGTGGAGTTCACCCAGACGATGCCCGACTTGATCTTCGGCGCGATGTCGAGGGCGAGGTTGATGTTCTCGGTCCAGATGCTGCTGGCGAGACCATACGGCGTGTTGTTCGCGAGCTCCACCGCTTCGGACGGTGTGCGGAAGGTCATCGACACCAGCACGGGGCCGAAGATCTCTTCCTGCACGATGCGCGCGGCGGGCGACACACCGGTGAAGAGCGTGGGTGGATAGAAGCAGCCGGTGGTGGGCACGGCCCACGATGGCTGCCACATCTGCGACCCTTCCGCGACGCCGGCGTTGACCAGCGTGCGAATGCGATCGAGCTGCACGGGATCGACGATGGCGCCCATGTCGATCGACTTGTCGAGCGGTGACCCCACGCGCAGCGTCTCCATGCGCGCACGGATCTTGTCTTCGAGTTGCGTGGCGATGCCTTCCTGCACGAGCAGACGCGAACCGGCGCAGCAGACCTGGCCCTGATTGAACCAGATCGCATCGACCACTCCTTCCACGACGCTGTCCAGATCCGCGTCGTCGAAGACGATGAATGGACTCTTGCCGCCGAGTTCGAGCGACAGCTTGACGCCGCTGCCGGCGGTGGCGCGACGAATGATCTTGCCGACCTCGGTGGAGCCGGTGAACGCGAGCTTGTCGATGCCCTTGTGTGCGACGAGCGCCTTGCCGGTGTCGCCGTCACCGGTGACGACGTTCAGCACACCCGCAGGCAATCCGGCCTCGCGGGCGATCTCGGCGAAGCAGAGCGCCGTGAGTGGCGTGAACTCGGCGGGCTTGAGCACCACCGTGCAGCCGGCAGCGAGGGCGGGCGCGATCTTCCACGCCAGCATCAGCAGCGGGAAGTTCCACGGGATGATCTGTCCGCAGACACCGACACCGGTGTAGCTGGCGAACTCGCTGTCGAGGAGCTGCGCCCAGCCGGCGTGATGGTAGAAGTGTCGTGCAACGAGCGGAATGTCGAGATCGCGTGTCTCGCGGATCGGCTTGCCGTTGTCGAGCGTCTCGAGCACCGCCAGCAATCGCGCATGCTTCTGCACGGCGCGTGCGAGCGCGTAGAGGTGACGCGCACGGCCATGCGCACCGAGCGCCTGCCACTGCGGCAAGGCGATGCGTGCGGCCTTCACGGCGGCGTCGATGTCGGCGTCGGTGCCCTGGGTGACCTTGGCCAGCAACGTGCCGGTGGCTGGGTTGTTCACCGCGAAGGTCCTGCCATGCTTGGTGAACGCCCCATCGATGAAGTGCCCGAAGGTGCCAAGCTGGTGCCGCTCGAGCCACTCGCGCACCGGGGCATCACCCTCCGGGGCGGGGCCGTAGGCCATGGTCTCGAAGATGTCGGCGACGGAAGTCATGGTGACCTGTGCGAGAGTCAGGGCATCGGCTGGCGATACGCAGCGGCGTAGCGACCAGTGACGAAGTGTTCGAGCTGTCGTTCGATGTCGGTGAGCAGTCCGCTGGCGCCGAAGCGGAAGAGGTCGGGGCGCAGCCAGCGATCGCCGAGTTCCTCCTTCATCAGCGCGAGCCAGTCCAGCGCACCCTTGGCGGCGCGGATGCCACCGGCGGGCTTGAAGCCCACGACGTGACCGGTCTGTTCACGGTATGCGCGGATCATGCGTACCATCACGAGGCCGACCGGAAGCGTGGCGTTCTCGGGCTCCTTGCCGGTGCTGGTCTTGATGAAATCGCTGCCGGCCTGCATGGCCACCATGCTGGCCCGGGCGATGTTGGTCATCGTGGCCAGTTCACCGGTGGCGAGGATGGTCTTCATGTGCGCGTCGCCGCAGGCTTCGCGGAAGCGCTGGATCTCGTCGTAGAGTGCGTGCCAGTTGCCGGTGAGCACATGCGCACGCGTGACGACGATGTCGATCTCCTGCGCGCCCGCCGCGACGCTGGCCTTGATCTCGGCGATCCGCGTCTCGATGGGGCTGAGGCCGGCGGGGAATCCGGTGGAGACCGCCGCGACGGGGATGCCGCTGCCGGCGAGCGCCTCGACCGCAGTAGGCACCAGCGCGTGGTAGACGCAGACGGCACCGGTACGGATCGGGAGTTCGGTGACACCGAGGGCGATCCGGATGTCGTCGCGGATGGGGTTGCGGGCCTTGGCGCAGAGCCGGCGAACGTTGCCGGGGGTGTCGTCCCCGGACAGCGTCGTGAGATCCATGCAGGTGATGGCGCGCAGCAGCCAGGCGGCCTGCCACTCCTTCTTCACGGTGCGGCGCGTGGGCAGCGTGGCGGCGCGGCGCTCGACGGCGCTGCGGTTCACGCGGATGGCGCGGACGACGTCGAGGTCGAGAGGGGTGCCGGGGTTCCGTGCGACGTGCTCGCCGATCGGCGCCGACTCGGTCGCGCGGACGAGGGTGGGCCGCGAGGCGGTCACGGCTGGGGTCGATCGGTTGCCAAGCGTCATCGTTGCACCTGAAACGTGGGCGTGCAAGCTAACGATTTCTGTCGCGTTTCGCGGCAGATCGGACTGGGTCGTGGCACCTTCAACTCCACTCACACGGAGGCGCGGCGGCACGGAGAACTGCCAAAACTTGGGGAACGGCATCCGGGGAGCGCAGTTCCCATCATTTTTGACCTCCGTATGACGATGACCGTCGTGCAGCGCGCAGAACCCTCCGTGCCGCCGCGCCTCCGTGTGAGTGGGGTTGACGGTCTTTCACACGGCGACGAGCGCAGTCTGACATGCTCAGTTGCGGACGGGCCGGAGCGCGACGTTGGCGGCGAAGCCGACGAGCAGGAGTCCGGCCATGAGGTACATGGTCACGCTGTACGCCTCGGCCTTCGGCACACCACGGCCGATCTGGTATTCGCGGATGTAGTTCACCAGCACGGGGCCGAGGACGCCGGCGGTGGACCAGGCGGTGAGGAGGCGGCCGTGGATGGCGCCGACCTGCAGCGTGCCGAAGCGGTCGCGGAGGTAGGCGGGGATGGTGGCGAAACCGCCGCCGTACATGCTGAGGATCAGCGCGTAGGCCGCGACGAAGAGTGCGATGCTGCCGCTGCGGCCCACGGTGGGGATGGTGGCGTACAGCGCGGCACCGAGCAGGAAGAAGGTGGCGTAGGTGGCGCGTCGGCCGATGAGGTCACTGAGCGATGACCAGACGAAACGGCCGATGAGATTCGCGAGGCTCAGCAGTACCACGAAGCTCGCGGCCTGCTGCACCGTGATGCGCCCCGGAAACATCTCCTGGATCATCGCCGACGCCTGGCCCAGCACACCGATGCCGGCAGTGACGTTCATGCAGAGCATCGTCCAGAGCAGCCAGAACTCGCGGGTCCGCACGGCGTCGCGCGCGGTCATGCCCGTCGGCACCTTCACGCTGCGCGAGACGCGCAGGGCGATGGCGTCGGACGGCTTCCAGTCTTCGGCGGGGATGCGCACGGTGAACACCCCGAACATCATCAGCACGAAGTAGATCGCGGCGAGCGTGAGGAATGTGGGGGCGATGCCGTTGTCGGTGGCGGTGCGGAAATGCGCCATCAGCCACACCGACAGCGGTGACGCGATGATCGCGCCGCCACCGAAACCCATGATGGCGAGGCCTGTGGCCATGCCGGGACGATCGGGGAACCACTTGATCAGCGTGGAGACGGGAGAGATGTAGCCGATCCCGAGACCGATTCCGCCGATCACACCGTAGCCGATGATCAGCATCCAGAACTGATGCGCGGCGATGCCGGCGGCGCCGAGTGCGAGGCCCGAGGTGAAGCAGAGCGTGGCGACGAACATCGCGGCTCGAGGGCCGACGCGTTCGAGCCAGCTGCCGAAGAGTGCGGCGGAGAGGCCGAGGAAGACGATGGCGGTGCTGAAGATCCAGCCGATGGTGCTGACCTTCCAGTCGTCAGGGGCCGCAGCGGTGAGTCCGATGGATTTCGACAGCGGCAGCGAGAAGACGCTGAAGGCGTACGCCTGTCCGATGCTGAGATGGATGGCGAGCGCCGCCGGTGGCACCCGCCAGCGACTGAAGCCAGGCGGGGCAACGCTGTGTTCGCGATCGAGAAAGGCAGGGAGCACAAGAGACCGCTGGTGGATGAGGAACGGGAAATATCGTCCGATGCCGACCTGAACGGCACGACGCTGGCGAGACGGTGTGTCAACATGCCACGTTGCTGACACTATGCCTGACACCGAGCCGCCGACGATGGCGCCGTTGCTGATGGAAGTGGTCTGGGGCGACATCACCCGGGTGCCGGGTGATCTGTATGTCGTGGGTCACTACAACGGTGTGGAACCGCAGGGGGCCGAGCTCGCGCTCGACCGGCACGTCGTGTCGCGAATGCCTGAAGGGCGCCGCGGCTCGGAGCGTCTCACGCTCACCCGTCTGACGAACTTCGGGCAGCTCGCTCCTGATTTTGGCGACATCGAGTTCTTCCCCGGTGTGCAGCGCGGCGATCCGACCAGCGCGGCGACGGTGGCGATCGTCGGCATGGGCTTTCCGGGCACGTACACGCGCGCCAAGCATCGCGACCTGATGTCGCGGATGGCGCTGAAGGTGATGTCGCTGCCTGAGGTGTTCATCCTCAACATGGTGCTGATCGGCAGTGGTGAAGGGACGCTGCGCGTGTGGGAGGCCCTCGATGGTCTGCTGGCGGCGATGGTGAGCTTCGCGCCACAGGCTGATGAGGGTGTGCCATCTCGACTGACCACGTTGCGCATCGTGGAACGGGACCTGGGCAAGGCACGCGCCATTCATGCGGAGCTGGAAGCGCGTGTGTCGTGGTACCAGCCGATGCTCGAGGCCGAGCGGATTCACGTCACCGTGACACCGGAAGTGGTGGGTGTGCCTGACTCGTCACACACGCACCGTCAGCTCTCGCAGTCCAATCTGTTCGCGCTGCTGATGGCAGCCGCGTCCTCGACGAATGGTGAGGCGGCGGCATGCGCGCTGCTCGCGCAGCTCGATGCCGAGCATGATGCCCATCGGTCAGTGACATCCGATCAGTTGCGTGAGGCGCTGAAGGATGCGAGTGCGACGCTGGCCGGGCAGTTCGCGGCGATGGAGGCGCGGCGCGCCGACACGCTGTCGCCGGAGATGCGTGCGCGATCGGGGCTGACGGTTCCGAGCCGGCCGCTGGCGCGTCCGCGTCGTCCGGTGGATCTGCTGCGGGTGAAGGTGGAGGGGTTTGACGGGGCGTATGGAGATACGCCGGTGCGGCTGTCGTACGTGCGTGCGCCGGATGGTGTGCGTGTGGCGGCGATCACCGACATGGCGACGGTGGCGCAGCGGGTGATCCCGGTGGACTTCGCGCTGGTACACGAGCAGATCGAGATGATCCAGCGCGACCGTCCCGAGGCGACGGATGATCAGGTGATGCAGGCGGCTCGGCTGCTCCGGCGACTGCTGGTGCCACCGGATCTGCGCGCCTTGCTCAACGGCGCGAGTCAGCTGGTGCTGGACGTGGACCGCGACATGGCGGCGGTGCCATGGGAAGTGATGCAGGTGGATGCCGACGACATGATGGTGACCGGGAGTTCGGATCTCGAGCCGTCGGTGGTGCACCTGGGTCTGGCGCGTCCGGTGGCGCGGCAGTTGCGCACGTCGCTCAGCCCGTCGAGCACGTCGATGATGAAGGGGCGTGGACCGCTGCGCGCGTTGATCATCGGTGATCCGGGGGATCCGGCGCGTGATGAAGCGTTGCCGGGCGCACGTCGCGAGGCGCTGGCCATGACCGCGTTGCTGGCGTCGCAGAAGGTGGATGTGGACCTGTTGCTCGGTGCGCCGGGCCACACCGACGGGCATCTGGCGGCGACGCGCTCGGCGGTGATCGACATGCTCTCGCGACGCGCCGCGCCGTATGACATCCTCCATTACTGCGGACATGGGGTGTTCGACCCGGCCGATCCATCGGAAAGTGGATGGCTGTTTGCCGATGGTGTGCTGGGGCCGAACGAACTGCGGCTGGCGCTGGAGATGGGGGCGCCGCCGCTGATCCTGGCCAATGCGTGCCTGAGTGGCCGTCTTGCCGAGCCGACGCCACGGCCCGGTGCGAACGCGGCGGACACGTGGACGGAGCACGGTCTGGTGCCCGGCCTGGCCGACGCGATGCTGCAGTTCGGCGCCCGGAACTTCATCGGGACCTGCCGCGAGATCAGCGACGAGGGGGCGGTGCGGTTTGCGGAGGTGTTCTACCGACGGGTGCTGCCCAACGAGACGGACGCTGAGCCGATCGGTGCGGCGCTGCTGGCGGCGCGGGATGCGCTGTATGCGCAGCGGAAGACGTATGGGTCTTTGTGGGCGACATATCAGCATTTCGGGAATCCGGCGTGGCGGATCCGGCCGGTGATGGCGACGATGGATTCGGAGTCGACGCTGGCGTGAGCCGAGGGCTGCTTCGTGGTGAGCGCAATCGCGAACGGCTCCGGCGAAGGGCAACGGCAACGGCACACACCTCTCACACGGAGACACGGGGGCACGGAGCAGTCTTCCTGTTCAGTTGACATACCCCCCACCCGTATAGTACCCTTGATACCAGTAGGGGGTATGCTGGCTGACGCGGGTGATGACGGGAGGTTGGGAATGGACACGACGACGATCACGATTTCGGGCATGAGCTGTGGGCACTGTGTGACGGCGGTGCGGAAGGCGCTCGCCGGCGTGGCGGGGGTGGCGGTGCAGGACGTGCAGATCGGGACGGCGACGGTGGGCGTGGACTCGCCGGCGACGCTGGCGGCCGCGACGGCGGCGATCGAGGCTGCGGGCTACGACGTGGTGACCGGGCGCACGCTGAACGTCACGACGCTTCCGCCGCAGGCCTGAGCCGATGCCGGAGGTGCTGGACGCGGGTATCGTGACCCCCGACGAGGAACGGGATCATGCCGCACAGACGGTCATCCTGCCGGTGACGGGGATGACCTGCGCCGCCTGCCAGAGCCGGGTGCAGCGGATGCTCAATCGCGCGCCCGGCGTCAGCTCGGCGAGCGTGAACCTGCTGATGGGGAGTGCGACGATCACCTTCGACCCCGCCGTGGTGAGTCCGGCGGCGCTGGTGAAGGTGGTACTCGACACGGGGTACGGCGCCGAGTTGCCATCGGAGGGGGACGACGTCGTGGAGCAGCTCGCGGCACGGGATGCGACGACGACGCACGAGTACGAGGCGCTGAAGGTGCGTGCGATCGTGAGCGGCATTGCCGGGGCGATCGCAATGCTCGTGTCGATGCCGCTGATGGTCAGTGGTGATCATGATCACACCGGCGTGGTGGCGGACCCGTTCATGCGCTGGGTGATGACGGCGCTGTCTCCCGCGCTCGAGTCGGCGTTTCCGTGGCTCTATCGTGTCCCGGCGCCCGTCATCAGCTGGTCACTCCTGCTCATGACGCTCGGCATCATGCTGTGGGCCGGTCGGCAGTTCTACGTGGGCGCCTGGGCGTCGCTGCGGCACCGGGCTGCCGACATGAACACGCTGGTGGCCGTGGGTACGGGGGCGGCGTTCATCTACTCGGTGCTGGCCACCGTGGTGCCGGAGTTCTTCACGCGCAATGGCGTGGCACCGGACGTGTATTACGAGGCGGTGATCTTCATCATCGCGCTGATCCTGATGGGGAAGATGTTCGAGGCGCGCGCCACACGCAGCACGTCGAATGCGTTGCGTGCGCTGGCACAGTTGCGCCCCACGACGGCCCGGGTGATGCGCCCGACGCCTGAGGGTGGTGAGACGGAGATCGAGCTGCCGCTGGCCGAGGTGCGCGTGAACGACGTGGTGGTGATCCGTCCGGGGGAGCGACTGCCGGTGGATGGACTCGTGGAGAGTGGCGCGAGTGCGGTGGACGAAAGCATGCTGACGGGTGAGTCGATGCCGGTGGCGAAGGCCGCGGGTGACCGGGTGATCGGCGGCACGATCAACAGCACCGGGGCGATCCGCTACCGCGCGACCACGCTGGGCTCGAAGAGCGTGCTCGCCCAGATCATGACACTGATGCGCGATGCGCAGGCGTCGCGGGCGCCGATCCAGGGGCTGGCCGATCGCATCAGTGGCATCTTCGTGCCAGTGGTGATCGGACTGTCGATGCTGACGTTCGCGATCTGGTTCGGGGTGCTCACGCAGGGCGGCACGGGCGCGGGCGCGGCGGCGGTGCGGGCCTTCGCGGCATCGGTGGCGGTGCTGATCATCGCCTGCCCATGCGCGATGGGGCTGGCGGTGCCGACGGCGGTGATGGTGGCCACCGGTCGCGGCGCCGAGGCGGGAGTGCTGATCAAGGGCGGCGAGGCGCTGCAGCGCGCCGGTGACATCGCGACGGTGATCGTGGACAAGACGGGCACGGTCACGGAAGGACGCCCGACGGTGACGGACGTGCTGCTTGCGCCCGGCGCCATGTTCGACACCGATGTGCTGCTCACGTACGCCGCCTCGCTCGAGCAGTCGAGCGAACACCCGATCGCCGGGGCGATCGTGCGAGGGGCCAGGGATCGGACGCTCACGCTCACGGAGCCGACGTCGTTCGAGTCGCAGACCGGGCGCGGCGCGACGGCGATGGTCGGCGCCAACTGGATCGCCATCGGCAATGCGACGCAGATGCGCGAGCTGTCGCTGGATGTGTCGGCGATGCAGGCGCAGGTTGCCGCCCTCGCGGCACAGGCGAAGACACCGGTGTACGTGGCGGTGGATGGCACGCTGGCCGGTGTGATCGCGGTGGCGGACCCCGTGCGCGAGAGCTCGCGGGCGGCGATTGCCGAACTGCAGGCGATGGGTCTGCAGGTGGTGATGCTCACGGGCGACAACGTCGAGACGGCCAATGCCGTGGCGCGTGCGACAGGTATCGCGAAGGTGGTGGCGGGTGTGCTGCCGGCAGGGAAAGTGGCTGCCGTGGTGGAGGAACAGCGTGGCGGGCGCGTGGTGGCGATGGTGGGCGACGGCGTGAACGATGCGCCGGCGCTGGCGCAGGCCGACGTGGGCATCGCGATCGGCAGCGGCACCGACGTCGCGATCGAGGCGGCGGACATCGCCCTGATGCGCGGCGACCTCAGTGGTGTGGTGCGGGCGATTTCGCTGTCACGCCGGACGATGCGGACGATGAAGCAGAACCTGTTCTGGGCGTTCGTCTACAACGTGATCGGGATTCCCGTGGCGGCCGGCGTGCTGTATCCGCTGTTCGGGGTGCTGCTCAGCCCCGTGCTGGCCTCGGCGGCGATGGCATTCAGTTCGGTGTCGGTGGTGACGAACAGTCTCCGGCTTCGGCGTGCGTGACTGCACGGGCACTACGCAGAAGCGCAGAGGGGGCGCAGAAGCGCCGAGTTGATGCAGTGGTGGTGCGTACAACGCAGTTCACAGTCATTCCCTCTGCGCTGCTGCGTGTTTCTGCGCTTCTGCGTCGAGCAGTTTCCGTTCAGGACAGACTACGAGGTCAGCAACGATGGAGCATGAATTGGTGGAATCGGGGAACGACTGCTGCGCCAGGACGGCCGTCGCCGTCGATGCGGAGGGGAAGGAGAAGAACCTCAAGCGGCTGCGCCGGATCGAGGGGCAGGTGCGGGGGATTCAGAAGATGGTGGAGGAGGAGCGGTACTGTGCCGACGTGCTGATGCAGATCTCGTCGGTGCACGAGGCGCTGCGGGCGGTGGCGCGGGAGTTGATGCGCAATCACCTGAAGCACTGCGCGGCGTCGGCGATCAAGTTGGGCGACGCGTCGGCGGAAGCGATGTATGACGAACTGGTGGATCTCATGTACAAGCACACCCGGTGATGATGCGACATACGGCGGCGATGGCGGGCGTGACGATGGTGCTGATGACAGCCCCGTTGCGTGCGCAGACGGACTACTACAACACCGACACCGGTCGGCCGATGCTGATCGAGGATGCGTACGCGCTGGAGAAGCGCGGCTTCGAGCTGCAGGTGGCGCCGATGCGGCTGACGCGGTCAGCGGGGGGCGTGTACACCTGGGGCATCGAGCCGGAACTGGCGTTCGGCATCGCGAGGCGCACGCAGTTCGAGATCGGCCTGCCGATCGCCTACGTCGACCAGCGCGGTGGCGCCGGTGGCACGGGCATCACCGGCGTGGAGATGTCGCTGCTGCACAACCTCAATGTCGAAACGAGCATCCCGGCCTTCGCCATCGCGGGTGACCTGCTGCTGCCGGTGGGACGCTTCGCACCGTCGGAGACATACGCCAGCGTGAAAGGCATCATGACGCGCACCTTTTCGAAGCTGCGCATGCACGTGAACGCGCAGTACACCTTCGGCGACAGTCTCGCGGCGACGGCGCTGGCACCGGTGGGTGGACCGTCGCAGAACGTCGAGGTGTCGCGCTGGATCGCGGGGCTGGCGATCGACAAGCCGCTTCCGCTGCGATCGCTGCTGCTGTCGGCCGAGGTGTATGCGCGGCAGTCGCTGCGCTCGGGTGAGGCACTGGAGTGGAACACCGGCGTGGGGGTGCGTTACCAGATCGCACCGCGCTGGGTGATGGATGGTGGGCTCGGTCGCGCACTGACGCCCACCGATCATGCATGGTTTCTGACCGGTGGCGGTGCCTACGCCTTCGGCTTGCCCTGGAGGAAGCGTTGATGCACCCCGTCATGTTGCGCCGTGTCGGCGCCGTCCTGTTCACCACTGCTGCGCTGGTATTGCCGGCGCAGGCGCAGTGGGCTACGACCTACGAAAGTTTCTACCTGCAGGCGCCGCACAACTGGACCTTCCGCAGCAACTACCAGAATGCGGATCGTCTCTTCAACGCATTCGACTATGGACATGCGATCCTGTACGAGACGCTGTTCACCAAGCCCGATGCGCCGGCGAGCCTGCTCGAGGAGACGATCTACGACCGGCTGACGACGCAAATCCTGGTGCGCCCGCCGAAGGTGCCGCTCGAGGAAGTTGCGATCGAGCCGTTGTACGCACGACTCGCCCCCGAAGCGAAGGCGATGTTCGACTGGTCGCATGTGCTGCACCGCCAGATCTACGACGTGCTCGCTGATGAACGGATCGCGGACGCCGCGAAGGATGCGGAGGTGCAGCGGCTGCTGGACTTCTACAGGACACGTCCCGATCTCGCCTTCAGCAGCAAGCCGAAGAGCATGGCGCTGATGCAGGAGCAGCCGTACTCGCTGGCATTCCGGCAGAAGTATCCGAAGTTCAACGGACTGATCTGGGGATATCACTGGTTCCAGGTGGGGCTGTACGAGCCGCTGCTGGTTGGGAAGACGGTGGCCGAGCGACAGGCCGGCGTGCGCGCCACGGTCGCACGGTTCTGGCAGATGCTGCGCGAGCCGCCCGCGTCGCTGCCCTATCAGATGCCGATGACGGCGGTGATTTCGCCGGCGTTCGCGCGCCGCTACCCGGAAGCGGCGATCATCTTCGACAATTTGCATTCGATGCATGACGTGGTGAGCGACATCCTCGCCAACCCGGCGGTGCCTCGAAACAGGAAGCGCGCCGAGATCATGCGCGCCGCGCGGCTGTTCCGCGACGACACCTCCTACGTGATGCCGGTGGCGGCGTGGCTGGTGATGTCGAAGGAGATGGGGGTGGAGAACATGGGCGGTCCGGCGGTGGGATTCACGCCGGCGCTGCCGACGCCGACCGTGACGCGGGGCGCCGTGATGCAGCATGACGACGCCACCGGTCGGATGACAGGGATGAAGGTCGGGGAGATGGTGGGTGGCTCGCATGCGAACATGGACCATGGCACGCCTCCCGATACGACGAAGGCGACGGCCACCGGTCATGCAGGACACATGATGCCCGCCGCCGCCGACTCGGCGAAGCCGCACGCGGGAGGCGCCGCGGACCCGATGCATGCCGTGCATCATCCCGAGGTGGCGGTGACGGCGAAGCGTGTGCTCGACCTGCAGCGTGCGCTGCTGCGGGATCCCGAGATCCGTCGGCGCATCGTGGCCGATACGGTGCTGCGGCAGCTGATGCTGGAGTCGTTCGAGGGGCTGAGTGCGAGCGAACGCGCGGAGTTGCAGCGGCTGCTGGCCGTACCGTCTCGCTCAGCTCGCCGGTCGCGGTGAGTTCAGTTGCCGGCCGGGCGGCTCGGACTGCGCGGTTCGGCGGAACGGCGCTCGCGGTGTAAGATCAGGGAACCTTCCTTTCCTGAGACTTCCCGTCCATGAATGCTGAGACCGCCACAGCGACCGATCCTGAACGCAAGCCGCAGGATGCAGAGATCGACATCTTCGGGCTCACCCACACAGGCCTCGTGCGGTCGGAGAACCAGGATCATTTCCTGATCTCGAGCCTCCGCCGCGAGGTGTTCGTGCATCAGTCCAGCCTGCCGGCTGCGGACGCGCGCTCGAGGAACGAGCGGACGGCCTTGCTGGTGGTGGTGGCCGATGGCGTGGGCAGCAGCGCGATGGGCGGCGAAGCGAGCCGCCAGGCGGTGGAAGGGATCCTGCACTACGTCGCGGAGTGCTCGAAGTGCTTCTACCGGCTCGACACGAGAGATCTCGTGAGCCTGCAGGAGTCGCTCGCAACCGCCGCCATGCGCGTGCATGGCGAGATCGCACGCGAACGTCAGGAGGGGCCACCCGAGGCGCGCGGCATGGCGACGACGCTCACCCTCTGGCTGGGCGTCTGGCCGTATGCCTACCTGCTGCAGGTGGGAGACAGTCGCTGCTACATCCTGCGTGACGGCAAGCTGTCGCAGATCTCGCGCGACCAGACCGTGGTGCAGGATCTCGTCGATGCCGGCGTGCTGACGCAGTCGCAGGCACTGCGATCGCCGTTGTCGCACGTGCTGTCGAGTGCGATCGGCGGACAGGAAGCCGCCCCCGTGATCACACGCTTCGAGCAGACGTGGGATCAGGTCGGGCTGTTGTGCAGCGATGGGCTCACGAAGCACGTCAGCGACGAACGGATCGCCGAGGTGCTGCGCGGCATGACATCGGCGCGTCAGGCCTGCGAGACGCTGCTGCAGGATGCGCTGGATGCCGGGGGGACCGACAATATCACGATCGTGATCGGGCGACCGACGCCGCAGAAGGTCGATCACCCGCTGCTGCACGCGACCGTCAGGTGATGACGGTCGGTGCGGCGCGGCCGGTGCGGAAAGGAATCTGCGAGACGTCGAGTGCGGCTTGCACGAGGTCCTTCAGTGCGTCCTGCGGATCGCGGTCGAGACCATCAGGACCAGCGACGTACGACTCGATGTAGACACGCAGCGTGGCGCCGGCGGTGCCGGTGCCCGACAACCGGTAGATGATGCGTGCGCCGTCCTCGAACAGGATGCGCAGGCCCTGATGGCTGCTGGTGGAGCCGTCGATGGGGTCGAGATACGAGAAGTCGTCGGCGGCGGTGATCTTCCGGCCGGCGATGGTCTGCCCGGGTTGTGACGACTGCTGCTGGCGCAACTCGTCCATCACGCCCGCGGCGGCGTCACTCGGCACTTCCTCGTAGTCGTAGCGCGTGTAGTAGTTGCGGCCATACCTGGCCCAGTGCTCCCGCACGATCACCTCCACGCTCTGCTTGCGCACGGCGAGGATGTTGAGCCAGAAGAGGATGGCCCAGAGCCCGTCCTTCTCGCGCACGTGATTGGAGCCGGTGCCGAAGCTTTCCTCGCCGCAGAGCGTGATCCGGCCGGCGTCGAGGAGGTTACCGAAGAACTTCCAGCCGGTGGGTGTCTCGAAGCAGGGGAGGTTCATCGCGGCCGCCACACGATCGACGGCGGCGCTGGTGGGCATCGACCGTGCGACACCGGCAATACCCGTGGCGTAGCCGGGAGCCAGCGCGGCGTTCGCGGCCAGGATCGCGAGACTGTCGGAGGGAGTGACGAAGAAGCGCTGACCGAGCACCATGTTGCGGTCGCCGTCACCGTCGGAGGCCGCCCCGAAATCGGGGGCCGCCGCGCCGAAGAGTTCCTCGACGAGGTCGTGCGCGTAGGTGAGGTTCGGATCGGGATGCCCGCCACCGAAATCGGGGAGCGGCGTGCCGTTGATCACCGTCCCTGCCGCCGCACCGAGGCGCTGTTCCAGAATCGCCTTGGCGTACGGCCCGGTGATGGCATGCATGCCGTCGAAGCGCATGGAGAAGCCACTGGCGAACAGTGCCCGGATGGCACCGAAGTCGAAGAGCGCTTCCATCAGCGTCGCATACTCGGCGACCGGATCGACGATGATGATCTCGACATCATCGAGCATATGGGTGCCGACGTCGTCGAGCGGGATCAGGCCGAGGTCGCAGATCCGGTAGGCGGTGAGCGCGGCGGCGCGCTGCGCCACCTCGTTGGTGAACGACTCCGGGGCTGGTCCCCCGTTGCCGCCGTTGTACTTGATGCCGAAGTCGCCGTCCGGGCCGCCGGGATTGTGGCTGGCCGAGAGGATGATGCCGCCATGGCCGTGGAGGCGGATCAGGTGCGAGGCGGCGGGGGTGCTGAGCAGTCCACCCTGCCCGACCATCACGCGCCGGATGCCGTTGGCCGCGGCCATGCGGACGATCGTGACGATGGCCTCCCGATTGAGGAAGCGCCCGTCGCCGCCGACGATGAGCGTGGCATCGGCAGGGAGCGCGGCAGTGTCGAGCAGCGCCTGCACGAAGTTCTCCAGGTAGTGCGGCGTCTGGAACACCGTCGTGCGCTTGCGGAGGCCCGAGGTGCCGGGCATCTGGTCGGTGAACGGTGTGGTGGGAACGTCGCGCACGAGGGGCATGGTCGTCGGGCCGGGTGGAGTGCGGTGCGTGGGCGGCGAGGGTGGCTGGACACGCCGCCGGGGTCGGTCGATGCGCCCGAATTGTAAGCCGTATCACCGGGGTGGTCACCCGGATCGCGTTCCCTATTGCAACCCTGACACGCACGGTACACTTCGCGCCGACACTCACCGGAGCCACTCGGCCATGCGCGACGCAGTCCTCGTATCCACCGCACGCACCCCCCTCGCCAAGTCGTGGCGCGGCGCCTTCAACATGACCCACGGCGCCACCCTCGGCGCGACGGTGGTAAGTGCCGCACTGGAGCGGGCCGGTGTGGCCGGCGGCGAGGTGGAGGACGTGATCATGGGCTGCGCCTATCCCGAGGGTGCCACGGGGCTGAACATCGCACGGCAGATCGCGATGCGCGCGGGAATGCCGGTGACGGTGTCGGGGATGACGCTGAACCGGTTCTGCAGTTCGGGGCTGCAGAGCATTGCACTCGCCGCACAACGGATCATGGTGGGTGAGGGCGATGTCTACGTGGCCGGCGGCGTGGAGTCGATCAGCTGCGTGCAGAACGACATCAACACGAAGATGATCCACGAGCCGTGGCTGCAGGAGCACAAGCCGACGCTGTACTGGCCGATGCTGCAGACCGCCGAGACGGTGGCGGCGCGGTACGGCGTTTCGCGTGACCGGATGGACGAATACGGTGCGCAGTCACAGCAGAAGGCGGCGGCAGCGCGAGACGCCGGATTGTTCGATGCCGAGCTGGTGCCGGTGACGACGATGATGGGTGTGCAGGACAAGGTGACGCAGGAGATCAGCACGAAGGAGGTGACGGTCACGTCGGACGAGGGCATTCGCGCCGACACCACGGTGGAGGGCATCTCGCAGATCAAGCCGGCGGTGCCGGGTGGCACGATCGCGGCTGGCAACGCGAGTCAGTTCTCCGATGGCGCCGGCGCATGCGTGCTGATGGATCGTGCGACGGCCGAGCGTCGTGGCGCGCCGATTCTTGGTGTGTTCCGTGGTTTTGCGGTGTCGGGCTGCGAGCCCGACGAGATGGGGATCGGTCCGGTGTTCGCGGTGCCGAAGCTGCTGGAGCGCGCGGGCCTGTCGGTGCAGGACATCGGGCTGTGGGAGCTGAACGAGGCGTTCGCGGTGCAGGTGCTGTACTGCCGCGACCGGCTTGGCATCGATCCATCGATCCTGAACGTGAACGGTGGCGCGATCGCGGTGGGCCACCCGTATGGTGTGAGCGGTCAGCGACTGACGGGCCATGCGCTGATCGAGGGGAAGCGGCGTGGGGTGAAGTACGCGGTGGTGACGATGTGCGTGGGCGGTGGCATGGGTGCGGCCGGCCTGTTCGAGATCGCGTGATGGACTACGCCGGACGTGTGGCGGTGATCACCGGAGCCGGCAGCGGCTTCGGTCGTGAGTTCGCGCGTGTGGCCGCGTCACGCGGCATGAAGCTGGCGCTGGCCGACATCAACCAGACGGCGCTCGACGAGACCGTGAACGAACTGCGCGAGGGTGGTGCCGCGGTGATCGGGGTGCCGACCGACGTGTCGAGTGCGGAGGCGATCCAGGCGCTCGCCGATGCCACGATGGCCGCATTCGGTGCGGTGCACCTGCTGTTCAACAATGCCGGCGTGGCGTCGGGTGGCTTCGTGTGGGAGAGCACGCCGGCCGACTGGCAGTGGGTGATGGGCGCGAACGTGTGGAGCGTGATCCACGGCGTGCGGATCTTCACGCCGCTGATGCTGGCGCATGGCGAGCCGGCGCATATCGTGAACACGGCCTCGGCAGCCGGCCTGATTTCGGCGCCGAACATGGGCATCTACAACCTCAGCAAGCACGCGGTGGTGGCGCTGTCGGAGACGCTGTATCACGACCTGCAGCTGGCGCAGGCGCAGGTGGGGGTCTCGGTGCTCTGTCCGGCGTTCGTGCCGACCGGCATCGCGCATTCACATCGCAACCGTCCGGCCGATCTGGCGAACGACACGCCACCGACTCCGTCGATGCTGCAGGCGCAGCAGGCGAGCGTGAAGGCGGTGGAATCAGGGCGGATCAGTGCGGCCGAGGTTGCGGCGCTCACGTTCGCGGCGATCGATGCGGGTCAGTTCTACATCGTGCCGCACGGGAAGATCCTGGATCTGGTGGCGCTGCGGATGCAGGACGTGCTGGCCCTCCGGAATCCGACCAGCGCCGTCTCGATTTCGTAGCGTCGCGCGAAACCGAGTGGCTGTTCAGCGCTCGGCGAAGGCCTGGGTGAGGGCTTCGGTGATGACGGAGGCGGGCTGGGCTCCGGAGATGCCGTATTTTTCGTCGATGGCGAAGAAGGGGACGCCGCTGATGCCGAATGCAGACGCGCGGTCTTCGTCGGCGCGGACGTCGGCGGCGAAGGCATCGGTGGCGAGCATGGTGGCGACGTCGGCGGTGTTGAGGCCGACGTGGCCGGCGAGGCGGGCGAGGGTGGGGTGGTCTCCCACGGCTTCGCCCTCGGTGAAGTAGGCGGCGAACAACCGCTCCACCATCTCCGCGCGCCTGCCCTTGCTGGCGGCGAAGTGGATCAGGCGGTGCGCATCGAAGGTATTGCCGCTGATGGAGCGGTCGAAGTTGAACTGCAGGCCGTCGGCGAGGCCGTTGCGTGCCACGTTGTTCATCATGGCCTGCGCCTTTTCCGCCGACATGTTGTACTTGGTCGCCAGCAGTTCCACCGTGGGCAGCGGCTGCCGTGTCGGGGCGTGCGGATCGAGCTCGAAACTCCGCCAGACGATGTCGAGTGCGTCACGCTCCGGAAAGACGGCGAGCGCCTGCTCGAAGCGGCGCTTGCCGATGTAGCACCAGGGACAGGCAATGTCGGACCAGATTTCGATCTTCATCGTGGACGGGGCATGAGGTCGTGCGGCACGGTACTGTGTTCCGTCGGCCGCCAGCAGGCAAGTTACCAGGGGCACCACCCATGCCAGACCGTAGTCAGATTCCCCGGATCCTGAGTGCGCCGGACCCGACACTCGAGGCGCGCATCGTCCGGCGGACTCCGATGCTCTATGCCGACGGCGCCGATCAGGCGCTCGACCGGCCGGCTCATGTGCGGGCGGCGTCGTCGGTGACCTGGGTGGGCGACCGGCTGGCCCTGGTGCAGGACGATGCGAACTTCGTCGCACTGGTCGATCCGAGGACCGGCCTGGCCGACGCCGTGACGCTGCCGGCGGGCGAGGATGATGCGCGTACCTTCGACGTGGCGCGTGGGAACAAGAAGCACAAGCTCGATCTCGAGGCGATGATGCGGGTGCCGGTGGATGGCGGTGCCTTGCTGCTGGCGTTCGGTTCCGGGTCGAAGAAGCGGCGTGAGAACGTGATGCGGTTGCGGTTCGACGGCCGCGGCGACCGGTTGATTCCCGGTGATCCGGACATCATTCCGTTGCCTGACTTCTACGCCGCATTACGTGGTACCCCGGAGTTCGCCGGCAGCGACATGAACATCGAGGGCGCACTCTATCTGGATGGCGTCATCCGGCTGTTCGGCCGCGGCAATGGCGCGGCGAAGGATGGCCTGCATCCGCTGGATGCCACCTGTGACATCGACTGGATGGCCCTCGTGGCGCACATGACACATCCGCATCGTGACACGCTGCCGTCGATCACACGCGTCACGCAGTACGAACTTGGCGATGTGGACGGCGTGCCGTACGGGTTCACCGATGCGATCCGGGCCACGCTCACACAGCTCCTGTATTCCGCCGCTGCCGAAGCATCGAAGGATGCGGAGCACGACGGTGAGGTGGGTGGATCGTCGCTCGGTGTGCTGGCGACCGACGGGCACTCGACGGGGTCATGGGCCCCGGTACTCGACGCCGACGGCCTGCCATTCATCGGCAAGATCGAGGGGCTGGTGCTGGATCCGTCCGATCCGACGCGTGCGCTGGTGGTGGTGGATGTGGATGATCATTCGTGCCCGTCGGAGCTGTGCGAGGTGGTGCTGAGCGGACCATGGTTCGTTCGCTGACGGCGTGTGTGGTGGCGGTGTTTGCTGCGTCCTGTGCCCGGCGCTAGGATCACCGCTTCGACTCGGGACATGGAGAGGTGCGATGGAGCGACGGGAGATGCTGGCCGTGCTGGGTGCGGCGTCGGCGGCACAGGTGCTGGGAGGTGTGATGCCGGTGAGCGCGGAGGCGATGACGCCGACGGTCTCGGTGGGGCGACTGAAGCAGAGTGTCTGCCGGTGGTGCTACGACAAGATCCCGCTCGATACCCTGTGTCGCGACGTGGCCGCGATGGGGTTCAAGTCGGTCGAGTTGCTGAGCGAGAACGAGTGGGCCGCGCTCAAGCCGCATGGGTTGACCTGTGCAGTGGCGAACGGACCGAGCACGATTCCGGTCGGGTTCAACCGTCTCAATGAACATGATCGGCTGGTGAAGGAATCGGAGCGGTTGCTGCCGCTGGTGGCGGCGGCGGAGATTCCGCAGATGATCGTGTTCTCCGGGAATCGGGCTGGCATGTCGGACGCCGAAGGGCTCGAGAACTGTGCCGTGGGTCTGAAGCGGATCATGCCCATGGCCGAACGGCTCGGTGTGACGGTGATCATGGAGTTGCTCAACTCGAAGGTGGATCACAGGGACTACATGTGTGATCACACCGCGTGGGGTGTGGAACTATGCAAGCGGGTGGGGTCGGAGCGGTTCAAGCTGCTCTACGACGTGTACCACATGCAGATCATGGAAGGGGACGTGATCCGCACCATCCGTGACAACTTCCGTTACATCGCGCATTATCACACCGGCGGCGTGCCGGGGCGTCACGAGATCGACGATGCGCAGGAGCTCAATTATCCGCGCATCATGACGACGCTGGCGGAGCTGGGCTACACCGGGTTCGTGGGGCAGGAGTTCATTCCGGCGCGGGACCCGATGACGTCGCTGCGTGAGGCGTACACGCTCTGCAACGTGTGAGATCGTCGCGGGGGCCACACCGGCGCTAGATGGTGTGTGCGGGGGCGAGGGTACAGGCATGCGCGTCCGATCCGCGTTCCACCTGCAGCGTGGTGTGCGCGATGCCGAAGCGTGACTTGACTGTCTCGCAGGCGTGCAGCAGCAGGGCGTCGTCATTCATCGCGTCGGGGTGCACGAGGTGGGCGGTCAGCGCTACGTCGGTGGTGCTCATGCCCCAGATGTGCAGGTCGTGCACGTCGGTCACGCCGGGCAATTCCCGCAGGCAGGCGTGGATGGCGTCGGGATCGATGCGGGCCGGCACGGCGTGGAGTGCAAGGTTGACCGAATCGCGGAGCAGCGACCAGGTGCCAATCATGATGATCAGCGCGATGCCGAGGCTGACGACTGGGTCGAGCCAGTAGAAGCCCGTGATGCTCATGGCGATGCCTGCGATGACGACGCCGGTCGAGACGCCGGCATCGGCGAGCATGTGCAGGTACGCGCCACGGATGTTGAGGTCGCCCTTTCGTCCCGACATGAAGAGCATGGCGGTGGCGCCGTTGATCAGGATGCCGATGGCCGCGACGATGATGATCGTCGTGGAGGCCACCGGCTGCGGCTGTGTCATGCGCCCGATGGCTTCCCAGGCGATCGCGCCGAGCGCGAACAGCAGGATGATGGCATTGGCCAGCGCGGCGAGGATGGAGCTGCTGCGGAGTCCGTAGGTGCGTCGCCTGGTGGGTTCGCGGGTGGAGAGCATGCTCGCGCCCCATGCGATGAGCAGGCCGAGGACGTCGCCGAGGTTGTGGCCCGCGTCGGCGAGGAGGGCCACCGAGTTTGCGCGGAGGCCGAAGACTGCCTCGACGATGACGAACGCGAGGTTGAGGGTCGTTCCGATGGCGAACGCGCGGCCGAAGGTTGCCGGTGCATGCGAGTGTCCCGCATGGCCGTGCCCGTGCGCGTGCCCGTGTCCGTCACCGCCGAGTGTGCCTGCTGGGTCGGCAGGCTGGCCAGGTCTTGTCGTATCAAAAAATCCTGCTATATTCTGCTGCATGACTGTGGAGACCAGCGTTTATGCCCGTGCCGCCACGCTGTTTCATGCGTTGTCCGACGAGGCGCGGCTGGAGATCGTCGCGGTGTTGCTGGCGGGAGAGCATTGTGTCTGCGACCTGATGGCGCATGTCGGTGCCGCACAATCCCGGCTCTCCTACCACCTGAAGGTGCTGAAGGATGCCGGTCTGGTTTCTGATCGCCGCG
Source organism: Gemmatimonadaceae bacterium (assembly GCA_031411975.1). GTDB lineage: Bacteria > Gemmatimonadota > Gemmatimonadetes > Gemmatimonadales > Gemmatimonadaceae > JACMLX01. Next base: position 21,790 of record JANOCB010000010.1, read on the forward strand.
AGGGGCGCTGGTCGTACTACACCCTGCGACCGGAAGCGATGAGCGAGGCGGAGGGGTGGCTCGCGCAGCTTCGCCCGAGGGCGGGACACGCCTCCGCTTCTGGTTGCTGCGGGTAGGAATCAACAGGGGTGTTGCACGGATGTCATGCTATTCAACGCATCAAGATTTCTTGTTCAAGGGGGGCGTCATGTCGGTATCGGAGCGAGGGGCGACGGTGGATCAGGACATCAGTGCGTTGCGGACGACGGTCGCGGCGCGGTACGGCGCCGTGGCGCAGCGCGTGACGGATGCCGCCGGCACTGCGGGCGCCTCGTGCTGCGGTCCGGCTGAGGGGTCGAGCGGATGCTGCGGGGCAAGCAGCGAGAGCTGGGACCCGATCACGGCGAACCTGTACGACGAGGGGCAGGCAGCGGGGGTGCCGGCGGAGGCGCTGCTGGCGTCGCTCGGGTGCGGCAATCCGACGGCGCTGGCCGACCTGCGGGAAGGCGAGGTCGTGCTCGATCTCGGCTCGGGCGGGGGCATCGACGTGATGCTGTCGGCGAAGCGTGTGGGGCCGACCGGCAAGGCGTATGGGCTGGACATGACCGACGAGATGCTGGAACTGGCGAACGCGAACAAGGCGCGGGCCGGTGCGACGAACGTCGAGTTCCTGCGGGGGCACATCGAGTCGATCCCGTTGCCGTCGAAGACGGTGGATGTGATCATCTCGAACTGCGTGGTGAACCTGTCGGGTGACAAGCGCGCCGTGTTGTCGGAGGCGTACCGGGTGTTGAAGCCCGGCGGTCGATTTGCGGTGAGTGACGTGGTGGTACGGGGGGCCGTGCCGGCGGATGTCCGTACGAACATGGAGCTGTGGGTCGGCTGTCTGGCCGGGGCGCTGGAGGAGCAGGAGTTCCTGACACTGCTGCGCGAGGCCGGCTTCGTTGACGCGAGCATCGAACCCACGCGGGTGTACGAGGCAGCGGACGCGCTGGCGTTCCTGGGCGGCACCGGTCTGGATGCGGAGCGATTCGCCGCGGAGGTGGATGGCAAGTTCATGGGCGCGTTCATCCGTGCGACGAAGCCCGCGACGGGGGGCGAGTCGAAGCCAGTGCGTCCGCTGGCGACGCTGGCGGTGGCTGCGGCGTCGGACGGTGGCGCAGCGTGCTGCGGGCCGGATTGCTGCAGCTGACCGACCGCGTGCTGGTGCGCCGTCGTGCGTGAATCCGGTGCGGCGAATGCGGGCGTGGGTGCCATTCTCGTGGCATGTCCCGCCGCCGTCGTGCCGTCCGATCGAAACTGCTCGACCTCCTCCGCGCGCGCGCCGCCGTGCGTCACCTGAGCGAGCGCACCGTCGAGGCATACGAGCGCTGGGTGGTGGCGTACATCCGCTTTCATGGTGGCCAAACACATCCGGCGCATCTCGGTCATGAGCACGTGCGGGCGTATCTCACGCATCTCGCGCGCGACCGCCAGGTGGCGGCCTCGACGCAAAACCAGGCGCTGGCTGCCCTCAACTTCCTCTACCGTGACGTGCTGGAGCAGCCGCTACCCAGCGTCGCGGGGATCGAGGCGGCGAAGCGCCCGCACCGGCTGCCGAATGTCCTGTCGCACGAGGAGGTGGCGGCACTGCTGGCGCACATGGAGGGGGCGACGCAGCTGATGGCGATGTTGCTGTACGGGTCGGGGCTGCGGTTGCTGGAGTGCTGCCGTCTGCGGCTCAAGGACGTGGACCTCGTGCGTGGCGAGATCGTGGTGCGTGACGGCAAGGGTGCACGCGATCGTGTGACGATGCTGCCGGCGTCGTTGCATTCGCGGCTCGCGCAGCAGATAGCGGCCGTGCGTCGGCTGAACCTCCTGCGTGTCGCGCGTGGCGGAGGCTACGTGGAGCTGCCCGGCGCGCTGGTGCGCAAGACACCGCAGGCGGCCCGGAGCTGGTCGTGGTGCTGGCTCTTCCCGTCACGTCGGGAGCATCTCGCCGCACAGGACCTCCGACGCTACACGCACCACGTGCACGAAACCGTGTTGCAGCGCGCCGTGCCTGCGGCGGCGCGGCAGGCTGGCATCGTGAAGCGCGCGACCTGCCACACGCTGCGTCACTCGTTCGCAACGCATGTGCTCGAGGCGGGCTACGACATCCGGACCGTCCAGGAACTGCTGGGGCATCGCGACGTCGCGACCACGATGCTGTACACGCATGTGCTGAACCGTGGCGGCCTGGGGGTACGCAGTCCGCTGGACATGGGGCCGCGGGCCACTCGTCCAGGATAGCGCTCGGTTGGCGGGCGGCAGGGTCGTGTTGGCGACCGTCGTGCTGTGGAGGGGATTAGGCAGCGATTCGCGGGTTGCAGTTTGCGTGGATTCCGGCGCGCGATAATCGGCTTCCGGGCTGCAACTCCCGGTGGGGTCGGCACTTCGACGATCAGGCGCAGGCGAATCCGGTCAGACGTTTCTCGTGTTTCGGTGGCGGCAGAAGACTGGCGGTGCAGGGTTGTGCGGAGGTATTCTCGGGAAGGACATATTTTGATTTCTGTCTAATTTTCGTTAGA
>JANOCB010000011.1:0-1815 GCA_031411975.1 Gemmatimonadaceae bacterium
CCCTTCACGATCGCCTCGTACACGCGGCTGCGACCGTTCACGTCGTCGGACTTGACCGTGAGGATCTCCTGCAGCACGTGCGCGGCGCCGTACGCCTCCAGCGCCCACACTTCCATCTCACCGAAGCGCTGACCGCCGAACTGTGCCTTGCCCGCCAGCGGCTGCTGCGTGACGAGGGAGTACGGGCCAATGCTGCGCGCGTGGATCTTGTCGTCGACGAGGTGGCTCAGCTTCAGCATGTAGACCTCACCCACGGTGACCGGCGACGAGAACGTCTCGCCACTGCGGCCATCACGCAGCCAGATCTTGCCCGCCGGCGTAGTGCCGGCCAGACGGAGCAGCTCGTCACAGGCCGCGTCGATGTCGAGGTCACCCTTCTTCCCCGATGTCGCCGCTGCCAGCGCGCGCAGCTCGTGACGCGCCAGCAGATCGCCGTTGCCGCCAGCCTGCGCGGCCGTGATCATGCCGACGCCCGCTTCCAGCTTCGCCTTCTCCGACGGCGTCGCATCACCCAGCAGGGTCTCGTGCGTCGTCACCTGCGACCCCAGCTCCGAGCGCTCGCGCTCGGCGAGTTCACGCGCCGCCGACAGCAGATAGGCCGACACGCGGGCGTGGACGTCCTTCGTCTGCGCCGACATGCCCTTGCCACTCAGATCCGCCATCCGTGCATCGGCGAGCAGGGTGACCTTGTCGGCATCTTCCGTTGACGGCTTCACGTCGGCGACGATCGAGGCGATGTCGGCATCCGTGATCACCAGCGGTGCGGTGGTCTGCAGCTCGAGTGCCTTGCGCGTCCAGCTCAACGCGGCGAGACGCAGCATGAGACCGATTTCGCGCTCGTTCGCACCCTGGAACACCGGCGTCTTGGCGTAGAAGCCAAGGAGGCGCGCGGCCCAGCCGAGGTGCGTCTCGAGAATCTGACCCACGTTCATGCGGCTCGGCACGCCGAGCGGATTGAGGACGATGTCCACCGGCCGCCCATCGGGCAGGAACGGCATGTCTTCCTCAGGCACGATGCGGGCAACGATCCCCTTGTTGCCGTGACGGCCGGCCATCTTGTCGCCCACCGAGATCTTGCGCTTCTCGGCGAGATACACCTTCACCAGCTGGATCACGCCAGGCGGCAGTTCATCCGGCTGCAGGATGCTGTCGATGCGCTGCTCCGCCCACTCCTCGATCCGCGACTTCTCGCTCGCCGCCGCATCCAGGATCACGCGGATCTGATCGTTGACCTTCTTGTTCTCGACGCGGAACGTCTTGAGGTCCAGCGACGCCATCTTGAACGTGCGCAGGAACTCCTTCGTCAGCGTGGTGCCCTGCGGGATGGCCTCTTCGACCGTGCCCGACTTGAGCGCCAGCGCCACGACTTCCCCATCGAGGATGTCGGACAGTTCGACGTCGCGGATCTCGTTGACGCGGATCTTCTCCTCGCCCTCGACGCGACGCACTTCACCGATGCGCTCACCACGATCCTTCTCGACCACCGAATCTTCGATGCGCGAGAAAATCTTGACGTCGATCACGACGCCTTCCATGCCCGGCGAGACCTTGAGGGACGAATCCTTCACGTCCTTCGCCTTCTCACCGAAGATGGCGGTCAGCAGCTTCTCTTCCGGCGACAGCTCCGTCTCGCCCTTGGGCGTGATCTTGCCGACGAGGATGTCACCCGGCTTCACGTGTGCGCCGATGCGGACGATGCCGCGCTCGTCGAGGTCCACCAGCGTCTCGTCGGAGACGTTGGGGATTTCACGCGTGATCTCTTCCTGGCCGCGCTTGGTGTCGCGGACGTGCAGCTCGAGCTCCTGGATGTGGATG
>JANOCB010000012.1:0-52607 GCA_031411975.1 Gemmatimonadaceae bacterium
TGGCGATAACCGCTGAACGCATCTAAGTGGGAAACGCCCCCCAAGATGAACTTTCCCTGGGACCTTGAGTCCCCTGAAGGGCCGGAGGAGACGACTCCGTCGATAGGCCGCCCGTGGACGTGGAGCAATCCATTCCGAGCGCAGCGGTCCTAATCGCCCGTGCGGCTTGACTCCCAATACTGTGACCAGCACGCAAAGGCCTGGTCACTTACGCAACTCGGTTGCGTCGCCAATCGCGAAATCTGCGACGTGGCTCCATGTCCTACGATCAGCTGCCTTCATCACTTGACTTAATTCGCTGGCGACTAGAGCGTCGGGGCCACACTCGTTCCCATTCCGAACACGATCGTTAAGCCCGACAGCGCCGATGGTACTCCGGCCGCGAGGTCGCGGGAGAGTAGGCCGTCGCCGGCACCTTGTGACGAACCCCCCGGTTGCTTCATGCAATCGGGGGGTTCGTCTGTTTTATTCCTCCGCACGACCGCGCCCACGTGCGACCCTCACACGCCACATGACCGACCTCCGTCCCGACGACAGCACGCCCAGCACCCGCGCCGGACATGTCGCGCTCGTCGGAAAACCCAACGCCGGCAAGTCGACGCTCCTCAACCGACTCCTCGGTCTCAAGCTCGCCATCACCAGCCCCAAGCCGCAGTCCACCCGCGTCTCGGCGGTCGGCATCATCTCCACCGATGCCTACCAGATGATCCTGCTGGATACCCCAGGGCTCCTCGATCCGGGCTACACGCTGCAACGCAGCATGCTCGCCAGCGCCCTCGCGTCGCTGCGCGAAGCCGACGTGGCCGTCTACGTCCACGATGCCACCACGGGCCCGCCACCGCCGCTTGAGACGTTGCTGCCGCCGGGTACGCTCGTGCCACGACGCCTGGTGATCTGGGCCAACAAGGCCGACCTGCTCAACGAAGGCAATCGCTCGGCGCTGCACGAATTGCCGAATGTCATCGTCGGCAGCGCCGAACACGGGGACGGCATCGAGGCGTTGCTCACCTGCGTGGCGGATCAACTGCCGCAGTCGCCGTTCCTCTATCCGTCCGACGAACTCAGCACGCAGCCTGTCCGGTTCTTTGCCGCCGAGGCCATTCGCGAAAGTGCGCTGGCAATTCTGCATGAAGAAGTTCCGTATGGCATCTTCGTGGACATCGAGGAGTTTCGCGAGAACAAGACGCCGATCTATATCCGGGCCGTGGTGTACGTCGAGCGGGATAGTCAGAAGGGCATCGTGCTCGGCGCGAAGGGAAAGACCATTCGCGAGATCGGCACCGCTGCGCGTGTCCTGATCGAACGACTCGTGGAAAATCAGGTCTATCTGGATCTCTGGGTGAAAGTGATGCCCGACTGGCGGAAAGACGCGGCAGCGCTGCGCCGTTTCGGCTTCACGGTTCCACAGGAGTGACGACGGGAATGACGACCATTGCGCCGGAGTTGCTGGCCATTCTTCGCTGTCCGAAATGCAAGGGTGCGCTGCGGAGTGTGAGCCTGCCGCCGGTCTGTCTCGAGTGTCCCGCCTGTCGCCTGCGGTATGCCGTCCGCGATGGGATTCCCATCATGCTGATCGACGAGGCCACGGCGACCGGATGACGAGGGCAGACTTGCGTCTGGGAGCCTCGATCGTCATTCCCGGATGATGCCGTCCTCCTCTGTCGCCGCAGCGCGGTCTTCCGACTCGCAGGTCATCCTGCTCGTGGGTCAGTTGCCGGAGGCCGCGCGGTCAGGGCTGCAGCGGTGGGCAGCGAGTCGGGCGCTCGATGTCGTCGACGCGGGGCTCCCCCTCGACCGTCGCTCGGTCCGACACACCCCGCCTGCCATGGTCGTCCTCAGCGTCGACGGCGTGCAGACGTCAGCCGCCACGGCGATCAGGGCCCTCAAGCAGGATGGACGTCTGCAGGCGATCCCCGTGGTGGTGTTCACCAGCGGTGCTGCAGCCGACTGGTTCGAGGTCGGTGCTGACGAGGTGCTGTCCGACAGCATGTCGCTGCACGAATGTGACGCGCGGCTTGCGGCTGCATGCCGGCGCAGTGGGCGCGACATTCAGGTGAATCCCTCGACCAGGCTGGCTGGGGCTGACGCGCTCGCGGCGGCCATGCTGGCGCGGATCGAGCAGGGTGAACTCTTCGGTGCGTGCTACGCCGACCTCGACAATTTCAAGGAATTCAATGATCGGTACGGATACGCCCAGGGGGACGATGTCATCCGGGCGGTTGCGCAACTGATCGTGGAAGTCGTCGAAGCGGCGGCAGGCGAGCGCGGATTCGTCGGCCACATCGGTGGTGACGATTTCCTTTTCCTCGTGCCGCTGGACTGCGTCGAGGCAGCGTGCGACCTGCTCGTCCAGCGCGCCGACGAGGTGCTGCCGGCGCGGTACTCTGCACATGACCGGCAAGCTGGCTACTTTTTCGGCAAGGATCGTCGTGGTCGTCTCGATCGCGTGTCGCTGATGACGTTGTCGATCGGTGTCGTCACCAATGCCCGTCGACGCTTCGTTTCGGCGGCACAGGTCAGCGAGCTGGCGACGGAGATGAAGACGTACGCGAAGACACTGCCCGGATCCGTCTGGGCGATGGATCGACGGTCCGACGGCGAGTCGGCCACCCCACCCGAGGAGAAGTTTCAGTGAACGTCACGTGTCAGGACTGCCGCTCAGTGTTCCGCGTGGATCCCGCGAAAGTGCCGCCGAATGGCGTGCGGGCGCGGTGCAGCGTCTGCGGCGCGATCGTGCGTATCTCGGTCGGTTCGACGACGCCACTGACGAATGCGGCCTTGCCGCATCCGCTGACGCCGTTGCAGACCCCGGCCGCGAGCGGCCGAGCCACGCCCGCGATCAGCGAGCCACTCGCCACAAGCCTGCCGTTTCCGTCCCGTCCAACGCCGTCGTTCTCCTCGCCGGTCAGGATGGCGCCGACGGAACCAGCGCTCAGCAGTGCGACGATCGAACCGTCGCTTGTCCCGATGGCGAGGACTCCCGTGTCGGCGTCACCCGTCGACATGGAGCAAGCTGGACGGTCTTCCACGACGACCGATCCGCTTGCCCCGCTGGAGTTCCTCTCCGAGTCGGACGAGGAGACGCCGGCGGTCGCGCCGCCAGCCGTTCCGGTATCGACACCACCGTTGGCCACCACAGTCTCCGTGACGCCACGGCCGCTGGTGCCGCCGCCGCCGCCGTCACCCGGGCAGCTGGTCGGAATGGTCGAGCCGACACCGGTGAATGCGGTACCAGCCGTCGCTGCCCCGGGAGTACCGCGGCGGGTCATCAACCCGTTTCTCCGGAGCGATCCGATGACGCGGGCCAAGCGCCTGGCGCGTGCCCTCGTCTCCGACATGGTGGCGTACCAGCCGGCGAAGCGTGCCGAGGGGCTCGCCAACGGCACGCTGAAGCAGTTGTTCCGCGACGAAATCCGGAAGAGCTACGACGAGTATGTGGAGCAGGTCGGGCGTGAGGTGGCCGAATCCACGGCCTTCTTCCAGGACGCGCTGAATGAGGTGCTGGCAGAGGGAAAGCGCGTCTTCTGAACGCGTCAGGCATGGAGAACCGCCGTCATTTCGGCTAACTTTCGCTCCTGCGCAACTGCGCTCCGAGCCGTCCTCCCGACCTCGGGAGGGCGGCTCTCGTTTTTCTCACGGCACCCTCCGGCTCCCATGGCAGATCTCGCTCAGATGACGACGCAACTCACCACGGATGCCGAACGGCTCGACGAGCTGCGGAGGTATCTTTGACATCGAGAGCCAGCGGGAACGCCTGACGGCGCTCGAGGCACAGATGGCCGAGCCCTCGTTCTGGGACCACCAGGAGCGGGCGCAGACGGTCGTCAAGCAGGTGAAGACGTACAAGCAGTGGGTGGAGCCGTTCGATGTCCTCGTGCGAGGCGTCGCCGACGCGCGCGAACTCTCGGAGCTGCTGTCGCTCGAGCCCGACGATGCGATGGCCGGCGATCTCCAGCGTGACGCTGACGCGCTGCGCGAGCGGATCGCGGCCTACGAACTGCGCTCGCTGCTGCGGGGGCCGGATGACCATCGTGGTGCGCAGCTCGAAATATCCGCTGGTGCCGGTGGCACCGAGGCGCAGGACTGGGCGCAGATGCTGCTGCGCATGTACACGCGGTGGTGCGAGCGGAAGGGGTACTCGATCGAGGTGCTCGACATGAGCGAAGGCGAGGAGGCCGGGATCAAGGGAGCCGTGCTCGAGATCACCGGGGAGTATGCCTTCGGCTTCCTGCGTCCCGAGGCGGGGGTGCACCGTCTGGTGCGCATCTCCCCCTTCGACTCACAGGCGCGCCGGCATACCAGCTTTGCGTCGGTGTTCGTGTATCCGGTCGTCGATGACGAGATCAACATCGAGATTCGCGACGAGGACCTGCGCATCGACGTGTATCGCGCCTCCGGTGCCGGTGGACAGCACGTGAACAAGACGTCATCGGCGGTGCGCATCACGCACATGCCGTCGGGTGTGGTGTGCGCGTCCCAGGCCGAGCGGTCGCAGTTCAAGAACAAGGCGACGGCGATGAAGCAGCTGAAGAATCGCCTGTACCAGATCGAGGCCGACAAGCAGGCGGCGGCGAAGGCGGCGCTCGACGCCGGCAAGGCGGACGTGTCGTTCGGCAGCCAGATCCGCAGCTACGTGTTCCAGCCGTACACGATGGTCAACGACCACCGCACGGAGCTGAAGATCGCCGATGTGGCGAAGATCATGGATGGCGCGATCGATCCCTTCATTGAAGCGTACCTGAAGCAGGCCGGCGAACCTGCCAGCAAGTGAGCTCCCCGTTCCCACCGAACCCACTGACGTGAACACCGAAGAACTGAGTCAGGTGCTGCTCGATCGTCGTGCGTCGCTCGACCGGCTGGTCGCGAGCGGCGTGTCGCCCTTCGCGTACGCGTACGATCGCACGCACCTGAGCGCCGACGCGCGCGAGTTGCTGCCCGATGGCGACGAGGCCGGCCCTGCGGTCCGCATCGCGGGTCGCTTGGTGTCACTTCGCTCCAAAGGCAAGACCGCCTTCGCACACGTCAGTGACGCGGCCGGGAAGCTGCAGGCGTACTTCCGCAAGGATGACATGTCGGCCGAGCAGTGGGCCGTGTTCGAAGAGCTGCACCTCGGCGACATCGTCGGCGTGGCGGGGAACCTCATGCGCACGCGCACCGGCGAGGTGACCGTCCAGTGCACCGAACTGACGCTGCTGGCGAAGACCCTGCGCCCGCTGCCGTTCGCCAAGGAGCAGGTGGTGGATGGCGAGGTGAAGCGCTATTCCGGCTTCAGCGATCCGGAACAGCGATACCGCCAGCGGTACGCGGATCTCGCGGTGCATCCCGAGGTGCGCGCCAACTTCTACGCACGCGCCCGCATGACGTCCGCGATCCGTCGCTTCCTCGACGGGCTGGGCTATCTCGAGGTCGAGACGCCGGTGTTGCAGCCGCTGTACGGTGGCGCCACGGCGCGACCGTTCACGACGCACCACAATGCACTCGACATGCCGCTCTATCTGCGCATCGCCGATGAGCTGTATCTCAAGCGCCTGATCGTCGGCGGGTTCGATCGTGTGTACGAAATCGGCCACGACTTCCGCAACGAAGGCATCGACCGGACGCACAATCCGGAGTTTACGATGCTGGAGTTCTACGAGTCGTACGCCGATTACACGCTGATGATGGCGCGGGTGGAGCAGCTGATCGTCGCCGCCGCCGAGGCGGTGCGGTCCACGCCCGGCATCGATCCGGACGCGGTGCCGTCGTTCTCGACGCCGTTCCGTCGCATCGAGTGGGTGCCGTCCCTCAGCGCAGGGCTCGGACGCGATGTCCTGGCGATGACCGACGCCGAGCTGGTGAAGGCGGCGCAGGATGACGGGGTGGAGAAGGCGAACACGCTGAGCCGTCCGAAGCTGATGGACGAGCTGTTCCAGGTCCATGTCGAGCGCACGATCACGACGCCGACCTTCGTGCTGGATTATCCGGTGGAGCTGTCGCCGCTGGCGAAGCCGAAGCGTGGCAATCCGGCGCTGACGGAGCGCTTCGAGCTGTTCGCCGATGGCCGCGAGATGGCCAATGCCTTCTCCGAGCTCAACGACCCGATCGACCAGCGCCAGCGCTTCGAGGCGCAGGCGCGGCTCAAGGCGGCCGGTGACGACGAGGCCAGCGGGGTGGACGAGGATTATCTGCGTGCCATGGAATACGGCATGCCGCCCACGGGTGGCGTCGGCATCGGCATCGATCGCCTGCTGATGTACCTCACCGGCACGCAGCACATCCGCGACGTGATCCTGTTCCCTGCGATGCGCCCCGAATGAGCCGTCTCGAAGTCGCCATCGCGTGGCGGTACCTGCGGAGTCGGCGCGGCTCGCAGTTGCTGAGCCTCATCAGCGTCATTGCGATGGGCGGCGTGGTGGTGGGCGTGAGCGCCCTGATTCTCGTGCTGGGGGTCATGAACGGGCTGCAGAAGGATCTGCGCGACAAGATCCTGATCGGCAGCCCGGATCTTCGGGTCCTGACCGTGGGCGACGATCTGACGATGACCGACTGGCAGGCGACGCTGACCAAGGTGCGGGCGCAGCCCGGGGTGGTGTCGGCGGAACCGTTCGTGCTCAAGGACGCACTGATCACGAAGGGCAACGACTACGCCGAGCCGGTGAAGGTGGTCGGCATGCCGGCTGCCACGTCAGGGGCAGCTGATGTGACGCAGATCCGGAAGTACGCGCGCAGCGGGGACTTCTCGTTTCGGCCTCCCGACGATTCCTCGCGCGCGATCGTCATCGGCCAGCGACTGGCGGAACGGCTGAACGCGTGGCCGGGTGATGTGCTGGTCCTGGCCACGGTGCCGGGACGGCTGCAGATGTCGAGTGCGCTCGGCGGCTTCGTGCCGCAGATCCGGAAGTATGTCATCACCGGCGTCTTCGAGACCGGCATGTACGAGTACGACAGCGGCTATGCGTACATGGAGCTGTCGTCGGCGCAGGATCTGGCGGGACTCGCCATGCGCGTGACGGGGATCGACGTGCGGACTCCCGACCGGTACGCGGCACCGGAGGTCGCGACGCGGCTGGCGAACGTGCTGGGGTTCCCGTACCGCACCATCGACTGGCAGGAACAGAATCGTTCGCTCTTTTCGGCGCTCAAGCTCGAGAAGCTGGCCATGGGCGTGATCCTGCTGCTGATCGTGCTGGTGGCGGCGTTCAACATCGTGAGCACGCTGACGATGGTGGTGACCGACAAGACGCGCGAGATCGGCATTCTCAAGGCGATGGGCATGCCCTCGGCATCGATCCGGCGGATCTTTCTCTGGCAGGGCGCGGCGATCGGCTTCGTCGGCACCGGCCTCGGTGTGCTGCTCGGTCTGGTGGGTGCGTTCGTCCTGACACGATTCAAGCTGATCGCCCTCGATCCGCAGGTGTACTTCATCGATCGGCTGCCGATCCAGATCGCGGTGAGCGACGTGCTGGCGATCACGGCGGCGAGCCTCGGCATTGCGATGCTGGCGACGTTGTGGCCGGCGCGTCAGGCCTCGCGCCTCTTTCCGGTGGAGGCGATCCGCCATGAGTGAGGCGCATGGGACGCCGGTGCTCGAGGCCATCGACGTGGTGAAGGAGTACACGGGCGGCGATGGCACGACGTTGCGGATTCTCGACGGGGCGTCGCTGACGATCCTGCGTGGCGAGATGGTGGCGATCATCGGGGAAAGTGGCGCCGGGAAGAGCACGCTGCTGCATATCCTTGGCGCGCTCGACAAGCCGTCGTCGGGCGAGATCCGCATCGCCGGGCGCGCCGTCCAGACCGGGTCCGAGGCGAGTCTGGCGGAGGTGCGCAACAAGTCGATCGGTTTCGTGTTTCAGTTTCATCACCTCCTGCGCGAGTTTTCTGCGCTGGAGAACGTGATGATGCCGCTGCTGATTGCCGGGAAGTCGCCGTCGGAGGTGCGCGGGCACGCGAAGGCGCTGCTGGAGTCGGTGGGGCTCGGTGCACGTGTGGATCACCTGCCATCGGCGTTGTCCGGGGGCGAGCAGCAGCGTGTGGCGGTGGCCCGGGCACTGGCGCCCAATCCGGCGCTGCTGCTGGCTGATGAACCGTCAGGGAATCTCGATCGCGGGAACGCGGAGCGATTGCATGAGCTTTTCGCTACACTGGCAGCGTCGCATGGTGTGGGCGTCGTGGTGGTGACGCACAATCGTGCGCTGGCATCCCGGGCGAACCGGGTGCTGCTTCTTGATGGAGGCCGTGTGGTGGAGTCGTCAGCGATGGCAGCGGAGGTGGGCTGATGGTTTGCGATTCATGTCGTGAACGCGATGCCGTGGTGCACCTGACGCAGGTGGTCGACGGCACCGTCACGCAGGTCCACCTCTGCGAGAAGTGTGCGGCCGACAAGGGGGTCGAGACGACCGTCGCTGCGCCGAAGACGCCACTCACCTCGCTGTTGCAGACGGTGCAGCAGCAGCTGGCGGTGGGGTCGTCGGATCAGGCGCGCTGCACGTTCTGCCAGGCCACGTACAAGGATTTCCGTGCGTCGGGCCGCCTCGGGTGCGCGCGGTGCTACAGCGCCTTCGAGCCGCAACTGCGCGATCTGCTGCAGCGGGTGCATGGCAGCACACGGCACACGGGTCGGCAGTACGCGCCGCCGGCTCCAGACGAGCTGCAGCGGGCCTCGACGGTGCTGGAGCTGCGGGAGCAGCTGCGTCGGGCGATCGAGCTGGAGCATTTCGAGCAGGCCGCGCGCCTTCGCGACCAGCTGAAGGAGGTGGCCGAGTGATCGACTTTTCGCTGCTGCCTGACGGCGGCACGCGGTGGTTGGACGGGTCGGGGGAGCATCCGGAAGTGGTGCTGTCGACCCGGGTCCGACTGGCGCGCAATGTGGAGGGTTTCGCCTTCACCAGCCGGGCCCGCGACGGGGAACGGCTGCGGGTGCTGGGGCAGCTCCGGGACGCGATGCCGAAGGTGGCGTCGCTCAAGGGCGGGGTGATCCTGCGCGTTGATGAGCTGGCCACGCCGGACCGTCAGCTGTTGCACGAGCGTCACCTCGTCAGTCGGGAGCTGGCAGGGCTGGATGGGACGCTCGCCGTTCGGACAGGTGCGGCGCTGGTGCTGGCCGACGAGGTTAGCGTGATGGTGAACGAGGAGGATCACCTCCGACTGCAGGCGATGCGGTCGGGGTTCGACCCTCTCGGCGCCTTCGGAGCAGCCACGGCGCTGGATGACGAGCTCGGCCGTCACGTGCCGTATGCGTGGCAGGGGGAGTTCGGCTTTCTGACCGCCTGCCCGACGAATACGGGAACCGGGCTGCGGGCGTCGGTGCTGATCCACTTGCCGGGGCTGGTGCTCACGAAGGAGATCTCGAAGGTGCTGGCCGGTCTGCAGCAGATGGGCCTGACCTACCGGGGGTTGTACGGCGAGGGGTCGGAAGTGGTGGGGAACTACTTCCAGATCAGCAACCAGACGACACTGGGGAAGAGTGAGGTGGAACTGCTCGACCAGCTGTCGCGCGTGGTGCGGCATGTGGTGGAGCGCGAGGAGGAGGCTCGGCACGTGCTGCTTCGCGATGCCGGGTATATCATTGAAGACAAGCTCTGGCGGGCGTACGGGACGCTGCGGTATGCCCGGAGCCTGACGTTCGACGAGGCGATGAACTACCTCAGTGGGGTCCGGCTCGCGTTGAGCCTGAAACTCCTGAGTTCACCGAGTGTCTATACGCTCAACAAGCTCCTGATTCATTGCCAGGCGGCACACGTGGCGCAGTACGATGGACGGGCCACGTTGTCGGATGGTGATGCAAGCGTGGCGCGTGCACGGTTTGTCCGGGATGCACTCGCTGCCGACGTAGGCTCGCACGGATGATCGGCCACAGACTGCCGAACCAGAGGTCAGCATGAACGGGTACAACTTCACCGAGCGCGTACGGAAGGTGCTCGCCATGGCGCGCGAAGAAGCCGCACGCCTGCACCATGAGTACGTGGGCACCGAGCACATTCTTCTCGGCTTGATTCGCGAGGGCGAAGGGGTGGCAGCCGCTGTGCTGCAGAGCCTCAACGTCGACCTCGACGAGATCCAGCAGAAGATCGAGGACACGGTGAAGAAGGGGAAGGCGGCGCAAGCCACCGGCCCGGACCTGCCGTATACCTCGCGTGCCAAGAAGGTCCTCGAGCTCGCGATGAGCGAAGCCCGCGAGCTCAATCACAGCTATGTCGGCACCGAGCACCTGTTGCTTGGCCTGCTCCGTGAGGAGAAGGGCATCGCGGCGCAGGTACTGACCGACAGCGGCGTGAACCTCGATGCGGCCCGCACCGAGACGCTGCGGCTGCTCGGTACCGAGATGCCGCCCGGTGGTGCGCCGACGGCGCAGGCTGCCGGAGGCGGGTCGACCCCCGGGGCGACGCCCTCGGGCAGTGGCGCCAAGGCCGAGAAGAAGTCGAAGACGCCGGCCCTCGATCATTTCTGCCGCGATCTGACGGCGCTCGCCGCCGAGGGGGCGCTCGATCCGACGATCGGTCGTGCCAAGGAGATCGAGCGGGTGATGGAGGTCCTCTCACGCCGCAAGAAGAACAACCCTGTGCTGATCGGTGAACCCGGTGTCGGCAAGACGGCGATCGTCGAAGGACTGGCGCAGCTGATCTCGGGCGGCAACTGCCCGGACAATCTGCGCGACAACCGCGTGCTGTCGCTCGACATGGCGGCCGTCATCGCCGGCACCAAGTATCGCGGCCAGTTCGAGGAGCGGCTCAAGGCCGTGATGAACGAGATCGCGCAGAACAAGAACGTGATCCTGTTCATCGACGAACTGCACACGCTCGTCGGTGCCGGTGCGGCCGAAGGGGCGATTGATGCCAGCAACATGCTCAAGCCGGCACTGGCGCGCGGCGAGTTGCAGTGCGTTGGCGCATCCACGCTGAACGAGTATCGCAAGTACATCGAGAAGGATGGCGCGCTCGAGCGTCGCTTCCAGACGGTGATCGTCGATCCGCCCTCGGTGGATGAAACGGTCGAGATCCTGAAGGGGCTGCGCAAGAAGTACGAGGATCATCATCGCGTGACGATCCCCGACACGACGCTGCTTGCCGCGGCGAAGCTGTCGGAGCGCTACATCACCGATCGTTTCCTGCCCGACAAGGCGATCGACGTGATCGACGAGGCGGGCGCCCGCGCGCGTCTCGCGGCGCAGGTCCCGCCGGCGGACGTGGCCGATCTGCGCGCGCAGCTCGATCAGGTCAACGTCGACAAGGAAGGCGCCGTCCGCGACCAGAACTTCGAGAAGGCCGCCTCACTGCGTGATCGTGAGCGCGAGCTGCAGGCGGAGATCCGGCAGCGTCAGGAAGAGTGGGAGCAGCGCCGTCAGTCGTTCCGGCCGGTGCTCGGTGAGGAGGAAATCTCCTTCATCGTGAGCCGCTGGACTGGCATTCCCGTCACGCGCCTGCAGGAAGCCGAAACGGCCCGCCTGCTGCGCATGGAAGAGGAGATGCATGCGCAGGTGGTCGGGCAGGAGGAGGCGATCAAGTCGCTGGCCCGGTCGATCCGTCGCAGCCGCGCCGGCCTGAAGGATCCGAACCGGCCGATCGGCAGCTTCATCTTCTGCGGACCGACGGGCGTCGGCAAGACGGAAGTGGCGCGTCAGCTGGCAAAGTTCCTGTTCGCCGATGCGTCGGCCCTGATCCGCGTGGACATGAGCGAGTACATGGAGAAGTTCTCCGTGTCGCGTCTCATCGGCGCGCCGCCGGGCTACGTCGGCTACGAGGACAGCGGCACGCTGACCAAGGCCATCCGTCGCAAGCCGTACAGCGTGATCCTGCTCGATGAAATCGAGAAGGCGCATCCGGATGTGTTCAACATCCTGCTGCAGGTGCTGGACGAGGGACACCTGACGGACAATTACGGTCGGGTGATCGACTTCAAGAACACGGTGGTCATCATGACCAGCAACGTGGGCGCGAAGGAAATCACCAAGGGGAAGGCGCTGGGCTTCGGCACGTCCGACGGCCGGAACAGTTTCGAGCGGATTTCGGAGAAGGTGAAGGAGGAATTGCAGCACACCTTCAATCCGGAGTTCCTGAACCGCCTCGATGACGTGATCGTGTTCCACCAGCTGAGCCGCGAGCACATCGCCAAGATCGTCGGTGTGATGCTGCGCGAGGTCCAGAAGCGCCTGTCGGACGAGGAACTGACGCTCAAGCTCAGCGACGCCGGGAGCGACTTCCTTGCGAAGCATGGGTTCGACGAGATGTATGGGGCACGTCCGCTCAAGCGGGCGATCCAGCGCTACATCGAGGATCCGCTCTCGGAGAAGATTCTCTTGGGCGAATTCTCCAAGGGTGACGAGATCGACGTGGACGTGGCCGAGGACGGGACGAAGCTCCAGTTCCGGGTCTCTGCGAGCGCCACCCCGGCCGCCTGAGGCCCGGGAAAGACCGCCGGAACCTCGGTTCCGTGAAACAGCCGACCGGGTCGCGGGTAGACCCGGTCGGCTGACTCGTTACATTTTCCAAGCTTATGCCCGTTTTCCGTCATTCCGCGGCTGCCATCGTGGCCGCTGTTCTCTGCCTCCCCTTCTCCCGCGCCCAGGCGCAGCAGGAGGGTCCCGGGGCGTGTGCGCTGCCGGACTCGATCGTCGTGGCAGGCAATCTGCGCACGACGAACGAACAGATCCTCTCCGATGCGGAGATGGCGACGGGAGTCGCGCTGAACTTCAAGGTGGTGCAGCGCGCGATCAAGGCGCTCTACGCGACCGGCAACTTCAGCGACGTGCAGGTCGGCTGCCGGGTGCATGATGGTCCGCCGATTCTGGCGACGATCGTCATCACCGTCACGGAGCGACCGATCCTCGGTGATGTGGATGTCATCGGTGGCGACCGCATCGCGACCCGGGTCCTGAAGGACAAGATCGATCTGCTCATCGGCCGTCCGGTCGATGCCGCACTCGTGGCACGCACCAAGCAGCGGCTCGACTCGATCTACGAAGCCGCCGGCTACTATCTCCATCGCATCACCGTCGACACGACCGAGATCGGCGACCAGCGGGCGAAGGTGACGTTCCGGGTGAGCGAGGGGCGTCGCCTCGCCGTCAGCGGTGTGCGCGTCAACGGACTCAAGACCTTGGCACCGGCCGATGTCGTGGCCACGATGCAGACGAAGCCGGAAGGGTTCCTCTGGTTCCGGAAGGGCGAGTTCGACGAGGACACGTTCACCGGCGACCTCACGGAGCGGATTCCGCAGTTCCTTGCGCGGCAGGGCTTCATCGATGGCGTCGTCGAGCGCGACACGCTCCTGGTGAACCGCGATCTCGGCAAGGGACTGGTGGACCTGCAGATCCGCGAGGGACCGCGATACTCGATCGGGGCGTTCGAGGCGCTGGGCAATCGGCGCTTCTCCACCGAGGAGATCCAGCGGCTCTACCCGTTCCAGCCCCAGTCGATCTCGCTGCGTGAGCGCGCCGTCTCCCTGCTGCGCAAGAAAGGACCGTCGCTGCCGCCCAACACCTTCGATCAGGGCCGCTGGGAAGATGGGACGCAGAAGGTGCAGACCGCGTACAGCAACGAAGGCTACATCTACGCCCGCGTGCGACCGATCGTGGATCGTGATACGACGGCCGGCAAGCATGTCGCCAACCTGCGATGGGAAATCGAGGAAGGGCAGCCGGCGATCGTGAACCGCGTGGAGATTCTTGGCAACGACCACACCGTCGAAAGCTGCATCCGCAACGCGCTGCTGATCGTGCCCGGCGACGTGTTCAATCAGGATCGCCTGGTGCGTTCGTTCCAGAACATCGGCAACCTCGGCTTCTTCGAGACGCCGATCCCGAACCCCGACACGCGGCCCGATTCCACGGGCGATGTGGACATCATCTTTCGCGTGAAGGAAAAGCAGACCGGTAACGTGAACTTCGGTGCCTCGGCGGGTCAGGGGCTCGGCGTCGGCGGCTTCATCGGCCTGCAGCAGCCCAACCTCTTCGGGCGTTGCAAGTCGGGGTCACTGAACTGGAACTTCGGTCGCTTCCAGAACAATTTCCAGATGGCATACACCGATCCCCAGATCCGCCTGTCGCAGGTGTCGGGGACGCTCAGCGCCTATCGGACGCAGAATCGTTTCCAGGGCATCGGCGGCTTCTCGAACTTCAACGGTGGATTCGGCCAGCCCATCCAGACGGGCTTCAGCCTGCAGCTCGGCTTCCCGATTCCGCAGTCGCCGTACACGCGTGTCTTCCTCACGTACGGTCTGGAAAGTGTGCGATTCGGGGCGTCGGGCTTCCTCGGTGAGCAGGCGTCGCAGTTCAGCGGTGCCAACGTCCGCAGTTACATCGGGACCACGCTCGGGTACGACACCCGCATCGACCTGCCGTTCGCCTCGGCGGGTGCACAGCGCACTTTCACCGCACAGTTCAACGGTCTCGGGGGCACGTCGCGGTTCCAGCGGTACTCGATCGACATGCGCAACTTCGCCACGCTGACGCAGATCGGCGGCAACAAGCCCGGCTCGCAGCCGATCAAGGTCGTGGCTGGGCTGACGGTGCGCTCGGGCGCGGTGCTCGGTGACGCCGGCGCCTTCCGCTTCACCCAGCAGTTCAACATGGGTGGCGTGCAGTTCGGTGAGCCGCTGCGCGGGTATCCGGAATTCTCGATCACCCCGGACGGCTTCCTGCCGGATGCCAACGCGAACGCGGCGGCATTCCAGAATCCCGGTGCGGCGTTCTTCTCGAGCACGGCGGAAGTCGGCATCCGCTTCAACTCGATGTTCTACATCAACGGCTTCTTCGATGCCGGCAACGTGTATCGCCGTGTGCAGCAGTTCGATCCGACGCGATTGTTCCGCGGTGCCGGTATCGGGTTGTCCACGGTGACGCCACTCGGTCCGCTGGGTCTGGACTGGGCACGCGGTCTGGACCGCGTGGATTCATTCGGCCGCCCGGCTCCCGCCTGGCAGCTGCATTTCCGCCTCGGCGGCCAAACGTTCTGATCTTCTTTCTTGTGGAGTCTGCAATGCGTTTCGTGAGTCGGATGGTTCTCGCTGGTGTACTGCTCGCGTCGGTGACGGGTGTGGCTGGCGCGCAGGGCGGGACGCCCGCACCGGCACCTGCGCCCGCGCCGGCGGGGGTGCTCAAGGTGGCATACCTGAATTCGAATCAGGTGCTGGAGGGCGCGCCCGGTCGCACCGAGGCCATGGCGCAGTTCGAGAAGGAGACGCTGCCGATGCGGACGCAGATTCAGCGGATGCAGGACTCGCTGCAGGGCATGATCGGCGAGTACCAGAAGGCGGCGGCTCAGCTCACCGCCGCGCAGCGTGCGCAGCGTGAAGGGGTGCTGGGTGCCCGTCAGCAGGATTACCAGCAGCGCGCGCAGGAAATGCAGCAGAAGGCGCAGGTGCGGCAGGAAGAACTGATGGCGCCGATCATGGAGCAGGTCAACAAGGTGATCCAGGACGTGCGTGCCGAGGACGGGTACGCGTTCATCTTCGATGCCGGCGCGCAGGTTCCGTTCATCGTCTCGGCCGACAAGAACCTCGACATCACGACCCGCGTCATCGATCGGTTGAAGTCGCTCGGCGTCCCGAAGCTGCCGCCGCCGTCGGTGATCGCGGCCCCTGCGGCGACGAAGCCTCCGGCGGCTGGGCCGGTGTCCGCACCGGCTGGCGTGACCCGTCCGCGTCCGTAACGCGGTGTCCCCAGCGGAGGAGGGCGCGGGATCTGCAACTGCGCTCAGCGCAGCGGTGATCGCTGCGGCCGTTGGCGGCGTGCTGGATGGTGATGAAACGATCGCAGTGACGCGCGTCGCCGGACTGGATTCGGCCGACGTCGCGTCACTGTCGTTTTTCAGTTCGCGGAAGTACGCCGCCGAGGCCGAGGCCTCACGGGCGGGTGTGGTGCTCGTGACTGCAGAGCTCGTGGCTCAGGTCTCGCAGGTTCCGGCGCGGATCGTCGTGGACAAGCCGCAGGAAGCCATGCTGCAGGTCCTGGCGCTGCTGCACCCGCCCGTTCCGTTCACGGCGGGCGTGCACCCGGCGGCCACGGTCGGTGAGGGGGTCACGCTGGGTTCCGGCGTTGCGGTTGGCGCGCGTGCGGTGCTGGGCCACGGGGTGACGATCGGGGCTGGCACACGCATCGGGGCGGGCGTCACGCTCGGCGACGGCGTCTCGATCGGTGCCGACTGCATCGTGCATCCGAACGTCACGGCCTACCCCGGAACGATCCTGCACGATCGTGTCATCGTGCAGTCGGGCGCCGTCCTGGGCAGTGATGGTTTCGGCTACGTGTTCACGGGTGGCGCGCACCAGAAGATTCCGCACATCGGGCGTCTGGTGCTGGAGTCCGACGTGGAGATCGGCGCGAACACCACGATCGACCGCGGCAGCGTGGGTGATACGGTGATCGGTGCCGGCACGAAGATCGACAACCTCGTGCAGATCGGACACAACGTGCGGATGGGGAAGCTCTGCCTGGTCATGGCGCAGGTGGGCATCTCGGGCTCCACGCGCATCGGGGATGGCGTGATCCTGGCAGGGCAGGCGGGCGTGGCCGGCCATCTGACGATCGGTGCCGGGGCGCGGATCGCCGGACAGGCTGCGGTCTTCGGTGATGTGCCTGCTGGCGAAACCTGGAGCGGCTATCCGGCGCGTCCGCATCGCGAGTCACTGCGGGCACAGGCGGCCGTGCACCGGCTTCCCGCATTGCTCAAGTCGCTCGGCAAAGGTCTGGCGTCGTCATGAGTGCCGTGCGGCGCCAGACCATCCGGCGAAGTGAATCCGTGAGCGGTGTGGGCCTGCATCTGGGTCAGTTGGTCACGCTGCGCTTCGAACCAGCCGCACCCCACGCCGGCATCACGTTCGTGCGTGGTGACCGCGACGGTGCCATCGCAATTCGTGCGCACGCCGATGTGGCCGAACTGGCGGATCGACGCACGCAGCTCGGTTCGGGCGACGAGGCGTTTCACACGGTGGAGCATGTGCTGGCTGCCGTCGCCGCGCTGCAGATCGATGACCTGCGGATCGTGCTGGACGCCGCCGAACCGCCGATTGCCGATGGCAGCGCCCGTGAGTTCGTGGACGCGCTGCGCCGCGCCGGCGTGCACGAGCATGGCGGACCGGCGCGCTACCTCTCCGTGACCACGCCGATCCGGGTGGAGTGCGGCGAGTCGGTGTACGAGGCCACGCCCTCCTCGCAGCTCGAGCTCGAGGTGTTGATCGACTTCCCGCATCCGCTGATCGGCACCCAGTCGATCTCGCTGGCGGTGACGGCCGGGAGCTTCATCCGGGAGTTGAGCGACGCGCGGACCTTCGGCTTCGTGCATGAGGTCGAGGCGCTGCGTGCGGCGGGGCTGATTCAGGGGGCGAGCACGGCGAATGCCGTCGTCCTCGACACGACGGGCGTGGTGGACACCACGCTCCGATGGCCCGACGAGTTCGTGCGGCACAAGGCGCTTGATTGTGTTGGAGACCTGGCGCTGGCTGGTGCCCGCGTCCGCGGGCATATCCGCGCTCACCGACCGAGCCACAAGGGCACGGTCCTGTTCGTCCGCGAACTGCTCCGGACAGCGAAGGAGGAGACCACGGTGCTTGGCATCGAAGAGATCATGAAGGTGCTCCCGCACCGGTATCCGTTCCTGCTCGTCGATCGCATCCTCGAACTCGAGGAAGGCAAGCGTGTCGTCGGCCTCAAGAACGTGACGATCAATGAGCCGTTCTTCCAGGGGCATTTTCCCGGGCATCCGATCATGCCGGGGGTGTTGATCGTGGAAGCGATGGCGCAGGTCGGTGGCATGCTCATGCTCGGGAGCATCCAGGAGCCAGACTCGAAGGTCGTGTATTTCACGAGCCTCGACAACGTGAAGTTCCGGAAGCCGGTGAAGCCGGGAGACCAGCTTCGCTTCGAACTGGAAGTGCTGGCCACGCGTGGGCCGCTGTGCAAGATGCGCGGCGTGGCGCGGGTGGATGGTGATGTCGTGTGCGAAGCGGACATGGCCGCCATGGTGCGCCCGCGATGACGACACCGGTCAGCAGTGGCATTCACCCGACGGCGATCATCGCACCGACGGCGCAGCTCGGCGAGCGCGTGGACATCGGGCCGTATGCGTACGTCGGCGACGACTGCGTGGTGGGCGACGGCTGCGTGATCGCGATGCGTGCGACGCTGGAGCGGAACGTGACGCTGGCGGCAGGCGTGAAGATCGGGATCGGGTCGATCATCGGCGGCGACCCGCAGGACCTGAAGTACAAGGGCGAACACACCACCGTCGAGATCGGCGAGAATACCGTGGTGCGTGAGTACGCCACGATCAATCGTGGCACCACGCACTCGTACAAGACGAGCGTTGGTTCCGGGTCGTTCCTGATGTCGTATGTGCATCTCGCGCATGACTGCCAGATCGGCAATGGCGTGATCATCGGCAATGGCACGCAGCTGGCCGGGCATGTGGTGATCGATGATCGTGCGATCGTCTCCGGGCTCGTGGCCGTGCACCAGTTCGCGCGCATCGGCCGGCATTCGTTCGTGGGCGGCTGCTCGCGCGTGGCGAAGGACGTGCCGCCATACCTCAAGGCCGTGGGCAATCCGGTCAAGCTGTACGGCCTCAACTCCGTCGGCCTGCAGCGCAGCGGATTCGACGATGCCATCGTCCGTGAGCTGAAGCGCGCCTACCGCCTGGTGTTCCGTTCCGAACTGAACGTGTCGCAGGCCCTCGATCGGGCGCGGGCTGAACTGCAGCCCATGCCCGAGGTGTCGGCGTTCCTCACGTTCATCGAGGAGAGCGAACGGGGGATCGGCTTCTGAGCATCCGCATCGGTGTGGCGGGGGCGGGTGGACTCGGCTACCACCACGTGCGCATCCTGCGCGACACGCCCGGCATCACCTTCACCGGGTTCTACGATGCCAATCCGGAGCGCGCCGCACTGGTGGTCGCGGAGCTCGGGGTGTTCGCACATCCGTCGATCGAGTCGCTGATCGCCTCCTCCGATGCGGTGAGCTGCGTGGTGCCGACCACGGCGCATCACGCCGTCGGGATGGCGATCCTGACGGCGGGCAAGCACCTGTTCGTGGAGAAGCCGATCGCCGTGACGCTCGACGAAGCCGACGCCCTCGTGACGGCTGCGGCGGCAGCGGGCGTCGTCCTGCAGGTCGGACACGTGGAGCGCTTCAATCGCGCCGTCCGCGCGGCGTGGCCGCATCTGGCCGATCCGCTGTTCGTGCAGAGTGACCGCCTTGCCCCGTACACGCCGCGCGGCGCGGACGTGGCCGTCGTGCTCGATCTCATGATCCATGACATCGACCTCGTGGCCACCATCGTCGGCAGTCCGGTGGTGGATGTCAGTGCCGTCGGCGTGCCCGTGCTCACCGACACACTCGACATTGCCAATGCGCGACTCGAGTTCGCCAGCGGCGCCGTGGCCACGATCACGGCAAGCCGCGTATCGCGGGAGAAGACGCGCAAGCTGCGCATCTTCCAGCGCAGTGGCTACGTCTCGCTCGATCTCGGCACCGGGGCCGGGATGTTCTTCCGGATGCGTGCCGGGATCGATCCGCGCGACTTCGCCGCGCAGGCGACGTCGCTCGAGCAGTTCGTCGAACCCGTCCCACTCTTCGCGCCGGACGGTGAGCCGTTGCGGCTCGAACTCGACAGCTTCATTGCGGCCATCCGCGGTGAGCAGGCCGTCGTGGTCTCGGGTGCGGCGGGACGCGAGGCACTCGCCACGGCACTGCGGATCGTGTCGGACATCGACCGCCATGCGATGCGCCTGCGCGGTGGTGCCCTGAGGCCTGCGTGAGCAGGACCGAGGTGATGATCGTCGCGGGCGAGCCCTCGGGCGACATGCACGCGGCGGCGATGGTCAAGGCCCTCCGTGCACGCCGACCCGACCTGCACCTCGTCGGCGTCGGGGGCAATCGTCTGGCGGCCGAGGGTGTCGAACTGCTCGAACGCGCCGAGCGGATCGCCGTGGTGGGATTCGTCGAGGTGATCAGGCACCTGCCGATCCTGCGCACGCTGATGCAGGCATTGCGGGCACGACTCGACGACGGCCACGTGAAGCTGCTGGTGCTGATCGACTATCCGGGGTTCAACATGCGGCTGGCGAAGGAAGCGAAGCGCCGCGGCATCCCGGTATTGTATTACATCACGCCGCAGGTCTGGGCCTGGCACAAGAGCCGCATCACGCAGCTGCGTGACAACGTGGCCCGTGCCGCGGTGATCCTGCCATTCGAGGAGAAGCTGCTGCGTGACGCCGGCGTGAACGCCACCTTCGTCGGTTCACCACTGATCGACGCCACGCAGCAGCTGCCGTCGCGCGTGGATGCGTGCGCGACACTCGGCCTCGATCCCACGCGGCCGGTGCTGTCACTGTTCCCGGGCAGCCGGGCCGGCGAGATCGGCCGGCATCTGCGCGACTTCGTGGCCACGGCGCAGCTGATCGTGCAGCGTCGTCCTGACGTGCAGGTGGTCGTGAGTGCGCCCCCGGGTGTGGTCATCGATCCCGCCGTCTGCCCGTATCCGGTCGTGCGCGATGCCTCACACACGGTGTTTCGCGCCTCCACCGCGGCGATGTGCAAGAGCGGCACGACGACACTCGAAGCGGCGCTCTGCGGCTGCCCGCTGATCGTGGCGTACCGCACCAGTGCGATGACCTACGCCATTGCCAGGCGGCTGGTGACGCTGCCGGACATCGCCCTGGTGAACATCGTCGCGGAACGCCGTGTTGCGCCGGAGTTCATTCAGGACGCGCTGCGCGCGGATCAGGTGGCACCGGCGCTGTTGCCGCTGCTCGACGTGTCGTCGCCGGAGCGCGCGGCGATGCTCGACGCGCTGGCCGAGGTGCGGCGCCGCATGGGTGCGCCCGGTGCGGCTGACCGCGTGGCCGCGATGGTGCACGAGCTGGTGCCGTGACCGACGGCATCCCGCCGGAGCAGGGCGATGCACGCTCGCCGGCGGATGCGCGCCGCGCCCGCTGGCTGTCGCTGCTCGGTTCGTGGGTCATCCGCATGATCGGGGTGACCTGGCGGGTGCGCATCATCGACGCAGGACCGGTGGATCGTCTGCGCCACGACGGACAACCGGTCGCGCTCCTGCTCTGGCATGGACAGCTGCTGCCGTTGCTGTACATCATGCGATTCCAGTCGATCGCCTGCCTGATCAGCACACACCGCGACGGCGAACTGATCGCACAGGTTGCCGGACGACTCGGATGCAAACTGGTGCGCGGCAGTTCGTCGCGCGGCGCGGATCGCGCGTTGCTGGGGCTCGTGCGCACACTCCGGGATGGCTTCACGATCGCCGTCACGCCGGATGGGCCACGCGGGCCCTACCGCACCTTCGCTCCGGGCGCGCTGGTGGCGGCGCATCGCGCCAAGGCGCCCGTGGTGGCGTTCGGTGTGCATGCGACCAGTGCGTGGTACCTGAAGAGCTGGGACCGATTCATGATCCCGAAGCCGTTCGCGCGCGTGACGGTGGTCTTCGATGCGCCGATGCCTGTTCCCGGCGACAGCGCGCGTGACGCCGCTGATGCCGTGCCGCTGTTCACCGGGCGCATGGCACAGGTGGCCGACCGTGCCGCTGGCTGACGTCGCCGCGCAGGTCTGGTACGGTCGCTCGCCGGCGGCGCAGGCGGCGCGGACGCTGCTGTCGCCGCTCTCGCTGTTGTACCGTATGGCGATCGGACGAATCAATGCGCGGCACGATCGGGCGCCTGCCGTGGCGGGCCCGATCCCGTCGGTCTCGATCGGCAATGTCACGGTGGGTGGCACCGGCAAGACGCCGGTCAGCGCCTGGCTTGCGTCGCGGTTGCGCGAGGCGGGCGCACGACCCGCCGTGGTGCTGCGCGGCTACGGAGATGACGAGGTGCTGGTCCACCGGCTGCTCAATCCCGACGTCCCGGTGTTGGCGGATGCCGAGCGGGTGCGTGGGGTGGAGCGTGCCGCGCGCGAGGGGGCGGACGTTGCGATTCTGGATGATGCGTTCCAGCACCGTCGGGCAGCGCGGGTTGCCGACATCGTGCTGCTGAGCGCCGATCGCTGGACGGGCGCGGTGCGACTGCTGCCGGCTGGGCCGTTCCGCGAACCGCTGGAGAGTCTGCAACGGGCGTCGCTGGTGTTGATCACTGTGAAGGCGGCGTCGGCCGCACAGGTTCGAGCCACGATCGACGCCGTGCGTGCTGTAACAGACTCGACCGTAGTGACTGTCGACCTGCAGCCGGCGTCCTTCATCAACGTCGCCTCAGGTGAGGCACGCACTGTAGAGTCGTTTCGTGGCACGCGGGTGCTGGCCGTTTCCGGCATCGGTGACCCGGCCGCCTTTGCAGGGCAGCTCACACGTCTGGCGCTGCAACCCGTGCCGATGGTGTTCGCCGATCACCACGCGTACCGCGCGTCGGATGTCACGAACATCATGGCGGGCGCCGCGGGTGTCGATGCCGTCGTCTGCACGCTGAAGGATGCCGTGAAGCTTGGTCCGCTGTGGCCGGGTCAGGCGTGTCCCCTGTGGTATCTTTCGCAATCGGTCGTTCCGCGCGACGGCGCCGACGTCCTGGATGCTGTCATCCAGTCGGTGCTTCTGGCGCGACGGAACGGGCCCACCTCATCCGACCTTTCACGCTGACGAGTCAGACCATATGGCGACCGACCTGCGGCTGCCGACGACCAACATCGTCCTGCCCGACAAGGACCGCTTCCTCGACGAGCACAATCCCTTCGAGGCGATGATGTCGCGCTTCGACCGCGCCGCCGAACTGCTGGATCTCGACCCGGGCATCTACAAGATCCTGCGCAATCCCGAAAAGCAGCTGACCGTGTCGATCCCGGTCCACATGGACAACGGCGACGTGGAGGTCTTCACGGGCTATCGGGTGCTCTACAACACCTCGCGCGGGCCAGCCAAGGGTGGCATCCGGTTCGACATGCAGGTGAACCTCGAGGAAGTGAAGGCGCTGGCGGCCTGGATGACCTGGAAGTGCGCGGTGGTGAACCTCCCGTTCGGCGGATCCAAGGGTGGCGTGATCTGCGATCCGGCGCAGCTCAGCGTGGGTGAACTGGAACGGCTCACGCGTCGCTACACGTCCAACATCATCTCGCTGCTGGGACCGGATTCCGACGTACCGGCGCCCGACGTGAACACCAACGAGCGGGTGATGGCGTGGGTCATGGACACCTACTCCATGCACATGCGCCACACCGCCTCGGCGGTGGTGACGGGCAAGCCACTGGAACTCGGGGGCTCGGCGGGGCGCAAGGAAGCGACCGGTCGCGGCTGCATGCTCGTCACGCGCGAGGCGCTGCGCGAGCTCGGGATGCCGGTGCGCGGCACCACGGTGGCGGTGCAGGGCTTCGGCAACGTCGGATCGATCACGGCCATGCTGCTCGAGCGCGAAGGATGCCGGGTGACGGCGATCGGTGACCGGACCGGCGCGGTGCACAACCCGCAGGGCATCGACGTCATGGCGGCGATCGACTACGTCCGCCGGAATCGTGACCTGGTCGGATTTGCCGGCGGTGATGCGATCACCAACGAGGAATTGCTGACGCTCGAGGTGGACGTGCTGGTGCCCGCCGCGATGGAGAACGTCATCACCTCGAAGAACGCACCGAAGCTGCAGGCGAAGATCATCTGCGAGGGGGCCAACGGTCCGACGACGGCGGCTGCCGATGCGATCCTCGAGGAGAAGGGGATCTTCGTCATCCCGGACATCCTGGCCAACGCCGGCGGTGTGACGGTCTCGTACTTCGAGTGGGTGCAGAACCGCGGCGGCTACTACTGGACCGAAGAGACAGTGAACACGCGTCTGGAGGAGATCATGACGCGCAGCTTCGCCGACGTGCGCGCGCTCGCTCGCACCCACAAGGTCAACATGCGGACAGCGGCCTACATGCTCGCGATCAGTCGCGTGAGCACCGTGCACAAGCTGCGCGGCATCTACGCCTAACGCATGGAGATGGCGCTGGCGGTGGTGGGCCGCGCGCAGGACGGCCTGTTCGGCAGTGCCATCGCGGAATACGAAAAGCGTGCCGGCCGCTACTGGCCGCTGATCGTGCGTGAAGTGAAGGAGGCCGGTGGGCGGAGCGTGGCGCCTGCCGTCACCCGTCGGCAGGAGGGGGAACGCCTGCTGGAGGCCTGTCTCGGCCGTGGTGAGGTGGTGGCCTGTGACGAGCGTGGCACGGCGATGACGAGTGCGGAGTTCGCCGAGTGGCTCGGGCGGCTGCGTGACACCGGTGGCGCCGTCACCTTCGTGATCGGTGGTGCATTCGGGCTCGACGACGCCGTGCGCTCGCGAGCGACGCGAGTGCTGTCGGTGGCGCCATGGACGCTGCCTCACGAGATGGCGCGGCTGGTCCTGACCGAACAGCTCTATCGCGCGGGGACGATCCTGCGTGGCGAGCCCTATCACAAGTGAGGGCCGGGACGTGACAGCGCGCCGCTGGCACGTGGCGCTATCTTCGCAGTCCATGGGACGCGGCGCAGCGGTGCGCCCTTCCCGACACCGGTGGACGTCCGGAGGCTTGACGTGGTCCTGCACGACGGCGTGATGCGCCTTGGCCAGCGAGAGCAGGTGACACGTGCCGATGCGGCGGAGTCCGGCCGATGTCGGTGACGGCGCAGGTGGAGCGCCTGCCCCTCGCGATGGGGGCGCTGGCGACGGCCGTCCGTGACGGGACCTTGCCGCAGGGCATGTCGCTCGACGTGCCGCGCGACCGGCGTGGCTGGCTGGAACAGATCGAGAGCTGTCGTGAGCCGATGATGGGTCTGGGCTGGGGGACGACGCTGCGTGAGGCGATCCGTCCGACCGGTGCGGCGGCGGCACGACTGGCGCGGGTCACGGGTGGGCAGGGAGTCGTGGTGACCACCGGGCAACAGCCGGGTCTCTTCGGTGGTCCGATGTACACGATCGTGAAAGCGCTCAGCGCGCTGGCGCTCGCCGATCGCATCGAGGCCGTAACGGGTGTGCCCACGGCACCGGTGTTCTGGGCCGCGACGGACGATGCCGATTTCGCCGAGGGTGCTGCAACCTGGTTGCCGGTGGCCGGGGGCCTCCGCGACGCACGGCTCTCGTCGCCACCGCGCGAGGGCACGATGATGTCGCATGCCTTTCTCGCCGACGTCGCCACGGCCAAGGCGGTGTTGTCGAAGGCCGCGGCGGGTGCTGCATGGCCTGAGTTCATCCGGCATGCGCTCGATGCGTATCGCGACGGCGCCACGGTCGGCAATTCCTACGTCGATCTGATGCGCGAGATCCTTGGACCACTGGGCATCGCGGTGCTCAATGCGGCGCATCCGAGCGTGCGACATCAATCGGCACCATTGCTCCGTCGTGCGCTCGCCGAGGCACAGCAGGTCGACGCCGCCATCGGCGCGCGGGACGCCGAGTTGCGGGCCCTGGGCTTCACGCCGCAGGTGGACGCGCTGCCTGACCGGTCGCTGGTGTTCGTGGTGCGCAACGGCGTGAAGGAGCGGGCCACGATTTCGGGCGCGGCCGCCATCCTGCCGAAGGTCTCGGATGACCTGCTCTCGCCCAACGTGCTGCTGCGACCCGTCGTCGAGCGTGCCCTGCTGCCGACGGTGGCGTACATGGCCGGTCCGGGCGAGCTGGCCTACTTCGCACAGGTCAGCGCGGTGTCCACGGCCCTGAGAGTGGCGATGCCATTCGCCCTGCCACGTACCAGCATGCGCATCGTGACACCGGAGGTGCAGTCCACACTGCGCGGGCTCGGCACCACGGTCGACGACATGCGCGACATCACTCAGCTCGTGCGCGATCTCTCTGCCGGCGCGACGCCCGACGCCGCCATGGATGCCGTCACCGCGCTGCGTGCGCAGGTGCAGCACACGGCGCAGGCCATTCGGGCGTCCGGCGCCGCACTGGAAGCCGCGGCACTTGATGGCGCCGTGGCCCAGCTCACACATCGCGTGAGCCGACTGGAGCGTCGGGTACTGGCCGCGTCGAAGCGGCACATCGCCGATCAGCTGCGGCGTGTGACGCAGGCGCAGGCGCTGCTCTGGCCCCACGGCGCACCACAGGAGCGCGTGGTGAATCCGCTGCCCTGGCTGGCGCGATACGGCACACCGTTGCTGGAGCAGATGCAGCAGGCGTGTGACGCGGAGGCGGTGACGCTGGTGCATGGCGGAGACTGAGCGCACGGCGACGTCGCCACGCCCGTCCGCCTCCGGGTCGGGTGCGGCCCTCGTTGCCGCTGGAGTGCTCATCAGCCGTGTGCTCGGCTTTGCCCGGGACGCCGCCATCGCCCACGTGCTGGGTACCTCGGTTGCCAGCGGCGCGTTGCGCGCTGCACTGCGCATTCCCAACCTGCTGCAGAATCTGTTTGGTGAAGGGGCACTCTCGGCGTCGTTCATTCCGGTGTACGCGCGACTGCGCACCGAGGGCCGTGATGCAGAGGCAGTCCGCGTGGCCGGTGCCGTGTTCACGCTGCTGGCGCTGCTGTCTTCGGCCCTGGTGCTGATTGGCGTGACCTGGTCGGCGGAACTGGTCGGCCTGCTGACGCCGGGATTCAGCGCCGACACCCGTGCGCTGACCACGACGCTGGTGCAGATCATGTTCCCCGGCGTCGGACTGCTCGTGTTGTCGGCGTGGTGCCTCGGTGTGCTCAACAGTCACCGGCGCTTCTTCCTGTCGTACGTGTCGCCGGTGATGTGGAATCTGGCGATCATCGCCGCCGTGTTGCTGGGACGGCGCGGCAGTCTGGAGGATGCGGCGCGTCTGGTGGCGTGGGGGGCGATGATCGGCAGCGCGCTGCAGTTTCTCGTGCAGCTGCCGTCGGTGCTGGCGCTGGTGGGGGGCATGCGTCTCCGTCCGGCGCTCGACGATCCATCGGTGCGCACGGTCGCGAAGAATTTCGGGCCGGCGCTGATGAGCCGCGGTGTATTGCAGGTGAGCAGCTTCGTGGACCTGCAGTTCGCGACGCTGCTGTCCGCCAGCGCGGTCTCCGCACTCGGGTATGCGCAGTCGATCACGCTGTTGCCTGTGACGTTGTTCGGGACGGCGATCACGGCGGCTGCCCTGCCGGCGATGTCGTCGGAAGGGGGCGACGGCGAGGCGCGCAACCTGGCGCTGCGCACCCGGCTCGCCGCGAACCAGCAGCGGATTGCGTTCTTCATCGTTCCATCGGCAGCGGCGTTCCTTGCGGTGGGCGATGCGATTGCCGCCGCGCTCTATCGCTCCGGTCGGTTTGGTGCGGCCGATGCCACGTGGCTGTGGGCGATCCTCGCCGGCGCGTCACTCGGGTTGCTGGCCTCGACACTGGCGAGGCTCTACAGCTCGGCGTTCTTCGCGCTGCAGGACACGGCGACTCCGCTCCGTTTCGCCCTCGTGCGCGTGACGGTCGGGATGCTGCTGGCCTACCTGCTCGCCCTGCGAG
Source organism: Gemmatimonadaceae bacterium (assembly GCA_031411975.1). Classification (GTDB taxonomy): domain Bacteria; phylum Gemmatimonadota; class Gemmatimonadetes; order Gemmatimonadales; family Gemmatimonadaceae; genus JACMLX01. The sequence goes on from JANOCB010000012.1 coordinate 27,317, forward strand.
TCCCAGGCTGGCTCGGCATCGACACGCGGTGGGGGACCACGGGCCTGACGCTGGCGGCCGGCATCGCGGGCTGGACGGAGTTCGCATTGCTGCGCGGCGGACTGCGACGCCGTATCGGCGCCTTGCCGGCGGTGCTGCCGCACCTGCTGCGGTTGTGGGGATGCAGTATCGGCGCGGCCGCCGTCACCTGGGCGGTCCGGGTGCCCTGGCTCGGTGCGGATGGGGTGCCACGCCGGCTCGAAGCCGTCGTGCTGCTGCTGGTGTTCGCCGTCAGTTACGGCGCACTGACGCTGCTGGTGCAGGTGCCCGAGGCCGTGGCACTGCGGAACAGGATCCTGCGCCGCCGCGCGGCCTCCGTGTAGCACGCGCCGTCGTAGATTTCGGGATGTCTGTGATTCCCGACATCGTCTCCGGCAAGCTGGCGCATCTCCCCGACTCCCCAGGCGTGTATCTCTGGAAGGATGCGCAGGGGCTGGTGCTGTACGTGGGCAAGGCCAAGAGCCTGCGGTCGCGTGTGCGCAGCTACTTCGTGGGAGAGCACGACACGAGCGTCAAGACGCGCCATCTCGTCCGCCTGATCCGCGACGTCGAGACGATCGTGGTCCCGTCGGAGGCGCATGCGCTGATCCTCGAGAACAACCTGATCAAGGAGTACAAGCCGCGCTTCAACATCGCGCTGCGCGACGACAAGTCGTATCCCTACATCAAGGTCACGCTCAACGAACCCTACCCGCGCGTGTACGTCACACGCCGGTTCCAGTCGGATGGGGCGCGCTACTTCGGGCCCTACACCGACGTGGGCGCCATGCGCCGCGCGCTGAACGTGGTGAAGCGGATCTTCACGGTGCGCTCCTGCCGCTACGACATGCCGGCCGAGATGCCGGAGCGCGCCTGTCTCGACTGGCACATCGGCCGCTGCAAGGCCCCGTGCATCGGCCTCCAGACACTCGACGACTACCGGGCGATGATCGGTGACGTGGTGCAGTTCCTCGATGGGCGACCCGAGGAAGTGACGCGCCGCGTGCGCACCATGATGGTGGCGGCGTCGGAGGCGCTGGAGTTCGAGCGTGCCGCAGAATTGCGCGACGCGCTGCTGAAGCTGGAGACGATCGAGGAGCCGACCGTCGTCATGCAGGTGGAAGGCGGTGATCGCGATGTGGTCGGCTTCGCGCGTGATGGCGACGATGCGTGCGTGTCGATCCTGCGCATCCGCAGCGGCAAGCTGCTGGCACGCGATCATCGCTACCTCTCCAACGCCGAAGGGGAACCCGATGGCGCGATCCTCGTGGCCTACCTGCTGCAGCACTACCAGCTGCAGACCGAACGGGCGCGCGAAGTGCTGCTGCCATTCGACATCGAGGATGCACCGCTCGTCGAAGCGACGATGGGTTCCTCGCGGCTGCTCGTGCCGCAGCGGGGCGCGAAGCGCGAACTCATGGACCTGGCGATGCAGAACGCGCGGCACCTGCTCGAGGAACTCAAGCTCACGAGCGAGGAAAGCGAAGAACGTGCCATCGATCCGGTCTACGACCTGCAGCGGGAACTCGGGCTGGCGCGGGTGCCGCGCAGTTTCGTCTGTTTCGACATCTCGCATGCGCAGGGGCGCGACGTGGTCGCCAGCATGGTCTGGTTCGAGAACGGCCGGCCGAAGCGCTCGGAGTACCGCAAGTTCAAGGTCGAGGGGGAGTGGGGCAACGACGACTTCGCCTCGATGAACGAAGTGGTCACGCGCTATTTCAGCCGTCGCGTGGCCGAGGACCTGCCTTTGCCCGACCTCTGTGTGATCGACGGGGGCAAGGGCCAGCTGCATGCCGCGCAGGATGCACTGGCGGCGATCGGTCTCTCGTCGCAGCCGCTCGCCAGCCTTGCAAAAAAAGAGGAAGAGGTCTTTTTGCCGGGGCGCAGCGAGTCGTTACGCCTCTCGCGACGGTCGCCGGGGCTCCGCCTGCTGCAGATGGCCCGCGACGAAGCGCACCGGTTCGCCGTGACCTTTCAGCGGGCGCGGCGCGCCAAGCGTACCGTCACGTCGCAGCTGCTCGAGATCCCCGGTGTCGGGCCGAACCGCCGCCGTGCGCTGCTCAAGGAGTTCGGCAGCGTACAGGGCGTGCGGGAGGCGGGCATCGACGCCGTCGCGGCGGTGCCAGGGTTTTCGAAGGCGCTTGCCACGAAGGTGCTGACGGGACTCGGCGTCGAGTTGCCGACAGCCAGCGATGTCACCGTCACCGCGTTGGCGTCACCACCACCATCCACCAATCCCGTTCCGAATGACGACACACATGAGTGACGGCGTGCACTGGAGCCTGTACTGCAGCGCATGCGACGCCACGGCTCCGGGCAACACGCTTGCATCGCTGTGCCCCGCGTGCGGCCAGCCCTGGCTCACCTCGGTCACCCTGGGTGCTGACCGGAGCGCCGGCATCGATGTCGCGGCACGAGGGCTCTGGCGCTACCGCAGCGTGCTGCCGGTGGTGCCTGACGAACCGGTCATCGCGATCGGCGAGGGGTGGACGCCGATGTTCGAGGCGCCCGCGCTGGCACGGGAGCTCGGCATCGCGCGGCTCTGGATCAAGGACGAGGGCCAGAATCCGACGGCGTCGTTCAAGGCACGCGGCATGGCACTCGCCATCACCCGGGCGCGGGCGTTCGGAGTGCGGGGCGTGACGGTGCCCACAGCCGGCAACGCCGGCGCGGCGCTGGCGGCCTACGCCGCGGCGGCCGGCATGCCGGTACGCATCTATGCGCCGCGAACGACACCGCCCCCGATTCTCGACACCGTCCTCGCGTTCGGCGCCACGCTGATTCTGGTCGAAGGTCATATCGGCGATGCCGGGCGCGAGGCACGGGCCTACGCCGAGGAACATGGCTGGTTCAACGTGGCCACACTGCGCGAGCCGTACCGCGTCGAAGGCATGAAGACGATGGGATACGAGATGGCGGAGCAGCTCGGGTGGCGACTGCCGGATGCCTTCGTGTACCCGACCGGCGGCGGCGAGGGAACGATCGGCATCTGGAAGGCAATCGGCGAGATGCAGGACGCCGGATGGCTCGATTCGTCGGAGCGACGCCCGAAGGTGATCGTGGCACAATCCGCGGGGTGTGCGCCGATCGTGCGTGCCTTCGACGCCGGCGCAGACAAGGCCGAGCCGTGGATTGACCCGGTCACCTATGCCAGCGGGCTCCGGGTGCCCACGCCGCTGGGCGACCGGCTGCTGCTCCGCGCGTTGCGCGAGAGTCACGGCGCAGCAGTTGCAATCGATGACGAGGTGACCCGTCGCGAGACCGCCCGCCTCGCGGCGGCCACCGGGGTGGACGCCGCGCCGGAGGGGGGATGTGCGCTTGCTGCCATCGCGCTGCTGGTGGGGCAGGGCACGCTCGGGCCGGAGAGCGAGGTGGTGCTGTTCAACACCGGCAGCGGGGCCAGTTACCGCTGGCGCGAATAGGATCCGGGCGGCGTGCGGGGGATTATATTGCGCGGTTTCGAGTAACAGGAACGAGCAGGCGTGCAGTGTACCGGGAGTTCGGATGCCGAACTCAACCATACGACTTTTGGAGATTCGACGAATGGCTTTTTGGACCACTCGCAGCGGTGCCGGGCGCACGCTGGCCGTGCTGGCCGTGGCAGCAAGCTCGCTGAACGCGCAGGCGGCACCGAAGTGTGACATCCCGTTGCAGACCAACCCGAAACTGTTGACGGCCGGATTGCTCTTCAACAAGGCGTTCGACGCGAAGGCGACGGCGGCCGACAAGGCGAAGTCGCTGGCTGGCACGCTGAAGATCATCACGGACGACGTGACCGGGTTCCCGGCGGCGATGCAGCCGAGCCGCAATTTCCTGCTGAGTCAGGTGCTGCTGGTGTGGCTCGACCAGCCGGGCACGAACATCGCCGAAAATCGCGGCAAGCTGGGGTACACCGCCGATCCCGCCGGGACCATCGACATCGCCTCTGCGATCGACACGGCGTTCAAGGTGATCCGTGCGGCCAAGCCGGAGTGCTCGGACTCGCTCAAGCTCTACACCAACGGGCTCTGGGGCACGCTGATCAACAAGGCTGTCTCCTACACCAACGCGCAGCAGCTCGACTCGGCCGCGATCTTCGCGCGTCGCTCGATGCTGTTCGATGACAAGCAGTACTACGCCTACAACATCATGGCCAGCGTCGCCATGGCGAAGGAAGACACCGCCGGCATGATCGAGTGGTTCCAGAAGACGGCAGACGTGACGGCCGCCTCCACGGACACCAACGCGCTCAAGGTGCGCGACAACATGCTGCTGAATCTCGGTGCCCTCTACGGCAATGCCGCCGTGGATGCCGAGGGCGCCAAGAAGACCGAGCTGAACGCCAAGGCCGTGGCGGTCTACCAGAAGTACCTCGGCTACTATCCGAACGACCTCACCACCAAGCTGCGCATCATGCGCATGTCGGACACGAAGCTCGACAGCGCGGGTGCCGCGAAGTTCGTGGACGAGGTGATGGCGAGCGTCGGCGCGGTGAGTGACGCACAGCTGACCGAAGCCGGCAACGAGCTCTCGAACAGCAAGTTTTACGTCTCGGCGCTGCGGCTTTTCGACGAGGCGCTGAAGAAGAACCCGAACAGCCGTGATGCCCTGTACAACTCGGCCGTGGCGATGAACAACCTCGAGCGCTTCGACGCGATCACGCCGTTGTTCAACCGGTTGCGCCAGGTGGATCCGAACAACATCGGCATCTACTCGCTGGCCCGGAACGTTCAGTCGGCGCGCAAGCTCGCGGTGCAGACCCGTGCCAACAAGGGCGTGCGGCCGCGTGCCGGTCAGCAGATCATGCTGAACCCGGCGCAACAGGCGCAGATCAAGGTCTTCAACGACTCGCTGATCTACTACACCACGCTCGCGCAGAACATGACGCCGACGATCGAAGTCCGCAGCTTCTCGCCGGCGGATGGTGGCGCGAAGATCGGTGCGCTGGTGCAGGTCCCGCCCGACAAGCCGGCGGCGTCCTTCACCGTCGTGTTCGAGTTCCTCGATACGACGGGCAACGTCGTGGCCACCCAGAACGTGACCACGAAGCAGATCGCGCCGGGCGGGTTCGAGGCGGTCAGCGCCGACGGAAAGGGCGCGGGGATCGTGGCCTTCCGCTACAAGGTGCAGAAGTAGTCGGAACGGGATGTCTGGAATGGCGGAAGTCGCTGGCACTGCTTGATTTCCGCCCCTCCAGCTCGTAACTTTGTTGAGCCGCGCCCCGGCCTCCGCGGGCGCGGTTTCGCATTGCGGGGCAGCGGGTCCGGAACGGGTCGAGGAGAGTGTTGCATGGTTCGTGTGGCGGCCGTCGAGGACGGGACGCTGGGGGCGTCGCTGGGCATCGTTCGTGGCACTGAGCTGCGCGCGGTGAACGGTCGCGTCATCGAGGATTTCCTCGACTGGGAATTCCTCACCGCCGACGAGGAGTTCACCGTCGACGTCCGGCAGCCTGACGGCACCCAACACACCTGGCAGGTGACGCGGCCGGAAGGGGCGTCGATGGGTCTCGAGCTCGAGCCGCCGACCATCCGCCGCTGCGCCAACCGCTGCGAGTTCTGCTTCATCGAAGGCCTGCCCAAAGGCCTGCGCAAGCCGCTCTACATCCGCGACGACGACTACCGCCTCTCGTTCGCCTACGGCAACTTCGCCACGCTGTCGAACGTGAAGGAGCGTGACATCGCGCGGATCATCGAGTACCGGCTCTCGCCGCTGTACGTCTCGGTGCACGCCACGCCATGGGAAGCACGCAAGGTGCTGCTCAACAACCCGCGCGTGCCGAACATCATCGAGCAGCTGACGCGGCTGGCCGAGGGCGGCATCCAGTTCCACGGGCAGATGGTCATCGTGCCGGGGCTGAACGACGGTGCGGTGCTGGAAGAGTCATTGACCGACCTGTGGAACCTGGGCGACGCCGTGATCTCGGTGGCGCTGGTGCCGGTCGGCGTGACGCAGTTCTCGCACCTCTACACCGGCAAGAGCATGGATCGCGACTCGGCGCGCGAACTGCTCGACATCGTGGCACGATGGGAACAGCGCGCACTGGCCGAGCGCGGTGATCGCTGGGTGTACGGATCGGATGAGCTGTATCTGCTCTCCGAGGCGCCGCTGCCGGACGCCGAGCACTACGGCGACTTCCCGCAGATCGAGAATGGCGTGGGGGCGGTGACATCGCTGCGCAGCCGTGTCTCGGACGGGCTGGAGCGCCTGCCGCGTCTCGATGGCAGGCGCATCGCCGTCGTGACCGGCACGAGCATGGCCCCGCTCATGCCCCCATTGCTGGAGCGCCTGACGCAGGCCACCGGCGCCCATTTCGAGTTGCTCGTGACCGAGAATTCGCTGTTCGGTCCGACGACCACCACCGCCGGCCTGTTGGTGAGCGACGACTTCCGTCGTGTGCTCGCCGGGCGGACGGATTTCGACCTCGCGCTGATCCCGGCCGAGAGCATCAACGAGAACGGCGTCTTCCTCGACGACACCTCCTTCGTCGCCTTGCGCGAGGAGTTCCCGTTCCCGGTATATCCATCGTACGATTTCATCGACGTGCTGGAGGCGGAACCAGCCGTCGGTTCGTCATTACGGAGTGCTGCGTGAGTATCCCAATCATTGCCCTGGTCGGCCGTCCGAACGTGGGCAAGTCGGCGTTGTACAATCGCATCATCGGTGACCGGAACGCCGCGATCGTGAGCGAAGTCGCCGGCACCACCCGTGACCGCCACTTCGGTCGTGCCACCTGGAACGGTCGCGACTTCTGGCTGGTGGACACCGGTGGCTTGCCGGAAGAGACCACCGATCCGATGGATGTCGAGATCAAGCGGCAGGTGAAGGAGGCGATCGCCGAAGCCGACCTGCTGCTCTTCGTCACCGATGCCAAGATGGGACTCGTGCCGTCCGATGTGAAGGTCGCCGACCTGATGCGCGAGAGCGGGAAGCCGTGGCTGCTGGTCGCCAACAAGTGCGACGAGTTCGGCACAATCGCGCACTACGAATTCTACCAGCTGGGTGCCGGTGATCCGTTCGCGGTGTCGGCGCAGAACAGCGCCGGTATCGGTGACCTGCTGGATGCCATCGTGGACAACATGCCGGAAGGCATGGAAGAGGAGCCCGATGCGTTGCGCGTGGCCGTGATCGGCCGCCCCAACGTCGGGAAATCGTCCATCGTGAATCGCTTGCTTGGCGAAGAGCGTCTCGTCGTCACCGAGATCGCCGGCACCACGCGCGATGCCATCGACAGCCCGATGACCTACCACGGGCGTCGCCTGATCTTCGTCGATACGGCCGGACTGCGGCGCCCGACGCGCGTCGATGACGGCATCGAGTTCTACTCCACGCTGCGCACGCGGCGCGCCATCGAGCGCGCCGAAATCTGCGTGCTGGTGCTCGACGCGACGCTCGGTCTCGAGAATCAGGATCTCAAGATCGCCTCGTTGGCCTTCGAGGAGGCGGGGCGTGGGCTGATCGTGGTCGTGAACAAGTGGGATGCGAAGGAAGAGAAGGGCGACAAGTCGGCCGCGCACTTCCAGCGGGATGCCGGCGAGAAGGTGCCGTATCTCAAGTTCGTGCCGTTCCTCTTCACCTCCGCGCTCACCGGTCAGCGCGTGACCAAGATCCTCGACGTCATCCTGCAGGTCGAGGCGGAACGTCAGAAGCGGATCTCGACGTCCGAGATCAACCAGACGCTCGAGGAACTCGTCGCCCGCCGTCAGCCGCCGCAGGCTGCCGGTCGCGAAGTCAAGCTGAAATACGCCACGCAGGTGGAGAGCGCACCGCCCGTGATCGGCGTGTGGGGCAACCACCCGGAACTCGTGCAGGAGCATTACGTGCGCTACCTGCACAACGGCTTCCGCGCGGCCTACGGCTTCACCGGCAATCCGCTGCGGATCCTCATGAAGCGGAAGGGCGACTGATGCATCCTGCCGTCGGGCTGGTCATCGCGTATCTCGCCGGATCGATTCCGTCGGCGTTCCTGGCGGGGAAGGCCAAGGGCGTGGATCTCCGGACAGTCGGCAGTGGCAACCTCGGCGCCACCAATGTGTTCCGGACGCTCGGATGGAAGATCGGCCTGACGGTCTACATCGCCGATTGTCTGAAAGGTTTCCTGCCCGTCGCCCTGTTGCCGGGCGCATTCGGCACGACGATGATCGGATGGCGTATCGCCTATGGCGTGGCAGCGATTGCGGGGCACGTGAAGCCGATCTTCCTGCTGGGCAAGGGTGGAGGGAAGGGTGTTGCAACGGCCTCGGGTGTCTTCCTGGCGCTCGCACCAATGGCGATGTTGTTCTCGATGCTGAGCTTCGCGGCGGTGGTGGCGTTGTCAGGCTTCGTCTCGCTCGGATCGCTGGTGTCGGCGGTCGTGCTCGTAGTCGCCGTCGTGGTTCGCGGCACCGGCGGCGTGCCGCTGCTGATCACGGTGTCGCTGGTGGCAGCCTTCGTGTTCTGGACGCACCGCGCCAACATCGAACGGTTGCGGAACGGCACCGAGCATCGCTTCGGCAAGCGCGGGAAGACTGCCGGCGCCGCCGCGCAGAGCGGTGCGGGGCCCACGACATGAGCCACTCGGTTATCGTCGGCGCGGGGGCGTGGGGTACGGCGCTGGCCGATCTCGTGGCACGCAACGGCCATCGCACCACGCTCTGGGCCCGGGAGCCCGATGTGGTCGACGATGTGAACACGCATCACCGCAATACCCGCTTTCTGAAGGGGGCGGCGCTGGCGACGTCCCTGACGGCGACGGACGATCTGGCCGCCGCCGTCCACGACGCGAGCACCATCACCTTCGTTGCGCCGTCGCATGTGCTGCGCGCGGTGATCCGCAGCGCGGCGCACGCGGTCCGCGACGACGCGACACTCATCGTGGCGACGAAGGGCATCGAGCGCGAAACGTTCGCATTGATGACGGACATCGTGGCCGAGGAGTTGCCCGGCCGTCCGGTGGTCGCGCTCAGTGGTCCGAGCTTTGCTGCGGAAGTGGCCATGCGTCAACCAACCGCCGTGGTGGCCGCCAGCCGTGACAGTGCTGCTGCGCTGCAGACGCAGCAGTTGTTCGCGTCACCGGAATTTCGCGTGTACACCCAGCGTGACGTCGTTGGTGTCGAGCTCGGTGGCGCGCTGAAGAACGTGATGGCGGTGGCCACGGGCGTGCTCGATGGCCTCGGCCTGGGCTTCAATCCGCGCGCGGCACTGATCACGCGTGGTTTGGCCGAGATGTCGCGCCTTGGCGTGGCACTTGGCGCGGAAGCCTCGACGTTCGCCGGTCTGGCAGGCATGGGCGATCTCGTGCTCACGTGCACCGGCTCGCTGAGTCGCAATCGGACCGTCGGCGTGGAGATCGGGCAGGGCCGCCCCATCGAGGAAGTCCTCCATGCGCGTGAGACGATTGCCGAAGGGGTGATCACGACGCAGAGTGCCCATGCGCTGGCGCTCGCGCGCGGTGTGGAGATGCCGATCGTCCGGACGATGCACCGCATTCTTTTCGAGGCGATGCCGCCGAGAGATGCCATTGCCGAATTGATGGCGCGCGCGCTGCGCGCAGAGAGTGACTGAATGGCTGTGTCGTCACGCGAGCCGGTCCAGGAGTTCTACTCCATCGGTGAAGTCTGCTCCCTGACCGAGCTCAAGCCGCATGTGCTGCGCTACTGGGAGGGGCAGTTCCGCTTTCTCAGTCCGGCCAAGAACCGGTCGGGGAATCGCGTCTATCAGCGGCGCGAAGTCGAGCTGATCCAGCTCGTGAAGCACCTGCTGTACACCGAGAAGTACACGATCGAGGGAGCGAAGCGTCGGCTCGACGATCTGCGCAAGGCGGGCGAATTGCGTCCGCAGGCGCGGCAGGCGCTGGAAATGGCGACGTGGCAGGGGATCGAGAGCGAGCTGCGACAGATCCTGCGCGACCTCACCGCGCCGCTCGGCAGCGTGGGCTGAGATGCGTGCGGCGTGCGTGGTCCCTGCCTTCGAGGCTGCGGATTCCATTGCCGCCGTCGTGCATGGCATCCGGACGCATGCGCCGGACGTCCTGATCGTGGTGGTGGATGACGGCTCGACGGACGATACCGCGCGCGTGGCCCTGGCATGTGGTGCGGATCGCGTCGTCCGTCTCGAGGCGAACCGCGGGAAGGGGGCCGCGCTGGTGCGTGGCTTCGCCGTCGTCGCCACGGTCGAGCCACGCATCGAGGCGGTCGTCACCATGGACGCCGATGATCAGCATGATCCGGCCTGCCTGCCGGCACTGCTGCAGGCGTTGGAGGCCGCGGATCTCGTGATCGGTGCGCGCCGTCGGCGCGGGACGTCGATGCCGCTGCACCGCCGCGTGGCGAATGCCCTCTCGACCCGCGCGATCACCTGGTGTGCGGGACGGCCGATTCTCGACGCGCAGTGCGGGTTCCGGGGAATCCGCCGCTCGCTGCTCGACCGCATCCCCCATCTGGGTGACCGCTACGAGGCGGAGACGTCGTTCGTCATCCGCGCGGCGCGCGCAGGCGCTATCATCGGACAGGTTGAAATTCCGACCCGATACGGTCCACCCAGTCACTTCCGGCCCCTGCGCGATGCAGCCCGGGTGATTGCGACCATCTGGTCCCACCGTCCCTCACGCTTGCCGGCATGCGACTCCTCTGCACCAACGACGACGGTATCCTCGCGCATGGTCTCGACTGCCTTGTCCGCGCCGCAGAACCGCTGGGGGAGGTGACCGTTGTCGCTCCCGACCGCGAACAGAGCGCGACCAGTCACTCCCTGACACTGCACCATCCGCTGCGGCCCGTCCGCCGCGGTGACCGGCGATGGCAGGTCGACGGCACGCCCACCGACTGCGCCATGCTCGCCATCGAGGCGCTGATGCCCGAGCGCCCCGACTTCGTGCTCAGCGGCATCAACCACGGCCACAACATGGGCGAGGATGTGCTCTACTCCGGCACCGTCGCTGCCGCCATGGAGGGGCTGTCGCTGGGCGTCCCGGCAATCGCGCTGAGTTTCGCCGGTGGTGACCTGCGCGCCGACATGACCAAGCTGGACGAACTGGTGGCGCCGCTGACCGACCTGCTCGGCCACCTGATGGCGCTCGAGATGCCCAAGGGCACACTGCTGAACATCAACCTGCCGCCGCGCCGGAGTGGTGAGGTGGCGGGGATTCGGCTGACGAAGCTGGGGCGGCGCGCCTACTCGAATGCTCTCGCCAAGATGCAGGACCCATGGGGGCGGCCGATCTACTGGATCGGCGGTGGCTCGATTTCGTGGGAAGGGGACGCCGACTCTGATTTCCAGGCCGTGCAGGACGGTTACATTAGCGTCACTCCCCTCCACCTCGATCTGACTCATCACGCCATGCTCGACGCTTCGCACACCTGGTGGCGGGCGCCCTGACGATGCAGCACGAACTCCGCGGACCCCGGCGTCGTTTGATCGAGACGCTGCAGGCCAACGGCATTCGTGACCTGTCGGTACTTCGTGCGTTCGACGAAGTGCCGCGGCATCTGTTCGTGCCCACCGGTGTGCGGCATCGCGCGTACGATGATGCTGCGCTGCCGATCGGGTCGGGCCAGACGATCTCGCAGCCGAGCATCCATGCGTTGTACCTCGACGTGCTGCGGCTCACCGGACGTGAACGGGTACTCGAGATCGGCACCGGATCCGGTTTTCAGACCGCGCTGCTGGCGCGGCTCGCGGCGCAGGTGTTCACCATCGAGCGCGTGGTCGCGCTGATGGATCGGGCGAAGGAGGTGCTGCGCAGCCTCAACGTGAACAACGTGTCGTATCTCGTCGGTGACGGGACGATCGGCTGGCGCGAGTACGGCCCGTATGACGCGATTCTCGTCGGTGCCGGTTCGCCGACGGTGCCGCAGCCGCTCATCGACCAACTGGCTGTGGGCGGGCGTCTGCTCTGTCCGGTGGGTGACCGTGAGAAGCAGGAAGTGGTGCTGGTGACGCGGGACATCTCCGGTGTGAAGACGACCTCGATCACCGATGCGCGGTTCGTGCCGCTGGTGGGCACCCATGGCTGGGTGGATGGTGGCCCGGCATGAGCGAGGGCATGGGGCGGATCACGCCAACAGGGACCATCCTGCACGTGATCATTCACGGGCGCGTGCAGGGAGTCGGCTTCCGCTGGTTCGTGCGCACGGAGGCGCGTCGACTCGGCCTGGCCGGGTGGGTCCGCAATCTCCCCGATGGCACGGTCGAGATGCGTGCATCCGGCATCGCGCAGTTTCTGTCGGCGCTGGAGCAGGCCGTCCAGCGTGGCCCTGACGGCGCGATGGTCACACAGATTTCGCCGGTGGGCGAGCCCCTCGCTGATTCGCGCACCGACACGCCGTACCCCTTCATCATCCTGCGCTGATGCCGATCACCACCGCTACGCAGCGGCAGCTCCAGCAACTGATCCGGGTGGTGCCGAACCATCCGAAGCCCGGCATCGATTTTCGCGACATCACGCCGCTGTTGGGCAGCGCGGCCGACTTCGCCCTCGCCATCGTCAGCATGATCACGCCATGGCGTGATGCCGGCATCACCCATGTGGTTGGCATCGAAAGCCGCGGCTTCATCTTCGGTGTCCCGGTCGCGCTTGGCCTTGGCGCCGGATTCGTCCCGTTGCGCAAACCTGGCAAGCTGCCGCGCACGGTGCTGCGTGAGGCCTATGCGTTGGAGTACGGGACCGACGCGCTCGAGATGCACTCCGATGCACTGCAGCCGGGAGCGCGTGTGCTGGTGGTCGACGACGTGCTCGCCACCGGTGGCACCGCGCTGGCCGCCTCGCGTCTGGTGAAGCACGCCAACGCCGAGGTTGCGGGCTTTGGCTTTTTCATCGAAGTCGAGGCGCTGGGGGCGCGGCGCACCCTGCAGGGGGCACGTATCGAGTCCACGCTGGTCTACTGACGACGATGGCGACCGTGTTCGAGTGCCGCCATTTTGCGTCGCTCACCCCAGGTGAGCTGTATGCGATGCTGGTGCTGCGCAGTCGGGTGTTCGTAGTGGAGCAGCAGTGTGTGTTCCTCGAGCCGGATGGTCTCGATACCGACGCTTGGCATCTCTTCGGGTGGCGCGACGACTCACGATCGGAGCTCGTCTCCGGCGTGAGGATCCTGGCGCCCGGCGTGTCGTACGAGCAGGCGTCGATCGGGCGGGTCGTGACGGCCCCGGAGCATCGTCAGAGCGGCGAGGGCCGGTTGCTGATGGAGGAGGCGATCCGGGAGTGCGAACGTCTGCATCCCGGCGGCGACATCTGCATTGGGGCGCAGCGCTATCTGGAGCGGTTTTATGGCAATCTCGGCTTCGCGACGATCTCCGATCCGTATGATGAGGACGGGATCGAGCATGTGACGATGCTGCGGCCCCGCTGACGGCTGGGCCGGTCGGCGTTAATTTGAGGCATGGCCCCCGTAGCTCAGGTGGATAGAGCAGCAGTTTCCTAAACTGTTGGCCGGGCGTTCGAGTCGCCCCGGGGGCATTGCACGATCTCGCGAACACACGACCCTGCCGTTGTCACGCTCGCGTGAACCATGGCAGGGTCGTCTGCGTGCAGCTTCCGTGCAGCACGCGATGCGCGGTGCGGCCCTCCCGAGCTGGCGCAGCCTACACGAACGCACTCTCACCCGTAATGGCACGACCCACGACGAGCGCCGTCATCTCGTTCGTCCCTTCGTACGAATAGATCGCCTCCGCATCGGCGAAAAGCCGCGCCGCACCGTGCTCGAGCAGCACGCCGTTGCCACCCATCAACTCCCGCGCGAGCTGCACCGTCTCGCGGCAGTGGAACGCGCAGAACTGCTTCGCCAGCGACGTATGTGCATCCGTGCCGAGCCCGGCATCCTGCAGTCGCGCCGCACGCAACGCCATACCCAGCATGGCGGTCACGTTCCCGAGCATGCGGACCAGCATCATCTGCACGAGCTGAAATCCGGCGATCTTCCGGCCGAACTGCTCGCGGACCGTCGCGTATCGCAGCGCATGTTCATATGCGCCCATGGCACAGCCCACCGCCTGAAATGCCACGCCGATGCGGGCGGCACTCAGCACACGCGCCGTGTCACCAAATCCATTGGCGTGCGCCAGGCGGTCGCTCTCAGGCACGCGCAGATCCGTCATCGTGATCCAGCCCGACGCCAGCGCACGCTGCGAGATCTTGCCGGACATCAGTCGTGCCGAGTAGCCGGGCGTGTCGGTGCGGACGATGAATCCCTTCACCTTGTGATCGTCCTCGTAACGCGCCCAGATCACGACGATGTCGGCGAAGGTCGAATTGCCGATCCACTTCTTCTCACCGTTCAGCACCCAGTGTGTGCCATCGCGACGGCAGCGCGTGGTCAGGCCGCGTGCCACACCGCTGCCGACGTCAGGCTCGGTCAGGCCGAAACACCCGATCTTGCTGAAGCGACGCAACTGTGGCAGCCATTCCTCGCGCTGCGCGTCCGACCCGAGCATCATGATCGAGCCGAGGCAGAGTCCGCCGTGCACGCCGTAGTAGCTCGCCATCGACGGATCGACGCGCGCCAGCTCGAGTGAGTACAGCCCGTCGATGACCGTGCGGTTCGGTGCGCCTGCATCGAAGTGATGGGCGAGCGGATCGAGCGCATGAAATCCTGCCAGGGCGTCGTGATAGAACACGCCGCGGTCCCAGTGGTCGTCGGCCACCGGTGCAATGTCGCGTTCGAGCACGGTGCGCATGGCGAGGCGTCGCCGGTTTTCGTCGTCGGTGAGCGTGTCGAACCATCCGTACAGGTCGATCGGGGCGAGAGCAGCGGACATGTGGCAGTTGATGAAAGTGAGCGGGAGCGGCCGGGCCGCGGATCAGCCCTGTGGTGGCGCATCGCACAGCAGGCGCTGGCGATCCACCTCACCCTTGGCCGTGCGAGGCCACGTGCTGTAGGGTACGCAGCGCACGGTGCCGAGGTACGATTGCAGTCCACCCATGACACGATGCAGGTCGCGTTCGTCGAGTTCACTGCCATCCACCGTGGAGTAGGTCACCGCGATGCGTTGCTGTGCAGTCGGTGTGATGACGATTTCCGACATGCGGGGAAAGTGGGCGCGAATGCCGGCCTCGATCACTGGCGGAACCACCAGCGTGCCATTGGCCAGCTTGAAGCTGACCGAGGCGCGCGAGACGAACGTATAGGCGCCGTCCCGCTCAGAGACGATGTCGTCCGTTCGCTGCCAGCGGTGGGGATCATGCACGTCGAGCGCAGCGGCCTGCCAGATCCCGGTGCAGACGTTGGGGCCGCGAAACGCCAGCACCCCATCGCTGTCGATGCGCACCTCACAGCCAATGGGTCGGCCGATGAAGCCCGCACTGAATTCACCGGGCTGCCCGAGCATGATGCCCGGACACGCCTGAGTCTGTCCGTAGCCGACGCGCAGTTTGGTGGTGCGCAGGTGCGCCGACAGGGCCGCGTCGATCGGTGCGCCGCCCACGAGACCTCCACGGAGACGGCGCAGCAGCGCCATGCCGCCGTCGCTCGATGCCAGCCGAGCCGCCGTGAGCGGCACCATGCTCATCTGCGACACCGCATGTTCGTCGGCCAGCGCGACGAGCGCCGCGACGTCGCGCGGCGGAGCGGCGACCGTGACGATCCGACGCGCCCGGAGCAGTGCCGGTATGATGCCGAGCACGAGACCGAAGGCGTGATGCCACGGCAGCGCGCAGAGCGCGCAGCCACCGTCGAGCGCCATGTGCGGCAGATGGCTGTTGAGCACCGCCAGCACGCCGGATTCCGGCACGGCGACCCACTGCGGCGTGCCGCTCGTCCCTGATGTGCGGAGCAGGAAGGCCACATGATCCGTTCGGGCGATGGCTTTGCGAGGGGTGATCGGTCCACTCGGTGGCCCACCGACGGCCGACGGCACCGCAACGTTGGGGTGCATCGACTGCCGCGCGATGGCGACGCGCGCGTCCAGCGACTCCAGCAGCGGCACCACGTCCTCATCAGGCGGGACCGGGGCCAGGGTGACGCCCTCGGCCAGCGTCGCCACCAGCAGTTGCGCGAATGCGGCGCCGTTCGGGAGCGCGCAGATGATGCGATCACCACGCGCGATGCCCGCACGACGCAGCGCTCGCGACCAATCGTCCGCGCCGTGGTGCAGGGCGGTGGCGGAGAGTCGTGTCGCATCTGCAATCAGTTCGGCGGTACCGCAGGCGTCGAACAGGTCCTGCAGGACGGTGTTGCCTGTCATTCGCTGACCGCGCTCTTGCACATGCGATTGAACGTAGCCGGAGGCCGACACCGCTGGCGAGGCGTCGTCATGCGGTGCCGTCGCTGCTGGTCCAGAGTCGGCCGAGTGTGGTCGCATCCAGCGGATGCGGCCTGTCCTGAAGGCCGCCCAGCCACGCAGCCTGGCCCAGAATCCGTGGGGCATCCCAACCGGCTTCCCGTAGCTCGGCGAGTCCGCTGTCGCCGCGCGACTTGCTCAGTTTCGTGCCGTCCGGATGCAGGATGAGCGGGTGGTGCAGCAGCTGAGGCCGATGCCGGCGCCCGAGCCCCTCGGCGAGCAGCAGTTGGCGCCCAGTCGAGGTGAGAAGGTCATCACCACGGATGATGAGGTCGATGCCTTGCGCCGCGTCGTCCACGACCACGGCGAACTGATACGTCCACTGCGCGAGCCGATCCCGAACGAGCAGGTCGCCGCATTGTGCCGACGGTTGCTGGCTGAGCTCACCGTGGCGCAGATCGTCGAACACCACGATGTCATCTCCGAGATGCACCCGACGCGCCGACGTCTCGCCCGGCGGCACGTCGGCGTACCGGCAGATGGCTGGGTATCGCAGTTCGGCAGCGTCGCCTGTGTTGGCGGCGATGTCGCGGCGGGAGCACCGGCACGGATACACATGCCGCGAGGCCATCAGTTGCTGGAGCGCGGTGGTGTACCGCGTCGGTGTGTCCGACTGCCGCACGGCGGCGGGAAGCCCGAGGGCGGTGTTGTCACCTGAAAGACCAAGCCACCGAAGCTCGTCGCGAATCGAGCTCTCGAAGCTGTCACGGGACCGTTGCCGGTCGTGATCCTCGATGCGGACGATCACCGATCCGCCGAACGCCTGCGCGATGCTCCAGACGTAGACCGCATTGACGGCATGGCCCAGGTGGAGGTGCCCCGTCGGTGCCGGCGCAAAGCGGGTGCGCCATCCCGGCTGAAGCGACGCTGCCAGTCGCGCGCGAAGCGTCGTGCGGTCAGCTTGAGTGAGTGCGGGGGACACAACGCGCGAATCTGCCGTCATGCCCGAGCCGACACAATGCCTCCCACGGTCCTCCATGGCGTACGACAAGGCCTATTTCGACAAGTGGTATCGCAGTCGCCACCATCGTGTGCGCACGCCAGCACAGATCCGGCGCATCGTCGCATTCACGCTTGCGGCCGCCGAATACGTCCTCGACCGACCGGTGCGGTCGGTCCTCGACGTGGGGGCGGGCGAAGGACACTGGCAACCGATCCTGAAGCGGCTGCGACCGTCGCTCACGTACGTCGGGGTCGAGCCCAGTACATATGCCGTCGGCCGGTATGGCGCGCGCCGAGGGCTGCATCTGGGCTCCGTCGAAACGCTTGCCGACCTGCAACTCCATGCGAAGTACCCCGAGGGATTCGATCTCGTCATCTGCTGTGGCGTGTTGAACTACGTCGCGGCTGATGCGCTCGGCGGTGCACTCGAGCAGCTGGCCCTGCATACCAGTGGGGTCGCGTGGCTCGAACTGTTCACCGCCCATGATGAAATCGAGGGCGACATCGCGACGATGAAGCAGAAGCCGGCGGCGTGGTATCGTCGGCGATTGGCCGCGGCCAAACTCGTGCCCTGTGGGCTGCACCTCTACGCCCCCGCGGATCGCGCTGCGGCGCTCGCCGCACTTGAAACCGGACGCATTGCATGACCAGGGATTCCGAGGTACTCACGACCATGTTGCAGCGCATGCGCCGCCGCCTGCAGCCAGTCCTGCGGTCAGCACTGGCGTGTGTCGCGGCGGCATCCACACTCGCCGCGCAGCTGCCCGATACGAGTGTGTTGCAGCCGTTGCGCTGGCGGATGATCGGACCACATCGGGGCGGTCGCACCGTCGGGGCGGCGGGGGTGCCACAGCGTCCCGGATGGTTCTACATCGGTGTGAACAACGGGGGCGTCTGGCGCACCACCGATTTCGGGCGGACCTGGGTGCCGATCTTCGATGACCAGCCGACCGGTTCCATCGGCGACATCGCCGTGGCGCCGTCCGATCCGGAGGTGCTCTGGGTGGGGAGCGGTGAAGGGCTGCAGCGTCCCGACCTGTCCACGGGCGACGGCATGTATCGCTCGCTGGACGGTGGCGCCACGTGGGTGAACACGGGATTGCGCGATGCCCAGCAGATCGCCCGGGTCGTGGTGCATCCCACCGATGCGCGCCGCGTGTTCGTGGCCGCGCTTGGCCATCCGTACGGCCCCAACCCGCAACGCGGCATCTACCGCACCACCGACAACGGTGCGACGTGGCAGCAGGTACTCGACGGCGGAGTGGATGCTGGCGGCATGGATGTGGCGTTGCAGCCCGGCAACCCCGACGTGGTGTTCGCGGTGTTGTGGGCCGCGCGCCAGGCGCCGTGGGAGATCGGGTCGTCGTGGACGAAGCCGGCGCTCAACGGCCTGCACAAGAGCACCGATGGCGGGACGACGTGGCGACGGATCGGCGCTGGACTGCCGACGGCCGCCGATGGACTCGGACGCATCGGGATCGCGACGTCAGCAAGCCGACCGAACCGCCTCTTCGCGGTGGTCGGCGCGCGACAGAAGAGTGGGGTGTACCGCTCGGATGATGCGGGCGAAACCTGGACGCTCGTGAACTCCGATCGCCGCCTCTGGGAACGTGACGGGGATTTCAACGAGATCCGTGTCGATCCGCGCAACGCGGACGTCGCCTACATCGCCAACGTCGTCACGTGGAAGACCACCGACGGTGGCGCCACGTTCACGGCACTGCGGGGCGCACCGGGTGGTGATGACTATCACCGCATCTGGATCCATCCCACCGACCCGCAGCAGATCCTGATCACCAGTGATCAGGGTGCCATCATCACCGTCAATGGCGGACAGACGTTCAGCAGCTGGTACAACCAGCCCACCGCGCAGTTCTATCACGTCAACACCGACAACGCCTTCCCGTACCGCGTGTGCGGCGGGCAGCAGGAGTCGGGGTCGGCATGCGTGGTAAGTCGCGGACGCTATGGGCAGACGTCGCTGCGCGACTGGACGCCGGTCGGTGTCGAGGAGTACGGCTATGCCGTGCCGGACCCGCGTGATCCGGACATCGTGTACGGTGGCAAGGTGACGCGCTTCGACCGCCGTACGGGTCAGGTGCAGCAGGTCGGCCCGAAACCGATACGTGAGCCGGGCTACCGCGTGGTGCGCACGGCGCCGGTCGTGTTCTCGATGGCGGATTCGACCACGCTGTTCTTTGCATCGAATGTGCTCTGGTCCACGCGCACCGGCGGTCGATCGTGGACACAACGCTCGCCCGACCTGACCCGCCAGCGCACCGACACACCACCGCCCACCCTCGGGAGCTTCGCATCCGACGATCCGGAGAAGGGAGCACACCGCGGGGTCATCTATACCATCGCGCCCTCACCGCGTGACGTGCGGACGATCTGGGTCGGGACGGACGATGGACTGATTCACGTCACGTCCAATGGCGGCGTGACGTGGAGCGACGTCACCCCTCCGGGTCTTGCGCCCTGGTCGAAGATCTCGATCATCGACGCGTCGCACTTCGATGCGAATGTGGCCTATGCCGCGGTGAACACGTTCCGGCTCGATGACCTGCGGCCGCACATTTATCGCACGAAGGATCGCGGGCGCACCTGGCAGCGCATCGTGGCCGGCATCCCGGATGGTGGCATCGTGAACGTCGTGCGTGAGGATCCGCTGCGACGCGGCCTGCTGTTCGCCGGCACCGAGCGCGCGGTGTACGTGTCTCGCGACGACGGTGAGCAGTGGCAGTCACTGCGCCGCAACATGCCGGCAACCTCGATCCGCGACCTCGTCATCAAGGACGCCGATGTCGTCGTCGCCACGCATGGGCGCTCGTTCTGGATTCTCGACGACATCTCGATGCTTCGACGTGCACCGATCGCGGCGCCGTCTGCGCCAATGCTCTTCACCAGCGACTTCGCGTGGCGTGTCCGCGCCAACCTGAACACCGACACACCGATTCCGCAGGAGGAGCCATCGGGGAGCAATCCGCCGGATGGTGTGCCGATCGACTACGTGCTGCCGACCGGCGCGCAGCGCGTCTCGGTCGAGATCCTGACGGCATCCGGCGAACCCATTCGTCGATACGCCCACGATGATCCGGTCGAGTTGCCCGTCGCCGGCCGGAACATTCCCGACTACTGGATCCGCCCGCAGATGCGTGTCTCGACGAGCGCCGGGGTGCACCGCCTGCACTGGGATCTGCGCCTCGCCACCTCCCCCGCGGCCGACCTCGGCTATCCGATCGCCGCCACGTTCGGGGATACGCCAGCCGAACCGAGGGGACCGATGGTCCCGCCGGGCCGTTACCGGGTGCGGCTCACCGTGGATGGCCGTGTCGTCGAGAAAGCACTCCAACTGCGGGCCGATCCGTCGCAGCGGACTTCGGAGTCGACCTACCGGGTGCAATTCGGGGCCGCGCGCGCCCTGCACCGGGCCCTGGGTCGGGCGGCAGCGGCCGTGGCATCGCTCGACACGGTCAGGACCCTGATAGCGACCCTTCCGGGGTCGGCTGGGGCACCGGGGGCGCGGCTCCTCGAGCAGTGGCGGGCGGCGGAGCAGGGTTCGCCGTCCACGTCGGGCAACCGGCGGCTGCCCGGAGAGATCCAGCAGCTCCTCGAGCAGATCGATGCGGTCGATCAGGCGCCCACCGTCGCACAGCAGACGTCTGCAAAGGCTCAGCTCGGCAGACTCTCGACTCTGGAGCGCGATGTCGCCACACTGCGCCAAGCAGTTGTTCCGCGGATAACCAAACCGTAATGTTGGAAAAGGTCGAGGACGCTGTTTGGTGCCCGTGGCCAGCAGCGTTTTGTGCCAGCGCTGATACGGGTGCGTCGCCGGATCGTCTTGTGTGCGATGGATCGTTCCTGCAGTGTTCGAGCGACGTTCGCTCTTCGCCTGCCTGGGTGCCGAACAACACCGTTCTTCCGTATCCACGACGACGTGGATGCATGGGTGGAAAGTCCGCATGGCCGCGCGTTCCGATGTCGATGTGCAGGCAGGATTCGTTGGCAGTTCCCGACTCGTCTGGCCAGGGCCGCATGCCTGGCATCATGGCGAGCGCGTGTGGAGTGCGACGAACAGCCATCTCGACGTCTGGATCGAGTTGCTGCACACCCTTGGACTCGATCCGGCGCCCGTCCTGCTCCAGACCCTCTGCGCCGACTTCGAGGGAGACCAGTGGACCCTCACGAATGTGTCGCGCGCGGACCTGTGGGCCGCGTACGGAATCGCCCTCGATGACCTCTGCGTCTGGCGGCCGCTGCTCGCCCATCTCGTCGAGCAGTTCGACCGCGGGAACGCGGTGCTGGTCGAGGTCGATGAGTTCCATCTGCCGGCACTCCTCGGCAGTACCTACCAGCGCCAGCACGTCAAGACGCTGATCGCCGCAACCGGATACGATCGGCACGCGCACCAGCTGCGCTATCTGCATGGCGCCGCCGGCGCGGAGGTTGGCGGGCGCGACCTCGATGCGCTGCTCACCGCTGGCATCGGCAGTGCGCAGCTGCCACCGAGTGCCTGGATCGTGAAGCTCGATCGGATGAGCGCACGCACGCCGGCCGAACGGCTGCAGATCGGCGTTGCCCTCGCGCGACTGCATGGCACTCGCATCCCGGCGCGTAATCCCGTGCGTGCGTTCGGTGAGGCATTGCGCTCACACGGCGCGTGGCTCGCCGGAGGCGATGAGGACCACTATCAGCGCTGGGCCTTTGCCACGCTGCACCAGTGTGGTGCGGCTTTCGAACTCGCCGCCGATGTCTGCGCCTGGCTCGGATCGCACGGCCAGCCGGTCGAGTCGGCCGTGGCACCGCTCCGCAGTGTCTCGCACTCCGCGCGCGCCCTGCACCAGCGTCTCGTCCGTGTACCGCAATCCGGCCGCATGCCGGACGTGGCACACACGGTCGAGGACATGGCGCGCTCGTGGGATGAGGCGATGACGATCCTGCGGCCCGTCTACGGCGCCTGATTCCGTTGGCTACGCGCGCAGCGACTGGATCGCGTCGCGCACGGCCTGCAGGCAGTGCACCAACCCGTGTGGCGTGTGATCACCCATGTGCCCGATGCGGAAGGTGCGGTCGCGCAATGCACCGTAACCCGCGCCGATGACGTAACCTCGCTCGGCAGTGGCAGCCGCCACCGCGCCGCCGGTCAGTGCGGAGGGCAGGGTGACGCAGGTCACCGTGGGTGACCGTCCCGATTCCGGTGCCAACACAGTGAACGCGGGGTCGATCTCCGCCGCGAGCGTCGCAACCCACGCCACGGTGATCGCCTGCATCTCCCGATGCCGCGCCCACCGGGCGTCGATCCCTTCCACCGCGATGGCCTCGACCTGGGCGGCGAGCGCATAGAACAACGAGATGGCCGGCGTGTTCGGCGTCTGGCTCTTGAGCGCGTACTTCTCGAATTCGACCAGATCGAAATACGTCCCACGATCGGTATTGCCCGCCGCCGCATCGATGAACCGCTGGCTGGCCACACCGAGCGCCAGGCCGGGAGGCAGCGCGAGCGCTTTCTGCGACCCGGTGAAGGCAAAGTCCAGCCCCCACGCGTCGGTCTCGAGTGGTGCGCCAGCGAGGCCCGTGACACTGTCCACGAGAATCACGGCATCGTGCGCATGCACCGCGCGCGTGATGCCCTCGATGTCATTCATCGCACCAGTGGACGTCTCCGAATGTGTGAGTGTCACCACGCGAGCACCCGTGTGCGCGAGCAGTGACGCAACCTGCTCCGGCATGTGGTGCATCCCGAGGGCCACGTCGTCCCGGACGACGGTGCGGCCGCAACTCATGGCCACCTGCGCAAACCGTTCTGAGAAGGCGCCGTTGACCAGCGACAACACCGTGCCCGATGGTGCGCACCGGATGGCGCCTTCCATCAGCCCCGTCGCCGACGCCGAGGCGATGTAGACCGGCCGGCTGGTCCGGAAGATGGAACGGAGCCCCGCATCGCAGCGCGCATACACCGCCTCGAACGCGGCGCTGCGATGCGGCAGCATCGGCCGCGACATCTCCTGCAGGATTTCGGGCCGCACTTCGGTGGGACCAGGAAGAAAAAACGTGCCGTCGATGAGCATCAGGTCCCGAGAACGATTTGTGTCAGTCGCGCAAAGCTCTGGACTTCGCCTGCTGCGCGCGCCACGACGGCCGGGCGTCGTGCGACGCCGGTGAACGCGAAGAATCGGTCGACCACCGTGGTCAGCTCCGCATCCGTCGCACCGTCACCAACGGCGAGCACCGGCGCCTCGAGCGCAAGCGAACGCACCACCTCCGGCTTGCCGCCGCTCCGCGCCAGTGGCGCATCGCCGACGACGCCCGACACGACGCCATCGGCATCGTACGTCACCTCCACGGCGTGGACATCGCGCCACGGCACCCCAAGCCAGAGCGCCAGCGGCAGGATTGCATCGCGCAGACCACCGCTGACGAGCAGGACGCGCACGCCAGCCTCGCGCCAGACGCTGACGGCTTCACGGACACCGGGCAACGCGTGCGCGATGTAGGCCCCCCCGAGTGCGCGGATCTCGTCGCGCGTGGGGCGAATGATCTGGAGGCGACGCGCGTACACCTCATCGAGCGATACCCGTGCGTCCATGGCATCGTTCGTGAGTGCCATCACGGTTTTCGCCACGTCGGCGTCACGACGCGCCGCCAGCCAGTCGATGCCTTCGACCGCTGACACCGTCGAATCCACGTCGAGGATCACCGACCGGAAATACGTCACAGGATGTTCCCCTGCGCCAGGAGGTTGTGCGGATCGAGCTCCCGCTTGATGGCGCGCATCATCCCACGCTGGGTGGACGACATCTGCAGCGGCACCCAGCGTGACTTGATCTTGCCGATGCCATGTTCGGCGGCCACCGTGCCGCCGAGTGCGATCACCTCGCGCAACGTGGCGCTCACCGCATCCGTGATGCGCTCCAGTTCTGCACGGTCACGCGCGACGAAGTTCTGGTGCGGATGCCCGTTGCCCGCATGACCGAAGGTCACGGGCTGCATCAGGCCACGAACCTCCACGGCGTGTCGTGACGCTGCCAGCGCCTCGCCGAGACGATCGTACGGAACGGCCCAGTCGGTGGAAACGCGCCGGCCACCGGCGGCACGATACGGCGCTGCCCGCTCGTGCATCGTGGCCGGGACCGCGTGGCGCAGCCGGCGCGCATCGCGCAGCGCCGCCTCACCGTCGTACACACGGATGTCGTCGTCCAACGCGCCGTGGGCCGCCGCCAGCGCCAGCCACGCCTCGAGATCAGGCTCCTCGGCGTCACGGCCGCTCAACTCCGTGTAGATGAGTGCCTGTGCGCCAGGTGCCCATCCAGCATCCGTCGCTGCCGTACGCGCAATTGCAAACGCACCGGCATCGAGGAACTCCAGGCAGCGCGGTGCCAACGCCGGCATCTGTCGCGCCGCCACCACGAACGCAAGCGCATCACGCTCGGCGGGGAAGGGAATGCTCAGCCCCGTGACCCATGCGGGCAGGGGCAGCAACGACAACTCGGCCTCCAGAATCACACCCAGCGTCCCTTCGCTGCCGATGAACCAGTCCACCAGATCGTGGACCGGGGCGTACCCGACGGTGTTCTTTTCCAGCGACGGTCGGCGCAGTTCAAGCACCTCACCATTCATCAGCGCCACGGTGAGCCCGCGCACGTGCGCACGCGTGGCACCGTAGCGCAGCGACCGTGCACCCGACGCGTTGCAGGCGATCGCACCACCGACGGTGCAATCTTCCTCGCTGGTCGGATCCGGCGCGAGCAGCCAACCCGCTGCCGCCAACTCACGCTTCAGCGGGCCGAGGAGCGACCCCGGTGCCACGCGCACGGTGCCGTTCGTGTCATCGAGGTCCCGAATGCCGGTCAGTCCGCGCAATGACAACAACATGCCACGATCGGTGAGCGAGGCGGCGGTCGTGCTGGTCTGGCCACCCGCTGCGGTGACCGGTGTGCGATCGCGCTGCGCTGCTGCCAGCAGCGCCACGACTTCCGCACTCGTCACCGGACGCGCGACGGCGTCGGGGATCATCTCGAGGCCCGACGCGTCACGACTGAAGCCGTGACGCACGTCGGCGTCCGTCGTGACGAGGGCGTCGTTCATGCGACCGTCGATCCGC
>JANOCB010000013.1:0-1818 GCA_031411975.1 Gemmatimonadaceae bacterium
GACGACGCCTCCGGCCGGTCGTTCCGCGCCGAGCTGCGGTCGGTGATCGAAAAGAAGAACGGCGCGTGGACGACCGCCCGCTGCTTCATCGACAACGACGGCGGCTTCCGGCCCTGATCCGGTTCGCCCCTGCTGCGGGACTGCGAACCGCGAACTGCCTAACGCAAAGACGCAAAGGCGCAGAGGCGCAAAACGGCACGCTGTACCGTGCCTCGCCGCATCGGATCAGAGACGTACAACAGCCAAAGACAGAGGGGATGTCTAGTCCTAAAATGTGTCTACACCGGTGATGCACGCGGTGACGGCTAAGCCGCCGCATAGAAGACCGCGTGCGGGGTGTTGAGGTCGAGACTCGAGTGCCGGCGGATGGTGTTGTAGCGATGGATCGCGGAGGCGACGGCCGCCTGCGCATCCGTCACGGTGGGGAAGCGCGCGTCGAGGTCGAATTCGTCCTTCAGGATGCCGTTGACGCGTTCGGCGACGGCGTTCTGATAGCAGTGGGCGCCATCGGTCATGCTCGGCAGCATGCGCGTGGCGTGCAGCTGCGCGCGGTACGCATGACAGCAGTATTGCGTGCCACGGTCGGAGTGATGGACGATGCCGGTACAGTCGCCGAGGACCTGCTGCGCCATGGCCAAGGCGTGCAGCGCCGCGTAATGGGAGAGGTCGCGGCTGAGGTGCCAGCCGACGATGTGGCGCGACGCCCGAACCGTGACGAGGAAGAGGTAGGCGAAGGTGCCCCCGGCCAGCGACAGGTACGTGATGTCACTGACGACCGCCTGGCGGGGGGCGGTGATCGGCATCGTCGCCAGCAGATTGGGCGCCACGGCGTAGCCGTGCTGCGAGTAGGTCGTCTGCGTGCCGCGGCGTTTCCGGGGCACCAGCTCCCCCGCCGCGCGGAGGAGCGTGAACAAGTGATCGCGCCCCACGCGGACGCCCCGGCGGGCGAGCGCGTCGTGCAGCTTCCGCGTGCCCAGCCGTGGCAGCACCGCGCGCTCAGCGGCAACGTCGGCCAGCACTATGTCGTCCGCCGTCGTCGTGGCGCCGGTGCGGCGCTGGCGCTTGTAGAAGGCATCGCGGGTGACCCCGAGGGTGCGGCAGACGGCGCCGACGGCCGGACCGTCGTCCCGAGTGCTGATGGCGTCAGCGGTGGCGTACCAAAGCTTTTTTTAGATCCGTCTTGTACCGCTTGTTCGCCTGCGTGATCAGCTCGTCGTACACCTGCAGCTTGAGATGCGCCTCGGCCAGCGCCCGCTCGAGCGCGGCGATCCGCTCCTGTTCACTCCGCATCACGACCTCCACCACATCGCGTTTCGGCTTGTATTGGCCATACTCGTCGAGCCAGGTGCGCACCATGGCGACGGTCGTTCGCGCATCCTGGGCCGCCTCCCGCAGCGTCAGCTGGCCCGCCTCGAGCTCGGCGACCAGCCGCTGCTTCAACTCTGGACTGTAATGATGGAACGAACGATTCATGGGGCCACGTCTCCTTCGGAGAACGTGTAGACGCTAATCAGGACGTGACACCGACGAGCGCAGTTCCCCTCTGCTTTTTCCGTTTTGCGCCTCTGCGCCTTTGCGCCTCTGCGCCTTTGCGTCTTTGCGTTTGGCCGTTGCCGTTGCCGCCGAGGCAGATCAGCCGTGCGCCTGGCCACGGATGCCGAGCGCGTCGCCGGCCTGCACGAACGCCCGTACCGCGAACTCCAGATCCTCGCGCGTGTGCGCCGAGGAGATCTGGCAGCGCACCCGCGCTTCGCCCTTGGGCACCACCGGGAAGCCGAAGCCGGTCACGAACACACCCTCGGCCAGCAGGGCCTGACT
>JANOCB010000014.1:0-9671 GCA_031411975.1 Gemmatimonadaceae bacterium
GCCGTCCGGGCTGCCAGCGGCACCATCGCGAGACCGGCTGACGTGGCCACAGGCACCCCGTAGACGATGTGTGTCGTGGGCCGACCACGACGCATGTCGTCGTCATCCATGCACGGGAGATCGTCGTGCACGAGTGAATAGGCGTGCACCACTTCCACGGCCGCCGCCAAGGCACTGACGTCACCGGAGCCGCCGGCCGCCGTGTAGGCCGCGCTCACCAGCACCGCGCGCAGCCGCTTGCCCTCGCCGAGCAGGCTGTAGCGAATCGCGGAACCCACGGCGCCGGGGGCATCGACGAGGTACGTGTCGCAGAACCCGGTCAGCGCCGACGCCACCGCCGCGCGTTCGGCGCGGAAGGTGAGGTCTGTGGCTTCAGCGGTGTTGATCGGCAACGGCAAGGCTCCCATCGATGGATTCGACCAGCTGTTGCACCCGGGTGTCCGCTTCCGACAACGCCGCCGTGGCCTCGCGCAGCCGCGCAACGCCCTCCTCGAACAGGGCCAGCGCCTGCGCCAGCGGAAGCCGGTCCCCTTCCAGTTCCGTCACGATGGCCTGCAATCGCTGCACCGACTCTTCATATGTCATCTGAAGCTCCTCCCTCCAATGCTGTCACGGCATCCAGAGGCGCGCCAGAGCGGCGCGCCGTTACCGTCGCCCGAACTGCGCCATCGGCCAGCAGCACGTCGAACGGTTGCCCTGGCGTGAACTCCTGCACACTGGCCATCGCCCGCCCGTCGAGCGACCGAGCCACCGCGTAACCCCGGCCCAGCGTGGCCAGCGGGCTCAGGGCGTCGAGACGCCCGGCCAGCGCCGCCAGTGCGCCCTGCCGTGGTGCCAGCACGGCGGTCGGGAACGCCTGCAGCGCCGGCGCGAGACGGTCGACCCGGGCGTGCTTTCGCAGCAGTGCGCCACGGGCATGTGTGGCCATGGCAGCCCCGAACGCGCGCAGTCGCGCCTGCTCGAGCGACGCCAGGCCCCGCGCTCCCGCCGCGAATCGCCCGCCAATGCCGGACACGAGCTGACGCCGACGCTGCACCACCCGCGTCGTCGACGACACGAGCCGTCCGTGCAGCGACGCCACCTCGCGCAGCAATGCATCGCGATCCGGCACGGCAGCTTCTGCGGCCGCAGAAGGCGTCGCCGCACGGACGTCGGCTACCAGATCGACCACCGTCGTATCGACTTCGTGTCCCACCGCCGAGATCACCGGCACCGAACAGGCCGCAATCGCACGCGCGACGCGCTCGTCGTTGAACGCCCACAGGTCTTCACGCGCACCACCGCCGCGGCCGATGATCACGACATCGGCCCCGCCCCATCGCTCGATCAGCGCCATCGCCCGCACCAGCTCCTCCGCGGTGCCCTCGCCCTGCACCTTGGCGGGCACCAGCACGAGTTGCACACTGGCACAGCGCCGTTCGGCGACGGCCCGGATGTCGTGCAGCGCCGCACCGTCAGGACTGGTCACCACGGCGACGACCTTCGGCAGTCGTGGCAGCGGGCGCTTGCGCTCCTCATCCAGCAGTCCGTCGTTGCGCAGGCGCGTCAGCGTCTCTTCGAGGGCCTTCCGCCAGAGGCCATCGCCCTCGGCGCCCAGTCGCATCACACGCAGCTGCAGATCGCCGCCGGTCGTGTACACGGTCATCTGCCCGAGGGCCGTGACCAGCATGCCATCCGTCGGCTTGGTCGGCGCGCGCTGCACGTCGGTGCGCCACATCACGCAGCGCACACGGGCCTCGGCATCGCGCAGCGAGAAGTACCAGTGCCCATTGCGGTGCGACTTGAAGTCGCTGATCTCACCGCGCACCCACAGCGGCGTGAACGCGCCCTCGATCACGTCCTTGGCCGCGCGCGTGAGCGTGGTGATCGCGAGCGCCGTTTCCGGCGATTCACCGGGATACGCCGCTGGAGCCGGTTCATCGAACCAGTTGCCCTGCGTACCGCTCACGCGACCGGCACCCGCGACGCAGCGACGAGGGTGCTCCTGAGCAGCATGGCGATCGTCAGCGGACCGACACCACCCGGCACGGGCGTGATCTTTCCGGCCACGTCGCGCACCGGCGCAAAGTCGACGTCACCCGCGAGGACGTAGCCATTCTTCGCGCGGGGCTCGTCGATGCGGTTGATGCCGACGTCGATCACCGTCGCGCCGGGCTTCACCATGTCGGCCGTCACGAACTTGGCACGACCGATGGCCGCGATGAGGATGTCCGCACGACGGGTGTGCACCGCCAGGTGCTTCGTTCGGCTGTGACAGATCGTCACCGTCGCATCGACCCCGGGCTGCACCAGCAGACTCGCCATCGGCTTGCCCACGATGTTCGAGCGGCCGATGATCACCACCTCCGCGCCAGCCGTCGGCACGTGGTAGCGCTTCAGGAGCTCCATCACGCCGGCCGGCGTGCACGGTGCGAAACCATCCTTCTCGCCGATGATCAGCTTGCCGGCATTGATCGGATGGAACCCGTCCACGTCCTTCGCCGGATCGATGCGACGAATCACTTCGTCGGCATTGCACTGCGTCGGCAACGGCATCTGCACGAGCATGCCATGAATCGCGGGATCCGTATTCAGCTGGTCCACCACCGCGAGCAGCTCAGCCTGCGAGGTGGTGGCCGGCATCCGGATCGTCACGGAATGCATCCCGGCCTCCTCGCACGCGCGACCCTTGTTGCGCACGTACACCGTACTGGCCGGGTCGTCGCCGACGAGCACGACGGCGAGCCCCGGCACGACGCCACGGGCCTTCTGCACCGTCACGGCCTCCGCGACCTCGTCGCGGATTGCACGGGCGAGGGCAACGCCGTCGAGCAACTCAGCGGGCATAGTCCACCGTTCGCGTTTCGCGAATCGCGACGACGCGGATCTGCCCCGGATACTGGAGTTCGGCCTCGATGCGGCGCGCGATCTCCTCGGTGAGCGTCTGCATGCGCACGTCGTCCACCTGATCAGGCGTCACGATCACGCGCACCTCACGCCCTGCCTGAATGGCGAACACCCGCTCCACACCGCGATAGCTGCTGGCGATCTTCTCGATGCCTTCGAGCCGTTTCACATACGTCTCGAACGCCTCGCGGCGCGCCCCTGGGCGCGAACCGCTGATGGCGTCGGCCGCCTGCACGAGGACACTCATCTCGGTCTCGTGCGGCACGTCGTCATGGTGCGCGGCAATGGCGTTGACGACCAGCGGGTTCTCGCCGTAGCGCGTGGCCACTTCCACGCCGAGCTGCACGTGGGTGCCTTCGTGTTCGTGCGTGAGCACCTTGCCGATGTCGTGCAACAGCGCCGCCCGCTTGGTCATGGCGACGTCGAGCCCGAGTTCGGCCGCCATGATCCCGGCCAGCCAGGCCACCTCGACCGAGTGCGACAGGATGTTCTGTCCGTAGCTCGTCCGCCACTTCATGCGGCCGATGAGCTTGATGATCTCGGGGTGCAGTCCGGCCACCCCCGCCTCGTACGCCGCGGTCTCGCCGGTCTCGACGATCGCGACCTCGACTTCCTTCTTCGACTTCGCGACGACCTCTTCGATCCGACCGGGATGAATGCGGCCGTCGGCGACGAGCTTCTCGAGCGCCAGCCGTCCGACCTCGCGCCGCACCGGGTCGAAGCAGCTCACGACCACCGTGTCCGGGGTGTCGTCGATGATGACGTCCACCCCCGTGGCCAACTCGAAGGCCCGGATGTTCCGGCCCTCGCGTCCGATGATCCGACCCTTCATCTCGTCATTCGGGAGCGACACCGCCGACACGGTCGTCTCCGCGGTGTGTTCGGCGGCGATCCGCTGGATGGCCAGCGCGACGATCTTCTTCGCCTCGCGGTCGGCGTTGCGGCGCGCTGATTCGCGGATTTCACGGAGACGGTTCGCCGCATCGGCGTGCGCCTCCTCCTCGAGACGGCGAATCAGCTCCAGCTTCGCTTCGGCCGCACTCAAGCCGGCCAGGCTTTCGAGGCGGGAACGTTCGCTGGCGAGCAATTGCTCGAGTTCGGTTTGGCGGTCGGCGACCAACTTCTCGCGACGGCCCATTTCGCTGGCCCGCTTCCCCATGTCGCGATCGCGCGATTCGACGGACTCGACGCGCCGCTCGAGTCCTGTCTCACGCTCGACGAGCTTGCGCTCGTCGGACACCAGATCGTCTCGGCGTTTGCGCGCTTCGGCTTCCCAGCTCTCGCGGTGCTTCATGACTTCTTCCTTCCCGGAGAGCACGGCGGCCTTGCGCAGCGATTCCGCCTCGCGCTCACCCTCGCCGATCAGGCGGCGACGCTCCTCCTCTGCGGTGGCGCGCGCTGCCTGCTGCCGCGCCAGCTCTCCGGCACTGCCTGCCCTTCGACCCAGCACGAACGACAAACCGGCCGCGACGAGCGCAAACGCGCCGAGTGCGGCCGTCAAAATATTCTGTGACACGATCTATGTCTCCAGCGCGGTGAACCGCGGTCTTTGGGAGCCCCGGCGATGCCGCACAGCAGGCAGGCCCCGGTGGGTCAGCGGTGTCATGCCACAGGCCCGAAGGCGTGCGGTGAACATGGCTAACCCAAGCGGGGACAGGCACCTACGTGCGCATCGGGTGACCCCGGGAAGGTACCGGGCCGATCAGCGCGTCGCAACGGAGCGCCGACCGGAACTGTCGGTCAACGCCCGACAGAGCGCTTGGCGGGGGGCAACATCCGTCGAATCTCCTCCATCGTCATCTCCAGCCGTTCCGATCCGCGCTCGCCGTCGGCACGGGTGCGGAAGAGCTCGTCGGCGATCTGAAGCGCTGCCAGAATGGCGGCCTTGCCGGTGTCCACCAGCGGCGACGCCTCCTGAATCCGCCGGATCGAAAGGTCGACGTGCCGCGCCACGGCGATCGAATGTTCCGCCGGCTGTTCCGACCGGATCGTCACCTCTTCGCCTGCGACGGACACCTTCACGGGCGTAAATCCATCGCTGCTCATCGCGACTCTCCGGCGCTCTCGGTCTGCTGCCGCGTGAAGCGAACCCGATCCAGCAACCCTTCCGTCCGCTCCGTGGCGCTGTCGATGCGGGTCTGCAGCGCCTGGTTCTCCCCTTCCAACTGGGCAATCCGCTTGGTCAGCTCGACCAGATCGGCCCCGCCTGCCGCCTCGAGTTCCTTGACCCGGGCCTCGGCCTTGAGCGCGCGCTGACGGAAGACCGACAACTCCTCGCCCAGTGCGCGGACGAGCGCCGTGATCTCATCGGCGGCATCGATGACGAGCCCTCGCTGTTCAGCCACGGACAGTTACCCCCAATTCTCGCTGCAGTGCGGAGACGAGCTTGCCTCGACGTCCGTCGAGCTCCTTGTCGCGCAGCGTGCGGTCCGGATGCCGGAATTGCAGCCGCCAGCCGACGCTTCGTACCCCGGCGGGCAGCCGGTCTCCCCTGTACTCGTCGAACACGTGCAGGGACTCGAGCAGTTCACCACTCTCGCGCCGCAACACCCCTTCCACATCGGCTGCACACACACCAGAGGGGAGCAGC
Organism: Gemmatimonadaceae bacterium; assembly: GCA_031411975.1. GTDB lineage: Bacteria > Gemmatimonadota > Gemmatimonadetes > Gemmatimonadales > Gemmatimonadaceae > JACMLX01. The sequence continues at coordinate 5,477 of JANOCB010000014.1, forward strand.
AGCGCAAGGTCGAACCCGGCCGCCGGCATCACGGCAATGGTACGATACACGACATGCGGTCCGGAAGGCGAGCGATGGGCTGGCAGTGCCGGTGCATGCTGGCCTGCGGGAGCGACGTCGGCGGATGACATCAGCCCCAGCGTGAGTTCCACGCCGAACGCTTCCGCAGCCCAGACGGGTCGATCCAGCGACACTTTGCCCACGAATCCAACATCGGCTCCGTCGGCCTGCACCCGCCAGAGGGGGCCGGTGACAGTGGGATGCAGCGTAATCACCGCGCCGGGAAACGCCACGCGCGCCATGGATTCTGCGAGCGACTTGGCGTCCCACGCGTCGAACGGCGCGGGGTCGGGATCGGAGAAGTGCGGCGGCCGACGCTTGCCGAGCAGCAGCGCACCGACACGCACTTCTTCACGGGGCAGTCGATCGCCGCCAGATGGCAGGAACACGTGCCCGACCTCGAACAGCCGGAGGTCGCCCTCCATGCGGTTCAGGTTGTATTCGGCACGGCGGGCAAGCGTATCGAGAATCGAGGCCCGCAGGAACGGTTCGTCCTCGGCGAGGGGATTCCGGACGCGACTGCCCGACGCGGCATCGCTCGTGAACGGCATGGCTCGCGTCTCGTACAGACCTCGCCCCACGAGGTGTTCGCGCAGGCGCAACTCGGCCAGATGCAGCGGATGATCCGGCACGGTGCCTGGCCGGAACGCCCGGAGTTCGTCCGGCAACGAGTCGAATCCACGGATGCGCACCACTTCCTCGATCAGATCCACTTCGAGCCCGAGGTCCTGACGCCACGACGGCGGCGTGACGCGCAGCGAGTCCTCGGCGGCCCGCTCCACCGTGCAGCCGAGCGCGCCCAGCACCCGCACGATCTCATCCGTCGCCACCGGCTCGCCGAGCAACTTCGTCACCCGTGACGGTCGCAGCATCACGGCGGCGCGCGCAACAGGCTCCGATCCCACATCGATGCGCGCCGTCACGCGTCCACCTGCCACGCGTGTGATCAGCGCAGCGCAGTGCAGGGCCGCATCGGGCGACGAGCCATCGTCGATCCCCCGTTCGTAGCGGTAGCTCGCGTCGGTGATCAGCCCGACGGCCTTGCGCACCCGACGGACGAAACGCGCTGAGAAGTTCGCCACTTCGAGGAGGATGTCGGTCGTCGTGTCGTTGACCTCGCTGTCACGACCACCCATCACGCCGGCAATGGCCACCGGACGTGCACCATCGCAGATCATCGTCGTACCCGTGGCCACGGCGCGATCGGTGCCATCGAGCGTCACGATCCGCTCACCGTCGGTGGTGGGACGCACTACGATGGTCTGATCGGTGAGTCGGTGCAGGTCGAACGCATGCACCGGCTGACCGAGCCCGAGCAGCACGTAGTTCGTCGCATCGACGATGTTGTTGATCGAGCGGGAGCCGGCCGCTTCGAGCGTCGCTCGAAGCCAGTCGGGGCTGGGCCCCACGGTCGCGCCACGGATCACGATGCCCTGATAGCGCGGGCAGCTCTCGCGGTCGTCGATTCGCACCGTGACGCCGTCGAGCGATGCGCTCGTCTCGCCACGGACGACCGGCGCGGCCGCCACGACATCGCGGTCCGCCGACGACAGATCGGCGAGTGCGGGCGTCACGCCGGTCAGTGCGCACACTTCGCGCGCGAGGCCACGATGCGAGAGCAGGTCCGGTCGATTCGGCAGCACATCGAGGTTGAGCTGCGCATCGCCCACGTCACCCAGCACCTGCAGGATCGGCGTTCCCGGTGCCGCGTCGGTGGACAGCGGCAGGATGCCGTCATGCTCCTGACTCAGCTTCAGCTCACGCGCCGAGCACAACATCCCGTTCGAGGTCTGTCCACGAATCTTGCGCTTCTGGATCAGCAGGCCATCCGGCATCGTCGTGCCGCTGCGGGCGAAGGGATACTTCACGCCGGCGGTGACGTTCGGAGCACCGCAGACCACGTCGAGCAGCGTGCCGCTGCCATCGTCCACCTTCGTGACCGAGAGGTGATCCGAGTCAGGGTGTGGTGCGCATTCCACCACCAGGCCAACGACGATCGGCGCGATGTCGTTGCGCAGCGACTCGAGCCCATCGAGCGTGACGGCGTGGTTGTTCAGCAGCTCGCCGATCTCGTGTGCGCTCTTGTCGTGCGGCGCGAAGCCGCGCAGCCATTCATGCGAAACGATCATCGGGCGAACTGCTCCAGGAAACGGACGTCGGCGTCGTACAACAGGCGGATGTCGGGGAGCTTGTGCCGCGACATGGCGATGCGCGCGGGACCCATGCCGAAGGCCCAGCCGCTGTACTTCTCACTGTCGATCCCGGCTGCATCGAGCACGTTCGGATGCACCATGCCACAGCCGAGAATCTCGATCCAGCGCCGGCCCTTGCCGTCGCCGAGGTCGACTTCGACGTCCATCTCGGCACCGGGTTCGACGAAGGGGAAGTAACTCGGGCGCAGTCGCACACGGCTCGACCCCGAATAGAAGCGCCGCGCGAATTCGCTCAGCGTGGCCTTCAGGTCGACGAAGCTGACGCCTTCATCGATGCACAGCCCTTCGATCTGCATGAAGCTCGGTGCATGTGTCGCATCGAAGAAGTCGCGACGGTACACCGTGCCCGGGCAGAGAATGCGGATCGGCGGCGTGTAGGTCTGCAGCGTCCGCACCTGGACCGGCGACGTGTGGGTGCGCAGCACCGTGTCGTCGCTGAGATAGAGGGTGTCGTGCGCCTCCATCGCCGGATGGTCGGGCGGGAAGTTGAGCGCGCCGAAGTTGTACCACTCCGTCTCGGCCTCGGGACCGAGGGCGATCGTGAACCCCAGCTCCCGGAAGATCGACGCAATCTCGTCGATGACCGCGGAGACCGGATGCACCGCTCCCGTCCACACGCCGCGCGCGGGCATCGTGAGGTCGTCGGGGCGCGATCCATCGGGTGCCGGACCGAGCGCGGCTTCGGCGGTGGCGAACGTGAGTTCGAGCGTCTGCTTGGTGGCGTTGACGGCCGCCCCCGCCGCGCGACGATCGTCGGCAGGCAGGGCGGCGAGCATGGCCATCAGCGACGTGAGCTGACCCTGCTTGCGGCCGAGCAGCGCAATGCGCGCGGCGTCGAGCGCGTCGCGGGTCGAGGCAGCGTGAATGAGCGCCGTCCCGTCGCGCGCGATGGCATCAGCGCAGGTGAGGAGTTCAGCGAGAGTGGTCACCGGCGGGGAAATCCGAGGTGGGGAGAGTCGGAGAAACGCAAACGGCGGCAGTGGACGCGAGGTCGCACTGCCGCCGCACGAAGCAAGCGGATCAGGGTGCCGGGAACAACCCGGCCAACCGTCACGCCGCGGCGAGCGCGGTACGGACCTGTTCAGCGATCATGGCAAAGGCCGCCGGATCATTGACGGCGAGCTCCGCGAGGATCTTGCGATCGATCTCGATGCCCGACTTCTCGAGGCCACAGATGAAGACGCTGTACGACATGTCGTGCTGACGGGCCGCCGCGTTGATTCGCATGATCCAGAGGCGACGGAATTCGCGCTTCTTGTTCTTGCGGTCGCGGTAGGCGTACCGCCAGCCACGCTCGACGGTTTCCTTGGCGGCCTTCCACGTCTTGCTGCGCGCGCCGAATGCGCCGCGCGCGGCCTTCATGATCTGCTTCTTCCGCTTCAGGCGGACCGGATTACTGCGTACGCGAGGCATCTCGGTCTCCCCTTAAGCCTGGATGAGACGACGCATGCGCTTCGCCTCCCCGGTGGTTTCGATGATCGTGCCCTTACGGAGCTTGCGCTTCCGCTTCTGCGACTTCTTGGTCAGGATATGGCTCTTGTAAGCCTTCCGGCGCTTCACCTTCCCCGTACCCGTCACGGAGAAGCGCTTTGCGGCGCCGGTGTGGGTCTTCATCTTCGGCATGGGTCTCCCTGCGTGCCTATCGTGGTGCCAGGATCATCGTCAGCGCCTTGCCTTCCAGCTTGGCGTCCGTCTCGACCTTGGCAATGTCGGTGAGTTGCTGGGCTACCCGGTCGACGACCGCCTTCCCGAGTTCCGGGTGCGCGATCTGCCGGCCACGGAACATCAGCGTGACCTTCACCTTGTTGCCTTCCTCCAGGAACCGGCGGGCGTGGCGCGTCTTCGTCTCGAAGTCGTGCTCCTCGATCCCGGGCCGGTACTTCACTTCCTTCAACAGGATCACGTGCTGCTTCTTCTTGGCG
>JANOCB010000015.1:0-153559 GCA_031411975.1 Gemmatimonadaceae bacterium
ACCGACACCAGCTCGGGCAGGAGTGAGTCGCGCGGCCACTCCCGTGCCACGACACTGTCGGCGTCCACCGCCCCGAAGTCGAATGCGCGCGTGAAGTACTGCCGCGCCCCGTCGCGCTGCCGTTCGGCCAGCACCTCGGCGGTCCGGACCACGGCCAGCGTCGGCCCGCGTTCGCTGCCGAGGACGTTCGCGCCGGCTTCACCACGGGTCAGCGAGAGGTACGCCGTCTGGACATGCCGCCCCTGGCTGAGCCAGGCGAGGAGCGCGTTGTCGGCATCCTCCGGGCGCGTGCCAACCAGCAGCACCCGGGCGGAGCTGCCGAGGTGGGTCGCGGTTTCGCGCCAGTCCTGGGCCGCAGCGGTGCTGACCGTGCAGAGCAGAGCTACGACGCTGCGAACGACTAAACGAAGCAACGGCATCCGGTACAGATGAGGTTGGCTGATCAGGAGCCGTCTCGGCTCGTCACGGAAGGTGACGGCCGCCCCCACCGCGTGACACCGGCTCTACGCGCCACCGACTGACCGTAACGAACTGCTAATCCTTCGTCCCAAGCGTCAGGCAACCCTGCCGCGTAAGCAGGGAGTCGAAGTTCGGCGCGCCACGGAGAGCGGTTCCGACCGCCTCTCGGTAGATTTCTCGGTTGGACCCGCCGACTGCTGAATTCTCCATGTCGATCGAACGGACTGCATGACTGCTTCACGACTCGCACACGTCGCGCTCGGCTCCGCCCTGCTTCTGGCGGGCTGCGCCAGCGCCGCACCGGCCCCGCGCTCGGAATTCGTGATGGGGCAGGCCGGCGCCACGGCGCGGGCACGCGCCGACTCGCTGCGCTACCCGTACACGAAAGCCGACATCGACTTCATGAACGGCATGATCCACCATCATGCCCAGGCCATCCTGATCTCGCGCTGGGCCCCCACGCACGGCGCCTCACCGGCGGTGCAGCGGCTCACCGCACGCATCATCAATGCGCAGACCGACGAGATCAACCTGATGCAGCACTGGCTGCGTGACCGCAATCAGGATGCGATGGTGGTGGATTCCAATGGTACGGTGCGCAGTGCCAAGGCTGCGCCAGCCGCCGGTGGAGAACAGGCCGGACACGACATGACGCACGCCGGGCACGACATGGGCGGCATGGGCGCCATGCCCGGCATGCTGACCGATGCGCAACTCAAGGAGCTCGACGTCGCCCGCGGGCGCGAGTTCGACAAGCTGTTCCTGATCTTCATGATGCAGCACCACCGCGGTGCCGTCTCGATGGTGCGTGACCTGTTCAGCGCCACCGGCGCCGGACAGGACGAGACGATCTTCAAGTTCGCCGCCGACGTCGAGGTGGATCAGTCCACCGAGATCAAGCGGATGCTGACCATGCTGCTGGAAATGGGAGAGGTTCCCCCGTCGCCGTGATGGTGTTGTCCGGGTTATGCCCGTCGTTCTGTCGCTCCACGTTCACCAACCCCGAGGTTCACTGATGTTCCTGTCTTCCCGAGATCGATCCGGCGCCGCTGGCGCCCGCGTCGGTCAGCTGGCAGCTCTGGCCGCACTCGCCGGGCTCACTGCCTGCGCCAGCGCCGCGCCGAAGCCGGATACCGCACCCAAGCCGAGCGCACAGGCCGATTGGTCGCGCGACCCGCGCAACAACATGAAGGCCGGTCTGTTCGACGCACAGGAACTGGCGTCGAACCTCCGCGTGACGGCGAGGGCCGTATCGCCACCGGGCTTCCTCGGCATCACCAACTCCGACCTCGCCTTCACGGGCAAGTACGCCATCCAGGGTAACTACAATGGCCCGGTGATCTGGGACATCAGCGATCCGGCCAAGCCGGTGCTGGTCACGGCGTACAGCTGCCCGGCATCACAGAACGACATCTCGGTGTATCGCAACCTGATGTTCATGTCGGCCGAGGCCAACAACGGACGCACCGACTGCATGCCCGGTGGTGTGCAGGAGACGGTGAGCCCGATCCGGATGCGCGGTGTGCGCGTGTTCGACATCAGTGACATCAAGTCGCCGAAGCTGGTGGCCAACGTGCAGACCTGCCGCGGCTCGCACACGCACACGGTGCTCGAGGATCCGAAGGACAAGGCGAACGTGTACATCTACGTGTCCGGCTCGTCGGGCATTCGCCCTGCTGCCGAGCTGGCCGGCTGTGCCGGTGACGTCGCCAGCGACGATCCGAACTCGTCGCGTCTGCGCATCGAGATCATCAAGGTGCCGCTCGCCGATCCGTCCAAGGCGGCGGTGGTCGGCCGCGCGAACATCTTCGCCGGCCTGAGCGACGTACCGCGTCACGGCCTGTCGGATGCCGACAAGGAGCAGCAGGCCACACAACTGGCCGCCGCCCGCGGCCGCGGTGCCTTCATTGCCCGCAACCCGCAGTCAGGGATGGACATGGTGGTGCCGCCGCAACTCGTGCGTCCGCTGCTGGACAGCATCGCCAAGGCGGGCGGTCGCACGGCTGCCAATGGCGCCGACAGCACGGCCGCCCGCGCCGCCGTCCAGAACTCGGTGAATCGACTCTTCGCCGCAGCACCCGGTGGCAATCCGGGCGCGGTGTCCGAGCGTTCGCAGTGCCACGACATCACGGTGTATCCGGCGCTGGGCTTGGCCGGTGGCGCCTGCGAAGGGCATGGCCTGCTGCTGGACATCAGCGATCCGGTCAACCCGCGTCGCCTCGATGCCGCGGCCGACTCGAACTTCGCCTACTGGCACTCGGCCACGTTCAACAACGACGGCACGAAGATGCTCTTCAGCGACGAGTGGGGTGGCGGTGGCGCTCCGAAGTGCCGTGCCGGTGACAAGCCGGAGTGGGGAGCCAACGCGATCTTCTCGATCGTGAACCGCAAGCTGAAGTTCGAGAGCTACTACAAGATCCCGAGCTTCCAGAGCGCCAACGAGAACTGCGTGGCGCACAACGGCTCGCTGATCCCGATCCCGGGTCGCGACGTGATGGTGCAGTCGTGGTATCAGGGTGGCATCTCGGTGTTCGACTGGAGCGATCCGGCCAAGCCGTTCGAGATCGCCTCGTTCGACCGCGGTCCGGTGGACTCGACCCGCATGGTGATGGGCGGTTCGTGGTCGGTGTACTGGTACAACGGAAAGATCGTGAGCAGCGAGATCGCGCGCGGTCTGGACGTGGCCGAGATGGTGCCGAGCCAGTTCGTGTCACAGAACGAGATCGATGCGGCCAAGACCGTGCAGTGGGCATACCTGAATGCCCAGGGTCAGCCGAAGATCGAGTGGCCGCCTTCGTTCGCGCTGGCCCGTGCCTTCACCGACCAGATGGAGCGCAAGGGCTGCTTCAACACCGGGAGGATCGCCTCGATCCGTTCGTCGCTGACTGCAGCCGAGAAGGCATCGGCAGCTGAGCGCGGGACGACGTTGCGCACGCTTGCCACGTCGCTGGAAGCGGAGACGCGCGCCGGCTGCGACGACAAGAAGGCCGAGATGCTGCGCAAGTCGGTGCAGGATCTGCAGCAGCTGGTGCTGTAAGCCGGCGTTTCTGCTGACGTGAGGGGCCGCCGGTTCGCATCGATCGTGATGCAGAATCGGCGGCCCGTTTCGTTTTTCAGGCGAAGAGTGGTGTGATCTGGAGATCGAGCCCGGGAAAGAGCAGACTGCCATCGTACCGCTCCCCTTCGTGCAGCGTCGTCACGACATCGCCACTGAAAACGGCAAAGGTCCGTTTACGTGGGTCAGCAACCCAGATGTGCCGGCATCCACCGCGCCGCCAATCGTCGATCTTCTCACGGAAGTAGCCGGCGCGGTCCGTTGGCGAGCGTACGTCGAGGACCATGTCCGGTACCTCCGGGGAATACTGGTCGCGGTCGCGTTGTGACCGCGTGGCGGCGTAGTAGGAGAGATCGGCAGCCCGTACCGTCGGAGGATCGCAGCGCAGCAGAATCCCCACATCGTTGCAGAGGAGACTGCCGGCCTCGGCTTCCGACGCGTACGACCGGTCGAAGTACCGGAAGAGATGGCGCATGATTCGGGATGTGACCTGACCGTGCCGCTCCTTTGGCGGATCACGCACGATCATCCGCCCCTCCACCAGCTCCGTGCGCGCCCCCGGCAGCGGGTTGGCATACTGGAACTCGTCAAGCGTCATCAGGCGCTTGCTCCAGTGCTCCGATTCACTCCTGTTCATCGCCGACGATGCCATGATGACACTCCCTGTATGCGGATCAGTTCTTGCGACGTTACCGTGATGCTCGATCGCCAGCGCCACCTGTCGCCTCGTGAGGTCAGCGGAAGAGCGTGGTGATCGGCAAGTCGAGTCCAGGAAACAGCGGGCCGCCGTCGAACACATCGCCGACCTGCAGCGTCGTCGTGTCATCGCCGTGCATGACGGTGAACGTGCGCTTTCCCGGATCGACGATCCACACATTGCGGCAGCCAGCGCGCTGCCAGTCGTCGATCTTTCGTCTGAGGTAGCCCGGACGGTCCGATGGTGATCGCACCTCGACGACCATGTCGGGAGGAATCTCGAACCAATGATTCCAATCGGCGGGCAAGCGCTCCGTCGTGAAATAGGCGACGTCGGGCGCTCGGACCGTGCCCGGATGTCGGTTGAGCAGCATGCCGGAATCGTTCGAGGCGAAGCGCCCAATCCGCTTCCCGTGCAAGCGATGTGTGTCCACATACGTCATCAGTGCATGCGCGAGCACAAGCGTCGCCTGTCCGTGCGCCCAGAACGGCGGCTCCCTGACGATCATCCGCCCCTCCACCAACTCCGTGCGTGCCTCCGGCAATGGATTGGCATACTGGAACTCCTCGACCGTCATGAGTCGGTCGTTCCAGTCCCGCTGGTCTGCCGTGTGTGTTGCAGATGACGCCATCGTGGCTCTCCGGCTGGGGTGGCGAATGGGTGGCGCCTCCACGATAGCCCCTCACGGTCCGCGAACCGTCACCAAATCGACGCACACCGCCGTACCCGTCCGCCGCCCCCGCCGCTAACATCCACGAAACCCCTCCCCCTCCGCCGCTCCGCCCATGCACAAGCGCGACTTCCTCCGCTCACTCGGCGCCACCACCGTGGCCACCCTCCTCGGCGAGAAGCTCTGGGCGCAGTACGAACCGCTGCCCGCCCTCGAGCTGGCCGGTGCCGAGGACTTCTGGGTCGCGCTGCGGAAGAAGTACCGGCTCAAGCCCGACTATATCAACCTCGAGCACGGCTACTACTCCATGCAGGCCACGCCGGTGCTGGAGGCGTTCATCGGCCATGTGCGCGAGGTGAACTACCAGGCGTCGTACTACCTGCGCACCGTGCAGACGCCCGACAAGGACGCCGCGCGCACGGAGCTCGCACGGCTGGCGGGCTGCAGCGTGGACGAGATCATCATCACCCGCAACACCACCGAATCACTCGACACCGTGATCGCCGGCTACGACTGGAAGCCGGGTGACGAAGCGGTGATGGCGGTGCAGGACTATGGCGCGATGCTGGACCAGTTCGTCCTGCAGGCTCGGCGCTACGGGATGGTGAACCGCATGGTGTCACTGCCCAACGATCCGACGTCCGATGACGAGATCGTGCAGCTCTACGCCAACGCGATCACCCCGAAGACCCGCCTGCTGCTGGTGAGCCACCTGGTCAATATCAGCGGGCAGATTCTGCCGATCCGCAAGATCGCCGACATGGCCCATGCCAAGGGTGTGGCCGTGGCGGTGGACGGTGCACACGCCTTCGCGCATCTCGACTTCCGTATCCCGGACCTTGGCGCCGACTACTACGCGGCCAGCCTGCACAAATGGCTTGGTGTGCCGCTCGGCGCGGGCATCCTGTACGTGCAGCGCGATCGCCTCGCCCCGCTCTGGCCGGTGTTCGGCGATCAGGGCTTTGCCGATGGTGACATCCGCAAGCTGAATCACACCGGTACGCATCCCGTGCACACCGATCTCGCCATCCGGAATGCGATCGCCTTCCACGAGAGCATCGGTGTGCAGCGAAAGCAGGCACGCATGAAGTTCCTGCAGCAGTACTGGACCACGAAGGTGCGTGGTGTGAAGAACGTGGTCGTGAACACACCCGTCGATCCCGCACGATCTGCGGGCATTGCCAACGTGGGCGTCACGACCATGAAGCCCGGGGACCTCGCCAAGGTGCTGCTCGACCGCTACAAGATCTGGACCGTGGCCATCGACCGGGAGAACGTGAAGGGCGCACGCATCACCCCGCATCTCTTCACCACGACCGCCGAACTCGACGTCCTCGTGCGCGCGCTCACTGAGCTCGGTGCAGCCTGACCCTCGTCAGCGCGGCTGCACGACGAGTCCCATCGGCACGCGGCGCCACCCGGGCCAGGACCGTGTGGCGCCGCGTGCATCGGTGAGCTGCAGCTGCGCGCTGATGCCGCCATCGAGCATCACGGCGCGCTGGCAACCGAGCGCGCCCATCAGGGCTGCCATCTCGGGAGTGGTGAGACCGAAGGGCACGGCGCCGAGCACCCTGCCCACTGCGTCGAATCGGGTGAGTGCAATGATCACGGCACCGTCGCGTGCGACGCCGATCGCGAGTCGCGCATCGCGATGTGCGAGATTGACGCCGCTGCCCGGCGTCCGCAGCATCGCCGGTACCTCGCCGTCGCCGTCGAGGAGCGTCGGGAAGCTCTGGAAGGCGTAGTGCACGCCGCCTGCGTGCGACGGCTCGGCAATCGCCGACGGTGGCAGCAGTCGCACCGTACCACTGGAGTCGAACACGACACCGGTGGAAAGCGGCCCCACGCCGGGCGGTTGCCATTGGCGTCCGTCGAGCACCACCCAACCCCATGGCAGGCTGCCGAGCAGGGTGGCGTCGAACTGACCGGCATTGACGGCGAGCAGCGATCGTCGCGGTGCACGGGAGAGTTGCCACCGTGCACTACGCATCGCAGCGCCATTGACGTCGCGCTGGATGCTGAAGGCGGTGTCGAGGCGGAAGCGCACCAGCCGCGGGTCGATCCGAACGACGATAGCGCGGGTGCGCCACGCTTCACCGTCACCGCGGAGCGGCAATTCGGCCCAGCGCATGCCGAGCTGCGCGTCATGCCAGCGCAGGACACGTTGCAACACGGAGTCTGGAGCCACCCACTGCACGGGCGGGGCAACGTCGGGACGCCAGAGGCCCCGCCAACCATCACCGGCGGCCACGGCCAGTGGGGCCGGTTGCGCCCCACATGGCAGCGAGACCATCAGTGCTGCCGCCGTGAACAGCCGGCGGCACACTCCCGACGTCACTCCGCGTTGCCGAACGCCTTCTTCAGCGCGCCGCGTCGTGCGAGCAGCAGGTCGTACTCCGCACGCGTGAAGGTGCGCGTGATCGGGGCGCTGTCACTGACGCCGTTGAGCCATGACATGATGCGCTCCCACATCGCAAACGCCTGCTCATCCGTCAGGCCAACCTCGCTCCCGCGCACACCGCCGGTGGACCTGAGCAGCGCGTTGGCTTCGGTGGACCTGGCCGTGGCGGCCGTCGAGAGCGAGTCGGAGACGATCATGCTGCGCGGACGTCCGGGACGTGCGCCGCACCTCGACGCGGCCTTGCGGTCGATGCTCGCGCTGTCGAGCGCACCGCCCATGGCCGTCTGGACGCGCCGCGTCGCACGGGCCACCGCAGCGGTGTCACCCGACTGCTGCGCCTGCGCGAGTGCCTGCATGCCCGCCATGAACTCGCGGAACTTCGGGTCGTTCTGCATGCCCACCGGATTGGCCTGCATCCGCGCAGACAGCACCTCCATCTGCTTCTCATTCTCGGCTTCCGCCGCCTGCAACACGTCCCCTCGGCAGTCACGATACCTGGTATCGGCCTGCTCGTAGTTGCGGCGCTCGGCAGGATTGTCTGCCTGCTGCGCGGCCTCGCGCAACGCGCTCACTTCACCCTGCATCGCGTCGTATCGCTGCCGGTTCGAGGCGAGCGCGACTCTCCGCCGCTCCATCGCTGCGGTGTAGCGATCGAGGCGCTCGGCGGTGATCTCCACCGTCCGCGAGTCGAAGGTCGGTGGGATCAGTGTCGCGGCCGTGATCCGGTCGTCGACCTTTTCCTCCGCCTTCTTCTCCACCCGCCGCTCGACGGCGCGGCGCAGGCCGCCGAGTTGTGCCTGTGCGGAATTGCTGAGCGATGCGGCCAGCGTGATGGCTGCCAGCAGAGGCAGCAGCCGGCGCCGCGCGAGTAATGGAGACATGTGTTGCTCCAGATGAAGTGGATGGGCAGACGGGCACATGCGCCGGCAGATCGGCTGAACGAGGCGGGGGGCGCCTCAGGCACATGCACCCATCCAGTGAATCGACGTTGCGATCGTCAGCATCGTCTCATCCGAGACCACCCGGAACCTAGGCAACGGGCGGCGATGCCGAAGCACCGCCGCCCGTTCACATCGCCAGCGACCGCGATCAATTGGTCGAGTCTGCCAGCCCCTTCACCGTCGCGGCCAGCGCCCGGACGCGGGTGCCGTTCTTCGACGTTGCCGCAGCCCGGGTGATGCGTGCGGCCAGCGCCGTCAGCGTGGCCTGCCGGGCTTCGCCTGCCTGCTGCTCCGCCAGGCCGAGCGAGGCGTTGATGCTGGTGAGTTGCCCCGCCGGGAGCCCCTTGCCGCGCTCGAGCTGATCGACGTAGGCCCGTGCCACCGCAAAACTCGGCGCCCACGTCAGCTTCTGCTGCAGCTGCGGATTGTTCGTCGCGAACTGCACCTGCTTCGCGGCGTCGATCTCGTTCTGCGTCAGCATGGCGCTCGGCTTGAGCTCCAGCACGTCGAGACCGCGGCCGATCTCCGATCCGTAGATGAAGCCGTTGTGCCAATACGTGGACCAGAAACCGGCCAGCGTGAGCTCTGCCGGGTTGATTGCGCCGCGATCGAAGTACGCGATCTCGACCGGCCTTTTCGGATCGGTGAAATCGAACACCGACAGGCCCCCCTGATACCACGCCTGCACCATGATGTCGCGCCCCGGCACCGGAATGAGCGAGCCGTTGTGCGCCACACAGTTCTCCACGGCCGGCTGCGCGGCAGGGAGCTTGTAATGTCCCTGCGGCACCAGCTTCCGGTTGCGCAGCGCAAAGATCGCATCGGCGCCCCATGTCATCTTGTCGGTGGCACGGCACTTCGCCCCTACACCGCCGCCCCACTCGTCACTGAACACCAGCGTCGTGGCATCGTTGTTGAACGTCGCGCCATGCCAGTAGGCGAAGTTCGGGTCGATCACTGCGTCGATCCGCTTCGGGTTAGCAGGATCGCTGATGTCGAGCAAAATGCCGTTCCCGGAACAGGCACCAGCCGCCAGCCCCATCTCCGGATACACGGTGATGTCATGGCACTGGTCGGTCTCCGACGTTTCCTGCGTGCCGGCACCGTGCGCGCCACCCTGCCAGAGCGCGTTCCCGCTGGTGCCGGTGCCGGCGAAGAGGCGCGGACGACTCACGATGCGTGCATCCTGCGGCGCGGCGACGGGCACCTTGATGATGTCGATGCGGAAGCGTGCGTTGGCGGTGTCGTTCGGCGTGCCATCCGCACACCCCTCCAGCTCGCTGCCACTACGCACTCCGCCGGTGCCCGACACGTACACGTACATGTTCGCCGCATCCTTCATATCGGTGACGAGCGTGTGCGTGTGCGATCCGCGGCAGGTCTGCACCGCGGCCACCTGGCGCGGATGATCGATGTCGCTGATGTCGAAGATGCGGACGCCGCGGAAGCGCTCAGCGCTCACCGACCCCGCCACCCCCTGCCCACCACAGTCGAGACGACCCTTGTTCTCCTCGACCGACATGAACAGGAGGTTCCGGTGCACCGACAGGTCGCCCTGGCCGCCGGGACAGGCGTACGCCAGCCGCAGCGTCGGGTTGGACGGCGTGGAGATGTCCCAGACCTGAAAGCCGTGATATCCGCCCACGAAAACAAAGCGTCCGTCGAAGGCAAGGTCGGAATTCACGAATGCGAAGTCGCCGGCGTCGGACGCGTTGACGAACCCCTCGGGACGGTCGCGGTGTGCGAGGAGGGTCAGGTTGCTGATCGCCTCCTGCGCATCGTTCCAGCCGCCACGAAGCGTGGCCCGCGGATCGGTGGTGCTGGGCTTTGCCTGCCCGGGTGCGCGCGATGACGACTGTGCCTGCGCCACGGCCTCGGCGCCCAGCAGGAGGAGTGTGGCCGCGGCAACCTGCCGCAGCGAGAACGAAGCTCGGGTCATGTGATCTCGGAACTCTGGTGTGAAGACGTACGCCAAACCTGCTGCAACGCGCCGACCTGCGCGACTCGTGGACGCGACGTACCCATCATCGCAGCCCAAGCATGCGACGCATGCGCGCGATCTCGGCTCGCTGATCGGCATCGACGTCGGAGACGAACCGATTGATCGATGATTCCTGCGCCGCACCCGGTGCCGCCAGCAGCTGCTCGACCATGGTCAGCGCGCCGCCATGATGCCGGATCATGCCTTCGAGGAAGAGCCGGTCGAAGCGCGCGCCGCGGGCTGCACGCAGCGCGGCCATCGCCCGCGCCGACGACATTCCGGGCATCGTCACCCCGCCGGAGCTGTCGTGCCCTTCATGCGCACGCATTTCGTGCGTCGCAGGCTGCGACGCCGCATCACGACCGTCGGCATGAGCACGAAGCCACTGCCGCATCAGCGCGATCTCGTCAGCCTGCGACACCGCGATGCGCTCGGCCAGGATCCGCAGCTGCGGTGTCCGTGAGCGGGCAGCCACCAGTTCCGACATCTCGACGGCCTGCTGATGATGCCCGATCATGTCACGCATGAAGCGGATGTCCGCCGCAGTCACGGCCGGTGGTGATGCCCGCGGCTGCTGCGCCAGCGCGGGACTCGCCGTCGAAAGCGCGACAGCGACGACACCGGCCCAGAGCGTGATCATCCGTCGCACGGGAACGACAGGCTGATGCGGCAGCATCGGAGCAACGGCATCAGAGCGCGAGCGATACCTGTAGCGACATCGCACCGGCAATCTCCTTGACGATCTTGGCCGCAACGGTCGCCGTCAGCCCGGAGGGGTCCCGGTGCGGGTTGAATTCCACCACGTCGGCGCCAACGATGAGTGAACGAATGTTGTGGATCATGCCCAGCACGTCGCGCACCGTCAGGCCGCCGGGCTCCCAGTGGCTCACACCGGGCGCGAACGCCGGATCGAGCCCGTCGAGGTCCATCGTGATGTACACCGGCCCCTCGAGCACCGGTCGCGCGCCGGCCGACCAGGCCCGCATGTCGATGATGTCCACGCCAAACCGCGCGGCCTGCTCACGCTGGTGCCCGCTGAGCGTGCGGATGCCGACCTGCACCAGCCGGCTGGCCAGCCCCTCTTCCATGATCCGTGCGAACGGACAGGCGTGCGAGAAGCGGTCGCCGTCATAGGCGTTGTACAGATCGGCGTGCGCATCGATGTGCAGGATCGTGGGCTGCGGATACTGCTGGTTGATCGCCCGCAGGATCGGATACGTCACCGAATGATCGCCGCCAAGCGCGATGACCCGCACACCACGCTGCATCAGCGTCACGACTCCGCTCTCGATCAGGCCGCGGGCCGACGCGTCGGCGGGCAGCGGCAGGTCGCCGGCGTCGCTGAACACGCCGGCCTGTGCCAGATCCACCATCTGCTCGGTCCAGTCGTTGCCGGCGGGCGACCGGAGCGCGGCGCGAATCAGGTTCGGCGCGTCAGCGGCCCCTCGCAGGAACGAGGAGCTCGCGTCGTACGGCAAACCGAGGAGGCAGGGGGGCAGGGGCATCGGAGGTGGTGCGATGGTGAAAGGGCCCCTTCGACCTGAGACCCGGGACGCGGCCGACACAGGAGCATAACAATCGCGGCGGCATTCCGACGGCTGTATGCTTCCTGCACACCCTTCGCACCACGATCCATGCCCACGGACACAGCCCGGCACGCCCCCGGCCCGAAATCGCGCTTCCCGGGCGAGATGCTGCTCCGTATTTCCCGCGACCGGCTGAACCTGCTGCGTGAGATGGCGACCGGATACGGCGACGTCTCCGAGATCACGCTGGGCAAGCAGCGGATCGTCATGCTGACCCATCCGGATGACATCCGCGACGTGCTGGTGACCAACCAGAAGCAGTTCCGGAAAGGACAGGCACTGGAGCGCGCCAAGGTGCTGATCGGCGAGGGGCTGCTGACCGCCGAAGGGGAGCAGCATCTCCGGCAGCGCCGGCTGGTGCAACCGGCATTTCATCGCGCGCGCATCTCGGCCTACGCCGGCGCGATGACTGGTGCGGCAATGCAGCAACAGTCCTCGTGGCACGACGGCCAGACCATCGACGCCAACCGGGCGATGATGCTGGTGACCCTCGACATCGTCGCCGCCACGCTGTTCGGCGCCACCATCGGCAGCGGTGGGAGCGCCATCGGCAAGGCGCTGGACGATGTATTCGAGGCGTTCAGCATCGGGTACGGCCCGCTGACACCATTGCTCGACCTCCTGCCGACGCCGAAGAAGCGCCGCTTCGACAAGGGCAAGCAACTCCTCGACGCCACCATCGACCGGATCATCGTCGAGCGGCGCGCCAGTGGCGAGGACACTGGCGACCTGCTCTCGATGCTGCTGCACGCCACCGACACCGAAGGTGATGGCGGCAGCATGAGTGACCAGCAGCTCCGCGACGAGGCCATCACGATCTTCATCGCCGGCCACGAAACCACGGCCAATGCCCTGACCTGGACCTGGCTCTTGCTGGCGCGGAACCCCGATGCCGAACGGGCACTGCACGCCGAGATCGACGACGTGCTCGGTGATCGCCTGCCCACGATGGACGATCTCGCACAGCTGCCGATGACGCGCGCGATCATCGCCGAGTCAATGCGCCTCTACCCGCCGGCGTACATCGTCGGTCGGCGCGCCACGGAGGAGTACACGGTGGGCGGTCTCACCTTCCCCGCCCGGACGATCTTCCTCGCGCCGCAATTCATCGTGCATCGCGATCCCCGGTGGTGGCCAGAGCCCGATCGGTTCGATCCGTCGCGCTGGCTGGTGGCGGAGACTGCCGCCGGCCGGCCGAAGATGGCCTACTTCCCCTTCGGCGCCGGCACGCGCATCTGTGTCGGTGAACAGTTTGCGTGGATGGAGGCGATGCTGGTGCTGGCGACCTTTGCCCGTCGCTGGCGCGTACATGTCCCGGGGCCTGATCCCGAGCTCGAGCCGATCATCACACTGCGCCCGAAGGGCGGGCTGCCGGCGGTGCTTCACCGTCGTACCGGCTGACGTGCTCACTGCACCCAGACGTTCGCCTGACCGATCAGCCGCGCGCGCACCACGAAGGCCCGGTCGGTGGTACTTACGCTCTCCACCTGAAAGCTCGTGATGCTCCCGCCGAGCGTCACGCCGGGTGAGACGGTCCGATTGAGCAGTTGCAGCATCTGCGTCCGCACCGAATCGAGCTGCGCACCCAGCGGCACTCGACCACCCATCGTCGCCTTGCGGATGGCGCGGCCGATCAGCGGTGCACCGAGCGTGGCCTTCATCCGCGACATGAGCCCGCGACTCGCGATGTTCCACTCCAGGTCATCCAGGCGCAGTTCGCGCGCCGCAGGATCCCAGCGCAGCCGCGAATTCAGCGTCAGCTTTCCCGTCAGCGAGCCACTCACATCCAGCACGATGCGAATGCTGTCGCCGGTGGATTGGACGTGCACACTGTCGACGCGCTCGCTGGTGTTCGCCGTTTCGGCGATGAGCAACTCCGTGGCACGTCGATTCACTTCCTCGAATGGCAGTTCCACCGACACCGGCACCACGAAGCCGCCCGGGTTCTCGCCGAGACTGAGCACCGGCAGCGGCTTCGACAGATTCGGTGGGCGCGCGCCGGCAATCACCCGGGGCCGCGCGTACACCACGATGGCCGTGCGGAAGCTCGGCCCCACACCGGTCAGCGGCACCACCCGGATCGCTTCCGGATCGAGCACCATCCAGAGCGTGTTCAACGTGTCCAGCGGCGAGGGCTCGAGGAAGCTCTTCCAGATCGAGTCCGCGAGCGGACGCAGGTCGGCGGCCGTCGGCAGTGCGGTATCCACCTGTGCCGAGAAGTCGCGGAGCTGCTTGTCGATCATCCGATGCAGCGCGGGTCGCGCATCCACGTTGAGCGCGGTGATGGCGCAGGGATCGAGCAGCCGTGCCGACAGTGCCGTCTGCCGTGCGCCGATCTTCCAGTCGCGGCGCCAGTACAAGTCGGTCGCCAGCGAGAGCGCCGCGCGACGCGGATCCTCGGCGCCGAATCCGCAACTCGCCACGCGCGCGCCGGGCACTCCCACGCGCGCGCGGTAGCGCATGGTGGTGGTGATGCTGAAACGGCCGCCGAGCGCCGAGATCGCCAGCGGATCGCGCTGATACACATACTGATGGCAGACGAGCCGGGCGATGCTGACGCAGGTGGCCTCCGCCAGCGAGTCACGCACCGGGAAGAGCGAGTCCATCACCGGCGTCAGCGACTTCAGCACATAGGTGACCTGCACCGGGATCACCGCCAACCCGGCCGGTGGCAATCCGGGACGTGCGGCCGGCTGCGGTAGCGCAAACGGCGAGGCGACAGGCGCCGGTGGGCTCGACGACGACGCCTGTGCGCCGCTTCGACCGGGGAGCAGCAGTACCGATGTCACCAACGCCAGCAACAGCCGCATCACGTCGTCGTCAGAAAGGGGGCGTCAGCACGTCCGTCCCGGAGATTCGGGTCGCCGCCCACAGAATACCCGGGTCGGCTATCTTCCGGTATGACTGTTTACACCCCAGGACGCCTGTGAGGATCATCGGCGGCAAGTACAAAGGCCGCGACCTGACCTCACCGAGCGACTTCCGCGTGCGGCCCACTGCGGAGAAGGTCCGCGGATTTCTTCTGGATCAGCTGAAGCCCGACCTCACCGGTGCGCGTGTGCTGGACCTCTTCGCCGGCACCGGCGCGCTGGGCCTCGAGGCCATCTCGCGTGGCGCGAAGTACGCCGACTTCGTCGAGACCCGCCCCAGCAGCCTGCACGCGCTCAAGGCCAACATCGCCCTGCTCCGCATCTCCGCCAAGTGCCGCGTGTACAAGAAGGACGCGGTGCAGTTCGCCGAGGCGCTCACCGAACAGCGCTGGGACATCGCGTTCGCCGATCCACCGTACAACTCCAAGATGCTGGACCGGGTGCTGACGGCGTGGCAGGCCACGAAGTATGCGAAGGTGCTGGCGATCGAGTACGCCACCGGCCACGTGCTGCCCTCGCCCGACTACCGGCACACCATCGAAGACACCACCATCGCGATTTATCGGGCCTGACGCTCACTGCGTCGTCAACTGCAACTGCCAAACGCAAAGACGCAGAGATGCGAAGACGCAGAGTGCTCTGCGCGGATGGCCTTCGTCAGATGTCCAGACGCTGAATCATTGAGGGGAACTGCAACGGCGAGTGCAGTTCCCCTCAATCGTTTCTGGTATTGGTACGGAGGATAGCCATCCGCGCAGAGCGCCTTGCGCCCCTGCGCCTCTGCGCCTCTGCGTTTGGCTGTTGCTGTTGCGGTTGCCGGACACAAAGAATGCTCAGGCCATCTTGGCCTGCAGGCGGCGGTCGATGGCGTCGAGGAAGTCCTCGGTGGACAGGAACGGCGCGTCGCGACGGATGAGGATGGCGAGGTCCTTCGTCATCTCGCCCGCCTCGACCGCCTCGATGCAGACTGCTTCGAGAGTATTGGCGAAGTCCACCAGCGCCGGAGTGCCATCCAGCTTGCCGCGGTGCGCGAGGCCACGCGTCCAGGCGAAGATCGAGGCAATCGGGTTGGTGCTCGTCTTGTTGCCCTTCTGGTGCTCGCGGAAGTGGCGCGTGACGGTGCCGTGGGCCGCCTCAGCTTCCATCGTCTTGCCGTCGGGGGTCATCAGCACGCTGGTCATCAGGCCAAGTGACCCGAAGCCCTGCGCCACGATGTCCGACTGCACGTCGCCGTCGTAATTCTTGCAGGCCCACACGTAGCCGCCTTCCCACTTGAGCGCCGCCGCGACCATGTCGTCGATCAGGCGGTGCTCGTAGGTGATGCCAGCCGCGTCGAAATCTTTCTTGAACTCGTCGGCGAACACCTGCTCGAAGATGTCCTTGAAGGCGCCGTCGTAGGCCTTGAGGATCGTGTTCTTCGTGCTGAGATACACGGGATAGTTGCGCTGCAGGCCGTACGTCAGGCTCGCGCGCGCAAAGTCACGGATCGAATCGTTGTAGTTGTACATGCCCATCGCCACACCGCCGTCGGCGCCGTACTTCGCGACCTCGAACTGCATCGGCTCGCTGCCATCGGCAGGGGTGTAGGTCATCGTCAGCGTGCCGGGGCCCGGCACCTTGAAGTCCGTCGCCTTGTACTGGTCGCCATGCGCGTGACGCCCCACCACGATCGGCTTCGTCCACCCCGGCACCAGGCGCGGGATGTTGGACATGATGATCGGCTCGCGGAAGATCACGCCGCCGAGGATGTTGCGGATGGTGCCGTTGGGGCTCTTCCACATCTTCTTGAGCCCGAACTCCTGCACGCGCGCTTCGTCCGGCGTGATCGTGGCGCACTTCACCGCCACGCCATGCTTCTTCGTCGCTTCGGCGGAGTCGATCGTGACCTGATCGTTCGTGGCATCACGATGCTCGATGCCGAGATCGTAGTAGTCGAGCTGAATCTCCAGATACGGCAGGATCAGCTTGTCCTTGATGAACTGCCAGATGATACGGGTCATCTCGTCGCCATCCATCTCGACGACCGGATTTACCACCTTGATCTTGGCCATGACGCATTCCTGTGCGTGAAGTCAGGCACACCGCGGGGTTGGGGCGGCGGCGGATGTTGCGTGGGCATTCTAGTGGAGTGCACCGGCGCTGTCGAATGGACGAGCCCGCCGACTGGAGCACGGCGACGACCGCGCCGTACCGCCGTCAGCGCGCGGCCGCGGTCTGTTTCGCCAGTTCCACGTCGAAGGCCGCTTCGACGCGTTCCGCCAACCGCCGCAACTCACCGGGCACGATGAACGGATTGGGCTGGCCCGGCTTGAGCCGCGCCCGCTTGCCCAGCAGGTCGAACAGCTCGGCGTGTGGCGCCAGCAGCACATCGGCATCCATTGCCTTGAGGCGCGGGAAGGTCTGGCGGTAATCGGTAATGATGCCCGGGTACTGCGGCCGGGGGGCGAGCCGGTTCGCTGCCACTGACGCGCTGCAGAAGAAGGCGATCGTGTGCCGCCCACCGTCAGCCCGTACCGGCATGGTCCACGTCGTACATCCGGCGGAGTGGCCGGCGGTGAGATTGGCCGTCAGCGTCACACCACCCAGCGTCACCACGCTGCGATCACGCAGCACGCTGTCCACGCGGACCGGCGGAAACTTCATCGACGCATTCTCTTCCGAGCCGACGTACACCCCGCCCTCGAGTGCACCGCGATCGCCGGCCATCGCAAACAGCTTCGCGCCGGTGCGACGCTTCAGCTGCGCAATGCCACCCGAGTGATCGATGTGCGCATGGGTGTTGAGGATGACCTTCACGTCGCTGAGCGCAAAGCCGAGACGTTCGATGTTGCGCTCGACCGTCGAGGCAAACTCCGGCATCCCGACATCGAGCAGAATGTGGCCCTTCGGTGTGGTGATCAGCCACGCCGACAGGCCGGCGCTGCCCACGTAATGCACGTTGTCGATCACATGAAACGGTGCAATCGTGTCGGTCCAGTTGGCAGGGGTCTGCGCGGCGGCGGTGCCCGCACCACACAGCAGACCAATCACTACGCGGCGTAACATTGACATGTTCATCCGTTGCCCGCGGCTGACGTGAGTTGAATCAGGTCCCACCGGTTCCGATACAGATCCTCGAACACGGCCACGGTTCCGTACGGTTCATGCCGCGGCGGCTCCACGAACGACACGCCGCGAGCCTGCAGCCGCGCATGATCACGCGCGAAGTCATCCGTGTGCAGGAAGAAGCTGACACGACCGGCACACTGCATGCCGATGGCCGCACGCTGCGCATCGCTGGAAGCCTGTGCGAGCAACAGCGAGGTCTCCCGTGCGCCGGGTGGCGTCACCACCACCCAGCGTTTCCCCCCGCCCAGATCGGTATCCTCGCGCAGCACGAAGCCAAGCACGTCGGTGAAGAAGGCGATCGCTTCGTCATACTCGCGAACGACGAGCGTGACATACACGAGGTGCTGCGTCATTGCGGCGATGCTACCACGTTGGATGTGTGCTCACACCGCCGTCCACCAACAGGTCGGCACCGGTGATCCAGCGGGCCGCCGGCGACACGAGGAACAGCACCGCGTCGGCCACATCCCCAGGCTGCCCCAGTCGCTCCAGCGGAGCGGCGGCGGTCCACCGGGCCACGCCCGGCGGCCATGCCTCGGCGAGACCGCCGGTGTCGATCAGCCCTGGCGAGACGGAGTTCACGCGAATGCCATGGCGCCCGTACTCGAGGGCCGCAGCCTTGGTGAACATCAGCTGTC
Organism: Gemmatimonadaceae bacterium; assembly: GCA_031411975.1. GTDB lineage: Bacteria > Gemmatimonadota > Gemmatimonadetes > Gemmatimonadales > Gemmatimonadaceae > JACMLX01. Next base: position 18,407 of record JANOCB010000015.1, read on the forward strand.
CAGCCTTCGACGTGGCGTAGTGCCCGTGACCGGAGGCGGGCGAATGCCCCTCGATGGACGCGATGTTCACGATCGCGCCTCCCTGCCCGCGCGCGATCATGCCCGCCGTGGCCAGCTGCGTCGCGAGGAAGACACCGTCGAGATTCGTCGCCATCATCGCACGCCACGCATCGAGCGACAGCTCCGCCAGCGCCGCCACACGCTGATCAGCGGCATTGTTCACGAGGATGTCCACCGGACCGAGCGATGTGGTGATGTGGTCGAACATCGCCACACACTCCGCCTCGCTGGCCAGATCGGCACGCACGACCAGCGCACGGCCGCCCTCCGTGGCGATGGCATCCACGACCGCCTGCGCCTTCGCTTCGCTGGCGTGGTAGTGCACTGCCACCGCCGCACCGGCCTGATGCAACCGCTGCGCGATCACGCGCCCGATGCCGCCCGACGCACCAGTCACCAGTGCGGTGCGGCCCCGGAGATCGAGCAACTCGGTCACTGGCATCAGCATCGCACGTCACCATGCGCCATGCGCATCACTTGCCCGGCTGGTAGGAACGTTCGGTGTGACCGGCGAGCTGCGACCGATAGAAGTACACGTCACGCAGATTGCCTGCCGCATACCGCTCGCCCTGATCGTTGAAGTGCTTCGAACTCGGGTTACCGTTCACCCCGCCGGCCGTGACGGCCTTGGCGCGGACGCTGTCCCCGAACTCCACCACGGCCACGAAGCTGTTGCCGCTGGTGCCGAACAACTTCTTCGTACCGGGCCAGGTCCGCGCGCCGAACGAGGCCAGCGATCCCCACTGCGCAGACGCGAACGGTACGGCGATGCTGGGCGCGACATCGCTGAAGGGCTGCACGATGTCACCCGTCCGCCGCTGGAAGCGGTTCACGTCGCCCCAGAAGGTCTTCCACGTACCGAAGTTGGCGCTCAGCGTGTCGGATGCGGCGGCCAGCATCTGCAGCTTCTGCGTCGGTGTGAGCTTCTTCGCCATATACTCGTACACCGAGAGATCCTCGCTCTCGGCATCGGCGCGTGACGCCCGCACCATCTCCTGACCCCACCACACGGCCAGCGTGGTCGGCACCGACTCCGCACCCCATCGATAATCCCAGGTCCGGAAGGCGCTGACCTGCTCACCAAGCTTCGGGCGCAGCGGATCGGTCATCGACAACCCATCGTAGGCCTTCACCACCAGCGGCACGAGCTCGGCGAATGCGGGCAGGTAGCTGTCGTAGGCCGCATCGCGCAGCGTCTCGAGCGTGAAGTCCTTCTTGCCGTCCAGCACCCGGATGGCGTGCACACCGCGCGGGTTCTCGGTGTAGCGCTCCATGTAGTTCGGGTATGCCGCACGCTTGGGGCTGGCGCTGCCCGACACCGAGTACGGCCAGTTGTTGGTGTTCTGAATCCAGCCCGTGGCTGGATTCAGCACGTTCGGGCTTTCGTCGAGCGTGTGCACCCCCTGATGCAGCGTCGCCGCCATGCTGCCGTCGACCGGCTTGTCCCAGTCGAACTTCGGATTCCGCTTCGGGACGTGATTGGCGTGGAAGTACGCGATGTTGCCTTCCCGATCGGCGAAGATCGTGTTGTTGGACGAGTTGGTGTGCAGGTCCATCGTGGCACGGAACTCCTTGTAGTTCTTCGCCTTGGTGCGCATGAACGACTGCGTCAGTGCCTTCACCGGCTCCTGCATCAGTGCCACGCTGATCCACTTGCCGTCGGCCTTGCGGACCACAGGCCCCCGCTGCGTGGCGTAGACGGTGAACTCCCGTGTCAGCATGCCGGCCTCTCCCTTGTACGACAGCGTCATCTTGCGCGCCGCGACCGGCTTCTCGGCGCCGTCGAAGGTATAGACGTAGCCGCCATCCTTCGGCGTCACCGTCTCGGTGAACTCGTCGATCACGTCGGCGCCGCTGGAGGTGTGCATCCAGCCGGCGTTCTCGTTGAAGCCCTGATAGATGAAGAACTGTCCCCAGGTGGCGGCACCGTAGGCGTTGAGCCCTTCCTCGCTCACCATCTGCGCTTCCTCGCGAAAGAAGAACGAGGTGTGCGGATTGATCAGCAGCAGTGCGTGCTTGTTGACCGTGTTTTGTGGTGCAATGGCAAAGCCGTTCGATCCGGTCGGCTCGCTGGCAGGGGCAAAGCGCTCACGACGACGCTCGACCTCGAGCGTGGTGGCCACCTTCTGTGCCGGTGCCGCCGTTGAATCGTAGAAGGCGCGCAGTTCGCGCAACGACACGTCCTCGATGTCACCGCCGATGCTGCCTTCGCTGAACGACAGCGCCATCCACGGCTCGAAGTGCGTCAGCACCCGCGGCTTCGTTTCCGGATGCATGTGCAGGTAATAGTTCAACCCGGAGGCCCAGGCGGTGCAGAGCGCCTTCAGCCACGGTTCGGTGGACTCGTACTTCGTCTTCAGCTCCGCCGCGTCGATGAACAGGTGCTGCCGCAGATCGCGCCACAGTTCCTTCTCGCCCTCGGCTTCGGCCAGCCTGCCCAGCGATACGAGATAGTTGGTCTCGATGCGATTGAAGTCGTCTTCGGCCTGTGCGTAGATCATCCCGAAGACGGCGTCGGCGTCGGTCTTGCCGTAGACATGCGGGATGCCCCAGTCGTCCCGGACGATCGTGATCCGTGCCGCCTGCGTCTCCCAGGCCGTCACGTCGGCATTGCTCGCGGTGCCGCTGCCGGCGTTCCCGCCGGGGGCCGGATCCTTGGCCTTGCAGGCGGTGAGCAGCAGCAGCAGGAGCAGGGCGGTCTTTCGCATACGGGCCTCATCGGGGGAGGAGAATTGTCCAGCGGGGATGCTCGCCCCGCGACGCCCGTTCTGCAACCGGTCAGCCCATACCCACGGGGAACACTTCCCCATGGCACGCCGGGTCGGCACGTTTCGCGGGTCTTTCACCCGAGCCCGAACTCCGATGTCGCTTTCCCGCCACCGCCGTCTGCGCACCGTCGTCACCGGTGCGGCCACGCTCCTCGCCACCGCCGGTCTCGCTGGCGGCCCGCTGAGCGCGCAGATCCCGCAGGCCGAGTACAACGCGCGCCGCGACTCGCTGGCCGCCAAGCTGGGCGAGGGCCTGCTGGTGGCCTTCGGCGGACGGACGCCGGTGACGGATTTCGGCCCATTCTTCCAGCTGCCCGACTTCCGCTACCTCACGAACTACAACGAGCCCGACGCGGCGCTGGTGATGGTGATCCGTGGCGGGAAGGCGCAGTCCACGCTCTTCATCACGCCAGCCGGTGCTCGGCAGCAGTTCTACTACGGCAAGCGCCCTGACTCGGTCACCGTCGAGCGCACGCTGGGGATGAAGGCGCGCGCGGCCGGTGTGCTGGAGCAGGTCATCGACTCGCTGGCGGCTGGCGTGAAGACGGTGTACACAGTGGCCGATTTCGCCGCCGCCGACTTTGCCACGCAGGACTCCACGACGCGAGGGCAACTCTGGGAACGGCGCTTCGCGGCCGCACACCCGCAAGTCACCCTGCGTGACGCGCATCCCTACATCTACCAGATCCGGGCGAAGAAATCAGAGGCCGAGTTGGCCCTCATCCGAAAGGCAGCGGAGATCAGCTCCGACGGCCACCGCTCGGCGATGCGGGTGTCGCAGCCGACGAAGGAGTACGAACTGCAGGCGGCGATCGAGTACGAGTTCATGCGCCAGGGTGGCGCCCGTCCCTCCTACGGCTCGATCGTCGGTGGCGGAGTTCGCGGCACGCAACTGCATTACATGCGGAACCGCGGTGAGCTCAAGCCGGGTGATCTGGTCGTGATCGATGCGGCCACGGAATACGAAGGATATGCGGCCGACGTGACGCGTTCGATTCCGGTCAGCGGCGTCTTCTCGACGGAGCAGCGGCTGATGTACCAGCTGGTGCTCGACGCGCAGCTGGCCGCCGAGCGCAACTCCAAGGTCGGCATGTCCTCGATCGCGGCGCTGGACTCGTCGGAGGATGTCCGGGCACGTGGCTTGGCGACGCTCGGTCTCATCGAGAGCGTCGACGCCCAGCTCGACATGCCCTGGCGCACCGACTGCGCCAACGCCCCACGCTCCTGCCGTCAGTCGATGTTCTGGATGATCCACGGCATCAGCCACGGCATTGGCCTCGCCGTGCACGACCCGGCGCAGTTCTACAACGGCAACCGCACCTTCCGGGTCGGCGATGCCTTCACCATCGAGCCCGGCCTCTACATCAGCACCGAGATGCTCGAGGCGCTGCCCCACACCCCGCGCAACCGGGCGTTCATCGCCAGGGTGAAGCCGGCCGTACTCCGCTTCCAGAACACCGGCGTGCGGATCGAGGACGACTACATCGTGACCGAACGCGGCACCGAGCGCATCAGCACGGCGCCGCGCGAGATCGCCGAGATCGAAGCGCTCATGAGCAATCGCGGGAAGCTCATTCCGTAGCACGTGGACCTGCAACAGCACATCGCAGTTCCGCGATGTGCAGTTACGGTTACGCCGGACGCCGCGCGAGGATGATGTGGTTGAAGCCGCCAGACGTCGCGTGGGAGCGGACCTTGTGGACGGCGGTCGTCAGTCCTTCACGTTTGAGCACACGCACGAAGGCCGACTCGCTGTCCACGGACCAGTAGGCGAGCGTACCGCCGGGCGCGAGGGCGGCGGCAGCCAGACGGATGCCCTTCTCGCCGTACAGGCGCTTGTTGCTGCCCGTTGTGAAGCTCTCGGCGCCGTTGTCCACGTCGAGCATGATCGCGTCGAATGCGCCGGGGCTTTCGCGCAGCACGTCCAGCACATCGGCGCGACGCATCACGACGCGCGGATCGTGCATCGCGGGGCCGGCGAGCGCCCAGTCGGCGTTGCGGTTCCAGTCGATCACCTCCGTCATGATCTCGGCCACCACCGCGCGCGCATCAGCCGCGAGGTGATCGAGCGCGGCCCTCAGTGTGGCACCGAAGCCAAGGCCACCGATCAGCACTGCCGTACCACTGCGTTCCTTCAGTGCTGCACAGGCCAACGCTGCCAGCTGCACCTCGCTGTGCACGCGGCGTGTCGACATGAGCTCCACGCCGTCCACGACCATCAGGTACGCACCGTCATGACGGTACAGCGTGACCACCGAACCGTCAGGCGCCGTGGCAGCCGCCAGCTTCTCGACAGGCTTCACTTGAGCTGATCGAGATTCGACAGCAGCTGGGCGAAGAACGTGACCGCCGTGGCATATCCCTTCACCGACATCCGCTCGTTCACGCCGTGAATCCGCGAGAGGTCACCGTCCGCCAGCGGTACGGCGAGAAACCGGAAGACATTGCTGGAGTGGGGGCCCCAGTACTTCGCATCCGTGCCACCGGCCACGAGGTACGGCAGCACCGGCACCGACTGCCCGGGCACCATGCCGCGCACCGTGCTGGCGATCAACCGGAATGCCGCACCGTTCGGATCCGACACCGGTGACGGGTCCACCCGTGCGCTGTCGGTCGGGACCACACTCACCATCGAATCCGCAATCACCTCCGTCACACGGGCAATCACCGACTGCTGCGTCTCCCCGGGCCGGATGCGAAAGTTCACCACCGCCGAGGCCTCCGGCGGCAGGACGTTGTCCTTGATGCCTGCCGACAGCATCGTCGGCGATATCGTGGTGTGGATCATCGCGGCGGTGGACGGCGTCTGGCGCAGCACCGACGTCACGAGCGGCGTCGTCAGCCAGAGATTGGCGAAGACCAGCTTGCGCGTGAACGGCAGGTAGGGCGTCATCGCCTCGAGCATCCCGCGCGCTGGGCCATCCAGTCGCGAGGGGAACGGATTCGCTTCGAGCGCCGCCACCGCACGACTCAGCGCACCGACCGCCGTGCGTTCCGTTGGCATCGACGAGTGGCCGCCCTGCGCCCTCGCCGTGAGACGCAGCGAGAGATACCCCTTCTCCGCGATCCCGACGACGGCCGCCATGCCATCCACGCCCGGGACGGCTCCTTCGGTCATCACCCCGCCTTCGTCGATGACGAGTGCCGGCTTCACGCCGCGTGCGACGAGCGTGTCGACGATGGCGCGCGCACCGAAGCGTCCGCCTACCTCCTCGTCGTGACCAAAGGTGAGGTACACCGTGCGTGCGGGCTGCACGCCGCGGGTGATCATGTCCTCCACCGCCTCGAGGATCGCGAGCACGGTGACCTTGTCGTCCATCGTACCGCGACCCCATACGTACCCGTCAGCCACATCGCCGGAAAACGGCGCGTGCGTCCACTCTTTCAGGTTCTGCTGGGGGACTGGCACCACATCCATGTGCCCCATCAGGACCACCGGTGCCGCCGTCGTGTCGCGGCCTTTCCAGGTGTAAATCAGGCTGAGGCCGGACACCGCCTCACGCTGCAGAGTGGCGTGGACTTTCGGGAAGGAGGTCGCCAGAAAGGCATGGAATCCGAGGAAGGCCACCGTGTCGATCGGGGCACCCGAGGCATACGACACCGTTGCGAACCGCACCGCGCCCGAGAGCCGCGCCGCCGCCGTCGTTTCGTCGACGGCCACCAGTGGCGACGCCGCTGCCGGTGCCGCCGGCGCGGGTACCATCATCGTCCGTGCGACCATCACACCAAGCAGCGCGACCACGCCGGCGAACAGCGCCAGCAGCACCTTCTTCATGCGAATCTCCCGACGATGTCGTCAATGGCGGCGCCCATGTCTTCGATCAGGTGGTCGATCTGCCGGGCGTGCGTGCGGAAGCTAAGCACGCAGACGCGACCCACGTACCGACCGCCGGCCACGGCACCGCTGATCATCACCCGTCCACGCGCCGATGTCTCGGCCATCAGGAGCCGCGTCGCCTCGTTCTCCTGCGCGAGCGTGGCACCCGACCACGTGAGGTGGAACGGGAACAGCGACAGCTCCGGCGGCGCGTCCATCACCACGTGCGGCAGCGCCGCCACGCGTGCCGCAGCGTCGAGCGCGAGCGCGCGCTTCTCGCTGATCGCCGACCGAAACGCATCGGAGCCGTAGATCTTCATCGTGAGCCACATGCGCAGCCCAGGGAATCCGCGCGAGAGGTCGGGCCCGTGCTGGCTCGGATCGTAGAACGTCTCGGCGCTCGGCAGGTCAGGCAGGTAGTCGGCCGTGGCCTCGTGCGCGGCGCGCAGGGCGGCACCATCACGCACCAGCACCGCACCGGTGCCGTACGGCATGAACATGCCCTTGTGCGGATCGAGCGTCAGTGAGTCGGCACGTTCGAGGCCCCGCAGCACCGGCCGCGTATCGTCGCACAACTGGAAGAACGCCCCATACGCGCCATCCACATGATGCCAGAGATCTTCGTCGGCGCAGACGTCTGCAATGGCGTCGAGCGGATCGACGGCGCCGGTGTTGGTGGTGCCCGCGTTGGAGACGACCATGAACGGTGCGAGACCATCACGCCGGTCCTGCACGATGGCCTCACGCAGCGCATCAACCGGCAGGTGGTACTGCGCATCGGCCGTGATCGATCGCACACGATCCGGCATGATCCCCGCCAGCTTCGCGGACTTGATCACGCAATGATGCGCCTGATCCGACGTGTACAGCACACCGCGCCGGATGTCCGCGCCGAGGTACTTCTCACGGGCGCAGAGCACGGCGTTGAACGTGGCCATCGACCCGCCGGTGGTGAACACACCGCGCGTGGTCTCGGGGAACCCCATCCATTCACGCAGCCAGTCGAGTGCGTTCGCCTCGAGCTGCACCAGTGCCGGCGACGCCTGCCAGATGCCGGTGTAGCGATTCACCGTGTTGGCGATGAAATCCGCCAGCGCAGCCGGATACAGTCCACCACCGGGGATATACGCCAGATAGCCGGGCGACGGAGTGTTGAACGACTGCGGGATGTAGGTGCCGAACAGGTCGTCCAGCAACGACTCGAGTGCCGTTCCTGTTTCGGGTGCGCGCTCGCGCATGCGCAGGCACAGCGCTTCGGCATCGTTGACACCATACAGCGGCTGCTGCGGCAAGCTCTCGATGTGCGCCACACAGCGCGCCACGACCTGGTCGGCCATGGCACGCATGTCGTGTGATGAAAACTCCATGTCCACGCTGTAGGTCCCGTGAAGTCGGTATTACTTCGTCGCCCGCTCGAAGCGGTACTCGTGCCGGTACTGCCATGCACCACCGGCGATCCTGAATTCCTTGAGCCTGGTGCTCACCGTCGGTCCAAGGGTCAGCGTATAGCGGAACTCCACTGGCGTGTTGTCGTCCGTGCCGCGACCGCGCAGCACGATTCGCTGCCCTCCGGCGACCCTGCGTCGGGACACGATCGCAAGTTCAGACACGTCCGCCGTCGGCGCACGCTCCACACCACCGGCTCCCTCGAACCAGCGGGCACCCGTCACACGCAGCACGTCGGTCGAAAATATCGTCTTGCCCGGGCCGTCGTCGTAGACCGTCCGCTGCCGATACGCACCCGTCGAGCCGATCGGTGACAGGTGCTGCCACGTCGGCAACAACACGCGCTCACCGCCCTGATAGTCCCGATACTCGAGCACCCCCTTCATCAGGCCGACCGTCGGTGCGAGCGGTGATCGCCCTGCACCCCACGGCGCCTTTTCGGCCACACGCAAGGCGCGGTCGAGGCCAGCCCTGAAATCATCGAGCGTCTCCGTCGCGTCCACGTCGGGGAACAGCCCCATGCCAGGCACCGCCGACGCCACGTTCACGTCGACCCGCTTGAGCGGAATACGCACGCGGATGTCGCTGGCCGGCAGCTTGAGGAAGAGAATCTGCCCGGCGGTCACCCCCTCACTGCTGCCACCCGTCTCTTCACCCACCAGCCGCAGGCGACCCGTCCGCGCCCCGATGTCCTGCAGCACCGCCAGCAACATCGTCGTCGCCGAGGCATCGCGACGACCGACCAGCACCGAGACGCGTCCGCGATAGGCTTCAGCCGCCGGCTGCAATACCACATCCGAGCCACGCTCGACGAACCAGCCGTCGGTCCGTGGCACGAACAGCGACTCGGCGGGCGTGAACAGTGCCGCCCGATCGCCCCATGTGTCGAACGCAGCACTCAGCGTGGAGTCGATGCTGATCGTACGACGTCGCACTGCACGCACCGGCTGGATCGCGGTGTCGGCGAGGTAGCGGATCAGTGCTGCCGACGCGTCGTCGGAGCCGCCGCCGTTGTCGCGCAGGTCGATGATCAGATGACGCACGCGCGCCTTCGCGATGACGCCGAAGATCGAGCGGTACAGCGAGTCGGGGTCCACCGGCGTGCGATAATTCACGAAGCTGCGGATGGTCAGCAGCGCCGACGTGTCGTTCAGCATCGCCCAGGTCGTCCCATTGCGGAAATCGACCTGCACCGTGTCGCCGCCGAGGGCATTCCACGCGGCGTAGGTCACCGGTGCGAGCGTCGTCTTGGACGTGACACCGGCCTGGGACTTCAGGCCGAAGACCCATGACGGAGCGAATCCGAACTCCACCGGCCAGTACTGATCCAGGTCGGAGCCCATCAGGTCGGTGTCCCGTTCCAGAAGCGTGGCGCGTGAGAAGTCGGTGAATCCGTCCACCGCCGCATATCGAGACAGCGTCGAGATGACCTCACCAGCCCCGATGCCATTCAGGCTGGTGATCTCCGTGCCACGAGCAATTGCGCCACCCGGCGAGGTGTGCACGAACAGCCGTGTGCCGAACACACGAACCCGCACCGGGAGGTGCGTCGCGTTGGCCTCGCGGTACGCCGTCAGCGACGCGGGGTACTCGGCCTTGGTGTGGTTGCACCTGACCTTCGCCAGCAGCAGTGCCAGTTCGCGATACAGCTCGACATCGGTCATCGGCGAGGCGGCGCGTCGGCCGAGCTGGGCGAAGGCAGAGTCCATCACCCGTCGCGGCACGTACCGGTCGTAACCGGCATGCACCTGCTCCAGCGACCGGCGAACCAGCGCAATGTCGCCGGCAACCTGCTCGGGGGTGAGCGGTCGCGCGGCGTACGTCGGCGTCTGAGCGGTGGCTGGCAGCGATGCCGCAGCTGCGAGTACTGCACCGGCAATCAGCCGGCTGGATCGAATCGGGAACACCAGGTCTCCACTGTGAGGGTCGACGGGAGGATGCCGTCGATCGCGTTCCGCAGCGTTGCAAATGCCACAAACGGCCCGGAATTACTGATCTTGAGCCGCCGGCAGGCCTTTTCGGCGTCGAAAATCGCTTGGCGTCTCACCGGTGAGACGCTTGAAGACACGGTTGAACGAGGCTTTCGAGTTGAAGCCCGCATCGAGGGCGATGGCGAGCAGGTCGCGCTGCGGGCCCGGCCGAGCAAGCTCTTCCTGAACAGCCTTGATCCGGAGCAGGTTCACGAACTCGTTGAAGTTATGGCCGAGTCCGGTGTTGAGGGCCCGGGAGAGATAGGTGGTGTTCGTCGCCAGATGGCGGGCGAGGATCGGCGCGGTGAGGCCGGGATCACGCCACCACCCCTGCTCACGGATGATATCGCTCCACTCGCGCCCGATGCGCTCCCAGTCCTGCGGTCGGTCGCTGTCCGTGATTTCTGCGGCGGATGCTGCGTCACGCGCCGGACTCTCGACGAGCGCGGCCGCTGGAGCCGTCGGGATCGAGCCCTTCTCATCACGCGTCGAGGGATCCGATTCGTGTCGTAAAGACGGCCGCGGGTAGACCAGCCGGGCACTGCGCAGCCCACCGCCGCCGAGCCCGTACACCAGAAGGCTGAACCACAGGTAGAGGCCGAACCGGTCGAAGTAGTCGAGCGGCGTGACCATCGCGTCGTACAGCACCGTGGTGGCCCAGAACACGAGGGTGATTCCGAGCGTGACCAGGAACACCCGCAGCCACGTCAGCCGGAACTCCTCACGATTCGACTGATCCGAATCGAGCCATGCCTGATATCGGCTATGGATTCGCCACGAGCGGGCGAGGTACGTGCCAAGCGCAATCAGCGCCCACGCCGATTCCAGCGGCACGACGAATGGGGCATGCGTGGCACTGTCCCACCGGTGCCTGGCCGCCAGCGGCTGCACGAAGAGCACGGTGTAATACGCGCCCTGCACCAAGGCCGGACAGAGGTGCCAGCGCCACCGGCGTGGGAGCTGGCCGGTACAGAGCACCGACACGTACAGCCAGATCACCGCCCCGTAACCCAGCGAGAAATCATAGGGCAAAAACGAGAGCCACGGATACGCATCGTAAAAGCCGGCGAACCCGATGATGTACGGCAGGATACGCAGTGCGACGATCGTCACCAGCAGCGCCAGAAGACGATTGGCCGTGCGGTTGACCTGAACACGCACCAGCAGTGCGGCGAGCGCGAAGCCGTGCAGGGTACCGATGGCGAGCAGGATGCTACGCGGACCGAAGGAGATCACTCGTGGGGCATGGAAGTGCGGAGGGCGTCGGTCGTGCCGACGCAAGATCGCACGGCGCCGACGCTTTCCCGAACGCGCGTCAACCGGGCTCGGTGCGCGCGGCCACGACGCTCCCTGCCCCGACCCGCCGTATGATCCATCCCTCGGCCACCAGATGGCCCAGCGCGCCTTCGATGGTGTTGCGGGCCAGACCGAGGTCCTGCGCCAGCTCACGGGATGATGGAATCCGCTGACCCGGGAGCAGGGCCCCGCGCTGAATCCGATCCCGAAGCTGCAGATAGACTTGCCGATACAGCGGTGTGCCCGCATCGGCATCGGCTCGCGAAATCTTCAGAGGGGGGCCGCTGCCGATCGCCAGGCGTTGCTTCGGCGCCGTCATGTGGCGCTCACCGGCCGCCCCGCATCAGCGCCCCGCCGGCACCAGCGCCTGATACGTCAGCGTCACGAACTTTGCGGCCACGTCACTCCGATTCGGCAGCTGATTCATCATGAAGACGATCACGAGGCGTTCCTGAGGGTCCACGGTGTACGTCGAGCCGTATGCGCCACCCCAGCCGTACGAACCGACGCTGCGGAAACCATCCGCTCCGAGACGGTCCACGGTCGAGAAGCCGAGCCCGAACCCGCGACCATCATTTGCATACAGCGTGCCGGTCTGGTTGCTGGTCATCAACTCGATGGTGCGCGGCGCGAGAATCCGCGCGCCGTCGAGTTCACCACGCCGGACGAGCATCTGCAGCAGGCGGGCATAGTCGCGTGCCGTGGAGACCAGTCCTGCTCCGCCGGAAAAGCTCACACGTGGCCCTGCCGCGTACTCGCCCTGCCCGCGCGGGCCATCAGGCGCGCGTACGCTGCGGCCGCCGGAGTCATTCATGTACACCGTCACGAATCGTGACCGCGTCTCATCAGGCACGAAGAAGTGTGTGTCACGCATGCCGAGCGGCTCGGTGATGCGCGTCTGGAAGAACGCGTCGAGCGACAGGCCCGAGACACGCTCCACCACACAGCCAAGGATGTCGGTGTTGTAGCCGTAGACGAATGCGGTGCCCGGCTGCGACACGAACGGCAGTGTGCCGAGGCGGTCCATCGTGGTGCAGATCGGCTCCGACTTGTCGGCCGTGTACCACCCCCACCCCGCCGCGGGACCGAGGGCCTTCGCCCGATACTGCTCGGCCACCCGCGCATCGGTGCCATACGAAATGCCGGCGGTGTGCGTGAGCAGGTCGCGGATCGTGACCGGTCGGCGGGCCGGCACCGGTGCGCTCGCTCCGTCGGCCAGCACGGTGGTCTGCGCGAACGTCGGCAGCCAGCGACTGACGCGATCGTCGAGCGACAGCCTGCCCTGCTCCACCAGTGACATGATCGAAATGCTCGTCAACGCCTTGGTCTGCGACGCGATCCGGAACATCGCATCGGGCGCCATCCGCCGTGACGACTCGCGATCGCCCCAGCCCACGGCTCGCTCGTAGATCACCCGACCGTCGCGCATCACCAGACCCACCGCCCCCGTGATGCTGCCATCCGCCACGGCGGCGTCGAGCAGCGTATCGAGCCGCGCGAGACGTGCCGGTTCGACGCCCGGCACGGTATCGGCGCGTCCACGCACGGCCGTGGCCTGCGCATTGAGTGAGGGGCTGACCGAGGCGAAGGTCAGCGCGGCAGCAAGCACCACGTGGCGCGGGAACGCGCGATAGGTTCTGGGTGTCATGGCGAACACTATGCCCTCCCGAACCGCACCGAGCAAGCGGCGCACGTCGCGCTGGCTCCCGCTGGTGTTCGCGCTGCTCGCAGCCTGCGCCCGTCCCGCCCGCTTTGCCAACGAAACGAGCAACCCACACGCATCGGAACCGATCGGCACCGTGCGCGAGATGTACGATGGCCGCCTCACGCCGGAACTGGCCGCGACGACCTTCCGCAACATCGACCGTCTCTTCCCGTCCCGGGTGATCGCGCGCGGCACGACGGTCACACCGCTGCCGTCGGCGCCCAAGCCGCTCGGCGCGGTGACATGCACCTGGCGCGACACGACGTACACGCTCGACCAGTACATGGCCACGAATCGTGTCAGTGGCCTGCTGGTGGTCAAGGATGGTGCGATCGTGCTGGAGCGATACGCCCTCGGTGCCACGCCGGCCACGCGCTGGATGTCGATGTCGATCGCCAAGTCGGTCGCCTCCACACTCGTGGGCGTCGCGCTGTACGAGGGAAAGATCCGGAGCATCGACGATACCGTCACCCGCTACGTGCCCACGCTGCGCGGCAGCGCCTACGATGGCGTGACGGTGCGCCAGGTGCTGATGATGGGCTCCGGCGTGCAATGGAACGAGACGTACACCGACTCATCCTCCGACCGGCGCCACCTGCTCGAAGCACAGATCGCGCAGCGCCCTGGCAACGCGATGGCACTGATGGCCGCCCTGCCTCGCGCTGGGGGTCCCGGCACACGCTTCAACTACAGCACCGGCGAGACGCTCATCGCGAGTGAAGTGGTGCGCGGCGCGACGGGCATGTCGGCGTCGCAGTATCTGAGCGAGAAGCTCTGGCAACCGCTCGGCATGGAGCACAGTGCCACCTGGTGGCTCGACTCACCCGATGGTCACGAGATCGGTGGCAGCGGCATCATGGCGACGCTCCGTGACTATGCGCGCCTCGGCGAGTTCATCCGTCGTGACGGCATGATCGGCGAGCGTCGCGTACTACCGGAAGGCTGGGTTGCCGAGGCCGGGTCGGCAAAACGTTACGGCGACCGACTCGAGCAGTATGGCTACATGTGGTGGCCGGTCGAGGCCCCCACCGGCACCATCCTGCATGGCGCATTCGCAGCGCAGGGGATCTTCGGGCAATATCTGCACGTCAACCCCACCGAACGTCTCGTGATTGCACAGTGGAGCGCGCAGACGCATCCCACCAAGGGCGATGTCATCGACCCAACCACCTGCTTCGGCGCAATCGCTTCGGCGCTGCAGGGTCGTTGACTTCGACAGCGACCGACTCCCAACTGCACATCGCAGTTCGCTGCGTCAACGAAGCCCAGCCGTGCCGCCGACGTGTGCCCACAGCGCCCGTTCGAGCATGACGGGCGTCCAGCTGTCACCGAGTGCAGCAGCGCGGGCTCGCAGTGCCTCAGCGTACCGGGCGTAGTAGCCAAGCGTCCATGCGACGGGACCGATGTCGGGAACCTGCACCGCCACGAGTTCGTCGAAAAATGGATAGATCTCCGGCGCGAATGCGGCAGCGACGGCTGATGCAGTGGCCGGACCGACGCCGTCGAGTATCGCGATCTCCTTGATCGGTTGCGTCGGATGCGGCACCAGGGCGAGGCCGCGCGTGCTGACGTCGATCACCAGCGCCCCGTCGTTGGATTTCACGCGCACCAGGTTCGGTGCGCGCCAGACACCGCGGTGCATCTTCCACTCCGTCACGCGCACCAGGTCGTCATGCGTCACGTGCGGCGACGCGCGCGACCGGATGAGCGACGGCAGTTCGGTGCGGTACCACGCGTCCAACGACTCGAGCTGCTTCACGCCCTGCGCCATCACGACGGCCGAATATCGGTCCAGCGCAGCATGCCACGCTGTCCGGTCGGTTTCCTTCCAGAGATCAGTCACTCGAGTCCCTGCACATCGAAACTCCCATCACACGGAGGCACGGATTCACGGAGAAGACACACTGCCTTGCATAATCCTTTCGGCGGAAGGCATACCCACGCAATAGCACCTGTACCCTCCGTGCTTCCGTGCCTCCGTGTGAGGGGCGTTGTCGGACTTCACGTGCTGCGCGAAGTCCCGAATGAACGGCCGTTCAGGGTACGGCGGTGCACCCCTCGGGCTTGGCGCAGTTCGGATCGATCGGCGCGAGACGCAGACGCGCCAGCTCCTTGTTGACTGCGGCCAGGTCGGTTGCCCAGATCTGGTTCAGCCGCGTCGTGTAGCGACCGAGCTGCGTGGAGAGAATGCCGAAGATCTCCGGCATGTTCGTCGTCGGGCGTCCGTCGCCACGCTCCGCCATCGAGAGCAGCGTGGCGAGACGGTTGTTCACGCGGATCGGGAAGTTGAGCGGGTCCTGACCGCTCTGGTTCCGCACCTGATACACGCTGTCCTCGACCACGGACGCGTTGGCCACGAGCGTGCCGCCAGCCGCCTTGAGCGCTGCATCATCGGCGGCCTTCTTCTGCCGATCGGCGAGCTGCGCCTTCATGTTGCGCACGGCGATCACGGCCTTGTTCGCCTCCGTCGCCTTGTCGCGGACGCGGCGACCGAACGCATACTGCGCCGTGAGATCCGCATCGGTCACGTCGGTGATCCACGGATTCCGCTTCACCACCAGTGGTGCCGTCGTCACGCGGTTGTCGGCAGTGAGTCGGGCGGTATAGCGGCCCGGCGGCACGGCAGGACCAGCCGTGCCAGCGCCCCAGAGGATCATGCCCGGGAACGACACGATGCCTTCCGTCCGCAAGTCCCACGCGAAGCGATTGATGCCGGCGCGGGCCGGGATCATCGCATCACCACCGCGACGACGCCCGCCACGCGCCGGGGCAGCCGTCCCCGTCGTCGTATCGGCGACCATCGTCCGCAGCACGGTACCCGTCGAATCGAGAATTTCGAGGGTGGCACGTGTGGTCGCGTTCTTCAGCAGGTAGCTGATCGTCAGTCCGGCACCCGAGCGGAAACCCGCCGGTGCCGAGAAGAGGTGCACGTCCTTCGCCATGATCTCCGGCGTGGCCTGACGCAGCGGCGTGATGTTGTCCAGCACCCAGAAACCGCGGCCATGCGACGAGATCACCAGTTCATTCGCCTCGACGATCACATCCGACACCGGCACGTCGGGCATGTTGAGCATCAGCGACTGCCAGTTGGCACCGTCGTCATACGACATGTACACACCATGCTGCGTACCCGCGTAGAGCAGGCCCTTGCGCGTGGGGTCTTCGCGCACCGCGTGCACGTAGGCATCGGCACGGATCCCGGTCACGATCTTCGTCCAGGTCCGGCCGAAGTCCGTCGTCTTCCAGATGTACGGCGAGAAATCGTTCAACAGCGGCTTGCGCACCGACATGTAGGCCGTGCCGGGCGAGAACGTCGAGGCATCGATCTGACTCACGCGGCCGAAGTCCGGCATGTCCTTCGGCGTGATGTTCGTCCACGTCTTGCCACCGTCACGCGTGACGTGCACCAGCCCGTCGTCAGAGCCGGTCCAGATGATGTTGATGTCGGTCTTGCCGGGCGCCACGGAGAAGATGGTGCCATACACCTCGGGCCCGTTCATGTCGCCCGTGATCGGACCACCGGACTTCTCCTGCGTGATCGGGTCGTGGCGCGTGAGATCGCCACTCAGTGCCGCCCACGTCTTGCCGCCATCCATCGTCCGCCAGAGGCGCTGCGACGAGACGTACAGCGACTTCCGGTCCACCTGCGAGAAGATGATCGGATACGTCCACTGCCAGCGTTCGCGAATCTCCTTCGACGGTTCGCCGGAGTAGAACCAGGGGTACGGGTTCACTTCGCGCGCCTGTCCGGTGCGACGGTCGAACTTGTCGAGATAGGCGCCGTTGTTGGTGCCCGAGTAGAAGAGGTCGGGATTGCGCGGATCGGGTGCGATGTAGCCCGGCTCACCACCACCCGCCTGATACGACACCGCCATGCCACCCGAGGCGAGGTCGGAGTCCATCCGGCGCATGGCACCGGTGTCCGTGCCGGCTGCACGGGCCGCCTGATTCGCGGTGAACGCGCCGAGGTTCCAGTTGTACGGCGTGCAGAGCGTGCTGTTGTCCTGCTGGGAACCGCAGACGTGGAACGGGATGTGGGTGGTGGTGATCACGTGATACCACTGCGGCGTGGGGAAATCCTCCTCGGTCCACTTGCCGCCCGTATTGCGCGTCACGGTGCCCCCGCCATCGTTTGCCGCCACGAGGTGCGTCGGGTCTTCCGGGTCGATCCACAGGTCGTGCCAGTCGCCGTGCGAGCCGCCGTCGATCGTGGTCAGCGTCTTGCCACCATCGGTGCTGCGGAAGATCGACGTGTTCTGCGCATACACCACATCGGCGTTCTTGTGATCGGCGAAGAGATGCGTGTAGTAGAACGCGCGCTGCCGGATGTTGCGGCTGTAATTCATCGGTGTCCACGTGGCGCCGGCATCGTCGCTCCTGAACAACCCACCGCTGTCGTTCTCGACCAGCGCATACACCCGATTGGAATTGGCGGCGGTCGTCGCCACACCGATGCGCCCGATGAGGCCGGGCGGCATGCCGGGATTGCGCGTGATCTCGGTCCACGTCTCGCCGCCGTCGGTGCTCTTGAACAGCCCGCTCCCCGGACCGCCGCTCGACATCTGGTATTCCTTCCGGTACGCCTCCCACATGGCGGCGTACAACACGGTCGGATTGGCGCGATCGAAGGCGATGTCGATGGCGCCGGTCCGGTCGTCACGGAACAGCACCTTCTTCCACGTATTCCCGCCGTCCGTGCTCTTGAACACCCCGCGCTCCGCACTCGGCACGCTGTACTTGCCGAACGACGCCACGAAGACGATCGCGGGATTGGTGGGATGAATGCGGATCTTCGAGATGCCGTGCGACTCGCTGAAGCCGACATGTTTCCACGTCGCGCCGGCGTCGGTGCTGCGATACACGCCGTCGCCGGGCATGATGTTGCCGCGGATGGCCGTCTCGCCCATGCCGATGAACACGAGATCGGGATTGGTCTCGCTGACGGCCACGGCGCCGACCGAGGCACTCTTGATCTGGCCGTCGGTGATCGGACGCCACGTCTCACCACCATCGGTGGTCTTCCACAGTCCGCCGCCGGTGGCGCCGAAGTACGCCTCGTTGGGGCGCCCCTTCACTCCGCTGGCCGCGATCGAACGACCGCCACGGTCGGGCCCGATGTTTCGCCAGCGGTAGCCGGCCATCAGGGTCGAGTCGGCCGCCGCCGACAGCGTGGGACTCGCATCGCGTGCGGCGATCCACGGGAGGTTGGCCGACAGGGCGGCCAGGAGCGGGACCGCAAGCAGGAACAGCGGACGCGGTGAGAGCATGCGCGGACTGGGTGGAGGGCGACCGTGACAGGCAACGCGGACAGTACGACCGCAACGGCGGGCGACCACGCAACGTTGACGCCGGTCACGCCACGCGCAACCCGTACGTCAGCCCCTCACCCCCCCGAGTCGGTGCCGGGCGGGCCAGCCTCAGAGCACGCGCGACAGGCTGCCACGCATCGCGTCGAGTTGCAGCGGATCGCCGGTGCGCAGGTCGGACAGCACACCACGCACGTTGGTGACCGAGGGCACGCCGAGCTCGCGCAGGATGATCGACGCATGCGACAGCTCGCCCCCCGTCTCCACCACCACGCCGCCCACACGGCGGAACAGCAGCGCCCAGGCAGCGTCCACCGCTGGCGCGATCAGGATCGTCTCCTGCGGCGTCCACCCGGCCGGCGGCGTCTCGGTCGGGCCCTCGGCACACCACGCGCGACCACTGACGCGCCCGGGCGCGAGTCCGATGCCCTGCCAGACGTCGCGCACCGGCGTCGGTGAGCGACGGCGATCGCGGCGCAGGTGATCGAAGCGCCGGAACACCGGCGGGATGGTGACGGCCGCCTGCTCGCGTCGCTCGAAGTCGCGCCGCTCGAAGAACGCGGCATCATAGATGGCACCCGCATCCAGCGCGGTCGCCTCGTCCACCGACAGCAGCCAGATGTCGTCGGACCGACGCAACGCCCCCCGCTCCACCGCACGCTCCGCGGCGCAATGCAGCAATTCACGGATCATCGCGAACGCCACCATGGCATCGTCACGCAGGCCTTCACGGGCCCGCAACGGTCGCTGCGCAAACCACCAGAGCGGCAGGGTCAGCCACTCACCGATGCTGCGTGACGGAAGCACCCGCGGTGCGATGGGATACGCCAGTTCATGACGCAGCAACCCCAGCACCGCTGCGGGCTGCTCACGCCAGCGGGCCTGCGCCAGATCACTTTCGTAGGGACCGCGGTGCCCATGCCGCTCGAGCCACTGCTTCCACTCGTACGCGCCGGCCTTGCTGGCCGGCGGTTCGCCAACGGCAATGCGCGCCACGTCATCAGGATTGTCGCGGACCGCCGGCACCACGTCGCGCCGTAACGCCTCGACCACGTCGCTGCCCGGCGTCCGCTGTCGGGAAAGGTGGGCAGCCAACGTACCCGTGCGGCGCAGCAGCGCCAACGGAGTGGCCATTGCGGCCGTGAGTGCGAACATCGACTGCACCAGCAGCACGTAGCGACGCTGCGCAGCCTGCACCAGCGTGGCCACGTCACCGTCGGCGTCGAGCAGGTCGCGCGACAGAATCGTCAGGCGCGCGCGACGGGTGCTCGAGACGGCGGTGAACTGCGCCCACACCATGCGAAACAACGCCGGTGCCGCCGTCCGCACGCGGCCCATCTGCCAGCCCACCGGCTGCACGTCGCGGCCCCCGATCGCATCGGTGACGTAGCGGGTCGGCAGCCCCCACGTCCTCAACATGTCGGTAAGCAGCGACAGGTTGATCACCGGACGCCCTTCGAACACCTCGATGAAGGGGCGCGACGCAGGCAACGCCGCATCCGCGCGACGATACCACGCGAACAACCCGCCGGCGCACGAGGCGATCAACGTCGCCATGAAGCGGCTTGGCAACGGTGGAAGAATCTCGCGATGGTTGGCCAGCGTGAACCACTCGTTGCGCACCGTGGGACGCGTGACCGGCCGCAACTGCACCACCCAGCAGACCTCGCCGTCGTCCGCCCATTCCACGTCCCAGTCGCCGTTGCCCCACCGGTTCACATGCGAGAGGTCGCGGATCAGCAGCAGCACCCGCTGCAGCCGCTGCGCCCACGGCGGCAGCAGCGTGCCCGGCAGCTCGTCACGCCGGATCCGCGGAATGTCGAGCGTCTGGCCGTTCACCTTGCCCGCCAGCAGATCTTCGGCCGTGCCCGACACCACGTTCACGAGGTCGTCCTCGTGCTCACGTTCGGTAAACGCCACACCGGCATTGCGTGCGTCCACCAGCCGCATGATCAGGACGTCGCGCGTCATGCCGGTGCGCTCCCCCGACGCGCGCACCGCATCGGCAGCGGCACGCAGCGCGGCGCGATCATCGGCGGGCACCCGCAGCACACTGGTGAACGCGCCGGCATTGCTCGCCGATGGCGTGTCTTCGGTGGAGAACGCCGAGCGGACGACCAGCAATCCCCCACGCAATTCGGATGGCAAGGCGTAACCGCTGGCGACCCACTCGTCGAACTCGGCGTCAGGAACGACGACGGCGTCGGGAATGGCCACGCCCGCGCGCGCGGCGCGGTGCAGCATGGCCGCCTTGGGGGCGCAGTCGAGCGCGCGGCGATCGCCGCCGCCGATGAGGGCGTAGGGCGCCGTCACGCCAGGGCGTGCGCAAGCGATGCGATGCGTGTGGCATACGCCGACGTTGCATCGAGCATCGGGAAGTGATTCCATTCCGGCTCGATCACCACCTCGGCACGTGGCAACACCGCCTTGTAGTCCGCGGCGTGCGTCGCCACCATCGAAAACCGGAAGCCACCACCGCCATTGCCGTGGACGGCGACGACGGTGATCGGGGTCGTGATGGTCGCGATGGAGACGCCGGGCTGAGGCATGGGAGGCGGAAACTACGGCGTGGGTCGCTGAAGGACGACCATCGGCGTGACGCCGCGGCGCCATTCCACCGATTGTGCCGGAAACACGTGTGGGATGACAGGCCGGTACCACACTGTGCAAAAGAGACGGAAAGCGACCTCGACAGACCCGCAGGTCGAGATCGCATCACGTCTGCACGACGGTGACCAACGGCAGTCGGGGACTACACGTCAGCCGAACGACGGCGCGCGCTTGGCCATGAACGCCGACACGGCTTCGCGGAACTCCGGCCCCTGCAGCTGAGCACCGAAGTGTCGCGCCTCTTCCAGAATCCGCGCGTGGATCCCGGTGGTCTCGCTTCGCAGCAGCGCCTTGCTGAGACGCAGCGCCGTTGGCGCCTTGGCTGCCAGTTGCTCCGCCCACTGCATCGCTTCGGCGTCGGCTGCGCCGACGGCGCTGCACTTGTTGATGAGGCCATGCCGTTCCGCCGTGGCGGCATCGAACATGTCGCCTAGCAGCAGCAATTCGCTGGCGCGCAGATGACCCAGCATGCGGGGCAGCAGCAGGCTCGATCCCCCTTCGGGGACGAGGCCAAGGTTGATGAATGGCAGTGAGAAGCGTGTGGCCGGGTCTGCGACGACGAGATCGCAGTGCAGGAGCATCGTGGTGCCGATGCCGATGGCCAACCCTGACACCGCCGCCACCACCGGTTTCGGGCAGCTGGCAATGGTGTTCAGAAACCGGATGACCGCGCTCTCCTCCAGACTCGCCGGCGCGGTGGCGAACTCGCGCAGGTCGTTGCCGCTGGTGAAGACTCCCTCGGAGCCGGTCAGCAGGATCACCCGGACACCGTCGTCCGCGATGGCGTCCTGCAGCGCTTGTTCCATGGCCGTGTACATGGCCACGGTGAGGGCGTTCTTCTTCTCGGGGCGGGCCATGCGGATGGTGACAACCGCTCCGTGCCGCGCAGTCTGGACGTGATCGCTCATGCGGCGAACGATCACGCCCCGACCTGCCGGCCGCCAGTGGGCGACCGGCGCATTGACGTCAGCGCTCGATGCGGAAGCCTGCCATTCCCCACGGGCGATAGAACTCATACGACGGATCGTCGCCGCCGCCACCGCGGTTGTCGCGGTTGCCGACCGTCGCCCGCAGTGGCGTATTGGTCAGGTTGATGCCTTCCGCGAAGAACTTCACGCCGCGCGACAGCTGCACCGATCCCGATGCATCCCACTGCAGACGCGAGCGTGTCCGGGTGTCGCCTTCTGGCGTGACGGGATTGATCGTCGAGAGGAACTCGCCCGAGAAGTTTCCGCCGACGCGCAGCGAGAACCGACCACGATCGTAGAACACGCCAAGGTTGCCGGCATTACCGGTCTGTCCCGGCAGCGCCGAGGTCGTACCCGGACGCGACGGCAGGTTGGCTTCCGACTTCGTATAGGTGTAGTTCGCATTCAGACCGAGACCACCGAGCAGGCCAGGCAGGAAGGTCAGGTTCTGCTGCCACGCCACCTCGAAACCGTACAGCTTGGCCGTCGGGCCATTCTGCGGCTGTGTGACCTGCGTCGCATCCGGACCAAGCAGATCCTCCGGGAGCCGCGCCCGTGACGTGTTGAAGATGTAATTCGACAGATCCTTGTAGAACGCTCCCGCAGAGGCAAACCCGACCCCCCTGAAGTACCGCTCGATCATCAGGTCGTAGGCGATGGCCGTCGTGGCGAGGAGGTCGGGATTACCGATCGACGCCGTCTGCTGGCCGACCACGATGTTCACATAGGGCGTCATGTCGCGAAACTGCGGCCGAACGAGCGCGGTGGTGAAGGCGGCACGAACGTTCGTCAGCTCGTCGACACGGTACGTGGCGTTCAGCGAGGGGAATGCGTTGGTGTAGTTGGTCGAGCCCCGCACCGGCGTCACCGTGACGACGCTTCCGGACTGCGTCACTCGGGCTGCCGCGTTGTCCGTGCTCGTCTGCTCGACACGCATGCCGGGAATCAGGCGCATCGCGCCGAAGTCGAAGGTCCCCATCACGTAACCGGCGAGGACGTCTTCGCCGACAGAGTACGTTCCCCCCTGCGAGGTGAGCGTGCTGTTCGCCTGGTCGAGCGTGAACGCACCGGAGTTGCCCCCGATGAAGGCGGCAACACGATCCGTGTTGAGCGTGCGCCCGAAATTGTAGTCTCCAGCGAACAGCGTCCGGCCGGTGGTCTCCGTCACGAGGTTGGAGAACAGCGTCGCAGCCGTGGCATTGGCCGAGTTCGTGCCCAGCGCGTTGGTGAAGGCCCTGACGTTGAGAATGTTCTCGCGATCCTTCAACCGGGCCGCAAAGCCCATCTTGATCGTGCCGATCGACACCGGCACCGTCAGGTTCAGCTTGGCGCTGAGGTCGTCATCCTTCGTATTGCGGACTTCGCGATTCAGGCTGTTGAAACTGAAGCGTGTCGGATCATCAAACGACCCCACCACCACATTGGCCCGCGGCCGCTCCGGGTCCACGAAGTTGTACGCCAGCGTCATCCCCGTCTGACGGAACGCCATCGTCCGTACATCCGGACGTTCTTCCGAGGCGCGCGACGTACCCAGCGTCCAGTCGAACGCCAGCCCATTGCTCGCGGAATGCTCACCGCCGACCTGCGCCGTGATGATCTCCTGCGTCACCTTCCGGATCCGTGCGTCACGATCCATGCGGGCACCGGTCACCGTACCCGAATCGGGCGAAACCTGTGTCCACCGCGAACCACTGCCTCCACGGAAGCCGAACCGGGTCCGGAACCGCAGTTCGTCATCGGAGAACGAGTTGTACGTGCCGCGCAGGAACAGTTTGCTGTTGTTACCGAGCATGTAGTCGAGCGTGGCGTTTGCCCCCTGCCGCAGGCGGTTCACCTGTGGATAGTCGCGCAGCTCGAACAGATTCGGGGCGTCGAGCGACGTGAGCGACGGCGCGACACCGCAGTTCCGCGTCTGCGAGCACCAGTCGCCTTCGATGTTCTGCGAGGCGCGGTCGTTGCGGTAGTAGGTACCGCCGAACATGGCGCCGAACTTCTGCGACGCGCCGAAACGCTTGCCGACGTTGGCACCAAGGTTCACCAACGCACCGCCACCGAGCGCGTTCTGCCCGCCCGCCGCCGTGAAGTTGGCCAGCGGACGATTGGCCCGGGCCGTACGGGTGACCACATTCACGTTGCCGCCGATCGCGTCGGCATCCATGTCCGCAGTCAGCGTCTTCGAGACCTGAATGGCGGCGGCCTGGTCGGACGGAATGAGATCCATCGGCAGCTGCCGCGTGCTCTGCTCCGGCGTGCTGATGCGGAGTCCGTTGAGCGACATCGAGTTCAGTTCACCGGCGGTACCGCGACTCTGCACGAAGCGCCCTTCGCCCTGATCGCGAACGACCGCCACACCCGGCACACGGGCCAGTGCTTCGGCAAGGTTGGGATCCGGAAGGCGGCCGACGAGTTCGTTGTCGATCACCGTCGAGATGTTGCCGGCCGCACGCTGCTGGTTGAGCGCAGCGGCCTGACCGGCAACCTGCCCCGTCACGAGCACCGCCGCGAGATTCGTTGCCGCCGTCACCATCTTCACGTTCTGCGTGGCCGTCTCGCCGGCCCGCACCGTCACGCTGATGGTCTGTGGTGCAAAGCCGAGGTAGCGATACGTCACGCGATGCGGCCCGGCGAGCACGCGCGTCAGGCGGTAGGTCCCATCGCGCTCGGTCGCCGCACCACTGCGGGCACCGTCGAGCGTCACCAGCACACCACCCAATGCACGCCCGGAGGCGTCGGTGACGGTGCCGCCGATACTGCCGGTCGCGGATTGAGCCTGAATGGGGGAGAGGGCGGCCAGCAGCAACGCTGCGGCGACACCGGCAGATTTGAGTCGATGACAGTTGAAAAACAGCACTTCGGAAGCTCCGTCGTTGTCCGGGGGGGATGTACGGCGAAACCTGCCCTCGGCAGGCTCATCAGCCCATCACGGAGACGTCCGTTACATGTAACAGTCCGGTGACGACGTCACGCAAAAAGCACAGGCCAATTCGGCGCTGGGCTTACGGACGCGCTGCAGCCACCCGGTCGATCGCGCGCTGTACGTCGGCCCACGAGTAGAAGTGGAACGCACCACGGTTCGACATCATCGCCAGCATCCCCGCCGGGAACGCCCCGCCGAGCGCTGTTGCCGTGACATCGAGACCATCGGTCTCCTGTGCCATGACGGGAATCACGGCCAGCCGGCGGTGTGCATGACGGTCCGCCGACGTGCCTTCGCGCGTGAACACATGGATGCGATTGGCGCCCTGATCCGACAGCACGAGGTAGCCCGTGGCCGAATCGCGCGGGAAGATCGCCAGTCCCTCATGATCGACCGTCACACCCGTCGTCGCGAACAGCGCCAGTTCCGCGCTGCCGGAGTCGGGATCTGCATGGTACTTCCGCACGCCGACGCCCTCGTCGGAGTAGTACACGTACCCCAGCGCGTCATCGACGACGATCGCCTCGATCTCCTTGCGGCCGCTGTAGGTGCCGAAGGTCCGCGCGAGCGTCGCCGTCACCTTCCCTCCGGCGTAGTTCAGCGCGTACTGCGCCAGATAGCCAGTGGCCGGCCCGCTCTTGCCGCCGACGATCGCAAAGACCTGCCCATCACGCGGGCGGCGGTACACCGCCACACCCATCGGTGCGCGGGTGGTATCGCCCTCGAACACCGTGATGCCGCCACCATCGATGGCCGTCATGCCCGGCAGCGCGAACACGCGGATCATCTGCCGGTTCCGCTCCGTCGCCACCGCGATGTCGGTCGGGCCATTCGCCGCCACGAACCCGTACTCGACGTCCACGTTGTTCATCCGTCGCAGCGGTGTCACACTGCGGCTTCGGTCGATGTGTCCCCGCAGATCGAATGCGTACACACCGCCCGTGGAGTCTCCCTTGTCCGTGCCGAGCACCAGGCTCTGACTGGCGTCCGTCGGATTCACCCAGATCGCCGGATCGTCGCTGTCCCCCGGCAGGGTGTCGGTGATGACGACCGGCCGGAGGGTATCCGCCGACAGCGGCAGCGTGGTGTCGCCACCAGTCGCCCCTGCATCCGGAGCAGCACCACGACTGCAGCCAGCCAGCACGAGAGAGGCGACACCTGCAATGCACGACACGCGGACTCGGAGCATGGACCGGAAGGCTGGAGGTATCAGTGGGGAATCGAAACAAGATCCACCAGACCGCCGATCCGCGTCAATTACGACACCCTTCGTCTCAGGGACGTTCCGATCCGACTGGCGTCGGGCCGGTCGATCCTCACGGTCAGAAGATCACGCTCCCCGGCACATTCCGACTCCGCACCAACTGCCGGAATGCGTTCAGGTCGGCCCCCATCACTCCGTCGAATTGCGTCTTCACCTGCTGGAGCCGTTCACGCAGCACCGTCTGCACCTGCCGGTGCGCATCCGTCGGCCCGTAATCCGACGAGCCGAGGCTCTGCGCCAGGTATTCGTACTGCTCGATCAGCTTGAAGGGCCGACGGATCTGGTCCTGCCCGCGCCCGGTGGTCTGTACCTGCACGAGCTGCTCTTCGACCGCCAGCAGGCGCTTGTCCATCGAGTCGGCTTGCGCGCGGAGATCGGCGGCCGTGCTGTCAGCGGGGAGCGTGGCGCGGAATGCCTGCACCTGCGCCCGCGCCGATTCGAGCGAGTTCAGCATGTCCACCGCCGCATTCGCCTCGGTGGCCAGCGCCGCCGACGCTGCGGCCTGCGCGACGATGTCGGCGTCGGTCGCTCCGGAGGTCGGATCGCGCCGCACCACGAGAGGCTGCGTGAGCACCTGCCCCGCCGCACGCAGCGTGACGGTGTAGGCGCCCGGCAGCACGAGCGACGACACCCGGTTCACCTGCGGCGCCTTGCCCCCCTCGGCGGGATAGCGCGTCTCGGGCGCATACGGATTGGGCGTGCGCAGCAACGCCGCCCGTGTGCGGTCGGTCTGCAGGTCCCAGAACACGCGGTTCATGCCGGCCTTGCCCGCCGCACGCATGGTGCGCACCACCTGACCGGTGGCGTTGGTGACGGACAGCGTGACACTGTCCTTGCTGTCGCTGTTGAGCAGGAAATGCAGCGACGCCCCATACTGCGGATTCGTCCCGGTGTTCGGATCGTCGGAATCGGCAAACGGTGCCTCCGCACCCCGGAGGCGATACGCGTCGCGCGGCGCGAACAGGTGCATCGGCTTCGCCGCCACGTCGGCCGCCATCGTGCGCAGCGGCGTGATGTCGTCGAGAATCCAGAAGCCGCGACCGTACGTTGCGATCACGAGGTCACTGAACCGCTCCTGCACCGCGATCCAGTACACCGGTGCGTGGGGCAGGTTGCCCTGTAACGGCTGCCACCGCTCACCATCGTTGAACGACACGTACACACCGTTCTCGGTGCCGGCATACAGCAGGCCGCGCCGCACCGGATCCTCACGCACCACATGCACGTACGACAGCGGCGACTTCGCGATGCCGCTCACCAGCAGACGCCACGTCCGGCCGAAGTCGGTGGTCCTGTAGATGAACGGATCCCGGTTGTTCGCTTGGTGCGCGTCGATCGACAGGTACGCGGTGCCCTCGTCGAACCGGCTTGGTTCGATGTTGGAGATCGTGCCCCAGAACGGCGCACCGGGCAGGTTGGTCGAGAGATCGGTCCACGTCGTGCCATTGTCACGTGTCAGGTGCAGCTTGCCGTCGTTCGTGCCGGCCCAGATCACCCCCGCCCTCTTCGGCGACTCGGCAATCGCGAACACCACGCCCGAGAACTCCACGCCGATGTTGTCCGGTGTGAGCCCACCCGAGGCAACCAGGCGCGAGCGATCGTTCCGCGACAGGTCGGGGGAGATCACGTTCCAGGTGCGCCCGCCGTTGGTCGTGGCATGCACATGCTGCGAGCCCACGTACACCTTGCCCGGCACATGCGGCGAGAGCGCCACGGGGAAGGTCCACACGAACCGGTACTTCACGTCCTCCGCCGCATGCCCCACGGTGCTCTGCGGCCACACTTCCACCTGCGTGGAAAGATTCGTCCGGCGATCGAAGCGCGTCACGATGCCACCGGCCGATCCGTACCCCGAGGCGCTGGACCAGACGAGGTTCGTGTCGTGCGGATCGGGCTGTGCCCATCCCGACTCACCACCGCCCACCGACGACCATGCGCCGCGAGGGATGCCGAGCTCACCGAGCCTGTTGTTCGACGGGCCCATGGTGGACGGGCCGTCCTGCCGGTTGCCGAAGAGGTTGTACGGAATGCGATCGTCGGTGGACACGTGGTACATCTGCGCCACCGGCAGCTGGACGCGACGCCACGTTTCGCCACGATTCTCCGTGATCGACACCCCACCGTCGTGACTCACGATCATGCGATGACCATTGGTCGGGTCAATCCAGATGTCGTGGTGGTCGCCACCCGGTGTGTGCTTCGCCGGCGGATCGAGAATGGTGCGGCCGCCATCGACGGTCATTGCCCAACTCGCCGTGAGGAAATACGCCTCCTCGGAATTGTCAGGCATCGCGGCCATGCGGTTGTAGTAGTGCGTCCGGCCCGCCACCTGCTGGTCGTAGCTCACCACTTCCCACTTACCGCCGCCATCGTCGGAGCGCCACAAGCGACCGCGGCTTGTCTCCTTGATGTTCACGGCCGGCACACCGTCGCCTGCCTCGATCAGTGCGTAGACGCGATTCGAGTTCGCCTTCGTCATCGCGAGCCCGATCTTGCCCACCTGAGTGGTCGGCAATCCGTTGCCGGTCAGTCGCTTCCAGGTCGTGCCACCGTCCCGTGACATCCAGATGCCGCTGCCGGCACCACCCGACAGCCGGCCCCACGTATTGATCTGCAACTGCCACATGCCCGCGAACAGGATGCGCGGATTGTTCGGGTCCATCACCAGGTCGGAGGCACCGGTGCTGTCGTTCACGAACAGCACCTTCTCCCAGGTCTTGCCTCCATCGAGGGTCCGGTAGATGCCACGCTCCGGTTGCGGACCGTAGGCATGCCCGAGCGACGCGACGTAGACGATGTCCGGATTGGTGGGATGCACGACGATGCGCGCGATGCGTCCGGTGGCGTCGAGGCCCATCTTCGTCCAGTGCTTTCCCGCATCGGTGGAGCGGAACACGCCCCAGCCCACGGAGATGTTCGAGCGGATGAACGGCTCACCAGTCCCCGCCCAGACGACATTGGGGTCCGATGGTGCGACAGCGAGTGATCCCACCGACGACACCGGCTGCTCTTCGAAGACCGGTGACCACGTCACACCGCCATCACCGCTCTTCCACAGACCACCCGACGCGGCGCCGGCGTAATACGTCGTCCGATCGCCCGGCACACCCGCAATCGAGGTGATGCGGTTGCCCTCGGGCCCGACATGGCGCCAGCTCAGACGCAGCAGTGCCATGGAATCGATCGCGGCTGACGCCACCGGAGTTGTGCGAGCCGCCTGCGCACCGAGCGGGGCGGACCCCAGCAGGAGAAACAGCGCCGCCGTGAGCGGTCCAACGGATGGGAGCCTGCGCGGGAGCATGAATGGGTCTCCGGGGAAAGGCGACGGCCGCGCGGACGGGGAGGTCGCACGACGCGGGGTGCAGCAATGCTCGTGGATGTCCACCGACTTCGCCAGCACTCCGGGACCGGTGCGACCCGAATGGCTATCTTCCCACCGTCTCGTCCATCGCCTGACCCGTCCCTGTCCCGCTGCATGCGCGCCCTGTCGCTCCGTGCCGGTCCCGATGCCATCCGCCTGCTGCAGGAGCGCGGATTACGCGCCGAGGATGTCGACATCATCCCCGGTGCGTCCGGTGGGCCGAAATGGCTGGCCATCGCCGGCCTCGACCGGTTCCTCTTCGGCACCTTCCTCGCGGAACCGCGGACGCGTGCACTCCACCTGATCGGCTCCTCGATCGGCAGCTGGCGCATGGCAGCCCTCGCCCAGCGCGATCCGCTGGCAGCGCTGGAGCGAGGCCACCACGCCTACATCCACGGGCAGGCGTACTCCCCTCGCCCCGACACCGCCGAGGTGACACGCGTGCTGAATGCGGTGCTCGACGCGTTGCTCGGTGCCACCGGTGTGGACGAAAGTCTCTCCCATCCCTTCGCGAAGCTGCACATCATCACGGCACAGGGTCGTGCGCTGGCCAACTCGCTCTCACGCCGACGCATGGGCACTGCGCTGGCGATGGCGGCCGCCCTCAACGTCGTCAGCCGACGCAGTCTCGGGCTGCAGTTTCGCCGCGTGGTCTTCAGCAATGCCGGCCTCGATTCACCGCTGCGCGACCTGGGTGATCTGCCCACCACGCACGTACCGCTCACCGCAGACAACATGCGCCTCGCGCTCGCCGCGTCAGGATCGATTCCGCTCGTGATCGACGGGGTCCACATTGCGAGCGCGCCGGGGGGCGTGCACTGGGACGGCGGCGTGATCGACTATCACCTCGACCTCCCCTTTGGTGATGGCGATGGGCTGATCCTGTACCCGCACTTCTACGCGCACGTCGTACCGGGCTGGTTCGACAAGGGGTTGAGCTGGCGTCGAGCGCGCGTCGCGAACTTCCGGCGCGCCCTGCTGCTGGCGCCCAGCGCGGAGTTCGTCGCACGCCTGCCGAATGGCCGGATCCCGGATCGCAGCGACTTTGCCGCCATGACGGAACGCGAGCGCATCCGCGCCTGGGAGCACGTGCGCGCCGCCAGTACGGCGCTGGGAGATGAACTCGGTGATCTGATTGCGGGAGGGCGGCTCATGCGACACGTCACGCCGTGGGTGTGAGGCGCACACGCACGACGTGACGGAATGGCGGGACGCTACCAGCGGAGGTCGATGTCGTAGGCGTCGGCACCACCACGCGAGTCATCGATCCGGATCACCGCAGTCCAGTTGTTCCAGGCCCGCGGGTACTGCGCGATGCTCACGTTGCCACGACCGTTGAGCCGCCGCACATCGAGCGGAATCGCATACGTCGGCAGGCCGGCACCGCGCACATCGTAGCGCACGTCGTACAGCGGGCGCCCGCTCCGGGTCAGGAAATCGACGCGGCGACCCCGAATCCGGATCTCGGCCACGTCATCCACCACGGCGCTGAAACGCAGAGCGCCGGCATCGCGATTGCGGCCGATGTCGCGATCATCGTCGCGCGGCCATCCGTCGAACTTGCCCTTGCCCCGGCCGCGATTCCCACGGCGATCCTTGCGGTCGTCATCGCGATCGTCGTCCTCCCAGCGATCGTCACGACCGCCACGGGGGCCGTCCCAGAACGCCTCGAGCCGATACCGATCCGCGCCCGACGCGCGGTCGCGCACCCGCACTCGGGTCGTGAACCCGTTGAACGGTGACGGCTGCTCGATGACGTCCACCTCGCCGCGACCATCTGATCGGACGACACGCACGATGCCAGCGACACGCGGGAGCGACTCACGCACGCGATAGCGTGCATCACGGAACACCTCGAACCCTTCGCCCTGCGTTTCGATCATGCCGCCACGCATGACGATGATCGTCTCGCGATCCACCGTGCCGCTCCACACGAAGAGCTGTCGGTCGTCCGCCAGCGCGACCGACGCGGTGCCTGCCAGCAGCACGCCGGTGGTCATGCTGGCCGAGAGCATCGAACGGACGCTGAACATGATGAAATCCTCACAACGACGCAGAGGATGCAGTCACGACACCGATGCGTCGGCGGTGCCGCTGCAGCGCGGCCCACCTCACTCCACCGTGCTGACCCTTTCCAAGGCATCGACGATGCCGCAGCACCCCGCCGCTGGAGCACGACCTGATACATCAGCGTAACCCGTTGGCGGGCAGCAGGTTACGCACTTCGCCCTGCCGACGTTGCCGGCACCGGGCTATCCAGTGCTGTCACCTGAGGGGGACAATCCGCCGTGCTCGCAGGGCGACAATGCGTGCATCGCTGCATACCTTCGCAACGTGACGACGCACTCGGACTCGAATACACGCAGCAGGGGACGGATTCGGACACGACTGCTGATGCCGGCAGTCATCGTTGCGGCGTGCGTCATCGGACTGGCGGGCGTCCGCAACGTGCAGCTTCGCAAGGCGCAGCGCGACCTGCAGTTGAAGAACGGCCTGCAACTCGCCGAAACCGCGGCGCGCACGCTCGATGGCACGATCGCCGAGACGCACACGTTGCTGGTCAGCATGGGTGAGTTGCTCGATCCCACGGCGCCCGCGCAGCGCAACGCCGGTGTGCTGCAGCGAATCTTCCGCGCCGCCCCGGTGCCGTACGCCAATCTGTGGATCGCCGATACCGCCGGTCGCCCGCTTGGCAGTGCACGAAGTTCTCCCGATGGCCGTCCCTTCTTCATCGCGGATCGCCAGTACTTCCGCGAAGCGGTCCGCAGCCGGCAGTTCACCGTCGGCGAGGTGGTGGCTTCGCGGACGGTCGCCGGTGCGCCACTGGTCATGACCTTCGCGCTGCCGATCATCGATACGCTCTCCGGTCGGATCCGAGCTGTCGTCGGCGCCTCGATCGAGATCGATTCGCTGGAAGCGGTGCGCACGGCTCGCGCGCTGCCGGAAGGGTCAGTGCTCACGCTCATGGACAGCACCGGCACGATCGTCTTCCGCACACTCGATGCCGCCAACTGGATCGGTCGCCGCTTCAACATCGCATCAGGCAACGTCGATGATTTCAACGCGGGTCAGGGCGCAGACGCGGGGCAGTCAGCGGACGGAACCTTCCGCCTGACCGGCTACAAGCGCGCCTCCCGTGTGCCATGGATCGTCTACATCGGCATCCCGCTGCGCTACACGCTCGACGTGGTCAACAATCAGTTCGTGCGTGACATCCTGTTCGGTGCGTTCCTCACGCTGATCGTCCTGGGCTTCGGGTTCTGGTCGGCGCTGCGTGTAGTGACACCGATCGAGTCGCTGACCACCGATGTTCGCGCCATCGCCGGAGGGGACATGGCGCGGCGTTCCACCGTGGAGTCGGGCGACGAGATCGGCGAACTCGCTCGCGCCTTCAACCAGATGGCCGACACCGTGGTGGAGCGCAACGCGGCGCTCGCGTCGTCACAGGAACAGCTGCTGCACATGCAGAAGATGGATGCCCTCGGCTCCTTCGCCGGCGGTATCGCGCACGACTTCAACAACTATCTCGCCTCCATCGTCGCCCACGCCGAGCTGGCGGACCTGTCACTCACCGACGACGAGCCCGCACGTCAGGACATCGCCGAGGTGCTCGCGTCGGCGGCGCGTGCGGCCGATCTCACCCGGCAGATCCTCGTCTTCAGCCGCAAGCAGATGGTGGAACTGCGCACGCTCGATCTGAACGACGTGGTACGCGGCATCGAGCGTATGCTCCACCGCCTCGCCGGTGAGGACCGCCAGCTGATCATCGAGACGGCGCCGGACCCGGTACTGGTGCATGCCGATCATGGCCAGCTCGAACAGGTCGTCGTCAACCTCATCGCCAATGCCCGCGATGCCATGCCCTCCGGCGGTCGGATCGTGGTGCGCGTGGCCCCCGCCGACGCCG
The DNA here is from genome assembly GCA_031411975.1 of Gemmatimonadaceae bacterium. GTDB lineage: Bacteria > Gemmatimonadota > Gemmatimonadetes > Gemmatimonadales > Gemmatimonadaceae > JACMLX01. The sequence continues at coordinate 51,802 of JANOCB010000015.1, forward strand.
TGACCGGCGACTCGCGCATGCCGCCTGGTGTGCGCGGGCGGATCGCGTTGCTCAGCGTGACGGATCACGGCACCGGCATCGAGCCAGAGCACCTCGACCGGATCTTCGATCCGTTCTTCAGCACCAAGGAGCGGGGACGCGGCACCGGGATGGGGCTCGCGATTGCCTACAGCATCATCGAGCAGTCGGGCGGCAAGCTGTCCGTGGAGAGCACACCCGGAGTCGGCACGACGTTCACCACCGCCCTGCCCTGGTCCAACGGTGCGCTCGACGTGGAGGACGACGCGGCGGGCGCTGCTCCCGCCGACCGGACCATGCGTCGGGGCAGCGGGCGCATCCTGCTGGCGGAGGATGAACCCGCCGTGCGATCCAGCTGCGCACGGATCCTCACACACGCCGGATACACCGTCGTCGACGCACCGGACGGCCCGACCGCGCTTCGACTGATGGCGCAATCCGCCACCAGGTTCGACCTGCTGCTCTCCGATGTCGTGATGCCCGGCATGTCGGGCTCGGAACTCGCACGGCGCGTGAAGGAACGGCAGCCCGACATCGCCGTGCTCTTCATGAGCGGCTACGCCGACGATGTCGTCGTGCACGATGAACTCGCCGCCAGCGCGGTGACCTGCATCGCCAAGCCATTCACGGTCCGCGAGCTGAGTGAAGCCGTGGAACGGGCAATCGCCACGCGCGCAGCCGCCCTCCGCGCCTGACGATCACTCCACCCTGACCTCGATCAGGGTGGCGATGGCCTCGGATACCGCGCCTCGACCGGCGTGAAGTACCGCACCATCATGTCCACCAGCGCCGACCGGATCGCAGGCCGCACTGGCTCGGGCATCGACTGGATGTGATCCAGTGCCGCGTGTACCGACACCACGCTCATCACGGCATGGACATGCGCCTCATCATCAGGCATGCCTGGACACCGCTGCCGCAGTAGTTCCTGCACCATCGCCTGCATGTGCGCTTCCGTCTGCAGTGACACCGGGCTCTTGCCACCACTCGCGCGGTCGGTCGCACGACAGACCGCCATGTAGCCCGGGTGGGTATCGTCGAGCGCCGAGAACGTCGCGATCATCCCTGTGAACAGCTCCTGCAGCGGGACCCACGGCTCGTCAATGCGCCGCTCGCGCTGCAACGCGCTCTTCATCGTCTCGGCATAACGCTCGGCAAGCGCCTGCAGGATCGCGTCCTTGTTCGAGAAGAAGTGATAGAGCGAGCCCACGCTCGCGCCGGCCCGTTCGGCGATCGCATTCGTCGTGGCCGCTTCGACGCCCATCTCGCCGAAAACGGCCTCGGCCGCATCGAGAATGGCCTCCACGCGCTGCTGCCCCCGCTTCTGGACGGGAGAGCGCGTGATCCGTTGATCCTGCTTAAGTGCTTCCTGCGCAATGACTTCCGACATACTCCCCTCCGTCTTCCGCCGAATGTAACACCCGGCAACCGGCGTCACACCCCTCAAAAATAGAGCAATCGCTCCGGTATTGACAAGTAGAGGCATCGCTCTAGTTTCGACGTTCAGGAACTAGAACGAATGCTCGACTTTAGCTACCCCGCTCATGCGATTCCGCACCGTCGCTCTTTTCATCGCTCTGGTGGTCCCCCCTGCCGCCCCGCTTCTCGCGCAGACGGCGGCGCCACGATCCCCGCTCGATGCGCTCGTGGCCGAAGGGCTCGCCGCGAATCCGTTGCTGCGGGCCCGCTCGTTCGCCGTTGACCGTGAAGACGCGGCGGTTGCCGAGGCGCGCGGCCGATTTCTGCCGAGCCTGACCGCAAATGCCCGCGCCTCCGCCCTCGCCGGCGCCCCGAACCTCGGCGCATTGATCAACCCGGCCTACGCCGCGCTCAATCAGTTGCTGGGGCAGGATGCCTTCCCCACCAACATCAGCCTCACGATTCCGCAGCGGCAGGAAGCAACCGTACGACTCGCGCAGCCGCTGTTCGAGCCGCGGGTGCTGGAGGCCTATCGCATCGCGCGATCGCTGCGTGCAGCCAGCGTCGCTGATCGTGATGCGCAGAAACGACAGCTGACGGCGGACATTCAGACGGCCTACCTGCAATACGCTCGCGCGCGCCGTGCCGCCGACATCTTCGACGCCACGGTGCCGCTGCTCGATGAGGCGCTGCGCGTGAGCGAGCGGTTGTTGTCCGTCGGAAAAGTCACACCCGACAACGTGCTGCGTGCGCGTGCCGAGCAGAGCGCCGCGGTGCAGCAGCGCGACGCGGCACATCAGCTCTCGAGTGCGGCGCACCAGCAACTGAACTATCTCACCGGCCGTCCACTCGACGCACCGCTGGCACTGTTCGCCGATTCACTGCTCGGGTTCGACGCGCGGTTCACGGCACGACGTGATCTGGCCGCGGCGCAGCGGCGTGCAATGGGGACCCGCGAGGAACTCGCGCAACTCGACCGCTCCTCCGATGCCATCGATGCACAGCGTCGTCTGGCACGAGCCGCCTACCTGCCGAGCGTCAGCGTGGCACTCGACTACGGCTTTCAGGGCAACACCATCCGCGTCGGCCGCAACACCGACTTCAGCGTCGCGAGTCTCGTCTTCAGCTGGAACCTGTTCAACGGCGGACAGGACCGGGCGCGGGTGCAACAGGCCGCGCTGGACGGCGCGCAGCTCAAGGCACGACGCGATGACGCGGCACGCAGCATCAGCCTGCAGGTGCGTGTTGCACATGACGCGGCCGACGTAGCGCACACGGCCATCACCACCGCCACCGATCGCCTCGCGGCCGCCACACGGTCGTTCGAGCTGGTGCAGCGCAGATACCGCGAGGGACTGGCGCCACAACTCGAACTCCTCGACGCACGAACGACGCTCACCACCGCGCAGTTCAACCAGCTGATCACGACCTACGATTTCTATCAGCGCGTCGTGGAGTTCGAACGCGCCGCCGCCCTCTCCCCACTGGAGTGACCTCCATGTCACACATCATGGCACATGCCACACCCTCACGGCGCGCGCTGGCCCAGTACGCGCCGTATCTGCTGACGCTCGCCTCCCTCGGCAGCCTGCTCGTCCTCGGCGGCTGCAGCAGAGGCGCTGGTGCGCAACCCACGACGTTGCCGGACCGCGCCATTCCGGTGCGAGTCACCACATTGCGCGACAGCGCCTCGGCGTCTGCCGGCACGCTCACCGTCACTGGGACGCTCGCTGGCAAGGAGGAGGTATCGCTCGCCTTCAAGATCGGCGGTGTGATCGAGCGTATTGCCGTCGATCCGGGGCAACGCGTTCGAGCCGGCCAGGTGCTGGCCACGCTCCGCCCGACCGAGATCGCATCGCAGGTCGCGAGTGCACAGGAAGGGCGCCGGAAGGCCGAGCGGGATCTCGCTCGCGTGACACAGTTGTATGCCGACAGCGTGGCCACACTCGAACAGTTGCAGGACGCGCGCACGGCGCTGGCACTGGCCAGCAACAGCGTGCGCATCGCCCAGTTCAACGCCGACTACGCCGTGATCCGCGCGCCGGGGGACGGCATGGTGCTGACGCGCAGCGGTGAGCCAGGGCAGGTCGTCGAGGCTGGACGGCCGGTGTTGCAGGTCCGCCGGGATGCTCGCGGGCTGGTCGTGCGCGTCGGTCTTCCTGATCGGGACGCCCTCCGTGTGCGGCTGGGCGACAGGGCTGACGTGCGGTTCGAGGCAATCACCGGGCGGCGTTTCAGCGGACGCGTCACGCAGCGAGCCGCGGCCGTGTCGCAGGGCACGGGCGACTATGCGGTCGAAGTGACACTGCGCGATGCGGAGGATCTGCCCACCGGGCTCGTGGCGCAGGTGACGCTCCACCCTGCGGCCACCCGCTCGACCTCCGCCGCCCGTGTGCTGGTGCCGATCGACGCCCTCGTCGATGCTGATGCCGACTCGGCCGCCGTGTTCATCCTGCGAGCGGGAGGCACGAGTGTCTCGCGTCGCGTCGTCAAGCTGACCGACGTGGCTGAAGCGCTCGAGACCGCCCAGGTGCCGGTGGCATCGGGGCTGGACGGCTCCGAGTCGGTCGTCATCGCCGGTGTTTCCCGACTGGTGGATGGCGCCACGGTTCGCGTCGTTACCACCGCGATACGCCGGACCGTGGCCGGTGCGGCACCCCAGTGGAAAGCGGCGCCATGAAGCTCATCGATTTTTTCGTCAAGAACGCGCAGCTCACGATCGTCTTCCTCGTCGCGTTGCTGGCAGCCGGAGCGCAGGCCTTCCTCACGATTCCCCGTGCCGAAGATCCCCTGATCAACTTCCCCGGATATCGGGTGGTGGCGGTGTATCCGGGCGCAGGGCCGAACGACATCGAACAGCTCGTCGTCAACCCGATCGAGAAGCGACTGAAGGAACTCGACGACATCAAGAAGATCAGCACCAGCATCACCGACGGCCTTGGCGTGATCTACATCGAATTCAATGATGGCGCCGATCCCGATCGCAAGCGTGACGATGTGCTGCGCGAGGTCAATCAGCTCCGGACCACGCTGCCGCAGGAACTTGCGCTGCTGGACGTCCTCCGCAACAACACCGGCACCGTCAACATCCTGCAGTATGCGCTCGTCTCACCTACGTCGCCGTACTCCGATCTCGACGCCCGCAGCCGCGCGTTGAAGGACCGGCTCGCCGGCGTGCCCGGCATCCGCAAGGTGGAACGGGTGGGCGCGCCGCTGCGCGAGGTGCAGGTGTCGCTCGACCTCGGTCGGCTCAGCGCGATGCGCCTCTCGCTGCAGGCGGTGCTGGGCGCACTGGCCAGCGAGAGTGCCAACGTGCCGGGCGGCACGGTGAACGTCAGCACCAAACAGTTCGTCGTGAAGACCAGCGGCTCGTTCACCTCCCTGGATCAGGTGCGCAACACGGTGATCGGCGCCAATGGCACGGCCGTGGTGCGGCTGCGCGACGTGGCCGACGTGCGCTGGGGCTACGCCGATGCCACGCACATCACACGACACGACGGTGAACGGGCGGTGTTCGTGGCCGCCAGCATGCAGGACGGAGCCAACATCGCCGACGTGCAGGCCCGTGCCGAGACGGTCGTGGCAGCGTACCAGCAGCAACTGCCCGCCGGCGTCACATTGCAACGTGCCTTCGACCAGAGCGAGAACGTGCGCGCACGCCTCGGCCGGCTCGTCGCCGACTTCGCCATTGCCATCGCGCTCGTGATCATCACCCTGCTGCCACTCGGGTTCCGGGCCGCCGGCGTGGTGATGGTGTCGATCCCGCTGTCGCTGGCCGTGGGCACGGTCATGCTGCAGTTCTTCGACTTCACGCTGAACCAGCTCACGATCGTCGGCTTCGTGATCGCGCTCGGACTGCTGGTGGATGATTCGATCGTGGTGGTGGAGAACATCTCGCGCTTCCTGCGCGGCGGCATGTCACGACAGCAGGCGGCCATCGCGGCCACACGACAGATCACTCCGGCGATCCTTGGTGCCACCGGCACGCTGATCTTCGCCTTCGTGCCGCTGATGCTGCTGCCGGGCGGACCGGGCGACTACATCCGATCCCTGCCGGCCGCCGTCATCTCCACGATTCTGGCCTCGCTGGTGGTCTCGCTCTTCATCATCCCCTTCCTCGCCAGTGTGGTCATGCCACGAAACAGCGAGGCCCACGGTAATGCCGTGCTGCAGTGGCTGCAGCGGGTGATCGATGCCAGCTACACCCCACTGCTGCATCGCGCGTTGGCGCGGCCACGGGCCACGCTGGCTGGCGCGGCCCTGCTCTTCGTCGGTTCGATAGCGCTGATCCCGCTGATCGGATTTTCGCTGTTTCCGAAGGCGGGTATTCCGCAGTTCCGCATCACGGTTCGCATGCCCGATGACGCCACCATCGCACAGACCGACAGCGCCACACGATTCGTGGAGCGTACGCTGATGGCGCGACCGACGGTACAGCACGTGCTTACCAACGTGGGTCACGGGAATCCGTTCGTCTATTACAACGTGCCTCCCGAAAACGAACGGCCGAACTACGCCGAGGTGGTGGCGCGTGTGGACCAGTTCGACCCGCGACACACCCCGCAGATGCTCGACACCCTGCGCACGATCTTCGACGGGTATCCCGACGGCCAGATCAGCGTGCTCGAGTACGAGAATGGTCCACCACTCGAGGCGCCGATCGCGTTCCGCTTCATCGGGCCCGACCTCGACTCCCTGCGACGGCTGGCGGGACGATTCGAGCGCGTGCTGTACGGCATCGAGGGCACGCGCGACATCGAGAATCCGCTGGGCACCAACCGCACGACCCTGCGCGTCGGGATCGACCGCGCTCGCGCCGGCCTGCTCGGCGTGCCGGTCGTGGAGATCGACAAGGTGGTGCGACTCGGTCTCGCCGGCCTGCCCACCGGCCGGATCCAGGACCGTGATGGTGAAGCATATGACGTGACGGCGCGCCTCGCCCGGAGCGGTCGAGCCACACCCGCCGCGCTCACGCAGCTCCATGCGCCATCGATGACCGGTGCACAGGTTCCGCTGGCGCAGGTGGCGACGCTGTCGCTCGAGCGCGCCATCCCGCGCATCGAACATTTCGACGCCGAGCGGAGCGTGACCGTCACCAGTCAGGTCCGGAGCGGCTACAACACCGATCGGCTCACGCGTGCTGCGCTGGACTCGCTCGAAGCGTGGGCGATGCCTGACGGATATCGATGGGATGCCGCCGGCGAGATTGAAAGCCGACAGGAGAGCTTCGGCGGTTTCGGCGGCGCGATCCTGCTGGCCACGTTCGGCATCCTCACGGTGCTGATCCTCGAGTTCAAGACCTTCAAGAGCATGCTGATCGTGGCGTCGGTGATCCCGCTCGGCGTGATCGGCGGCATGCTCGGGCTCTTTGCCAGCGGATACACCCTCAGCTTCACGGCCATGATCGGTTTCGTGGCACTGATCGGCATCGAGATCAAGAACTCGCTGTTGCTGGTGGACTACACCAACCAGCTGCGCGAAGGCGGCACCGATCTGGATCACGCGATCGAGGAAGCCGGCCGCGTGCGGTTCCTGCCGATCGTGCTCACCACGGCGACCGCGATCGGCGGCCTGCTCCCGCTCGCACTGCAGGGTTCGAATCTCTACAGTCCGCTCGCGATCGTGATCATCGGTGGCCTGATCTCGTCGCTGCTCCTGAGCCGGTTGGTGACGCCGGTCCTCTACAAGCTGCTGCCACCGGGGCTCGTTGCCGAGCGCGTCGCTGCCGGTGACACGCCGGTCAGCGCGACACCGGCGCTCGCATGACGAGCCGTCCGTGCTAGGCGCCGTCGCGCGTGATGGCGTCAAGGATGCGCGCACGGAGGGGCGCGCAGTCGGTCTCGAGCGGCACGGCCCCCGGCAGCAGCGACAGCACCCGTCGGGCGAAGTCGTAGTGCGCCGCACACTCGGCGCACACGTCGATGTGGTGCTGCACCGAGGCCATCGTCGCACCAGGAAGGCGGGCGTCAAGGAAATCGTACAGGGCACTCGCCGCCGTGCGGCAGTCGATCACACCCGGCTGCGCGTCGTCCGTGGCAATCATGGCGTGCCCTCCGACAGAGGTGTTTCCGTGGTGCGGACGATCCCCGCATCGACGGCGTGCGTGTACAGCGACTGCTGCAGCAGACGACGGGCGCGGAACAGACGTGAACGCACCGTCCCCACCGGCACCCCGAGTACCTCGGCGGCCGACTCGTAGCTCTCTCCTTCCACGTCCACGAGCAGCACCGCCGTCCGGTACACCTCGGGCACCGCAGCCAGCGCGGCGCGGATGGCCGGCGCCACATCGATCCGGTCGAGCAGGTCACCCAGCCCGGACCGTGCCGCCGCACCATGTTCCCGTGCAGTCGCCAGCGACTCGAGCTCCGCGTCCTCGCCCGATGTATCGACCACCCGCTCTTCGCGTTCCCGGTGCCGGAGGAAGACGTTGCGACAGATGGTGAACAGCCAGCGGCGCGCATCGTGGCCGGGCCTGAACGTGCTCCACGACCGGTAGGCCCGGAGATACGTCTCCTGCACGAGGTCGTCGGCCAGCGCAGGGTCGTGCGCCAAGGACCGCGCAAACCGCAGCACATGCGGCAGCGCCGCCAACACCTCGGCGTCGAACGTGGCATCCCGCTCGCTCTCTGGCATGACGACGAAGCTAGCTGGAGGCGTCGACGGGCACCGGTCGTCGGTCAGGTCGGCACTGCGCTGTGCAGACCGACGCCACTCCCTGGCAGTTGCCGCCGATACGCGCGCAGGTCGCGCCACCACTGCACACACGCCGACTCGATGGCCACCTGCGCGGCCTCGAGCCGCGCCGGTCCCGCGCCGCTGATCCGCACCCACGGCTTGCCGAGGCGATTGAGGTGGAAGATGAGGCGATCGTGAAACCAGTCGCGATCACTCGACATCACGCGCACGCCGTCCGCCACCCACGCGATGTCCGGATCACAGAGGAGGTACAGGTCGATCGGCTGACGCGCCGCCACTTCCCAGACATGTGCCGGCACGGGCTGACGCAGCCATTCGGTCCAGATCGCGGTCACGATGGCTTCGGTGTCGCTCACGCAGAGCCCGCGGGCGCGGCGCTGCGCTTCACGGATCAGTACCTGCTGGCCATCGGTCACCAGCACCGCATCCAGCTCGGTCCAGTGCTGGTGCGGCACACCGGTGGTGTACGTGCGGCCGTACTCGTCCACCCACGACGTGTCGTAGAGGTGTGCGAGCTGTTCGGACAGCGTCGACTTGCCCACACTTTCCCCGCCCACGAGTGCCACGGTCCGGATGAACCACGGCCGCGCGGCCGGCGCGATCAGTTCCCAGTGCTGCCACGGATCCTGCCGGATCTGGGCGCCCTGAATCCGGTCGCCGGTGCGATCGATGTGCACGAACTCCGCACCCAGGCCGCCGGCCAGGCCAAAGCGGTCCGGGTCGCCGGAGAACACGTGCGTGACCTCGGGTGCGATCGCGTCGATTGCAGCGATCCACTCCGCCAGGACCGCCTTCTCCTCGCCGGGCCGCGGCGGAAGCGTCGGTTCGGGCACCACCACCCGCGCCCACGGGCAACTCTCCACCAGCCAGCGCCAGCGCACGTCCCACGGAATCGGGTCATCCCAGCGCCGCTCGAGGACGATCGTCGTCCGGCTGCAGCGTGCGCGGGCCGCCTCGAACAGGGCGAGATGCCCACGGTGTACCGGCAGGAACTTGCCAACCAGCAGGGCGTGCGACATCGGAGCGGGACCGGGGAGAGGCGCCAACGCCGGGAATCGGCGCGACGGTCGGCGCCGAACCGACTCGACCCGAAGAATGCACGGAGGGACCGGTGTGCGGAATGACGGGGCTCGGTCGTCAACCACATGGACCTTCCGTCGGACGAGACGCGCAGCCGTGGTCTCGGACGCACTCCCGCGCCCGCGCACCTGTTGCCCGCCACCCTGCCGATGTCCGTCGAGTCACACGTCCTCATCGATCGCCTCGCGCCGCAGACCGCGCCGGTCACCCCAGCGCTGCAGCCGGGAACAGCGCTCGAGATCCCGATCGGCGAACTGCTCGCCGCGCTGTCACACGCGCTCGACCTGACCGAAGGGGCACCCGCCGGCCACACGCTGCGCAGCTGCATGATCGCGATGCGGATCGCCGACGGCATCGGGCTCGGAGCCGACGATCGCGCCGCGCTGTACTACGCCATGCTGCTCAAGGATGCCGGCTGTTCCAGCAATGCCGCACGCATCACGGCGTTGTTCGGCAGTGACGACCATTCGGTGAAGCCACGGATGAAGATCGTCGATGGCAACCGGAAGATCCGGCTCGCCATCGAGACGTTCCGGAACACCGGTGGCGGTAAACTGCGCCATCGCATCGCCCACTTCATGGGCATCGCGCGTGGTGGCGGGGTCACGCGCGAGCTGATCGCCATCCGGTGCGAACGTGGTGCGAACATCGCTCGGCAGATGGGATTTCCCGAGGCCACCTGCAGTGCCATTCGGTCACTCGACGAACACTGGAATGGCGGCGGACATCCTGAAGGGCTGAAGGAACGCGCCATTCCGCTGCTCGCGCGCATCGCCAATCTCGCCCAGACCATCGACATCTTTCACGGCGCGCACGGCGTGAAGGCGACCATGGCGATGGTGAAGGACCGGCGGAAGACCTGGTTCGATCCCCAGCTCGCGGACTTCGTGCTGGCGTGGCGGCACGACACCGCGTGGTGGAGCCGGCTCACCGAATCCGCCCCGGAGATCGAGGTGCTGGCCATGGAACCCCTCGACCCACGTCGGAGCGTGCAGGGCGCAGGATTCGATCTCGTCGCGCAGGCGTTCGCCGACATCGTCGACGCGAAGTCGCCCTTTACCTATCGGCACAGCACGAACGTGTCACGATGGGCACGACAGGTCGGTACCAAGTTCTTCACCGACGAGCACCAGCTCACACGCCTCTCGCGCGCCGGGCTGCTGCACGACATCGGCAAGCTCGGCGTCTCCAACACGATTCTCGACAAGAACGGCCCGCTGTCCGACGACGAACGCACGCTGATGCAGGAACATCCGGTGCATACGTGGGAGATCCTGCGCCGCGTGCCCGCCTTCTCCGACTTTGCGCGGATGGCGTCGCTGCATCACGAGAAGCTCGATGGGTCAGGCTACCCCTGGAAGGTCCCCGGCGAGGCGCTCGACCTGCCCGCCCGCATTCTCGTCGTGGCCGACATCTTCGAGGCACTCACCGCCGACCGCCCCTATCGTGCCGGCATGCCGATCGACGCCGCACTCGGTCTCCTGCACAGGGATCGCGGCACCCGGCTGGATGCGTCGGTACTGGACGCGCTCGAGGCAGCCGTCACCGAGATCCCGCTCAACGGCTGACGGTCGGACGGGTCGACGCTGGGCCAGGGTTGAGGCATCTTGCCTGCGGCCCTGCCCTGCTCCCCTCACGTTTCGTCCATGCCACCGCTCTCCATCACCGTCCACAAGTTCGGCGGTGCCGCACTCGCCGACCTGCAGGCGTTCCGTCACGCCGCCGCCATCGTCGCCTCGCATGGAGGCCCGCACCCGGTGATCGTGGTCTCGGCGATGCGCGGTGTCACCGACGCCCTCGGTGAGGCGACCGCCAGTGCGCCGCCCCGCGCCCGTGCCCTGCTGGCCACGCTCGAAAGCCGGCACCGGACCGTCGCCAACGGACTCACCACGGATCCCACCGCGCGCGCGCTGCTCTCGGCGGAAATCGCCACGGTGTTCGCCGAGCTGACCGCCCAGTGCACCCGCAAGCGCCGCGGGCCGCTCGATGCGGCCGCGCTCGACTTCGTCACCTCACGGGGCGAGGTGTTGGCGGCGATGCTGGTCGTGGCCGCGCTGCGGGCCGCCGCGATCGATGCGGTCGGCATCGATGCCACGAAGGTGGTGTTCACCGACGGTGTTGCGGGCAGCGCCACACCGGACGTGACGAAAACCACCGTGGCCGCCGCGAAGCTCCTGCTGCCACGACTGAAGCGCGGCACCGTGCCGGTCATGCCCGGCTTCATCGGGCGCGGGAAGCGCGGCGCCGTGGTGACACTCGGTCGCGGTGGCTCCGACGTGACGGCGACGCTGATGGCGCGTGTGCTGCATGCGCAGACGGTCGTCCTCTGGAAGGATGTCCCCGGCCTGCTGACCGCCGATCCACGCGTCGTGCCCGATGCACGGTTGATTCCGTCGCTGCATGTGCGCGAAGCATCGGAGCTGGCGTATCACGGTGCGAAGATCCTGCATCCGCGTGCGCTGATCGGACTCCCCGCCGCGACGCGTCTCTATCTGCGTCCCCTCGCCGATCCCGGTTCGACGGGCACGGAGATTTCGTCGTTCGCGACCGTGGGCGACAAGAAGCGCGGCATGCCCGCACTGCCGGTGAAGGCACTGGCGGTGATCACCGATCAGGCGTTGGTCACGATCGTCGGCAATGGCATGGCCGGGCTTCCCGGGGTGGCCGCGCGTGCACTCAGCGCCCTCGAGACCATGGGCATCTCGGTGTCGCTCATCTCGATGGCATCCTCGGAACATTCGCTCTGCATCGCGGTGCCGGGCAGTGTGGCCAGCGCCGTCGCGACCCGCTGGAAGACGGTGTTCGCCGCCGAGCTGGCGCGGCGCGACATCGACGGCATCGAGGTGCGCCGGAAGGTGGCGACACTGGCGATCGTCGGCCTTGGCATGGCCGGCACGCCCGGCGTCTCGGCACGACTCTTCGATGCGCTCGCCCAGAGCCGCATCAACGTGGTGGCGATCGCCCAGGGCGCGTCAGAAATGAACGTGTCGGTGGTGATCGACGACAGTGCGGCCGCGGTCGCACAGCGCGCGGTGCATGCGGCGTTCCGGCTCGACAAGATCGGCGGTGGTGACGCTGGCGCACGGTTGCACGCAGACGTGATCGTACTCGGCTTCGGCGCCATCGGTCGTGAACTGGCCCTCCAGCTCGCGCAGCGGCGCACGCCCGATGGCGGCCGCCTCACCGCCCCGGTCCGCGTGGTGGCCGTCATCGACCGCAGTGGCTACGTATTCGACCCGCGCGGCCTGACGCCGAAGAAGCTGATGGCGCTCGCCGATGCGAAGGCCAGCGGCAGGACGCTCGCGCAGCACCCCGATGGCGTCCGCTCCACCGACGAAGCCGCACTGCGGGCCATCGGCGGCCATGCGCTCGAACGCCCGATCGTGGTGGACGTGACGGCATCGGAAACATCGGCCACCCTCGAAGCAGCGCTCGGCGCAGGCATGGATCTGGTGCTCGCCAACAAGCGCCCGCTGGTCACCACCGGCCGCAACGGCAAGGGCCTCGCCAGGCTGGCGGCCGCGCGCGGCCGTCGCATGCTGCACGAAGCCACGGTCGGCGCCGGCCTGCCGGTGATCGACACGATCAACAAGCTCGTCGCCTCCGGCGACAGGATCCTGCAGATCGAAGGCTGCCCCTCGGGCACGCTCGGCTTCCTGTTCAGCGAGATGTCGCGCGGTACGAAGTTCTCCGTCGCGCTGCAGTCGGCGATGGCCAAGGGCTACACCGAACCCGACCCACGCGACGACCTCTCCGGCATGGACGTTGCCCGCAAGGCCCTGATCCTCGGTCGCCTGCTTGGCTACCACGGCGAGCTTCGCAGCATCAAGGTCGAGTCGCTGGTGCCGGTACCGCTTCGCAAGCTGCCACTGCCGGAGTTCCTCGCCCGCGCCAGCGAGGTGGACGACGCGTGGGCGACACGGGTGGCGGAGGCGCAGGCCCGCGGAGAGGTCCTGCGCTATCGCATCACCGTGACGGCCAAGTCGGTGCGCGTCGGTGTGATCGCCGTTGACGCCTCCAGTCCGCTCGGATCACTGGGGGGCACCGACAACCTCTTCTCGTTCACCACCACGCGCTACCGGAGCAATCCGCTCGTCATCACCGGACCCGGTGCGGGTGCAGGCGTGACGGCGGCCGGAGTCTTCACCGACGTGCTCACGCTGGCCGAACAGCGATGAGCGCCAGCGAGCAGGTCTGCGACGTGTGCGGCGCACGCCACGCGGCGCTCGACGCACGGGTGCAGTGTGCGAGCTGCGACGGCCTGCTGCACATCGAGCATCCACAGCCGCCGACCTGCACCTCGGCGCTGCGCGAGTTCTTCGATGTGCGACTCACACCCGCACGTGGTCCGCAGGGCACCGGGCCGGGTGACTCCGGCGTCTGGCGTTTTCGTGAACTGGTGATGCCCGGCGTTGCGGACAGCGATCTGGTGACGCAGGGCGAGGGCAACACACCACTGCTCGCGCGCCAGCGAGTGGCGCAGTGGGCGGGGGTGGACGACCTGCTGATCAAGCACGAGGGCCACAATCCCACTGGCTCGTTCAAGGATCGCGGGATGACGGTCGCGATCACGCAGGCGAAGCGCATCAATGCCACGGCCGTGGCCTGCGCCTCGACCGGCAACACGTCCTCGGCGCTGGCGTCGTACGCATCCCTCGCTGGGCTGCGCGGGCTCGTGCTCGTCCCCGCCGGCAAGGTGGCACTCGGCAAACTCTCGCAGACCATCGCCTACGGGGCGCAGACGCTGCTCGTGCGCGGCGATTTCGACGACTGCCTGCGCCTCGCGCGGGAATCGTCGGAGCAGTTGGGTGTCTATCTCGCCAACTCGATCAATCCCTGGCGCCTCGAAGGGCAGAAGACGATCATCTACGATCTGCTGCAGCAGCTGCGGTGGCAGTCGCCCGACTGGCTGGTGTTGCCCGCCGGCAATCTCGGCAACACGGCGGCGTTCGGTGCGGCACTGCGTGAAGCGCTGCGCCTTGGCCTCATCGATCGTGCGCCGCGTCTGGCGTGTGTGCAGGCCTCCGGCAGCGCACCGTTCGCGGCCAGCTTCGTCGATGACTTCCGCACACGGCACACGGTGCGTGCCGAAACCATCGCGACGGCCATTCGCATCGGTGATCCGGCCAGCTACGATCGCGCCGTGCGGGCAATCCGCGAGACGAACGGTGTGGTGCTGTCGGTCACGGATGACGAATTGCTCGAGGCGAAGGCGGTGATCGATGCGAGCGGGGTGGGGTGCGAACCAGCGAGCGCGGCGAGTGTCGCCGGCACACGGGCCCTGGTGCGACGCGGTGTGATCAACCCTGGCGATCGCGTCGTGACGCTGCTCACTGGCCACATGCTGAAGGATCCCGAAGTGATGCTCGCCTATCACCGCGGCACCGAACCGCCGCCCCGGTTCGCCAACCGGAGCATCGAGATCGATGCGACGCTGGCTGACATGGAACGTGTGCTGCGCGCCGCACCGGTGGTCGCATGAGCTCCACACGCGCCACCGTCCACGTGCCGGCCAGTACCTCGAACCTCGGATCAGGCTTCGACTGCATCGGCATGGCGGTGGATCGCTGGCTGACGGCCCGGGTGTTGATCGACGACACTGCCGATGCGATCACGATGACACGTGGTGGTTCACTGGCATCGCTCATCTGCCGTGTGGTGGACGATTGCCTCCACGAAGGCTTCGTCGCGGCGTGCACGCGCGTGGGCCGCCCTGTCCCGCGCGGCATCGCGTACGACGTCACGTCGACGATTCCCGTGGCCCGCGGGCTGGGATCGTCCGCAGCGGCCCTGGTGGCCGGTGCAGCTCTCGCCGACACGGCGCTGCACCTCGGGCTTGGGGTGCACGGTGTCGCCACACTGGTCTCGCAGATCGAGGGGCATCCCGACAACGCCTCGCCCTGTGCGTTCGGAGGCGCGATGCTCGGTGTCGCCAATGACGACGCCACCGAGACGTCTCCCTGCACCTACGCGTTCGCCCCACTCCCCGTACACCAGTCGCTGGCCTTCGTCTTTGCCGTGCCGCCGCTCGAAGTCACCACGGCGGCCGCACGCGCCGTGCTGCCGGCGACTGTGTCATTCGGCGACGCCATCCGCGCCCTCCAGCGCAGCGCCGCGCTGACGCACGGCCTCGCCACCGGCGATGCCGCTCTCCTCCGGCAGGCCCTCGACGACGTGCTGCACGTGCCCTACCGCCGCGCCCTCGTCCCGGGGTACGACGCGGTGGTGACCGCCGCGATGAACGCCGGAGCGTTTGGCGCCACGCTCAGCGGCAGCGGCTCGTCGATGGTCGCCGTCGGGCGCCGCGAACAGTCGGCGGCGATCGCGGCAGCCATGCAGGCGGCGTTCGCTGCGGCCGGGCTTCCTGCGGAGACCTTCGTGACGGCAGGGCTCGTTGGCGGAATGCGCGTGAGTGACTGATCCCCGGAAACTTCGGGCGTGGCAGCGCGTAGTCACCTCATCCTCCTTCCTGGTGACGCCATGCTTGCCGCATTCCTCCGACTGTTCGCCCTGCGCCCGATCCTCGCCGGCTCACTGCTCGGCGTGCCGATCCTGACGCTGATTCTGCTGGGCCTGTTCACGGCGCTGCTCCTCAAGTTCCTGCTGTTCATCGTGCTGCCCGTCACGCTGGGCTGGCTGATCCTCCGCGCCATGCGAAACACGAACACGTATCGGTATGACGCCCCGTCGCCACCGCCGCCGCCAGCCGAACCGATCCAGACGCTCTGACGCACGACAGCGGGACAGCACGACGACGACGCCCGCACACCATTCACTGGTGTGCGGGCGCTGTGTCATTTGAAGATCCCGACGTTACCGAGCAGCCACCAGAGGATCAGGAAGATCAGAACCGTACTGAAGCAGCCTCCACCGAGTTTCTTTGCACCATATCCCGCGGCCAGGCCCCGTAACAACTTGCTCATCGTAGCGCTCCATCGTGCAGGGAAAGCTCGCCCCATGGCGAGCAAATTGATCACACCGGAACATCGGACCGATCTGCGGCCCGCGCGTTGCATGGTGCAGACCATGTGTACGTTCACGACCGACACTGCAGCCAGCATGGAGTTGCATCATGAAGTACGGACTTTCTCATAAGCAGGATTCGATCCCGGTCGCGGTTCCGCTTCTGCTCGCCACAGGGACGCTCAGCCTCCTTGCTCTCGTCTGGCGACAGCGGAGTGCGCCGAGATCGGAGCGCACGGTGGCCCGCAGCGATGTCTCCGAGCCGCGCGAGATCGCGCGCAAAACCGCCGATCTCTCCCTGAGCAGCGATACGCAGGCCGTCGCCGACGGCACCGGCCCGTTGGTGCATCGTCGGTACGAAGTCGAACTGCCCCACCGTGCCGTCAGCCGGGACATCGTGTTGCGATTGATGCAACTGCACCTCACCGAACTTGCTCCAGCCGCCCTCGCCAACTTCGAGAAGAGCGAGGGTGTGGACGAAGTCTTTCGTGTCGGTGACGAGTATGAGATCACCATGCTCGGCCCCTGGAACGGTGCCGTCCGGGTTGCTGAGATGACCAAAGACGGCTTCACACTCGTCACCCTCGAAGGGCATCCTGAAGCTGGCCACATCACCTTCTCGGTCGACGACGGCGACACGAGCTCCGGGACGCTGCACGTACGGATCGAGTCGTGGGCACGCGCTCGCGATGCGCTGGTAGCTGCGGCGTACGGGACGCTCGGGATCGGCAAGCAGGTGCAGACAGAAGTCTGGATCACCTTTCTGCAGCGCCTGGCAACTCTGGCCGGCGTGGACACACGCCCGGAAGTCCGCATCACCACCGAGAGCCTCGCAGGGAACGGCATGGCGCGGCATGGCTGACGTGGCACCACTCGACGAGGCGCTGGCCCAGCGTCTCGCCGAGATCGGCCTGATGGAACCCACGATCGACCTCACCCGGCGCGACACTTACGTCAGTGCAGCGGGATGGCACGTCGATGCCCGCGAAGCCCCGTTGCCGTCCGAGCCGCCAGGTCCTCCAGTGGAGAACGGATCGTTCGCCGCGGCCTGCGCCATCGTGCAGGCGTATCAGTTTCCGCCAGCGCGCCTGATCCGCGGCCGCTTCGATCCCGCGGCCCCGCTGCAGAATCGCGCCATGCTGCTCGTCGCCCGGTATCTGTGGATGACGTTCGAGCTGCCGGTGCGGGTCAGCCGGGTGATCCACGAGACGCGTCAGATACGCGAGGGAACCGAGCATGCCTGGGGATACAGCTACCAGACACTCGCCGGGCATCTCGAACGGGGCGAGATCACGTTCGAGGTCGTCAAGCTGGAGGAGACGGGGAGCGTGGCATTTCGTATCCACTCCTTCTCGCAGACGGGGCATATCGCGAACCTGCTCCACCGCATCGGCTTCAGACTCGTCGGCCGTCGGCTGCAGCGTCGCTTTTCGGAGGAGTCGCTCCGCAACATGCAGTTGATGGTGGGCGCGCGAGTCGCCGCACACGGCAGTGTCGCCGTGCACGGCGGAATGCTCCGCCCGGACTGAACGAAACCATCGTTTTCACGTTCAGTTCATGGGATGACGTTCCGTCCCGTCACGAGTCCAACGATCAGCGCAATCACGGCGAAGACGACGAAGACGAGGAACAACGTCTTCGCGATGCCTGCCGAGGCCGACGCAATGCCACCGAAGCCGAACAGGCCGGCGATCAGCGCCAGAATCAGAAATGCGAATGCCCAACGCAACATGGTATGTCTCTCGGGTTATGCCGTCACGCCGAACGGACACAGTGTGCGCCCGCGCCACGTGACGCGGCAGCTCAGCGGCCGACGTCGGTCTCAGAATGACGACGTTCGTACTCGTCGACTTCACGCTCGACTTCATCACGTCCCTTGCCGTACCGTTCCTGAATGGTGCCGATGAGCTGGTCGCGCTTGCCGGCGATGACATCGAGGTCGTCGTCTGTCAGCTTGCCCCACTGCTCACGGACCTTGCCCTGCGCTGTCTTCCAGTTTCCTGCGATGATATCCCAGTTCATGGCCTCTCCGGATCGAAGGTGTGCAACGACAAAAGGCGCGACGGTCCGCCGGAAACCCGGCGTTCCCATCGCGCCTTCGACTGATGGGCATCCGCCCATCCGCCAAGGTGCACTGACCTCACGTCAGTGCGCGTGTACTACGACCTTCATCCGAGCAAGTTTCGTGCTAGCCTGCCGAGGACGATACACGCCCGTCAGTTGTACTGCAGCAACAGTTCGAGCCGCTGTCGCAGCTCGGCCAGCTGCTTCGACTTGAAGGCATGCTTCGTTTCTTCGAGCACCTCGACCGTGTGCTGAATGGCCGACGTCAGTTGCGATCCGCGCGGGCAGTTCATGATCTGGCAGGCGTGGGCATCCACCGGCGCACCGGCCAGGGCGCGACCGAGCTGTTCCAGGTCGGTGAGCGAGCCCATCACGTTGCGCAGGGCGAGCGAGAGGAACGTGTCGGCCGTCGGCGCCCCGGGTCCTCGCTGCGTGGCGAGCTGATCGTAGCGCAGCCGCATGTCGTTCAGTCGGAGTTCCGCGTCCTGCATCGCCCGGAACGACCGGAAGCGGGTGACCGACGCGGTCACTCGTTCCAGCAGTTCCGCGAAGACGACCGGCTTGGTCAGGTAGGCGGCCACCGGCAGTTCGATGCTCGCCACCGCGGATCGCACACTCGGAAACCCGGTCAGGATGATCACCGGCAGGCCACCACGCACCTGCGCCACCCGGCGCACCAGCGCGAGATCGCTGTTCCCCGGCATCTCGAGATCGGTGATCAGCAGATCGAACTGTTCATCCACGACGAGCTCGAGCGCGCGCTGCCCGTCGTTTGCTGTCGTCACCTCGTACCCTTCCCGCCGCAGCAGGTCGGCGGTCGACTCGAGAAAGGTTGGCTCATCATCGGCGATCAGGATCCGGCCGCGCGTCATGCAGTCACTCCGTGTACGGTGGGTTCGGCGAGCGGAATCCGTGCCACGAACTCAGCTCCGCCGCCAGCAGCGTCGATCACTTCGATACTTCCGCCGGCCGACTCCACGGCCCGGCGCACCAGCGACAACCCCAGTCCCATCCCACCCGACGACAACTGCGACGGCTTGGTGGATATGAATGGATCGAAAATGCTCTCGCGCAGCTCCGGCGGTACCCCCGGCCCGTGGTCACGCACCCGCAACACGAAGTCCGCACCATCGATCGCACCGCTCACCAGCACCCGCGACCCTGCGGGCGAGGCTTCGATCGCGTTCTGGGCCAGGTTGTAGATGCACTGCCGCAGCAGCGAATCCGAGAGCCGCACCACGGCGGCGATTCCGCCGAGCTCGACCGAAATGGCCACCCCACTGTTCCGGTTCACCTGCTCCAGAAAGGCCACCGCATCGCCGACCACCGTCTGCACCGGGGCATGCGAGCTCGATTCCGTCTCCGGTCGGTACGTCTCATACAGTTGACGTGTGACCTGGCTGATTCGTTGCACTTCGCGCTCGATGGCACCCACATACTTGATGTGCGGGTGAGTCGCCGGGATGGCATCCTTGAGCAGCATGAAGGCACTCTGGATTCCTGCCAGCGGATTGTTGATCTCGTGCGCGATCCGCGCAGCGAGCCGCCCCATCGTGCTCATCGTCTCGGCCTGACGCACCGACTCTTCCGCATGCCGGCGGACCGTGATGTCGGCGAACATCCCCAACACCCGCAACGGTTCCCCGGTAGGTGAGCGCAGTACCACACGTCCGCGATCGACGAAGTCGTGCCAGCGACCTGCGGCACTGCGGACGCGATATTGCGCGTCGAAGGCCTCGGCGCGTGATTCGAGATGATCGGTGAGTCGCGTCTCCACCTTCACCCGGTCCTGCGGATGCACGAGGGCGAGCCAGTCGCTCATGCGACGGTGCCCGTCACCACCGCCGTATCCAAGGCCTTCCCAGAGCTGCGGCGACCGTGTCACCTCGCCGGTGACGATGTCCCACTCCCAGAGCCCGTCCGTGGTTGACTGCAATGCCAGGTTGAGTGTGGCTCGCTCCTCGATGCGTGCCGTCTGCGAGACGGCCTGCGCCAGTCGCAGAGACACCGCCAGCAGCACCGACACACCGATTCCCAGCAGCAGCACGACGTCGCTGAGCGTCGACGGCGTGACGGCGGCGGTGCCCGGCTTCGGCCAGACACCGAGCTCCCAGCCAGGACCGCTCGTGAGCAGTGGCTCACGGACGAAGAACCGGGTGTCACGGACTGGCAGCGGGGCGGAACTCCGGAACCATCGCTGTTGGCTGCCGATCGCCATCTCGAAGCCAAGCACCGTGTCGTTCAGTATCGATCCAAGCACCGCGGACGCGCTCACGACACCCACGAACAGATCGGTGCACTGGCCACCCGGACAACGTGGAATCACCATCAGCGCGCGCGAGGCGTCGCCGCGCAGTGGTACGAATGTGGTCGAATCAGGGTGCAGGAGCACGGACGGCATTGCGCCACGGAGCGTGCTCAGCACGGCGTCGAGGTCACGCGCGGAACTGACCGTATCACCGCCACGTCGAACGCCGGCACTGTCTGTCCAGACGACCATCTGCAGGTCGGCAACATCGGTGATCATCTGCGAAACGAACGCGGTCCACCTCGGATCGGGCGCCATGCTGTAGCGCGACATCCGTCGCAATGTCACCTCCGCGACACCAATCTGCCGCGACACCGCCGATCGCGCCGCGCGCGCCGCCACATGGCTGCGCTCAGCGAGTTGTTCCTCCTCGTTGAGCAGCAAGGCCCGCCAGAGAAACAACACGGTCACCAGTGACCCCGCCCCAACAGAGAGCGGCAGCCATGCTGGCGGCGGCGAGAAACCCGATTGCTTCGTCCAGGCCAGTGCATTGAAATGTGTCGCGAACACGATCGCGCAGATCGTGGACTGCAGCGATGACCCAAGCAACGGGCCGTATTGCACACCTTCCAGGAACCCCAGCGCCTGACCCGCGATCACGGTCGTTGCCAGCAGCATCACGATGCCACCGGATGCCGCCAGCGCAATCGACGAGGCGAGCCCGCGTTGCCGCGACACGATCGACAACAGGCCGACGCTGCCCAGCGTCACGAAGACGGCGCTCGACAGCGCGATCTGCTCGGGGTCGGCGCCGTACCAGATCGATCCGGTCGGCGGAGGTATTCGTGCGAACAACGACGCGAACAGGTCCATTCCCACGGCACGCTGGATCGGAATCGTCCCGACGCTCAGGGCCATCCACGCACAGACCTGCGCCGCGACGCGTCGCCCGGCATACGAGGAGACGTAAATTCCGGCACCCAGCATCAGCGTGCCAACCGCACTTCCCAGTCGCATCGCCGGAAACGAGCGGAATGGCTGCATCAGCCACCACACATTTGCCAGCCACCCCACGCACGCCACGCCGGAGACGAGCAGGAGGATCGCACCGACCCAGCGCACAGTGCTTGCCGCCACCGCAGCGCGTGACCACGCCATCAGGCGCGGTCGCAGGCTGGAAGCCTCGGCAAACAAGCGGCGGACAGTCGACGGCGACAGCGAAGCTCCCTGCGCTGAAATGGCGAACGTCCGATGGCGCCCGACTACGCAACCGCATCCGCGGACGCGAACTGGTGACGCAACTCCGCACGGGCCGCTGGTACATGCGACGCAAGTGATCCGATCCGGCTCATCGAGGCTTCCAGCACCCGCACGGATCGGTCCACCCCAGCCTGCCGGGCGAATCGGAGTGCATAACCACACGATCCCATCAGAAACAGCTGCGCCTGCTCGAGGACCGCGAGAATCGCGTCGTCGCGATCCGCCGATGGTGGATACACACGCAACGCCAGCAACGATCGAAAGAGTGACTTCGTCAGGTCGCCGTCGGCACGGTCCCGGCGAACGAGCATTTCGCCGAGAATGCCGTCGAGGTACGCCAGATGCTCACCAATGGCCGCCTCGAACCGACTCAATGCGGCTGCCGTGGCCTCCGACAGCACCATCGTCCGGAACACCGGCAGTGTCACGAACAGGCTGATGCTGCCATCGTGCAATTCTGCCAACTCTTCGGCGAACTGCCCTGTGATCGCTGAAACGAACATGACGGCTCCTTGCTGCCGGCGCAGTTGCTGCGCGCGGCGCGGAGGAAATGAAAAAGCGCGCACGATTCCACGAGGAATCATCCGCGCCTTCAACTGACGAGCCCGTTGTCTCGTCCGCCAAGTCACCGGGTCCGGATACGTTCCGACCAGGTGAGCGCAACTAAGTGGATGGCGACGACTCCCGCAAGCACGGCCGCAAGCACGGCCGCAAGCATGACAGGCGAACGAACTTGAATGGATGAGTTGACAGAACCTGCAGACGCCGCTTAGTCATATGGCACAGGTCGGATGCAACATGCAGTCTCTGGCGCAGCTCTTGCAGCTTTGCTGGCAGCACGATGTGGTCACATACGGAGCCGAACATCAGGCTCCAACCTTGTCGAATGGGCATCCGGCTCATGAGACGAAGGCGCGGCGGTGCCCTTGGGGCGCCAGTCGCGCCTTTCGCGTTTCCGGGACCGGAACTTTCTCCCGGCGACACTCGCGTGGCTCGTCAACGCGAATTCGATGCGGGCTGGCGCAGCGCCGGTCCGACCTGAACACCGCGCTCCCTTCGGGACGCACCATGGAGGTTCCACGATGGCGCTTGCGACGATGCACGACCTGATGATCGAAGAACTGAAAGACCTCTACAGCGCGGAAACGCAGCTGGTGAAGGCGCTGCCGAAGATGGCGAAGGGCGTCACCACCCCGACCCTCCGCAAGGCATTCGAGGACCACCTCGTCCAGACGCAGGAGCAGGTCGCGCGCCTGGAACAGATCTTCGAGATGCTCGGCTCGAGCCCCAGGGGCAAGAAGTGCAAGGGGATGGAAGGTCTCCTCGAGGAAGCGGTGGAAATGCTGGAGGAGGATGGCGACGCACTCGTCAAGGACGCCGGCATCATCGCCTCTGCACAGCGCGTCGAGCACTACGAAATCGCCGCGTACGGCAGCACGCTCGCCTTCGCCACGCTGATGGGACACAGTGAGATCGCCGAGCTGCTCGAGACCACGCTGAACGAAGAGAAGGAAGCAGACGTGCTGCTCTCCACCATCGCCACGGATGAAGTGAACAGCGCTGCTCCCGGCATGGACGCCGAGGATGCGGAAGAGGGTGACGAGGAGGAAGACATCGCGGACAAGCCAGCCAGTCGGCCGGCCGCCAGGAAGTCGACGAACCGCGCCACGAAGAAGTAGGGCCCGGACGGCCACGGTGACCGACGACGTTGCCGGTCGCCGTGAGCGGTCCCATGCGGGAGCAGGAGCAGGAGCAGGAGCAGGAGATGGAGCTGGTGCATGTGCAGTCGCAGCAACATCGTGATGGCGTGCTGGTCAACACGATGCGCGAAGCGCTTCCGAGGCGTGGAGCGACACGGATGCTGGTGCACGTGTTGGTGCAGACAGAGATGGGGCAGCCGCGAAGCGATTCGCAGCTGCCCCATTCTTGCGCCTGTCACCGGACTCTATGCCTGCAGATCTATGTCTTGCATCAGACGCGGAGCCGTACCGACCCGCGGAGCGCACCTGCGCTGCAATTTCAGTGGCACCTCGCACGCCATTCTCGCGGCCCACGAACGAACGCGGCGCGAGCCGACTCCCTGAGGAGCCGATCCGCGCCTTCGACTGATGATGCCTTCACGCATCCGCCAAGGAGCCTTCAACGCGAAGGCAATGTCTCCAACGCCAACGACAAGAGCACCAACCGTGCCACCGCAGACTCACAGCCCGCGCGTCAGGCTCTCGCGGAAGCTCGCATACGACGGCTGCCACCCTGTCGCCATCAATGCCGCCGTGCTCACGCGCTGATCGTTCCGGCTGCGCATGGCCTCGTTACCGAATGCCAGCAGCGTCGCATCCTCTCCCCGTGCCGTCGCCAGCCATCGCGCCACCTCGGCCGCCAGCGTCGGTGTCCCATCACTGCAGTTCAGCACTGATCGCGGCTGCGGCAGCGCCACGATGTGCAGCAGCGCCGACACGATGTCGTCACGATGCACCAGATTCACCCAGTACTCTCCGCGCTGTGGCAACGAGGCCGCAGCGGCCATGCGTGCGCGCGGATCACGCCCCGGTCCGCAGATGCCAGCCACCCGCAAAACGGTCGGACGCGACGCGGACGCGCTCAGGATGATGTCCTCGGCAGCCTTCAGTGCCTCGTTGCTCTCGCCGACACCGAGCCGCGGGCTGTCCTCGGTCACCCACGCCCCGTCGCGCCCGCCGTACACTCCGGTGCTGGAGGTGTAGAGCAACGAGCGGGCACCGCAGCGCTCCGCCAGCGCCACCGCCGTCCGCGCAGCAGGCGGGTAGGTGTCGGCATAGCCATCCGCGCCACGGGACGGTGCCACGGCCAGCGCCACCACGTCGAGCGAATCCGGCAGGCCGGTCAGCACGCCGCCCGTAAGGTCGCCACGCACCCACTGAACACCATCAGCATCACGGCCGTGGGCACTGCGCCGCACCGCCCACACCGCGTGCCCGCGCTGCGACGCCGTGCGCGCCAGCGCTCCGCCGACATAGCCGGCACCGAGAACGGCAATCTTCAGCGAATCAGTCATGTCGAAGCATACCCAACCACAGCCACGTCGGGACCCTTGCAGGTGGAGTGCACTAACTTTCCGTGGCATGTCGCAGGCACCCAACCATCACCGCCAGGCGTCACACCGTGCCCTCCCGCGTGATGTGCCACGCGCCCGGGCGCTGATCATGCACCATGGCTGGAACGCCATGGCGTATCAGGTGGTCAACGACGGGATCCTCCACTGGTTCAGCGCTGACGGTGATGCGGTGGTGGGTTACGTCAGGACCCATGGCGTCTGCATCGTCGTCGGTGCCCCGATCTGCAGCGCGGAGCGTCTCACCGCAGTGCTCGATGAGTGGGAGGCCTTCGTCCTGGCACTGCGATGCCGCGCCTGTTACTTCGGTGCCGCTGGCCGCGTGTTCGATGCGTTACATCAGCGTCCCGGCTACACCACCGTCGTCCTCGGTGCGCAGCCGGTCTGGAATCCCGCCCGTTGGGCAGAGATTCCCGCCACCACGGCCTCGCTGCGCGGACAGATTCATCGCGCACGCAACAAGGGCGTGAGGATCAGCGAGTGGGCACCGTCGCGCGCGTCCGCCGACGCCCGGCTGCAGACCTGCCTTCGGGAGTGGCTTCGAACCCGTGGCCTGCCCACCATGCACTTCCTCATCGAGCCGAACACGCTGCACGACCTCCTCGGCCGACGGATCTTCGTGGCCGAGCGCAACGCCACCGTGGTGGGCTTCATCAACGCGTCGCCGGTGCCCGCGCGACAGGGCTGGCTCGTGGAGCAGTTCGTCCGCGGTGCAGGCGCGCCCAACGGCACCATCGAGGCGCTGTTCGATCACATGATGCGCGCCGTGGCCTCCGATGGCGCGACCTACGTCACCATGGGGCTGGTGCCACTGCGCGAAGGAACCGTGCAGCCGGCAGACCTGAATCCCGCCTGGCTCTCGGCGCTGCTCGCGTTCGTGCGTGTGCACGGCCAACGCTTCTACAACTTCCGGGGGCTGGAGAAGTTCAAGAGCAAGTTCAGGCCACACGCATGGGAGGACATCTACGCCATCAGCGCAGAGGAGCACTTTTCACTGCGCACCCTGTACGCCATTGCCGCCGCATTCACGGTACAATCACCGGTTCTTGCCGTCAGTCAGGGCGGACTGCGCGCCATTCGCATCGAAGCGGAGCGACTGGCCCGCTTCCTGTTCCGGCGTTGGCCCTGATCAGTCCACCACGACGGGGCGCCTGGCCGCGGGGCGCGTTGCGCCGATCAGGAGTTCGGTGAGCAGCGCGTCGAGGTCGGCTTGCGACTCGATGTGATGCGACGCCGCCGTCTTGCTCGAGCGCCCCACGCGGATCCCGAGTCCACCGTTCGCTTCGACGCGCCGGAAGGCCGGCTCATCGGTGAGTTCGTCGCCCACGAAGACGGCACCCGGCAGGGCGTGCTTCCGCACCAGCGTCATCGTCGCATCCCCTTTGTCGGGTGCGCCGTGTGGCACCAGGTTCACCAATCCGATGCCGTGCACGACCTGCACACGGTGCGGCAGCGTCGGCACCAGCGCCTCCACGGCCGACAGCACCACCGCGGGATTCGCCGCGTGCCAGTAGTGCACCGACACCGACTGCCCCTTGTGCTCGATCACCACGTCGTCGAGCGTCGCGACGAGTGCCTCCAGCATCGGCATCCACGCGGCCACCTCACGCGCGGCGCGCTTCGCGAAGGGTGACGGTTCGGCGCCGTGATTGCCGATCACGGCCAGCATCGGGATCTGCTCCAGCCGCAGCGTCACGTCGCGAACACTGCGCCCCGTGATCACGGCGACCGGCGCGGCATGCGCGAGGCTTCGCAGCAGTTCCGATGTCTCGGGGCGCAGCCGCGACGCATCGGGCGCGTTCGACAGCGGTGCCAGTGTGCCGTCGTAGTCGAAGGCAAGCAGCGCTCCCGAGGCCGCCATGTCACGCAGCCGGTCGATGTGGCGGGCAGCCAGCACGTTCAGTGTCACTCGGTGCAGTCCGTCATCACGTACCGGGAGAAGGTGGGTGCCCCTGGTGCAGGCCGCGGTCACGGAGGCCCGTATCGGCGCTGAGCGCTCGGGAGAGTTACCCCGTCCCACGAGTCTGCGGAAGTCGCTGGCCGCACCCTGACGCACCGCGGCACCGGTCGGGCACCACGGCGTGCCGGGATACATTTCTCCCCGGTCTCACACACTTCCACACCTCCGGCCAATGCAGCTGCTCGGCATCCATCATCTCACGGCGGTCTCCTCGAAGATCCGTGACAACCACCGGTTCTACACGCAGACCCTCGGCATGCGTCTGGTGAAGCGGTCGGTCAATCAGGACGACGTGAGCGCCTATCACCTCTTCTACGCCGACGCGAAGGGCTCGCCGGGCAGCGACCTGACCTTCTTCGACTGGGACGCGCCCACCGAACAGCGTGGGACCCGGTCGATCACACGAACCGCGCTGCGTGTGGCCGGCACCGGCACGCTGCAGTGGTGGGCCGAACGCTTCGGCGAGCTGCGAGTCCAGGCCTCACCCGTGGTGGAGCGTGATGGGCGCCTGATCGTCGACTTCGAGGATGGTGAAGGGCAGCGCCTGTCGCTCATCGACGATGGCGGCGCCGGCGACACGTTCCCGTGGGAGCGGAGCCCCGTCCCTGCCCCGCACCAGATTCGCGGTCTCGGGCCGATCACGATCAGTGTCCCGGTCCTCGCGCCCACCGATGGGCTGCTGCAAAAGGTCTTGCAGATGCGCCTGGTGCGCGACTACCCGCACCCCGACACGCCGAAGCACACCGTGCATGTGTACGAGATGGGCGACGGCGGTGCCGGAGCGGAGTTGCATGTGGCCGTGCAACCCGACCTGCGGCCGGCATCACCGGGCGCGGGTGGTGTGCACCACGTCGCCTTCCGGTGTGCCGACGACAGCTACGCGGACTGGTCCGACCGCCTCAACCGATTCGGCATCCCGAACAGCGGCAAGGTGGATCGATTCTGGTTTCGCAGTCTGTATCTGCGCGAACCGAACGGCGTGCTGTTCGAACTGGCGACCGACGGCCCCGGCTTCGGCATCGATGAGGACGAAGCCACACTCGGCGAACAAGTCGTTCTGGCACCATTTCTCGAGCCGCGCCGTGCCGAGATCGTCGCCAACCTCAAGCCGATCGACTGAGGCCTGCGAGCCGGCACTCCGCGTTCACCGACCGCCGGGCGCTGGTGTCGTATCGGCCGCACTGGTCACCCACGCCGTCCACCAGAGATCACGCAGCATCGTCGCACCCGCAGCAAGCCGGGTGACGGCGAAGGCCTTGTGTTCGGCACCATCCTGTTGCGCGTTGAATGGTGACGTCTTGTCCAGCTGGTAGAGGCGTTCCACATCGGCGTGCGTGTTCATGAAGTACGCCATGATCGCCGTACGCAGCGCCGGCAGTACGGTAGCCGTGCCGCGCACCGCCGGCTCGACATCGGTCAGCTTCACGCGGCTCTGCACGAACGCCGACTCGAAACGTCCGTGGAAGCGGTTGTCGGTGGCGTAACCGTTCGGGTTGGCACCGACCCAACCGTTGTAGTGAATCGTGGTGTGCGCCGGATTCGACCCGTCGGCGACGTAGTGGCCCAGGATGCCGGCATCGTTGATGATGCGCGCCTCGATCCAGCGACGCTCGGTGTCGTTCGGTGCGCGACGCCACTGGCGAAACGCGACACGCATGCGCTGCGTGACTTCGAGCATGGCGAACGGCAGCGCGCCTGCCGCGGCCGGGTCCACGTTGACGGCACGCAGGGAGTCGGCGAAGGCGTAGCGGTCCCTGGCGCCGAGTGCGCCGGCACGACGGCTCGGCGGGATCATCTCGAGATCGAGAAAGTGATCCGGGGCCGTGGCCCCTTCGAGCGCCGCGTCAAGCCGTGACTCATCCCGCGCCCGCCAGCGGTCGGGCTCAGGATTGAGATAGGCCAGTTGTGGCGCCGCATCGCGGAAAAACTGCGGCATCTCGGCCGGCAGGGCCGCAGCAGCCGCTCGCGCGGTGATCCGGTGTCCGGCTTCACCCCAGAGCAGGTCGGGACGATCGTGGCGCAGCGTCGCGTCAGTGCACAGCGCGGCGATCAGTGCGCAGGAAAATCGGATCATGGGCACGAATGGGACGTGTGTCGCTCGTCACGCAGGCTGCGCGTCGATACTCAAACATATCGCCCCGTGCTGACGCTTCACTGGACGTGACACATCCGCGATGATCTCACAGGATCAATTCGCCCAGGTCAGCGACAGGCGCAGCTGGCGCGGTTCGATAGGATGCAGGTGGACGTCGCTGACGCCCACGGCCTCGCCGCGCAGCCGCGAAGTGTACAGATACTGGATGTCTGACGCGCGCGAGTCGAGCAGGTTCAGGATCGTCGCCTGCAGCTTGAGTCCGCGATACAACAGCAACCCGATGTCAGCGTTCACGATCGTCGCCGGCGCGGCCCGCGTCACGTTGTCCTCGGCCAGCGGGTACGCGCCGAAGTGCCTGACGCGCACCGCACCGAAGCTGCGACGCCGTGCCGAGTTCCACGTCACACCGGCGGCGATCACGCGCTCCAGCGCCCCGGGGATACGCGACTCTGCGACGGCTACGTCCTGCAATCGGGCCCGCGCCAGTGAGATGTCCGCATCGAGCGCGAGCGATGGGGTGATGCGCCAGAAGTTGGCCAGCGTGACGCCGGAGCGCTGACTGCGCGTCGTCGGCTCCGTGGCGCCCGCATCGCCCACGAAGAGCAGTTCGCTGTCGAGCGACAACGCCCAGAGGGAAAGCGTCGTGCGCAACCCCGACACCGGGGCCACACGCATCCCCACTTCGCCACCACGCGATCGCACCAGCGGATTGACGCGATCCACGGCCTCACCCGTCACCGGGTCGACGGTGATGGTGGTGCCGCGCGCGTCGTTGCTGTGGAAGCCCGTCCCGCCGCTCGCATAGAACTCCGACGCATCGGACGGCGTGTAGATCAGCGCCAGCTTCGGGCTGACGATCGCGGCCACGCGCGTCCCGGCATTCTCCGGTCGGTCACCGTTCACGTCGAAGAGATACCCGTCCACACGGGCGCCGGCGACCGTGCGAAATTTCGGTGTCCAGCGTGATTCGTTCTCGACGAAAAGCCCCGAGCCGACTTCGCGCACGTCATCGTCACGGACCGTCGACAGCCGCGCGCGGCGTGCCGTACGATGGAGTGACACACCGGCAAGGTCCACCCGGGTCTGCAGGCCTGCCTTCAGCAGATGCGAGGTGGCCCCCCGCGTGAACGACTGCAGATGCGTCGCACTGCCGCCCAGCACCGTCCGACCGTCGATCTGCTGAAACTGGTCGCCGTTGACGGGATCGTCCAGGAAGTACGTGAAGTTCGATGTGACGTCGAGCGCTGACTGGATCGCGAAGGCCTGATATTCCTGGACCGAAGCCGCTCCGACGTGCCGATAGCTCGCCGACAGGCTGTACCGCGAGGTGTTACCCCCCAGTGTGCTATCGACCTGCCCGAAACGGCTGATCACGTCACGGCTGATCGCACGCTGCGGGACCTGATCGCTCGAGTCCCATCGATTGCGATACGCCATCGCGAGCACAGAGAACTGCGAAGCGCCCATGTCCTTCGTCCAGCGCGACATACCGCTGAACTTCCGGACGCGTTCTGCCCGGAGCCAGGGGCCGTCGTACCGCTTGCCTTCGCCACCGATCAGGAAGTCACCACCTCCCAGCCCGACCGACGTACCCACGACCGCGCGTGCCAGGCCGAATGCGCCGAACTCCGACGTCGCGATCGGCGCGTCGAATCGCTTCGCCAGAAAAAACTCCGCCCCGCCCGCGCTGCCGAAGTCGCCAAGCTCCGCATGTGACACACCGAGCTTGTAGTCGAGCGCACGCACGAACTCCGGCACGAGGAAGTTCAGGTCCGTGTACCCCTGTCCGTGCGCGTGCGAAGGTTGATTCACCGGCATGCCGTCCACCTTGGTGGCGAAGTCGGTGCCATGATCGAGGTTGAAGCCGCGGACGAAGTACTGGTTCGCCTTCCCTTCGCCCGAGTGCTGCGTGACGATCACACCGGGGACGGACTCGAGCAGCTCGCCCTCGCGCGACCGTGGCCGGGCACGGAGCTCCAAGCTCCCGACGTGCCCCTCTGACGATGTACGCGCGGTCCCGATCAGGTTGGCCACGCGGCCCGTCACGCGCACGGTGTCCAGCGACTTCCGACGGGCGAGCGAGTCGCTGCCCGCGAGCAACGCGCGCTGACCGGACAAGGAAACTGGCACTACCAGAACGCATGGCAGTGCGAGAGCACAAAGACGAAGCCGCCGTATTGACATGACGCGAGAAACCCGGATGATGGGAGCACTCCTCTGGAGCGCTACGCCCCCCGTCGCGCAATGGATCGCAACCGACGACATTTCGAGAAGCGACGACCCCAGGCATTCGTTCCACGCGCTGGCGTACCGCAGACACCGCAGCCACCGGATTGCAGGATCATGCCGTTATCCATTCGCCCTCGTCGCTCGCGCTTTCGCCTCCGTCCAGGACCGTGGGGCATCGTCACATGCGCTCTGGCACTGCTCGCGGGCACGGCGGCGGCGCAGGGACGACCGCGTGACCCGAGTCCGCACAGTGACGTCGAACTCGTGTCGGAGTCGTCGGCCATCGTGCCCGGGGGGACAACCGCCATGGCCGTGCGTCTCACGCTGGACCCGCGCTGGCACACCTACTGGCTGAATCCTGGCGACGCCGGGCTTCCGCTCACCGTGAAGTGGACGGTCCCCGATGGGGTCACGGTCGGTGCGCTGCAGTTTCCGACACCGCGCCTCACGCCGCAGCCGCCGTTGATGAGTTACGGGTATGAAGACGAGGTCTTCGTCCTGGTGGAGGTCAGCGTGCCCTCCGCGTTCGCGGGCAGGACACTGACGATCGCCGGAAAGGCCGACTGGCTCGCCTGCGCCGACGTCTGCCTGCCAGCCACCGGGCCCGTGTCGCTGACGCTGAACGTCTCGAGTGCCGCCGGTCCGTCCACACGCTGGACCGCGGCCATCGCACGCACGCGCGCCAGCGTGCCGGTGGCGCTGACCGGATATCGCGCCACGGCGTGGGCTGACAGCGCGCGCTACATCCTCGCGCTCGTGCGTGAACGGGCCTCCACGGTGACACCATTCACGCTGCCGTATTTCTTCGCCGACTCCGCCAACGTGCTGGATCATGCGGCGGTGCAGCAGGTTGCCCAGAACTCCGACACGCTGGTCTTCGCATTGCCGCGCGCCAGCGGCGGCACCGCACCGGTCGCGCAGCTGTCCGGCATCATCGGCACCGACATCGACGCTACCGAGGCGCGTAGCGTCGCGCTCACGGCAGCGGTGTCCACCTCGGTACCGGCCCCGCTGCGAACCGCGGCGCAGCGGCTCCTCTCCGCCGCGACGTCGGTTGGTGGCGTCAGTGGGGCCGCATCGGCCGAGCCGGCTGCAATGCCCTCGGCAGACATGTCGCTGGTCGGTGCCATCGCCTTCGCCTTTCTCGGCGGGCTGCTGCTCAATCTCATGCCCTGCGTCTTCCCGGTGCTCTCGGTGAAGGTGCTGGCGCTGCTGCAACACGGCGGTGGTGGCGCAGACACACGACGCAGCCGGGCACACGGGCTCGCCTTCGGGTTTGGTGTGCTGCTGTCGTTCTGGATCCTTGCCGGTGTGCTGCTCGCGTTGCGCGCCGCGGGCGAGAGTCTGGGCTGGGGTTTCCAGTTGCAGTCACCGCCGGTGGTCTCCGTGCTGGCCCTGCTGATGTTCGCGCTGGGCCTCAACCTGAGCGGTGTCTTCGAGATCGGCCTCTCGTTCACGCGGCTCGGTGGTGCAGGTGGGGGCAGTGGTTATGGCGACTCGCTGCTCACCGGTGGGCTGGCGGTACTCGTCGCGGCGCCCTGCACGGCGCCGTTCATGGGCGCGGCACTTGGCTTCGCCCTCGTGCAGCCGGCCATCATCGGCCTGCTGGTGTTCACCGCGCTGGCCATCGGGCTGGCCCTGCCGTTCATGGTGCTGGCATCGGCGCCGCAGCTGCTGCGAACCCTTCCCCGCCCTGGGCCATGGCTCGAGACGCTGAAGCAGCTCCTGGCCTTTCCGATGTACGCCACCGTGGTCTGGCTGTTGTGGGTGCTGGGGCAGCAGGCGGGCGTGAATGCCATCGCGGCCGTCCTCATGGCCATGATCGTCGTGGCACTCGGTGCGTGGCTCTGGGCGCGCGGCGTCCGGAGCGAGAATGCACCGACACGCGCAGCGAGCGTGGCCCTGATGCTCTTCGCCGGCGTCGGGAGTGTCGTGGTCACGCGGAATGCCGCACCGCCTGCCGCGACGTCGGCCGCAACGTCCATGCAGGCCGGAGAGACCGCGTGGCAGCCGTGGTCCGTGAGCACGGTGCGTGACTTGCGCGCCTCGGGGCGTCCGGTCTTCATCGACTTCACGGCGGCGTGGTGCCTGTCGTGTCAGGTCAACGAGCGCGTTGCGCTGCGCACGGCCTCGGTGACGAAGGCGTTCCGCGATGCCAACGTTGCGCTCGTGCGCGCCGACTGGACCTCGCGTGACGATGCCATCACACAGGTGCTGGCGAGCTTCGGGCGCAGCGGGGTGCCACTGTATGTGCTCTACCCCGCCGATCCGAACGCGTCACCCGTGATCCTGCCGGCCGTGCTCACGCCGGGGATGGTGGTGAGCGCCGTGACGAGGGCCGCGGCGCCCACCAGCATCGCCTCACAGCTTCGAGTCCGCTGACGGCCCGTACGCGCCGGGAATCGCGCTCACCCCATCGTCCAGACGTGCAGCGTGGAGTGGTGCAGGTCGTCGACGGTGATCGTCCGGTCAGGCTGGGACGCCGCCACCACGAAGGTATTGCTGATGAACGTCGATCCCGGCTTCATCTCCGCCCGGACCTTCTCCCAGAGCGCTTCCATCGGCACCGGTGACAGGTACGCGAAGACCACATCGTACTGCGACAGGTCCGCATCCCAGAAGCTCCCCCAGCGCGCATGACAGTTCCGGTGCCGTCCGAACGCAATACGGACGCGGCTCATGATCCATGGCAGCGGCGCCGACTCGATGCCGTGATACTCGCCGTCGACGCGCAACGCGGCGAGGTCGGTCAGCACGCCACCGACCCCCGACCCCACGTCCATGAAGGTGAAGCGACCCGCCGGCAACAGCGGCACCAGCGCATGCCGCACCTTCGTGCTCGACAGATACAGCGGCACCTGCGTCCGGAACGTGCTCCAGTACACGGCCACCAGTGCGAGGAACACCAGCAGCCACACCCATGAGGGCACCGGCGCGCCCTGCGCCACGATGATGCCCAGCGGGAAGAGCAACTGGATCACCATCCACCACGGGTCGAGCGCAGCCCAGCGGCCAAGCAACGCACCGATCGCGCCGGTCAGCACGCCCTGCAGCAGGGGTGACAGCGGCAGCCCCACACCCGACAGCAGCGTGTGGGCACCGGCCACTGCACCGGCCGCCACACCAAGCAGCGCCAGCGCCACCGCGATCGGTGGCAGCCGTCGCTGGCGGGCCGTGGTGCGCGAAGCGGGCGTTGTCATGCGGCAAATCAGCCGCAGACACCCGCTCCGCGCCAGCGCAGCGACCGTAACACGGAGACCGCCGTCACAACGCATGCCCGGACCGGCACGTAGAGGTCGCGAGTGCCAGTCCCCGACCCCTGCCTTCGCCAGTGCTGCTTCGCCGTCTTCGCTCTGCGCTGCTCGCCCTCGCGCTGCTCCTGTTGGTCCCTGATGTCGTGCGAGCCGGTGACCCGCCAGTTGCCACGGCAACCGCCACGGCGACACGGGTCGAGAAGGCACCGGTGCTCGATGGCCGCGACGACGAGCCGGCCTGGCAGAAGGCCGCGCTGATCGACGGATTCCGGCAGTTTGCCCCCGCCGAGGATGCACCGACGGCGTTCCGGACCACTGCGCGCGTGCTCTACGACGCGAAGAACATTTACGTGTTCGTGCGCGCGTACGACCCGCACCCCGACTCGATCGTGAGCCTGCTCTCGCGTCGCGACGTGCGCACGAACTCCGACCAGATCAAGATCCTCTTCGACGCGTATCACGACGGACGCACCGGTGTGGAGTTGATCGTCAATCCAGCCGGTGTGCAGCGTGATGCGGCCATGCACTCCGACAACGTCGAAGACTTGTCGTGGGATGGTGTCTGGGACGTGTCCGCCCGCATCGACTCCCTCGGCTGGACGGCGGAGTTCCGCGTGCCCTTCGGGCAGCTGCGCTTCAATGCGGCCAGCGAGCATACGTTCGGCTTCGGCGTCTGGCGCGACATCACGCGACGCAGCCAGCGTGATTCGTGGCCCGCCTATCGTGGATCACGGTCCACGCTCGTCTCGCAGCTTGGCGAACTGACCGGCATCCATGACATTGGCGGCGGACATCGCGTGGAACTGCTGCCCTACAGTGTGACCAAGAACGTCACCCGTCGCACGGCCGCCGGGTGGGACCATCCACAGCAGATCACCGCCGGTGCCGATCTCAAGGTCGGGCTCGGCTCGGCGCTCACCGCCAGCGCCACGGTGAACCCCGATTTCGGGCAGGTCGAGGCCGATCCGGCGCTCCTCAATCTGAGCGCCTTCGAGGTGCGGTTCGACGAACGTCGCCCCTTCTTCCTCGAGGGGAATGCGCTCTTTCGGTGCAGCGGACCCTGTGAAGGGTTGTTCTACACGAGGCGCATCGGTCGGACGCCGCAGTTGCGGACGTCGGCGGCAGACCCGGCATTCACCACCATCCTGGGAGCCGCCAAGGTCACCGGCCGCATCGGCAAAGGCATCTCGATCGGGATCTCCGAGGCGATCACGCGGCGCGAGATCGGCTTCCGTGGCACCACCATCGAACCGCAGACCAATTACTTCGCCGCACGCATCGTCAAGGAGATGCGCGGCGGCCGGTCACAGTTCGGCGTGATGGTCACCGACATGCGGCGCAATCTCGATTCGGTCACGAAGCCGTTGCTCCGCAGTGATGCGAGTGTGTTTCTGATGCAGGGGTTCCACCGCTTCGCAGAGGACCGGTACGAAGTGTCGGGGTACGCCGGCGCGGTCGGTGTGAACGGCAGCCCGCAGGCCATCGCCCTGACCCAGCGCAGCAGCGTGCATTTCTGGCAGCGGCCGGACCATGAGCGCGCCTACGACCCCACCCGCACCGGCATGAATGGCGGCGTGGTGTCCCTCGGTGCGCAGAAACTGGCCGGTTCACTGCGCTACTCCAGCAACTGGCGCATCGCGACGTCGGGGATGGAGGCGAACGATCTGGGATTCGTGGTCCTCGTGAACGACATGGGCATCCGGAACTCGATCACCAAGCAGACGCTGCGACCCACGAACGGATTCCGCCGCCTCTCGGCCACGGTGTCGAACGAAACGCACTGGACGACGGGTGGCACGCAGAGTGGTGCGAGCGTCACGGGCTCGCTCACCGGCGAGTTGCGCAACTTCTGGACGACCCACCTGATGCTCACCACCTTCGACATCGGCGGGGCGCGCTGCGTCGCCTGTGCCCGTGGCGGTCCGGCCCTGCGACAGTCGGCCGAGCGCATGGTGGTCGCGTCGATTGGTGGCGATGCGCGACGGATCTTCACACCGACGATGTCGTTCGTCGGGTCGATGGGCGACGAGGGGCGGTCGAACGCGCGTACCATCAGCGTCGGCGGTGACCTGCGCCTGGCCAGCCAGTACTCGATGTCACTCGTGGCGAGCTGGGAGGACCGCGTCGATGACCAGCAGTGGATCGGCAACTACGGCGCCTTCCGCAGCGATACCACACACTTCACGTTCGCTCACCTCGACCAGAGTACGGTGACGCTGACCGCCCGCGCCAACTGGACAGCCACACCGCGGCTCTCGCTGCAGATCTATGCACAACCGTTCATCACGAGCGGCGACTTCACCGACTGGCGCGAGATCTCGGCACCCACCGCCAGGGCCTACGCCGACCGCTACGCCGCCTACGGCTCCGGTGCCACTCCCTCCGGCTTTAACTTCCGCCAGTTCAATTCCAATGCGGTGCTGCGCTGGGAGTACCGTCCCGGGTCGACGCTTTTCTTCGTCTGGCAACAGGGACGCGCGAGTAATGACGCCAACGGCGAGTTCCGGCTCGTGCGCGACTACCGCGACCTCTTCCGCGCGCACCCCGACAACACGCTGCTGATCAAGGCGTCGTACTGGTTCAATCTCTGAGGTTCGAGATTTGCTGGTGCGTCTGTTCGGACTCTGCGTACTTCGGACCAACTACGGTCATCGCGGAGGCCGCGGGGGGACAACCGGAGGCCTCCGCGATGAATCCAGATGTCCCGGAATACACGGAGTCCCCGGTTCACGTCAGGAACTCATGCAGCAGCGAATGAAAGTGATGCACGCCGTTCTCACGCCGGGCCGAGTAGCGGCCGCGGTCGTAGACGCGTGAGCGGAGGTTCCGCTGCACCGCTTCGCAGATCAGGATGTCCTCGTCCTGAATCTCGTCGCTGAACGCCAGCAGTTTCGTGAACTCGGCGTGCGATGCTGCATCCGAGGGCGGCGTCGAGGCATACCAGTCGAACGTCACGCGGGTGCGGTCGTGTGACAACGGAATCACGGTGTTGGTCTGCATCTGCCCCATGTAGACGTTCAGCATCACGTTGGGGAAGAGCCAGACGTACACCGCCTCCGCGACGTCGGTCTTCGACGGGTCGTACCTGCGATCCGTGGCGCCGCCGTGCACGGCGCGCAGTGGGGCATGCTGGATGCTGAAGTACCGATGCGGCTCCACACGATACGAGTCGTAATCGAGCTCCTTGTGCAGCCCGGGGTGCACCACCGGGAGGTGATAGCCCTCCAGGTAATTGTCCACGTAGACCTTCCAGTTGCAGGCGATGTCCCAGCTCTTGGTGGTCACGTACTGCATCGCTTCACAGTGAAACGGGGCTACGCGTGCCGGCACGTCCTCGAGCATGTCGAGCAGCGGTGGCGCCTTGCGGTCGACGTTCACGAAGACGAATGGCCCCCACTGCGACACCCGCACCGGTCGCAGCTGCATCTCTTCGGGATGGAAGTTGCAGGTGCCTTCCATCTCCGGAGCCCTCAGCAGCGAGCCATCCAGCCGGTAGGTCCAGCCGTGATAGCGGCACTGCATGGTCTGGCGCTTGCCGCAGCCATGCGCCACTGGGCCCGCACGATGGAGGCAGACGTTGTGAAAGCCGCGCAGCGTGTCGCCGTCCCGCACCACGACGACCGAGTCGGTGCCGATTTCCGCCGTGATGAAGGCGCCATGCTCCGCCACCTGGTCGATCCGCCCCACCAGCTGCCACGTCCCGGCAAAGATCCGTTCGCGCTCCAGCTCCAGGTACACCGGGTCGTTGTAGAGCCGGGACGGGATGGTCGAAGCACGGGTGATGTCCGGGTCGAACGGAAAGATCAGCGACATGGGCGGCACGGAAGACGGGCGGCGAGGCGGAGGACTGCCCCAAGCTGCCCCGGCGGAGGCCCTGCGCCAACCGTCCGCCTTGACCGAGACACCAGGACTTGCTATCTATCCATCCGGATAACCGGATATGACTGCCCCCAAACTCTCCATCCATGGTCGATTGACCGAGCTCGCCGACGCCACGCGCTGTCGGCTGTTGCTCGCGTTGGAGGCCCACGAACTCACGGTGGGAGAGCTGTGCACGGCCCTCGGCCTGCCACAGAGCACCGTCAGCCGGCACCTCCGAATTCTCTCCGATGAAGCGTGGGTCGAGTCGCGGGCTGAGGGGGCCACACGGTGGTATCGCATTGCGCCGACGCTCGATCATGAGGCACGCGCGCTCTGGGCGCTGGTGCGCGAGCCGGTGCAGTCCACCCTGGCGGCACAGCAGGACCTGACCCGTGTCGAGATGGTGCTGACGGCCCGTCGCTCCCGCAGCGAGGCCTTCATCACCTCGGCGGCCGCAGAGTGGGATGCACGCGTCACGTCGATGTTCGGCCCCCGCGCCGATCTCGGGGCCACACTGGCACTGCTGGACCCGAATACCGTCGTCGGTGACCTCGGCTGCGGGACCGGCTCGCTGTCGCTGTCGGTGTCGCGGCATGTCGCGCACGTCCATGCCATCGACGGATCACCCGCGATGCTCGAGGCGGCGCGGCAGCGGTTGGAGTCGCAGGTGAACGTGACGCTGGCCGAGGGATCGCTCGAGGCGCTGCCGCTGGCGGACGACTCGCTCGATGTCGCCGTACTGATGCTGGTGTTGCACCATGTGGCCGAACCGTCACGGGTGCTGAAGGAGGCGCGTCGCGTGTTGCGCGCTGGTGGTCGGCTGTTGATCGCAGACATGTGCGCCCACGAGCGCGAGGAGTATCGCGCGCAGATGGGGCATGTGTGGCTGGGCTTCGACGAGCGCTCGCTGCGCGGCTGGTTGTCGAAGGCGGGGTTTGGCACGATGCGCCATGTCGCGTTGCCGGTGGATCCGGCAGCCATGGGACCGGCGCTCTTCACGATGGTTGCGTCCTGATTCACTCCTGAGGATTTCACGATGGCCACTGCAGTACAGACCGAGCTCGAGACGATGATGTCGATGGCGCGCCCGCCCTTTGCGGTGCGTGACCTGTCGCTGGCCGAATGGGGCCGCAAGGAGCTGCGCCTCGCCGAGGTGGAAATGCCCGGCCTGATGGCGCTCCGTGAGGAGTACAAGGGCAAGTTCCCGCTCAAGGGCGCGCGCATCATGGGCTCGCTGCACATGACCGTGCAGACGGCCGTGCTGATCGAGACGCTGGTCGAACTCGGCGCCGACGTGCGCTGGGTGTCGTGCAACATCTTCTCGACGCAGGATCATGCCGCCGCGGCCGTCGCCGTTGGCCCGAAGGGCACCATGGCGCAGCCGAAGGGGATCGCGGTCTACGCATGGAAGGAGGAGACGCTCGAGGAGTACTGGTGGTGCACAGAGCAGGCGCTGATGTGGCCCGATGGCGGCGGCCCGAACCTGCTGCTGGATGACGGTGGCGATGCCACGCTGCTCGTGCATCGCGGCATGGAGTTCGAGAAGGCCGGCACGGTGCCGGGCTTCGACAGCGACAACGAGCCGGAAGAGTGGGGCGTGATCCTCGACCTGCTGCGCGCCGAGCAGGAGAAGAACCCGGGTCGGTGGACGAAGGTGCTGGCCGGCATTCGCGGTGTGTCGGAAGAGACCACCACGGGTGTGCATCGCCTCTACGAGATGGAGCGCGCGGGCACCCTGGCCTTCCCGGCCATCAACGTGAACGACGCCGTGACGAAGTCGAAGTTCGACAACCTCTACGGCTGCCGGCACTCGATCATCGACGGCCTCAATCGCGCCACCGACGTCATGCTCGCCGGCAAGGTCGCCGTGGTCATGGGCTACGGCGACGTGGGCAAGGGTTGTGCGCAAGCGCTCAAGGGTCAGGGCTCACGCGTCGTGATCACCGAGATCGATCCGATCTGCGCCCTCCAGGCCGCGCTCGAAGGATATCAGGTCACCACGCTCGAGGACGTCGTCGACTACGCCGACATCTTCATCTCGGCCACCGGCAACAAGAACGTGATCACGGTCGAGCACATGGGCCGCATGAAGGACAAGGCCATCATCGCCAACATCGGCCACTTCGACAACGAAATCGACATGGCCGGCCTGAAGAAGGTCGAAGGGCTGCAGCGCATCAACATCAAGCCGCAGTACGACGAGTTCCTGCTGCCGAACGGCCGCTCGATCCTGATCCTCGCCGAAGGCCGCCTGATGAACCTTGGCTGCGCCACGGGTCACCCCTCGTTCGTGATGTCGGCCAGCTTCACCAACCAGGTGCTGGCCCAGATCGACCTGCACACGAATGCCGACAAGTACGAGAAAAAGGTGTTCACGCTGCCGAAGCACCTCGACGAAAAGGTGGCGCGCCTGCACCTGCCGAAGCTCGGCGTGAAGCTCACCGAGCTGACGCCTGACCAGGCCTCCTACCTCGGCGTGAACAACGCCGGGCCGTTCAAGCCGGATCACTACCGCTACTAGTCGCTGCGGTTCGTGACGTGAACAGGCCGGTCTCTCGAAGCGAGATGCCGGCCTGTTCGTCAATCCGGCGTTGCTGAACTGCAAAACGCGGAACAGCACGACCGCAGAACGGCAGGTGCGGTTCTTCGGTTCAGCGGCAGTGCCGTTCTGCGATTTACAGTTGCAGTTCACGCACCAGGCTTCGTTGCAACCGGCGTCGACGCAGGCGGTGCCGCGGCGGCAGCCGCGCGCGCCGCACGGGCAGTGATGACTTTGGACAGCAGCGACGGCGATGGCGTCCACTTGGGCGGCGCCCAGCCGCTGCGTTCGACCGCAGACTTGCTGCCATCCGCCGGACGCAGCGCGCCTTCGAACTCGGCGTACTTGGAGCCCGGGTTCCACAGCGCCCAGCTCTTCAGCCCCACGTCGTACGTGGCCTGGATCTGCGCGCGCACTTCCGGTGCGCCGTAACTCAGGCCGCGGATGCTCATCGCCTCGAGCCAGGGACGGATCTCGCCAACCGTGATCCTTGCCGAGTCGCGCAGGAAGTTCGTGCGCTCCACCGCATCGGTGAGCGACACCCGGATCAGCTGGTACGGCACCGCGCCCGGCTTCACGAAACCGTAGTGCCCCGTGGAGTAGTGCGACGGATACACCATCGGCAGCACCGCATCGGCCGCAGCGATCACCGTCTCCCACTGCTGCCCGATCTCCACGTCGCCCTCGGCGTGCGTCACGAGCCCGAACACGTCGGCCGTCACCGGGACGTTGTACGAGGCCAGCTGCTTCTTGGAGTAGAGGATGAAGTCACGGATGTTGTCGGACCGTGACTTCCCGTTGCTGCCGGGATAGGTCATCGTCGCGCGCATCGTGTTCGTCACGTCAGGAAAGCGGACGTA
This sequence comes from Gemmatimonadaceae bacterium, assembly GCA_031411975.1. Taxonomy (GTDB): domain Bacteria; phylum Gemmatimonadota; class Gemmatimonadetes; order Gemmatimonadales; family Gemmatimonadaceae; genus JACMLX01. The sequence continues at coordinate 93,439 of JANOCB010000015.1, forward strand.
ATCCCACTGCACTTCGGAGAAGCCCATGTCGAGCGCCTCCCTGGCGATGGCGATGTTGTAGTCCCAGACGCGCTGGTCGTACGGATTCACCCAGGCCCCGCCCTTCTTGTCCTTCCAGAGCCCGCCGTTCACGTGGCGGATCGCCATGTCGGGCTTCTTGTCGGCCAGCATGCGATCCTTGAACACGACGATTCGCGCCACACTGTAGATCTGGTGCGCGGTGAGCGTGTCGACGAGCGCCTTCAGCCACTTCGTCGCCGGGCGCTGGTCGGCACCGATCTCCTTGGCCAGTGCGATCGCCGTCGAGTCATACGTGAGGAAGGTGTCGCTTTCCTTGATGTCGATGATGAACGCATTCACCTCGGTGGCATCGGCGATCCGGATCAGCTCCGCCATCCGCGAGCGGGAGCCGGCGGCCCACGCATTCACGTACAGCGCGCGCATCGAGTCAGGACGTGACACGCGCGGCGGGGTGGGCGACGCGGCCGACACAGCCGCGCTGGAATCTGCCGACGGTTTGCCGGCGGCAGCACCCTTGGCCTCCTCATCGGAGCCGCCGCAGGCCGCCAGCAGTGACACGCAACAGAGGCCGCGCAGGAGCGCGACGAGGGACGGCGAGGGGAGGCGCAGGGACACGGGTTCTCCAGCGGGGCGTATGGCAGCCGGGCGTCCACGAAGCACCCGGACCTGATGACGACACAAAGTATCGCCCGCAGAAAGCCGATTGCGCTCTGACGAATCCTCGCGTCGCGACCCACATTCCCGATCAGCCCTGCCACGCCTCTTCTGGAGCTCCCATGCCGTCGGCCACCGCCCGCCTGCTGATCCCCGCACTGCTTGCCTCGTTCGCATCGCCGCTGCAGTCGCAGCACTCCGGTGCCACGGTCGTGCGTGCCGCGCGCGTGCTCGACGGCACGGGCCGGACCATGACGCGGACCGACATCACGGTGCAGAACGGCCGGATCACGGCCATCCGCCCGGCCAGTGGCCCACTGCCACGCAACGGCATCGACCTCGGCACCCGCACCCTCCTCCCTGGCCTGATCGACACCCACGTGCACATCGGCTGGTATGTGAATTCCGCCAACCGACTGCACACCGACACCGACGGTGACTCGCCGGCCACGCAGGCCTACAGCCAGGCCGGAAACGCCTGGGAGACGCTGCGCGCCGGATTCACCACCGTGCAGAGCATCGGCGAGGAGGACAATGCCGCGCTCCGGGACGCCATCAACCGCGGAACGATTCCCGGCCCGCGCGTGCTGACCTCGCTCGGATCGATGAACGAACGCTCCGCGGGCGGATCCCCCGACTCGTTGCGCGCGGTCGTCCGTCGATTCAAGGCCGCCGGCGCCGATGTGATCAAGATCTTCGCCTCGAAGTCCATCCGCGACGGCGGTGAAGCGACCATGACCGATGCCCAGCTCGCCGCCGCCTGCGGCGAATCGACCGCGCAGGGACTGCGCTCGGTGGTGCACGCACACTCCGCCGAGTCCGTGCAGCGCGCCGCGCGCAACGGTTGCACGCAGGTGGAGCATGGAGTGTTTGCCGACGACCTCACCCGGACGCTCCTGGTGCGGAACGGAACCTTCTTCGATCCGCAGTGCGGGCTGGTGTTTCACAACTATCTCGACAACAAGCCGCGCTTCGAAGGCATCGGCAACTACAACGCGGTCGGCTTCGCCTCCATGGAGAAGGCGCTGCCACTGGCCGAGGCCGGAATCGGCTCGGCCGCCCGCACGCCGACCTTGAAGCTGGTGTTCGGCACCGATGCCGTGGCCGGCGCCCATGGGCGCAATGCGGAGGAACTCGTCTGTCGTGTGCGCCGCGGCGGGCAGCCGCCAATGGATGCGATCATCTCGGCGACGTCCCGGGCGGCGGAGTCGCTGAGGCTGGAGAAGGAGATCGGTCGGATCGCGGTGGGATATCAGGCCGACCTGATCGCGACCGACGGCGACCCGGTACGCGAGATCGAGGCGTCGCAGCGCGTGGTGTTCGTGATGCGCAACGGCGTGATCTACCGAAACGACGGGGCCCGCCGCCCCTGAGCGGCACGGAGCCACGCCAATTACGCGTGGCCGTCTTGCCACACCTCCGACACGGCGGCAGACTCAGCACATCGCGGCCCCGTCCGGGCTGCTGCCAGACCTGCACCGGAGCCACCCGTGTCGCTGCGTTCGATCGCCGTCGCTGCCCTCGCGTTCACCACCTCGCTTCAGGCGCAGCAGCCCGGAGCCGCACGCGGCGGCCGGCCCGCTGAACGCGCGCTCCCGCTCGACGCGGCACGGCAGTTCACGCTCGACACGCGCGAAGGCACCTGGCTCTCGCTGGACGTCAGTCCGGATGGTCAGACGATCATCTTCGACATGCTCGGCGACCTGTACGCGATTCCGTTCGCTGGCGGTGAAGCGAAGCGACTGACCAGCGGCCTCGCGTACGATACGCAGCCCCGCTACAGCCCCGATGGCAAGACGGTCGTCTTCATCTCCGACCGTGAAGGCGCCGACAACGTGCACGTGCTCGACGTCGCCACGCTCGCCGTGACGGCGGTGACGCGCGGCCGGACCTCGGTGTATCTCTCGCCCGACTACTCGCCCGACGGCAAGTACGTCGTCGCCAGCAAGGGTGCCTTCCGCGGCGGACTGCCCAAGCTCTGGCAGTATCATGTGGACGGCGGCGCCGGTGTGGCGCTGTATGCCGATCCCGTACCGACGCCACCGGGTGGCGCGGTCCAGCAGGCCGGTGCCGCCTTCAGCGCCGACGGCAAGATGATCTATTTCACGCAGCGCAACGGCGCGTGGAACTACAACTCGCAGTTTCCGCAGTATCAGGTGTGGGCATACAATCGCGAGACCGGCGACCGCGAGCCGATGTCGTCACGCTACGGCTCGGCGGTGCGCCCCACGCTGAGCGGCGACGGGCGCTGGCTGGTGTATGGCTCGCGTCACGAGGACAAGACCGGCCTCCGCATCCGCGATCTCGCCACCGTGGACGCCGGACCCGAGCTCGCCTTCCGCTATCCGATCACCGACAGTGCGCAGTTCATCGTGCGCCAGATCCGCGACGCCATTCCGTCACCTGACGGAAAGCAGCTGGCGTTCATCAGCCTCGATCGACTGTACGTGATGGACTGGCCCACCGGCACACCGCGGCGCGTCTCGACGCTGAACGCCATCGAAGCCGATCCGGCATGGTCCCCCGATGGCCGCTCGCTGGCGTGGGTGACGTGGACCGACAACGGCGGGCGACTCTACAAGGCCACGCTTGCCGCACAACGCACCACGGCAATCACAACGCTCAGCCGCGGCACCGGGACGCTGCGGCAGCCGGCGTGGTCGCCGAGTGGTGCACGCATCGTCGTCACGCAAACCGGCACACAGGGTCGTCGTGATCAGACGGGCGTCACCGGCACGACGAACCTCGTCTGGTATCCTGCCACGCCGGCATCGCCGGACGGCAGCGCCGCCACGGTCATCGCGCGCGCCGCAGGCCGCAGCAAGCCGCACTTCTCCCGCGACACCACGCGCATCTACCTCTCGTCCACGCAGAACGGCCTCGTGTCCATTCGCTGGGACGGCAGCGATGAACAGCGTCACCTGCGCGTGACCGGGCCATCCGCCGGAACCGGCGCCGATGATCATGATCTCTCCGAACTGGAGAATCCGCGTCACCCCGAGGAACCTGGCTCGCCAGGCCCGCCGGCCACGCTGACGATGCTCTCACCAGCTGGCGATATGGCGCTGGCGCAGATCAACAGCGACTTCTACACCGTCGTCGTCCCGCCGCGCGGTGTGCAGAGCGGCGTGAGCGTCGCCGATCCCAATTCGGCGATCGTTCCGGTGCGCAAGCTCACCGACATCGGCGGGCAGTTCCCGGCCTGGTCGTCCGATGGCCGCCGCGTGCACTGGTCGATCGGCAATGCGCACGTCGTCTACGACCTCGACTCCGCACGAGCACGGGATCCCCTGCCCGGTGTGCGGCGTGACTCCACCGTCCCCGACAGCCTGCGGCCCAAGCCGTATGCGCCGGTCGAGAAGCGCGTGCTGATCCAGGCATCAAACGACCTGCCGCGCGGCACCGTCGTGCTGCGCAATGCCCGCATCATCACGATGAAGGGTGACGAGGTGATCGCCAGCGGCGACATCGTCGTCCGCGACAATCGCATCGCGGCCGTCGGCGCGGCCGGGTCCGTGGCCATCCCGGCCAGTGCCACCTCGATGGACATGGCCGGCGCCACCATCATGCCGGGCTTCGTGGACACACATGCACATCTGCGCGCCGAGCGTGGCACCATCCACGAAACGCAGCCGTGGGCGTATCTTGCGAACCTCGCCTACGGTGTCACCACTACCCGCGATCCGCAGACCGCCACCACCGACGTGCTCACCTATCAGGACCTCGTCGAGACCGGACAGATCCTCGGCCCCCGCATCTACTCTACCGGCCCCGGCATCTTCGACCAGGACCAGATCCGCGATCAGGAGCATGCCCGCAACATGCTCAAGCGCTACAGCAGCTACTACGACACTAAGACGATCAAGATGTACGTCGCCGGCGTGCGTCAGGTGCGGCAGTGGATCATCAAGGCTGCGCGCGAGCAGCTGCTGATGCCCACCACCGAAGGCTCACTGGACGTGAAGCTCAATCTCAGCGAGACGCTCGACGGCTACCCGGGCCTCGAGCACTCCATGGGCATCACGCCGCTGGGCAAGGACGTTACGTCGTTCATGGCCTGGTCCAACCGCACGTACACCCCCACGCTGCTGGTGAACTACGGCGGACCGTGGGGCGAGAACTGGTTCTACACACACGAGAATCCCTACACCGACAAGAAGCTGCAGACCTTCACGGCGTACGAGGAGCTCGCGTTGAAGTCCCGTCGCCGTATGGCCAGCATGCCCAATGGTGGCACGATGGGTGGATGGTTCCGCGACGAGGAGTACGTCTTCCCGCTGCTGGCCGGCGATGCCACGCGCATCCTCCGCGCCGGTGGTCGCCTCGGCATCGGCAGTCACGGGCAGCTGCAGGGCCTCGGCTATCACTGGGAACTGTGGGCGATGGCATCGGGCGGGATGACCACGCATGAAGCGTTGCGCGTGGCCACGGCCATCGGTGCGCAGGCCATCGGTCTGCAGGGTGACGTGGGCTCGCTGGAGGTGGGCAAGCTCGCCGACCTGCTGGTGCTGGCGAAGGATCCGCTGGCCGACCTCCGCAACACCAACACCCTCACGCACGTCATGAAGAACGGACGGCTCTACGATGCCAACACGCTGGCGGAGCTGCATCCCACGAAGAAGGCGGGGCCCGATGTGCCCAATGCCCGATGACCCCCGTCACGAAGGCAGGAGTGCGGTGAGCATGCATGACACACCACAGGCAGCCGGGCGCCGCAGTTTCCTGAAGCTGGCCGGTGCACTCGCCGTGACCACCGCGGCCGGGTGTGCGGTGGAGTCGCGCGTTCCGGTGGCGACCACCGGCAGCACGAACGATCGCGACACCGGATTCGATCGCTCGCTCCTGAATGCGGTCGCAGCGGTCGTGCTGCCCTCAGAGCTCGGCGTGAAAGGGGTGGACACCGCCGTGGATGCGTTCGTGACGTGGGCTGACGGCTACGATCCGGTGGCGGAAGAGATGCATGGCTACGGCTACGCCGACATCCGGTACCTGCCTGCCGATCCGGCACCGGCGTGGCGCGCGCAGCTCGCCGGGCTCGAGCTGTTGGCGCGCCGCTCGTTGCGCAAGTCTTTCGCGGAGTTGACGGTCGAAACCCGTCAGGGCCTGCTCGCCGCGGCGCTGAAGGGCGCACCGGATGATCGGCTCCCCTCCCCCATCGATGCCCCGCACATTGCCCTCGCGCTGCTGTCGCACTGGGCCTCGAGCCCCGATGCATGGGATCTGGCGCTCGGCGTAAAGGTGCAGACCGGCAACTGTCGCGTGCTGGGTGATGCGAATGCCAAGCCACTGCCGATCACCGGGCTGCGCGCATGAAGACCATCGAGAGTGACATCGTCATCATCGGCAGCGGCATCACCGCAGCACTGATGGCAGCACGGCTGTCGGAAACGACGAAGCGTCGCATCACCGTGATCGAGGCGGGCAAGCCGACCACGCCGCTCGCCGAGCGCACCAAGGCGCGGGCACGCTACATGGCGTATGGCGAAAGTCCGTGGAAGCAGGACCATCTCGACGACCAGAATGCCTACGGCACCACCTGGGGGTTCTCGCCGAGCATGACGGTGGGTGGGCTCGCGATGCATTGGGGCGGTGTATCGCCGCGCTATTCGCCCGAGGACTTCCGGCTGAAGACCCTGTACGGTGTCGGCGACGACTGGCCGTTCACCTACGAGGAACTCGATCCGTTCTATCAGGAAGCGGAAGAGCGCATGGGCGTGGCTGGCGAGCAGGGACCGGTGGCGCTCGATCCGCGCGGCAAGCCGTATCCGCTGCCGCCGCTGCCGGTGAATTACAACCTGAAGCAGCTGCAGGGCTTTGCAACGCAGGCGGGTGTCGCGATGTGGAGCACGCCGTCGGCGAAGCTCTCCGTGGCGCGTGACGGTCGCTCGCAGTGCCAGCGCTGCGACACCTGCTATCCCGTGTGCCCGAGCGGGGCGAAGTACTCGCCCGATTTCACCTGGGACGCACTCGTCCGCGACAACCGGATCACGTTGGTGACGGAGACGCTGGTCCGACGTCTCATCGCCGATCCGACGACGGGTGCCATCGTCCGCGCCACGGGTAATCGCACCGACGCGTCGGGTGAGGAGGTCACCATCACGGCGACGACCTTCGTGCTGGCCGCGGGCTTCGCCTGGTCGCCACACCTCCTGCTGCTCTCGCGTGACGCGGCGTTCCCGAACGGACTCGCCAACCGCAGCGGACTGGTGGGCAAGTATCTCGCCGGCCACCGCAACGTGAATGCCTACCTCGACCTGCCGATGGAGCTGTACCCCGGCATCAACGTGCAGCACTCGCTGGTGTCGAAGCAGTTCATGCGTGTGCCGCGTTCAGGGCGCTATCTGCGGCATGACCTTCGACTGTGGGAGTCGAGTGTTGGGCGTGAGCCCCGTCTGCGTGACGCGAACGGCGCCACGCTGTTCGGCGACGCACTGCTCGCCGACTGGCGCACGCGCGCCAAGGGCGCCACGGCGCGCATCCGTGCCTACTACGACGTGATCCCCGACCGGGAGAGCAAGCTCACCCTCGACGCCGGCCACGTGAACCGCTTCGGAGATCCCATGCCGACCATGGATTTCCGTGATGCGCCGGAGAGCGCCGCGGTGAAGCCGTGGCAGGAGGAGCAGATCGCATCGCTGTTCCGCCGCATGGCCAAGGCCGGCAACGGCACCATCCTGAAGATGGAGAACAGCGCCAACGATCTGGGTCAGGAGCATCCCACTGGCGGCTGCCGCATGGGGGATGATCCGACGCAGAGCGTGGTGAACAAGTGGGGCCGTGCCCACGACCACGAAAATCTCTGGGTCGCCGGCGCGCCGACACAACCCTCGGCCAGCTGCTGCAACGGCACACTCACCTTCGTGGCCAACGGCCTGCGCACCGCCTCGGCGATCGCATCGGCGTGACCTGACTCAGGGTCACCCGCAGGGGCTCAGGCCATTCGCATCAGCGTCTCACCGACGCTGATCAGCGCGGCTTCCATCTCGCCGATCGTGGCGCTGTCGCGGAACGCATGGTCCCAGGCGCGGATTGCGTCACGATCATCGCTCGGCCGGAAGGTGCGAGCGTGGGCACGCAGCCCTTCCAGGATCGCATACGCCGTCAGCTTCCGCCGCGCGATGCTCTCGGCCCACTCCACGAAGGACGCCACGAACGCGAAGTGTTGCAGCCAGTAGCACCACGGTTCAATGGTGGCCTGCAAGCCGAGCAGGGTCGCCCACGGTATGGCCTCACAGCGATAGCGCGTCGTCCCATCATCCACAACCAGCACGATGTCGGCTTCGGCCATCCGGTCGAGCGCCCGACGGATGGCCGAGGGTGTGTAGCCCGTGGCCTGCGCGATCTCGGTGACGGTGGACCATGTGCTGCCCCGCGCGAGCAGGAAGGCCAGCGCGTCGGCGCGGGCGCCAACGCCGAACGCCATGCGGAACCGCAGCACGAGCAACGCATCGCGCTCCACCGGCAATCGTGCGGCGCCAGATGGCAGCGCCCCACTTCGCGTCGAGGCGGGGCTGTCATCGTCGGCTGCGCCGCTGCCGGTGCGGCTCTTGATCACCGGTGACCACCGGAAATCCTTCCCACGCTCGAACGCCGTCACGGCCACGGCCCGCAGGTCGGCCTCGATGGTCGCCGGAAAGAGCTTCGCGAGATTCCGTGTCCGTTGCACACTCAGCAGATCCGACCATTTCGCGACCCAGTCATGCATGACGGGGCCGATGGACGCGTCACGCGTGATGACCCACGAGGTGAGCAGCAGCAGCGCTTCGGGATCGATGATCGGCCCGGCGACGCCATCGGCATCCGGCACGGCGCCGAGTGTGGCCCATTGGCCTCGCGCCGCCCGCGCGGCCGCCGCAAAGAGGACTGCGGCGAGAGCCGCCACGGTATGCTGCGTCTCGATGTATGGCGCACTGCGGTCGTGCAGCTGCGGATCGCTGGACATCCGTCGAGCCTGGCTGGAGGAGTGCGTTCTCTGCACGCATGAATAGCGCATCAGTGACACTGAAAGCAATCCGTGCCACCTTTAACAGGTTGCTGAAAAAGTAGCGTGATTCTGTCGGCGTGGCGCGATTCTTCCAGCGTGGTGGGCAGACCCTTTTCGGAGTGCAGCCATGCGTGGAGCCGACCAGCCGCAGACGACCTTGTTCAGCTATCTGTCGGTCGAAGCCCGCATTCCGGCCGATCACCCACTGCGCGCGATCCTGGCCCTGGTGAATCCGATCCTCACGGCGCTCTCGCCGAAGTTCGAGACCCTGTACGCGCGGATGGGGCGGCCGTCGATCCCGCCCGAGCGGCTCCTCCGCGCGCTGTTGCTGCAGGTGTTGTTCACGATTCGCAGCGAGCGCCAGCTCATGGAGCAGCTCAACTACAACCTGCTCTTCCGCTGGTTCGTCGGCCTGAATCCCGACGACGCGGTGTGGGTCCCGACGGTGTTCAGCAAGAATCGGGATCGACTGATCGAGGGGCAGATCGCCGACGCCTTTCTGCAGGAAGTGGTACGCGCCGCCGACCAGCGCGGGCTGTTGTCGCACGAACACTTCACCGTCGACGGCACGCTGCTCGAGGCGTGGGCGAGTCACAAGAGCTTTCGCCCGAAGGACGATCCGTCGCCACCGCCGGCGTCGGGCGGTACCAAGAATCCGGCCGTCGATTTTCGGGGCGAGAAGCGCTCGAATGCGACGCATCAGTCGGTGACAGATCCTGATGCGCGACTGACCCGCAAGAGCAATGGGACGGCCAGCATTCTCGGGCATCTGGGCAGTGTCGTGATGGACAATCGGCACGGCTTGATCGTCGCGACGGATGTGCGTGCGCCAGGCTACGACGCCGAAGGGGAGGCCGCCGTCGCCATGCTCGAGACACTCCCGCCCCGTGCACGCCGTCGGACGGTAGGCGCCGACAAAGGCTATGACCGTGCGGCGTTCGTCGAGGGCGCGCGCGCCGCCGGCGTCACGCCGCATGTCGCACAAAACATCCACGCCAGGAAATCCACGAGTGCGATTGACGAGCGGACGACGCGCCATGCCGGGTACGCGATCAGTCAACTGAAACGCAAACTGGTGGAGGAGGTGTTCGGGTGGGGCAAGACCGTGGGCGGGTTACGCAAAGTGAAGCACCGCGGTCACCCGAAGGTCGGCTGGCTGTTCCGCTTCACCACCGCGGTGTACAACCTCGTGCGGATCCGCACGCTCACCCACGTCGGCGTCGCGACGTGACGGCGCGGATCGGCGCCGCACGGATGCGCCGAGGCCCGCGGCGCACCGCAATCGGCGCACACGGCGTGCGCTCGATGCATGATTATCTCGGCTGCCGCGACATTTGCACCAGAAATCCGCTCGCCAGCGCGCCGTTTCGCTCGAACACCGCGCTTTTTCAGCAACCTGTTAAAAGGCTGGCGAACGTGCGCCGGCGCGCGGCGACAGCCCTACGGCGTCGCCGGCTTCGGCTTCACCGGCGTGACGCCACCGGTGGCACGTTTGGTCCAGATCGCGACCACCCCGCATCCCGTCACCATCGACGTGAACTCGGCCGGCACCATGCTCGGGCGCGGATAGACCTCGATCGCGGCGATGTCTTCCTTCCGCGTGATCTCATCGAGCGACACACTGGCGGCCTGCGAAGGCGGCAGCGCCTGCCCGTCGATGATCACACCGGCGGCGCATTCCGTGCCGTTCGAGCTGCGCATCATGATGCTCTGCCCGAACCCACCGATCTGTCGGATGGTGACACCATTGATGCCGCGCAGCGCGTCGGTAATGAACAGATTGGCGCGGTCGCGGACCGTGGCGCCGTTCATGATGGTCCCGAGACCGGTGCGCCAGCGACGCTCGATGGCGCGCAGTTCCGGCACCAGCTCGCGCCCTGCCTGCACCCGCACCGTATCCAGTTGCACCCGCTGCACGGGGAGCCGCAGGTTGGCCACCGTCGGCATGCCATCGCGCAGCAGCATGGCAACACGCATCGGCTGATAGCCGATGGCACGTGCTTCGACGGTTTGTGTGCCGGCGCCGGCATCGCCGATGGTGAAGTTGCCGTCGGCGTTGGTGCGCGCCTGCGAACCGCTGCCGAGGACGCGGACGACGGCGTTCGGGAGCGGGCGACGGTCCAGCGACGTAACGCGGCCGCGGACGATGGCGCGTCCCCGTCGCACCGTGGCGACGATCACACCGTTCCCGGTCGAATCAGGACGCATGGTGATCCGCTCCACCGGCGCGATGGCAAAGTCGAGGACGGAGTAGCCGGCGTCGGGGGTGAGGATCTCGATGGCCCCGGTGCTGTCGCCGCCGGCCCAGGCGAAGCCGCGCAGCGTGCTTCCCGTCGGGGCGCCGCAGAGCGTGTACCGCCCCAGTGAATCGACCGTCGCGACCCGGCGGCGCAGGTCGGTGACCATGCGGCCGCGCTGCAGCACCCACTCGGGCCATTCCACCTCGACCGTGGCCCCCACCAGCAATGCGTCGTCAGCGGCGCGCCGGACCTCCCCTACGATCACGCCCACGTCGGCGGCCTGCGGCCCGCGGCAATTGCCCAGCACCAGCGTCCGTGCCGACGGGGTGCTCAGCGGGAGGGTCACCTCGCCCGCCTCGTTGATGTCCAGCCGCACCACCCCCGGCTCGAGCCGGAGCGAGTCGAGCGCCGGATGGAGGAAGGTCGCCAGCCACCCGCCCCCCGGCACGCTGTCGTAGCGGAAGCGTCCGAACACGTCGGAGGTCGTGGTCCGGCCGACCGCCGGATTGTCCACGCGGACGATCCGGACGGTGGCGTTGCTGAGCGGTGCGCGGCTGACGCTGTCGTATACCTGACCCACGATCCGGGCGCGGACGGAGGGGAGCTGCGCCGCGAGGGCCGTCGGCAGGGCGGTGAGGAGTGCGGCAGCGGCGAGCAGGGTCCGCAGGCGGAGAAGGCGTGACATCGGTAGGTCGGGGCAGATTCGGCAGGTGAAGCTACAGGATACACGAACCACACTCATCCGGCGCCGTGGACTTCAGGATGGTGGTGGCGAGCCGCCCTCCATGAGGCGCCTGCTGGACCGTTACACGTGAGCTGCATTTCAGCGATGGCGTCGCAACTCTTTGAGTGGGCTGGTCGTTGTGTACGAACTCGTGTCCGGTACAGCCCCTCCGGACGAGACTGGGTCGTTGCGCTGCAACGACCACCCGACTCTGACCTGATCACATCACATGCTTGCGACGATTGGCCGCGCAGCCCTGCTGCTCACGGCGTCCGCCGCTTTTTTGTACGCCCAGCCTCCCACCGGCGCGGGCTCGCTCGTGACGCAACCCCGCGCCACCGCCGACACCTCGACCATCCAGGCGAAGGCGATCCGCGTGTTTCTCGACTGTCAGGGACGCGTCCGCGGCTGCGACCGCGACTTCTTCGTCACCGACATTCCCTTCGTCAACTGGATGCGGGACCGGTTCGACTCCGACGTGCAGATGTTGGTGACGGGGCTGACCAACGGCGGCGGTGGGACTGAACTGACGATTGCGTTCATCGGCCACAAGACGTTCGAAGGCATGGCGGACACCCTCGTGCTGAACACCCTGCCGAACGATGCCGACGACAAGATCCGGCGTGACCTCTCCCGCATGTTCAAGCTGGGATTGACCAGGTACGTCGCGCGATCGCCCCTCGCCAGCCGGCTGCAGGTCAGCTTCGCCACGCCGCCGGGCGGCAGGCCGCAGGTGTCGGCTGCCAACCTCAAGGATCGGTGGAACCTCTGGACGTACACCACGAACGTGAACGCGTTCGTCCGCGCCGAAGAACGGCAGAGTGACTTCCGCGGCACGCTCGGCTTCTCGGCCAACCGATCAACGGCGGCGTGGAAAATGAACTTCTCGCTCAGCGGCAACCTGAACGAGCAGTCGTTCAAGATTCCGGCGCGAGGCTCCACGCCCGCGTTCACGGTCACGAATGAGCAGCGGACGTACAACGCCAACTCGCTGACGGTCCGCACGCTCTCGGACCACTGGTCGGCTGGAATGAAGCTCGGTGCCGGCTTCTCCGACTTCCTGAATCAGGATCTGGCGCTTCGGGCACAACCGGCGATCGAGTTCAACGTCTTCCCATGGACGGAGCAGACGCGCCGGCAGCTCACGTTTCTGTACAACGTCGGACCCAATTACTACAACTATCAGCGTACCACCGTGTTCGGCAAGGATGAAGAGACACGCTTCAGCCAGCAGGTCACGGGCTCATGGGTGGCACGTCAGCAATGGGGCTCGAGCAACATCTCGCTCGACTGGCTGAACTACCTGCATGATTTCAACCGCAACGCCCTCACGCTCAGCGGTAACGTCGATCTCCGGGTGGGACGCGGATTCTCGCTGAACATCGGTGGCTCGGCGGCACGCATCAACGACCAGATCTACCTGCCGATCGCCGGTAACACCGAGGAGGAGATCCTGCTCCAGCGTCAGGCGCTGCAGACCGGGTTCCGGATCACCAGCAACATCGGCATCCGCTACACCTTCGGCTCCATCTACAACACCATCGTGAACCAGCGCTTCAGCTCCCTCGGCGCCAGCGGAGGGCGGTTCGCGTTCCTGTTCTTCTAAGCAAGGATCGAGAAGGGGGGGGTGCGTGGCAGACGGGAGTATTAGCTTTCCCCGATCCGAGCGGGGCCCCGCTGCCACACGCTCGCTTCTCCCAGCCAGCCCACTGCAGACATGCAAATCCTCGTCATCGGCACCGGATACGTTGGCCTCGTCGTGGGTGCCTGCCTGGCCGAAACCGGTAACGATGTCGTCTGCGCCGACATCGACGCCGGGAAAATCGCGCGACTGAAGGAGAACATCCTTCCGATCTACGAACCGGGCCTCGATGAGTTGGTCCGGCGCAATCAGGACCAGGGGCGGCTGCGCTTCACCACCGACGTCGCCACTGCCGCGGCAGAGGCGCACGTCGTCTTCCTCGCCGTCGGCACGCCGCCCGGCGAGGATGGCTCAGCAGACCTGCGACACGTGCTCGCCGCCGCCGAGACCGTGGGACGGAATCTCGCGCACGAATCGGTGATCATCACCAAGTCCACCGTCCCCGTCGGCACCGCGGCACTCGTGGCCGAGATGGTCGGCCGCCATGCGACGGTTCCCTTTCATGTCTGCAGCAATCCGGAGTTCCTGAAGGAAGGGGACGCCGTCGAGGATTTCCTGCGACCGGATCGCGTGGTGCTCGGCGTCGACAGCGACTTCGCGCGCGGGATCCTCGCCGAGCTGTATGCACCGTTCGTCCGCACCGGCAAGCCAATCCTGTTCATGGACATCGCCTCGGCGGAGCTCACCAAGTACGCGGCCAACGCGATGCTGGCGACGCGGATCTCGTTCATGAACGAGATCGCATTGCTCTGCGAGCGGGTCGGCGCCAACGTCGACAGCGTGCGGCGCGGCATCGGCAGCGATGCCCGGATCGGCACCGCCTTTCTCTTCCCCGGTCCCGGCTACGGCGGCTCCTGCTTCCCCAAGGACGTCAAGGCACTCCTGCGGACGGCGGAGGACAACGGCATCACGCTGAAGGTCGTGGAAGGTGCCGAGCAGGCCAACGATCGGCAGAAGCAGGTGTTGTTCGGGCGGCTGGAGCAGGCCCTCGGCGGTTCGGTGGAGGGGAAGCGGATTGCCGTGTGGGGTCTCGCGTTCAAGGCGCGCACCGACGACATGCGTGAGTCCCCCGCCCTGACCCTCATCGAGGCGCTGCTCGCCCATGGGGCCACCGTGGTGGCGCACGATCCGGTCGCAATGCCGCACGCACGCGTGCTGATGGGGGATCGGGTGACCTTCGCCGACACCGGATACGACGCACTCGAGGGGGCCGATGCCCTCGCCATCGCGACCGACTGGAACGAGTACCGTCACCCGGACTTTGCACGGATCCGTGCCGCGCTCGCGCGGCCGATCGTCGTCGATGGGCGCAACCTGTACAACCCCGACAAGATGACCGCGCTGGGCTTCTCCTACCATTCCATCGGACGACCGCACGCATGAGAGTCCTGATCACTGGAGGCGCCGGCTTCCTCGCCTCGCACCTGACCGACCGATTCATCGCTGACGGCCACACGGTCGTCGGCATGGACAACTTCATCACGGGCAGCCCTGAAAATGTCGCCCATCTCGCCGGCCACCCGAACTACTCGTTCATCCGGCACGATGTCTCGAATTTCATCTTCGTCGGCGGCGAGATCGACGGGGTGCTCCACCTCGCCTCGCCCGCCAGCCCGATCGACTACATCCAGCATCCGATTCCGACGCTCAAGGTCGGCGCGCTCGGCACGCACAATGCGCTCGGCGTGGCCAAGGCCAAAGGCGCCCGCTTCTTTCTCGCCTCGACGTCGGAAGTCTACGGCGACCCGCTGATCCATCCGCAGCCGGAGTCGTACTGGGGCAACGTGAATCCGGTGGGGCCGCGCGGTGTGTACGACGAAGCCAAGCGCTTCGCCGAAGCGATCACGATGGCGTATCACCGCTACCATGGCGTGGACACCCGCATCGTCCGAATCTTCAACACGTACGGACCGCGGATGCGCCCCAACGACGGACGCGTGGTGTCGAACTTCATCGTGCAGGCGCTCAAGGGCGAGCCGATCACGATCTACGGCGACGGCTCGCAGACGCGAAGCTTCTGCTACGTTGACGACGAGGTCGAGGGGTTGTACCGCCTGTTCATGCGTGGTGACAACGATCCCACCAACATCGGCAACCCGGTGGAATTCACCGTGCGGCAGCTGGCCGAGATGGTGGTGGAGCTGACCGGTACCACGGCGCCGATCGTGCACCACGACCTGCCGGTCGACGATCCGAAGGTGCGGCAACCCGACATCACCAAGGCACGGGCGCAGCTGGGCTGGGAACCGAAGGTGCCGCTGCGTGAAGGGCTGGAACGCACGATCGCGTACTTCGACGGCGTCCTGAAACGCGGCTGACGTGGGGCCAGCTGCCCCGGCGCCGACGACGGGTCGTCGCGGCACCGGGGCAGCGCACACGACGACCAGCCGTGCGGCTTTCCTCGGCAGTCCTCGCGCCGGTGGTGCGCCGAGACCAAATTGCCCCGTCATGTCACGGTCCTTCCTGCGCGTGCTCGCGCTGCTGCTGTTCGTGGTCACCTCGCTCGCGGCGCAGGTGGTCACCGTGCCACTGCCCACGGCGCAGACGCGCAAGCACCTGATCGCCCGGCGCGCCGCCGGCCGCATCACCATCGATGGTCGTCTCGATGAACCGGACTGGGCACGGGCCGACATCGCCCGCGATTTCGGCCAGACGCGCCCCGACTACAACCCGGTCAGCCGCTACCAGAGCGAAGTGCGCGTCCTGTTCGATGACGAGTACCTCTACGTGGCCGGCTTTCACCGCGACAGCGCCGGTCTGTCGCAGATGCGCCTCCCCGACCTGCGCCGCGACTTCGAACCACCCGAGAGCGACGACTTTGGCGTGACCCTCGGCCCGCTCGGTGACCACCGCACGGCATATCAGTTCCACGTCAGCCCGCTCGGTTCGCAGGGTGACGTGCAGGCTTTCGACGGTGGCGATGCCTTCAACTTCAACTGGGATGCGATGTGGCGCACCCGCACCACCCGCGCCGACTCGGGGTGGATCGCGGAACTCGCCATTCCATGGCGGTCGCTGCGCTACGCACGCGGACTGACCACATGGGATCTGAACTTGGTGCGCAACACCCGTCGCGCCGCACAGTTCAGCGCGTGGGCGCCACATCCCCGACAGTTCTCGTCGTGGCGACTGACGTACGCCGGTGTGCTCGACTCCATCCAGCCGCCGCCACCGCGCACCAACGTGCGCATCCGACCCTACATGCTGGGTGCGGCGCAGCGCGACCACACGCCGGGCGTCAACAACGCCAGCACCATCGATCTGGGCGGTGAGGTGATCTGGGCGCCGACGGCAAATACGCTGCTCGAAGCCACGGTGAACACCGACTTCGCCCAGGCCGACGTGGACCGGCAGGTGGTGAACCTCACGCGCTTCAGCGTGTTCTTCCCGGAGCGTCGCCAGTTCTTTCTGGAGAATGCCGACCTCCTCACCGCCGGTGGCCTGAACGCGACGACGTCGCGCTACATCGTGCAGCCGTTCTTCACGCGGCGCATCGGCCTTGGTGAGGATGGCACGCTCCTCCCCATCGACGGCGGGGCACGATTCGCCTATCGCACCGGCCGCACCACGGGCGGCGTGCTCGCCATGCGCCAGCGCGGCATCGGTGCCGCCGAGAATGCGAACTTTGCGGTGGCACGCGGCAGCCAGTTCTTCGGGCGCGCCACGCGCATCGGCGCAACCGTGGCACTCCGCGATGGCGAGACGGCAGCCGGCGACAACGTCGTGACCGCCGTCGATGCACTGGCACGGCTGGGCGAGCAGATCCAGTTCACCGGAACCGTCTCGACCAGCACACGGGAGAATCGCACCGACGTGGCATCGACCTGGCAACTCACGCGCAACTCCGATCGCGTGAGCACCGTGCTGCTCGGCGCATGGGTCACCGAGCGTTACGACCCGCTGACGGGCTTCGTGTCGCGCCCGAACGTGATTCTCACCAATCCGGCGGTCAACATCACGCTGCAGCCGGCCTGGCGCCCTAAGTCGGTGGTCTGGTTCAAGCCATCGCTGGCGACCTTCCTCTACCACGCTCCCCAGAACAAGGCGCTGCAGGAGGGGCTGACACAGCTGCGCGGCGAACTCCTGTTCCGGAATGGCGCGCAGCTCATCCCGTTCGCCGAGGCCAACCAGCAGCGTCCAACGTCGAGCATCGCGTTGTTTCCGAACGTCAACATCGCCGCCGGCACACGCGACTACCGCCGCGTCGGGCTCGAGGGCAAGAGTGACCAGAGCGCGCGCTTCTCAGGCCTCGCCAATCTCTCCACCGGCACGTTCTTCGACGGGCGACTCGACCGTGCGGCCATCGCGGCGCGATTCTCACCCTCACCGTACATCGCCGTTCGTGCCGACTACGAGGTGAACCGGCTGCAGTCCATCGGGACCCGTGACACCAGCTTCGTCACGCACCTCGTTGCACCGGAGATGCGGGTGTTCCTGAATCCCCGGGTGCAGTGGAGCGCCTTCTACCAGTACAACACGCTGCAGCAGCGCGGCGCGCTGAATGCCCGCTTCAGCTGGGAGTTCGCGCCGCTGTCATTCCTGTATGTCGTGTACAACGACCGGCAGGCCATTCTCGACGGCACCGCGCCCTCGGCACGATCGCTGATCGTGAAGTTCAGCTGGTTGCGGCAGCTGTAGCACGCGGCACCGGCAGAGAAGGGGCAGAGCCCGCGCATGACGGACTGTGCCTGCTTCACGCTGCTGCCGCAGCGCTCACTTCAAGACGGTGTCCTGCAGGTACTTGCCGTACCAGTCCACATACCGCTGCATCCGGTCACGTACGAACGAGGGCCGCGTGATGCCGTGGAACTGTTCAGGATAGATCACCATCTGCGTCGGGACACCGAGCGACCGGAGCGCCTGATACATCTGCTCACCACCGGCGATGGGCACGTTGAAGTCGCTCTGGCCGCCAAGGAACAACGTCGGCGTCGTGATGCGGTCCGCGCGCCAGAAGGGATACGAGAGCTTATCCCAGAGTGCCTTGTTCTTCCATGGCACGCCCAGTTCGTTTTCGTACTGGTAGATGTACTGATCGCTGCCGTAAATCGATGTCTGCAGTGCGCTCCCTGCCCCGCTGTACGCTGCCTTGAATCGTGTGGTCGTGGCGATGGTGTAATCGGTGAGGATGCCGCCATAGCTCCAGCCGCCGATGCCGAGCCTGTCGGGATCGGCCAGCCCCTGCGCGATGAGATGATCCACGCCGGCGAGCAGGTCCTTCACTTCCTTGTTGCCCCAGTCAGCGAAGATGGCCTTCTTCCACGCCACACCACGACCTGAGCTGCCACGGTAATTCACCGCCAGCACCAGATAGCCCTGTGCGGCGAACACCTGTCGCTCGAACGCCGCGCCGGCGCCGAACAGATGCTCGTCCTGCCCGTTCGGGCCGCCGTGGATCGAGAGCACGAGCGGGTACCGCTTGCCGGGCGCGAAGGACGCAGGCTTGAAGAGCAGCGCACTCACCGTGACGCCATCGGTGCTGCCGAACTGGACATCCTCCACCGCACCCAGCTGCAGCACGTTCATGATCGAGTCGTTCACATGCGTGAGTGCGCGCTGTGAGCCATTCTCCAGCGCATGCAGCTCCGCCATCGCCATCGACGTGCCATCACGCGTCACGATCCTGCCGTTCGGCAGCATGTCGTACGCATTCACGACGCGGCGTCCGTCGAGCAGGCGCCGAACCGTACCCCCCTTCGCGTCGACCGTCGCGAGATGCACCGCGCGATCGTCGGTCAGCAGGAAATGCACTCCACGCCCGTCCGCCGTCCACGTCAGGCTCTCCACGTCGCGGTCGAGCGTCGGCGCCGGAAAGGTCGGCGTGCCACCTCGGCTCGGAATCACCGCGATGCGTGACTGCGCGTACGCCGAGAACTTCGGCTCGTTCGACTCGAGGTAGGCGATCGCGGTGCCGTCAGGGCTCCACGTCGGGCCCGCGTCGTCACCGATCCACGTCGTGAGCGCCACCGGTGTGGCGCCAGCCGTGGCGTCGACCGTGAAGATGTCGGTGTTGTTCTCGCGATCCGGATCGGCACCGGCACGCGCGCTCACGAAGGCGATCCGCGACCCATCGGGCGACCAGCGCGGCGAGCGATCGTCGAAGTCACCCGTCGTCAGTTGCGACGCCGCCTTCGTTGTCACGTCCACCAGCCAGAGATGGTCGCGCAGCCGGTTGAGGTAGCCGTCGCCATCGCGCTTGAAGGCGTAGCGATCGATCACGATCGGCTTGGGCTTCGTCTTCGACGAGTCCGCGCTGCTGTCCTTCGGCTCGGGATCATGCGCGATCACCACCAGGCGCTTGCTGTCGGGCGACCACTGGTGCTGCGACACACCGCCGGCGATGTCGGTGAGCTTCTGTGCCTCGCCACCGGAACGATCGAGCAGCCAGACCTGACCGGTCTTCGCCCCTTCACGCGTCGCGATGAAGGAGAGCCAGCGGCCGTCAGGGCTCCACTGCGGGTCGGATTCACCACCCGGCGTGGTGGTCAGGCGCAGCGTACGCGAGCCATCCCATTTCACCATCCACAGGTCGGAACTGCGCGCATCCTTGACCGAGTCGATGGTCGAGATGGCATACGCGATCCACTCACCGTCTGGCGACAGCTTCGGCGCGCCGACGGACTTGAAGCGGTACATGTCATCGGCGCGGATCGGGCGGCGGGTCTGCGCCTCGGCAACGAGGGGCAGGACGAGCAGCAGGATGGCTGAGCGGAGCGC
Organism: Gemmatimonadaceae bacterium; assembly: GCA_031411975.1. GTDB lineage: Bacteria > Gemmatimonadota > Gemmatimonadetes > Gemmatimonadales > Gemmatimonadaceae > JACMLX01. Next base: position 113,421 of record JANOCB010000015.1, read on the forward strand.
GTGTGAGCAGCGGAGCAGAGGTGTCGTCATGTGCTGGGTGGTGGCAGTCGAACCGGAAGGTGAACGTCGCAAGCAGGCTTGAAGCGTCAGCCCATCACCCGCACCCACTGCGCCGTATCCGTGTACTGCTGGAACGACACGATCTTCCCGTCCACGAAGCGATACACGTGACAGTACGGTGCGTCGAGCGACGCACCACCCTCTTTCATCGTGCCTCCGTAACGCCCCAGGACGATCACGTCGTCACCACCATCGACGAACCGGTCGGGCGCCGCCGTGAACCCGTCGATCGCGCCGAGCAACCGGCCGAAGACGCCTTCGCCGATGGCCTGGGCACCGATGTAGGGGTTCCGATCGGCCAGCGGATTCCCATCGGCCTCGCGCCACTCCACATCACCGGCGAAGGCGCCGAAAAGGACCGACGGATCGTTGCGCGCAAAGGCGGCGTACGCATTCTGAATCGTCTCGAGATTCGACATCGTGGTCTTCTCCATGGGGGACGTGGCACGAACTGGGCACTCCATGCATAACGCTGGCGCCAGCCTGCACAAGGCACGGTCCGTCTCTCCCGTCGTCACGCCATCCGGCAGTGGCGCAACGGCGACACCGCAGCGCACCTTTCCGCTCCGGGCCGCGGTTCACCACCGCACGCCCGACGGCACGACTGCGCATCCCCGCGAACCCGCCGATCTGGCGCGGACGGTCGCCCACGCCGGCGTCGAGTTCCGTCCCGCGGCCTGGATCATCCCGCTGCACAGCCTCGGTGGATTCCGCTTCATCGCGGCCACCGACGTGAAGTCCTCGAAGGAGCACGACTGGAAGCCGAGCATGAGTGCCCGGGCCGGCGTCGAGTACGAGCACGCCCGCGACACGGCACCGGCCGGCCGCCGCTGGGCGCTACTGGCCGAGTGCTACGAGGGCCCGTCACCCTACGGTCAGTTCTTCCGTGAACGCGTGCGGTACAGCGGCATCGGAATCCACTTCAGCGGATTCTGACGACCGACGCGACGCCGCTTCACCGAACCAGCCGGACGGTGGGGCGTCGCCCGACTTGCCCGCGAATTCTCTTCGCCCTGATCCGGCGGAATTTGGTCGTGCGATGGGCGACAATGTCATGACAGACCCGTACACGACACACCACAAAGCTTTACACATGAGGCTGGATCTTCGCGTTTGTGGCCCGGTATGCCCAGATACGTACCGGCGTGCGAATAATTGCCGTCGGCTCCGCAGGGCCGGTACCCTGCCGACGCCGAACCACCTTCCGGAGTTCAGATCCATGCCGTCGCAATCCCTTGTCCCGGCCACCGAGATGCCCGGGCGTCGCCGTGCAGGTCTCACAGGTCCTCTCGCACCGGCGACGCTGGCGGTGATGATTGCCCTGTCGCTGTCCGCCTGCGCCACCGTCCGGCAGGACGAAGTCGGCGTGAAGCGCACGCTGGGCCGGGTGTCGCAGAAGTCGTCCACGCCGGGCGCACAGTTCATCGTTCCCGGTTTCTCCTCCGTGATCCGTGTGCCGGCGCGCACGGTCAATCGCGAGGTGCGGCTCGACCTGCCGACAAAGGAAGGCTTGAACGTCGCCGCCGATGTCTCGATCCTCTACCGGATTCGCCCCGAAATGGCCCCGAAGATCCTCGAGACGTCGGGGATGGCGTACGAGGAGGTGCTGATCCTCCCCGTGTTCCGCTCCGCCGCCGCCGATGTGTCGGCCCGGTTCATGGCGAAGGACCTGCACTCCGGCGAACGCAGCGTCATCGAGCGCGCCATCCTGACGCAGATGTCGCAGAACCTCGACGCGCGTGGATTCATCGTCGAGAATGTGCTGATGAAGAGCATTCGTCTGCCGGCCGGCCTGGCTGACGCCGTGGAGCAGAAGCTCGAAGCCGAGCAGCGCTCCGAACAGATGAAGTTCGTGCTCGAACGCGAGCGGCAGGAGGCGCAGCGTCGGCGCATCGAGGCCGAGGGTGTCCGCGATGCCCAGCAGATCATCAACTCCGGCCTGACGCCGGCGGTGATCAGCTTCCAGAGCATTCAGGCCTTCCGTGAATTGGCACAGTCGCCGAACGCAAAGCTGATCGTGACCGATGGCCGCTCCCCCTTCCTGATCTCGGCGTCCGAGGCAGCGTCCACCTCGATGCCGGCGACCTTCGTTCCGCCGGCGAACACGGTTCCGCAGCGCAGCCCGGCGCGGCCGGCGGCGGGCGCAGGGCGACCGTAGTTCGCCCGAAAACCAGCAGGCCGCGACGGCGACCGACTCAGAATGTGGCAGCGTCGGTGACCACCGCATCAGCCGCTCAGTGCACCGCCATCACCAGCGGCTGCACTGAGCGGCTCAGTCGTTCGTCCATGGTTTGCCACGCTGCCGATCCAGCGACTCCTGCGGGCCCTGAATGAGGTCTGGACGACCCCCCTTCCGGCCGCGTGGCGTCGCCAGTCGGATCAGGGCGACGACGCCGGCGAACAGCGCCGCCGTCGCACCGAGAGCAAGAATCGCGGCAATCGATGCGCGAAGCGGAAACGACGTCATCAGGACATCGAGCATTGTGCGAGGCGAGACCGAGCGACGGGATCGTCAGCCGAATCCGGCTGCGGGTCGGCAACACGCACCACTGATGCGAGTGTCCGACGTGTGCGGGATCAAGTCCGCGTCCATCGCAAACGTTTCCGCATGAGCGTCACGATCGCGACCGACGCAGGCGCCGCGCACTGCTCGCTGCGAGCGCACGCCGCGTGACTACCGCCCGACGATTCGCGCGTTCTCGAGCAGCAACACGTACTTGTAGCCGGCACCGACATCGACGTTCGTGCGCACGGTACCCATCAGCGTGATGGTGTCACCCACTGACGCTGCTTCGAGCGTCGTCGCCGCCAGATCGTGTGTGCCGGCCGCAGGGTCGCCGCTGCCATCCTGCAGGTGGATCCAGTTCTTCCCCATCACGTCGGCGTTGTACTTCACCACCACGCCGCGAACGGCCACCGTGGTGCCGGCCAGCGGGTCCTTCTTGCTCCACAGCGTCCCGATGGTATTGGCGCCACTGCCTGTCGCCGGCGCGACGACGCCCACTTTCGCGTCATCGGCCGGCGGAGTTCCCGATGGAGTCCGAGTCGCCGAAGCCACGGCTCCGGTTGGCGCCGGGGCCACCGGCTGCAACGAGCCGAAGTAGATGCGCTCGAACGTGCGCTTCAGCGTCGGCGACGCGAACTGTTCCATCAGCAACACGTTGTAGACAGTCACCGTCGCACCCACCGCCAACTGCGACGCGTTGACGGCGGTCCAGAGTTCACCGTTGGCGGTGTCGAGGCGCAGGTAGAGATACGATTCGACCGGGATGATCTCGCGGACCGTTCCCGTGATGGTCCCTCCAGCCACGATCGGGGCCGACACCTGCGCTGGTGGAGTGGCCGAGTCGGATGCAGCAGTCTCCGGTTTGGCAGCGGAGCAGCCGACCGCCATCGTGGCGAGCAGAGAGAAACCGACGAAACGACGCATGAGTGGTCGTGATGGAGCAGGCCTGATGATCGCGGATACGAAAATGCCGGGGGCGCCCGCCGCCTTGTGCCGGCGTCCGATGATAACGCGTCCACCGGTCTGCGAGGTCCTGAGCGCCCCGCGCGGAACGACCGCAATCGTCACGGCTCCAGCACCCCGGTGAGCCAGTGCAGCACGTTCAACGTGAACTGTGCATTCTGTTCAGCCAGCGGCGCATTCATCCCCATGGGCCGGCGCTCGGCGCCCGCGACCTGTGCGCTGAACATCGCCGCTTCGCCAAACAGTGCCACCCGTCCACGCCCGACCCGGCGTGTGCCTCCCTGCCACCACCCTCCCACAGGCCGACGCGGTGTGTCGGGTCGGAACTGCCACGCGATCGTCGGTTCCAGCGAGATGTAGTCCTTCGGCAGGAGCATCAGCGCCGTCGCTCCCGCCACATCCCACCGGAACGCCTGCCCCGTGAAGCTGCGGACCTGCATCACGGCTTCCGACGGATCACGCCCACTTCGAATGACATGCGCGGTCAGCGTCCCATCGGATTGCCGGAAGAGCGTCGGTTCCGAACTGCCCCCGCCGCGCGCCGCCTCGATGTCGGCATCGGTGGCACCGGGATACGCAAACCCGTTCGTGAACCGCGCACCGAACGCCGCGGCGAGCCCCGCCGCGGCACCCGCCAGCGGCATGTGATCCGCAATGAGCAGCAGGCGGCCACCACGCTCCACCCAGACGCGGACCACGGTGATCTCCGTCTCGGTGAAGGCCGACGGCGTCGGCAGCGGGTACTCCGACCAGGGCGCGTCCGACGGTTGTGCATTCGAGATCACCAGCAGCTCGCAGCGTGACAGGGCGCTGACGGTGAACGCCTCGCGCAGGGCACGCACGCGATAGCCGTCACGTCGCGCCAGCTCACCGAACGCACGGAACCGATTGTCCAGCGTATGGAAGTTGTGATGCCCTTCGTCGAGGCACAGTCGCGCGCCAGTGTCCGATGCATACGCCGGACGCGGCACCGGGGGATGGAAGCTCGTGTCGGGGACCTGTTGTGCGCCAACGATCTGCGACACGCACATGACCGTCGCGACGCCGACGATCGCGCGTCGGGACGATGCATGAAGCCCGACCGTCATTCCTTCCACACGGCGATATCCTCCAGCGACTTGCGATGAATGTCCGGCACGTACGCATCGCTCGCCGGATAGCCGACCGGCATCACCAGCATCGCCTTTTCGTTGGCAGGCCGCTGAAGCAACTCGGCCAGGAATCCCATCGGGCTCGGAGTGTGCGTGAGTGTGACGAGCCCCATGTTGTGCACGGCGGCGATGAAGAGTCCCGCCGCGATGCCGCAGGACTCCTGCGTGTAGTAGAACGTCTTCTTCGAACCGTCAGAATGCAGGCCATGCACCTGCCGGAAGAGCACCACCACCCACGGCGCGTCGGTGAGATGCGTCTTGTGTTCGTCGGTGCCGAGATGCGCGAGCGCGTCGAGCCACTCCGCTGGTGCCTTGCCGTGATAGAAGGCATGCTCCTCCCGCTCGGCGGCCTCGCGCATCCGCGCCTTGAGCCCGGCATTCGAGACCGCGACGAAGGTCCACGGCTGCTGATGCGCCCCACTCGGCGCGGTACCGGCGGTGCGGATGGCGGTCTCGATCACGTCACGCGGCACAACCTCCGTGCTGAAGTGCCGCGTGGTGCGACGCGCCGCCATGGTCTCGTAGAACCGCGCGGCGTCCCGGCGAGCGGCGTCGAGCGGCCGACGGTCGTGCGCCAGTGGGATGAAGCCGGGCGGCTGCGGGGTCATCATGGCGTCACCGATTCAGGGGGGCCGGCAAGGGGTCCCGAGCAAGGGGTCCCGAGCAAGGGGTCAGAGTCCTTGAAGGGGCCGATCGTTCAAGGACTCTGACCCCTTGATCGACCCCTGGATCATGACACCACGGCACCGATGGATCGCACCTACTTCCGGCGCGAGAACGACGCCTCCATCAGCACCCACGAATTCGGATCGAGTCGCACATCCTCAGGCTCGGACGCCGCCGGGATCACGAACGTGTGTGATTTCCCGCTGACCTCCACCCGCTGCATCGTCGCCGCCGGTTGCCCCTTCGTGTAGACCGCAACCTCAATGGGCATCCGCATCAGCGCACCGCCGCTCTGCACCTGATCCAGCGCCACACGCACCGCCTTCGCCTGCGCATCGTAGCTCCAGGTGCCCGCCAGCTTCAACCGCCCCGGCTTGTAGAGCCACTGGTCGAAGAACCACCCCAGATCCCGCCCCGACGCCTCCTCCATCTCCCGACGGAAATCCGCAGTCGTCGCGTTGCCATTGAAGTGGTGCCGATAGTAGTTGCGGATGCCCCGCTGGAACGCCTCGGTCCCGATCACACCGCGCAGCATGTGCAGCGTCCAGCTCCCCTTCTGGTACGTCTGGGAGCTGGTCACATCCTCCATCCGCTGCAGGTTGTCGTGCACGATGGTGTACCTGGGATGCAGCGAATCGTACGCCATCACGCTGCGGCGACTCGACGCGAGGCCCTGCACAAACTCGTCGCGGCCGTAGGCATGTTCGATGTACAGCAGCGTGAAGTAGGTCGCGAACCCTTCACTCAACCACACGTCGTCCCAGTCGGACTCGGTGACGGCGTTGCCGAACCACTGATGCGCGATCTCGTGGATCACCACGTTGCGCCAGCGGACACTCTGCGTGCCCGTGACGGAGCCCTCGCTGTACAGGATCGCCGACGCCGCCTCCATGCCACCACTGACACTGTTCGACTGGATGTTGGCCAGCCGCTCGTATGCAAACGGCCCCACGTAGTCGGTGTAAAATGCCAGTGCGTCCTTCGTCGGCGTCGCGAAGTCGGCAAAACCGGCGTCACGGTCCTGCGGGTACACCCACGTCTCGATCGCCTTGCCGTCGAACGTGTCCACACGCTGCATCGCGAAGCGGGACGCACCGAGCACGTACAGCCAGGGGGCGATCGGCACGGAGTTCACCCAGTGCGTGCGGCGTCGGCCACCCGGCACATCGGTGAGCTCCACCTGCAGCCCGTTGGACACCACCTGATAGTGACTCGGCGCCGTCACGATGAACTCGCTCGTGGCCTTGTCGTACGGATGGTCGATGGACGGCAGCCAGTGACGCGCCTTGTCGGGCCAGTTGTCGCTGAAGAACGTCCGGTCGCCATGTTTGTTGTTGCCGATCTTGAGCCCGGTGATCGGCGTGCCGTGATACCGCACCACGAGACGTGCGCGGCTGTTCACCGCTGGCACCGTCGTCAGTGGCACCAGCATGACATCGCTGCGATGCGTGTACTCCACTGACGCGCCGTTCAGCGTGACCGCCGAGACGGTCATCCCCTTCCCACCCTGCGCGGCGGTGACATTGATCAGATCGAGTCGCACCGAGCGCACTCCAGCAGTCACGAAGCGAAGATCGAGCGCCAGTTCACCGCTGATCCTGTCGGTCGTGTCCGACAACTCGATGGTGTAGGCGTAGTTCAATGCATCGATACCGGGGTTCTTCGGATACATGTCGGTCAATCCGATCGGTACGACGAAAGCGCCGAGCAGCGCAGCACGCGCGGTGAAGGCCCGTGACCCGTGGCTCATGGGCGAGCCCTCCCCGCTTCGTTCGGCGGGCCGACGGCTGGGCGCTCCTGTACCACACCCGGCTCCGCGATGGTACGCTCCACATCGCTGATGCGCGTTGGGACGAAGCCGCTCAGATTCTCCGCACCATCGGCGGTGACGAGCGCCATGTCCTCGATGCGGACGTAGAGCCGCTCTTCCGGAATCCAGATCATCGGATCGATGGTGAATACCATCCCCGCCCGCAGCGGCACGCCACGGACGCGCCCAACGTCATGCACCGCCATGCCCACCGGATGCTGGAAGTGGCCACGGAACTTCACCCCCTCCTGCACGGCCTTGAGGTGCGCCGGCGACGCGAACGTCTTGCCCACCAGATACTGTCGCATGTCGGCAGCCGCACGATCGAGTACTTCGTCCGAGGTGACGCCGGGCCGGATGTGACGGAACAGCGCATCCCGGTACGCCACGATGTACTCGTAGAGTGCCGCTTGTGGCGCCGCGAACTTCCCGTTCACCGGCCAGATGCGCGTCACGTCGCTGGTGTAGTAGCGATAGTCCGGCGCATAGTCCATCAGCACCAGATCGCCGTCGCGCAAGACATCGGACTTGCGGAAGTAGTGTCCGAGGAACGCGTTCGTCCCACCACCGATGATCGAGGCGTAGCCGTCACCGCGTGCGCCGTTGAGGTGGAACACGTACTTCGCGGCGGCATCGAGCTGATACTCGTAGACGCCGGCACGCGTCGAGCGCATCGCCTCCATGATACCGAGCCCCGCCAGCTGCGTGGCCCTGCGAATCAGCGCGATCTCCGTCGGACTCTTGATCGTGCGCAGCACATCCAGCGTGGGCGACAAGTCACGCACCACGAATTGCGGGAAGCGCTGCTGTACCAGCTCCACGAAATGCGCCTCGCGCGACGGTCGGCCATCCCAGGGATCACTCGCCGATCGCGCCTGCGCCGACAGCAGCTCGTCGCGGCTGTCGTTCCCTGTCTCCATCGGGCTGAGCGGCGTGAAGAGCGTGAGCGCGGGTGGACGAATCAGGTCAGCGCCGATCAGATCGGAGGCGAGCGCCTCGAGGCCGCGCACCTGCTCCACACCGGTGAGCTGCGTCACGAGGGCCGCATCCTCCGCCGAGAGCATCTTCCCCTCCGACGCTTCACGCCCTGCATCGCGGTGCGGCAAGTAGAGGGTCGTCGTACGCGTACGCCCATTCAGCAGCAGGTAGGCATGCGCCGACTCCACGCCGCAGAGATAGTAGAAATCGTTCGACTGCCGGAACACGCTGAACCCCGGCACGCCACTCGCACCCTGCACGATGGCGATGCCCTGGGCACCGATGGCGTCGTAGACCTGTGCGCGCCGCGCGGCGAGTTCCGCCGGGGGGAAATCCGTCTGGTAGGCGTGCTTTTCCTGCGCGTGCAGAGGACTCGCTGTGTGGAGCAGCACGACGGCTGCGAGACACCGGAGGCGAAGGGACATGACCGGGGGAGCGAGGTGAGACCGCCGCGGGGCCGGGATGGACGGGCCCTGTCACCAGAGCATACGCTGCGGTGCAGGCACGTGCCACGGCCGTCGGACTTTCATCAGCCCCCGACCCGCCTGCGGACCGCACCTACGCCGGGAAGCTTCTCGACCTCGCTGACCACGCCACCCGGTGTGCCTCGTTTCCATCGGGTTGGAGAAGATGGGGTTGGGATCATGGGGGACCATGGGGTCAGAGTCCTTGAAATGCAGGACCATGGGGTCAGAGTCCTGGGGACCATGGGGTCGGAGTCCTTGAAATGCCCTCGGACAGCCGACTCGGGCACAGGTCCACTCCCTCTCGCCGCCCCATCTCGGAGTGAGCACGAGGCCGGGCATTCCGGCGTATCTTCAGCCGTGCCATGACCCGGTATGCAGCGGTCGCCGATCAGCTCAGTGCTGGCATCAATCCACCATCAACCCTGTTGAGCCGTCAGATGAACGCAGGCGCCATCGTCGCCGTCTTGGCTGCAGCCGCCGCTCAGAAAGCGCGCCAGGATGCCGAGGATGCCTTCCGGCTCGCCGGTGCGACCTCGTCCGACCGCGCACGTCCGCTGGCCGAACTGGGCCTCGCCGACAATCCCGCCGTGCACGGCGCACTCCGCTCGGCGGGCATCGTCCGTGGCGTAGGGGCACGCGGCCAGGTGCTGTCGGTCGAGGAGGCCGAGGCCCGCGCTGCGGCGTGGTATCTCGATGAAGCAGCCATCCTTGCCGAACGAACCGCAGCGACGGCGCTCGGCAAACGCGCGTCGAGTGTGGCGATCGCCATCGGCATCGCCTTGCTACTCGTACTCATCGGCATCGTGTTGATCGCACCCGGAAGCAGCGACATGTGATGCCGACGCAGGCCGGCGCACAATCGCGACACCGTCAGCGAACCGGCGGTCCATGACCCGATCGTCGTCGCCCGTCACGAGTTCCCATCGTTCGCCCCCGGCTCGTCCTTCGCTTCCCGCGCCAGCCCGAGCCTCGTGAAGCCACGCTCCACGGCCTCCGGCCCGAACGGATCGGGTTGTGACGCACTCCCCGGCGGATCAATCCCCTTGAACTTCCGCCACAGCGGATCGATCGACACCCCGACGATGATCGCAGTCGCCAGATATGCCGCCAGTTCACGCGCGGAGTACTCACGCGTCCCGGTAACGCGATGTATCAGGATCCCACCCGCAAGCATCACGGGGGCCCACACGAGCCGCAGGACCATCGTGAGCACCTGATCGATCGTGCGTTGCTCATCCGCCTCGCGCGCGAGCATCGACGCGAGCCCGTCGTTGAATCGTGACAGCTCACGACGTCGGGTGCTCCGGCGACGCCCCTCGTGACCGATCATCCCGCGGCCCGCATTGCTCCAAGGTTGCACCGGCGGTGTCGATCGCGGCCGAAGGTTGTCTGTCAGGGGACGTTCGCCTTCGGGATCGGTCATCGTGTGAGGGCGCGGCGGGGGGGCTCTCACAGGCACACGTCCATCTGAACATGCGTGGTGCCACGGTTCATCCCTGCGCCCTGTGCGAGGGACAGCCTGCAAAGTGAACAGCCCTCAGCGAGGGACGAACCAATAAGAGCGTGTTGAATCTTTCATTCGAAATCGTCAGGCGTCAAGAATCGATCACGCCATACCCTTGGCAGAGCAATCGCCTAGCGCCGCCAATCACCATCGGTCCACGGCACCGGATAGGCTGAAGCGCTGCAGCGCTCGCTCGTGACACTCCGAAGGACTGGCCGTGACGCCATCGCTCGCACCGGCGAAGACCTGTCCCATCGGGTATCATCAACGTGGCTCCTCCGCACGTCCGCGTGACCGGTGCGATGTGTCTTCCCTGGCACACCGGCATCCGGGGTGAACGCACCCCTGCAACGAAACCACCGTATCCACGGCAGCAGCATGGTCTGGCACCTGGTTGGGTCTATCGTGACGGCAACGTCAGTACGGCGATCGCTCATGCCCTTCGCGTTCCTGCTGCTCCCCGCGATGGTGCAGCATCCTCTTCCGATCTCTCTGTCGCCAATGCCCGTCACCCTCTTCACCTTCGATCGCCCCGACGAACCCGAGTGGACCGTCGTCAACGACGGCGTCATGGGCGGCCGGTCTGCCGGATTCGTGTCGGTGCAGGACGGCGCGCTACGCTTCACCGGCACACTCGTGACGCAGGGTGGCGGCTTCACCCTGACGCGAGCACAACGGAAGTCGGACCTCACCGGCCAGCTCGGCGTCGAACTCCGAGTGCGCGGCAGCGGCCGCTGCTTCGAAGTCGAGCTCGATGACGGCACACGTCGCTACGGCCGCCCTGTCTCCCGCCGTGCGTCATTCGCCACGTCGGCCGAGTGGACGGTGGTGCGCGTGCCGTTCTCGGCGTTCCGGAGCACGATCTTCGGCCAGGTCGTGAGCGCCCCGCCGTTCGATCCCGCACGGATCCAGAGCGTCGGGCTCTATATGGCGGATGGGCAGGACGGGGCCTTCCGGCTCGAGGTGGACTACATCAGCGGATACGCGGCGCGGGCGGAGTAGCGCGGGGGGCGCCATCTCCCGACATGCCCCATATCGCCAGGACCATCGGGTCGGACCATGGGGTCAGAGTCCTTGAAAGTCAGGACCATGGCGTCGACCATGGGGTCAGAGTCCTTGAAGGCCCATGGACCATGGGGGCAGCGTCCTTGAACACCTATGGGCTCCGGGACGGACCGTTACACCGCACCGATCCCAAGCGTCAATCTCACGGCCCGCGCCCTCTGGTCCACTCCACGCGCCCCCCGTGATCCTGAACGCCTACCCCCACATCGTCGTCGCCACGATCACCGAGGCACTGGGCCCGGTGGACCGTGGCGCCATCTACGCCGATCCGATCGACGCGGCGTTGACGACGGCGGCACTCGGCACCGTCACGGGTAGTGGATCGCAGCTGGATGCTGACGGCGCGGTGGCCTTCTTCGACATCGAAGTGGCGTTGGCCAACCTCGACCCCGCCCTCGACAGGTTCCGCGAATTGCTGCAACAGCTCGGCGCTCCCACTGGCTCCGTGCTGACCTTCAGCCTCGCAGGGGTCACGCAGGTGATCTCGGTCGCGAGCGGTGCACCAGCCATCAGTCCCGCAGGCGGCACTGACGCATTCACGCGTCGCATCCTCGACGTCGGAGATGACACGCTCGACGTGCCTGAATACGATCCCGCGATCGTCAGGCAGACCGCCGAACAGGTGCGTGCCTCGTACCGGAGCCTGATGGTGGATTCGTACGCCGTCGCTCCGATCACGCGCGGCGCGTACGACCGCGATCTGTTCGTCTGGTACGATGAGCGCACTGGAGAATTCGTTCGGCACGGTTATACCGCGCACAAGGACCTGAAGCACGTCGCGGATCCGTCGACACCCGAGCCGGCCGCCGGCCCCTTCGCCCGTCGCTTCTCGACGCGCGACAACACCCATCGCGCCGACATCTTCCAGGTTCGCGCACCCGACGGCGAATACATTCGCGTCATGAACGTCGTCACGGAACTGAGTGACGGCACTTTCATCTGGACCTGCTCGACGCAGCCGCGCTGGGATGTTCCACCGCATACGCTGATGACCTTCGTCGCGTCGGACATCTCGGTGCATGAGCTGCTGGCCGGCCATGACGAACGGGTGAACGCGCACCTCCGCGCGAGGCGTGGCGTCACGATCACGCCGCTCGTCACGCTTCAGGATCTGCTCGATTCGGAGAATCGCTGCCAGAAGCGTACCGCCGTCTTCCGGCGGCGGCAGCAGGTGCCGAGCATCGCTGAGCTCGTGCGACTCGGCTCGGAACCGCTCCTCGCAACGCTGGTGCACGCCGAGTTGCAGCAGATGGTGGCCGCAGCACCTGAAGCCGATCGTGCGTTCGATGGCGAATGGAACGTGACGACGGCCCACCTGCCGGTCCCGAAGGGTGGCCCCCTGTCGTTCGACGCGCTCATCCAGTACGCCCTCGATCAGGGCACCGCACAGGTTGGCAAGGCTGGTTCGCCGCTCAATGCCTTCCTCGTGTACGACACCGGTCGCGCGCACTTCTTCGTCTGCCTCGCCGGTGATGGTGATCCCATCGAGATCGCGCTGCTGACGCTGCACGCCGACACGGTGCAGCCGGCAGCATGCGCGCTCGTGATCGACACACGCATCACGATGGCCGATGGCAGGAAGACCGATGCCATTGTCGTGATGGCCGCGCAGCGCGGCGTGGCGAAGGGCGTGACCTGGGCGCAGGCCTACCGGCCGAAGGGCATCTTCCGGTCGTTCAAGGTGCTGGCGATGCGCGAAGAGGTGGGCACGTCGCGCAATCTGTTCCACGAGGCGGCGGCGACGGTCTGACGTGCAACGCAGCGGGCGCCCGGCACCGCACGCGTCAGTACGCGTACCCGAAGATGATGTCCATCTCGTCCGTGCTGCCAAGGCCGAACGTCACCGTGCGCGCGGTCGTGTTGTTCCACGTCACCACCGAGACCAGCGCGTCACCCGCCTCCAGCACCAGCGGTGTCGCGAAGTTGGTGAACTCCGGATGTTCCCAGTCCGTGTTCACGTAGACCGTCGTTTCGGTGCCGCTCGCACGGCGCACCCGGATCTCGAATCGTTCACCCAGCGCATGCATGTGCGACGTGAGTCCGAGGATCGTCGTGCGCGTCGGCATGGTGAACGCCCGGGTCAGCGTGGTGCGACGGCCAGGCGGCAGCGTGATGTCCTGATTGGCGTAGTTCAGCGTGCGCGCAACCGTTCGCACGCTGGCCTGATCGGTGAAGTACAGGTTCGCGAACGCCTCGCCCGGCAGGTCCGCCGGCGACCGGTTGACATAGTGCACGTTCAGGTCGAGCAGCGCATTCGCGGGGAGGCGCAAGGCCACTCCAGCTGGAAAGCGGTAATCGAAGTCGGGCGTCATCGCACCGGCGAAGAAGACGTGGCACGCCATCGGAAACATGTTCACGATGTTCATCGTCCCATCTGGATTCCGGATGTCACGCACGACGGCAACCGGTGGCCGCAGGTTGCAGGGGAACGTCGTGTTGCGCTCATCGAAGGTGTACAGCAGCAGGTGATGGCTGCCTGGACGCATCCGCGATTCGATGCGCGTGACGAAGCGGTCGGTCGGGTTACCCAGGTTGCGGCTGACGAACAGCTCGCGCTCTCCCATGGGGAACACGGCGAAGCTGTCCACCTTGAGCTGAATGCCAGCCGTCGTCGGCGCTGGCAGCGGTGTGAACGTCGCCGCCTGCACGCGTGTGTCGCGCAGCAGGATCGTGTCCGATACGTGGCCCGTGAGTTGTGCCCCCGCCTCGATCCAGCGACGCACGTATTCGAGCTGGCCGGTCGTCAGCCCACGCTGCGTTCCCATCGGCATGAGGTTACCGTAGTCCACGCTGTGATGGCCCGGTATCCACGCCAGCTTGTGGTACAGCAGCGAGCTGTCGCTGCGAAATGCCTTGATGCGCGGCATGCCGGCAACGCGCGCCGTGGACTGCTGCGACGCCACACCCACCAGCTGCTGGTACGACGAGTCGGCGGTGAGCACGAGCCTCGACTGCCGCGCATCGGACGTACCCGTCCGATGGCACGAGACACACGACGGATCGAAGATGTCGCGCTGAATGCGCGCGTAGCTCCCCTCGCCGATCGTCGGCACCGGCGCGACCGACTCGGCGGCAGTACCATCCCCGCCAGCACAACCACTTGAGAGCGCGAGCAGCACGATCGGCAGAACGCGGGTGTGACGCATCGGGAGTCCCGGCGAAAGGGGCGCTGCAGACGACGACGGTTCCGGAACGTAGCGAGGTGCAAGCGATTGTCGGAACTGCCGTGCCGGATCGACACCGCGCAGGTGTACCACGATCAGCGTCTCGGCACTCGGCTGCCGAGAGGACGCGGCACGTAGTCCGGCACGAACCGACACCCCGTCGCCGGTTCGAGTGCCGCCTCGATCGCACGACACTGGGCGGCCACGCCGGCCGGCGTCGGCTTCGTGCCGCGTTCCACCCACGCCAGCAGGGCGCGGATCGCGCTCACGTACTGCGCATCGCTGAGGTAGCTGTGCTCGCGATCATCGGTGTACAGCTGCACCAGCCGATCTCCGCTGCCTCCACGCTGCATCGTCTCGCGGAACACCGATTCCAGTTCCACGAACGCCGTCGGATCGTGAATGCCGTGCACGGTAATGACCGGCACCGGGATACGCCCCACGGGATCGGCGTCTCTCCGGAACTCCGCCTGTGCCGCCGTATCAGGTGCCGCACGAAACACGCGCGCGTTCAGCGCCGCGTCGTCATGTGATCCGGCGTAGCGCACCGCCGTGTTGCCGAACGGGTTGCGGCCGCCAAGCCGGCGGAACACGATGTCCTGAAAATGCCAGGTGCCCCAGTTGAGATGACTGAGCAACGCACTCTCCGGAATCGCAATCACGCCCAGGATGTCCTGCAGGTTGCGCTGCTGCTGCGCCGTGCGATCGCTGGCTGGCTTCCGCACGCCTGTGCACGCATCCACCCGATTCGTCAGCTCGGTGCGGGTCAGTGTCGAGGTGAGCGGAAGTCCCTGCCAGAGCGGGTACGAGGGCTCGTCGGCACGCGGATGATTGCCGCAGATGGCCTGATACACGACGCGCAGATCGAATCGCACATCGTAGGATTGTGAGCCGCCACCCAGCACCCCTGCGGTGAGCAGCACGGCATCGTACGGCGAGCGACCTCCGTTGGCCTCCGCCGCGCGCGCGGCGACACTCGCTCCCCACGACTGACCATGCAGCACGGTGCGCGTGGGTGCGCCGATCTGCGACACGAAGAGCTGGTGCACGCGGGCGATGTCGTCGGCCGCACTCCGCACGGCGACGCCCCCCTGATGAAACCCGGTGCCGGCGTACGCGAAACCAGCGCGGGTCCACACCGACCATCGCGCCAGATCGGCGGCCACCCGATCGGCCTTCGGGTCACCCAGCTCGGGCCCGCCGTGGGCATGCACCACCAGCGTTCCCGTCCACTTCGGTGGGATCGCGAACCAGTAGTCCGCGCCCGCACTGTCGCGACCCGACAGGCACCGGCTTCCGGTGGCGACACCCTCCGGGCAGGTGGCAGGAGCCGCCGGTGGCGCGGTCGTACCCGACTGGGCGCTGACCTGCCACGGGGCCATGAACAGCGTCGCGCACACAGATGTCAGACGGATCAGACGGAAGAGGGATCGCATGGCGGAAAAGTATTGCCGATACCGTGGATGGCACGACCGGAACTCCGTTGCGCCTGTGCTCCGCCCAGTCTCACATCCCCCGTCAGCCCGTGCGTCGCGCCAGCAGCTCGATCTCCACCTGCGCGCCCAGCGGCAAACCGGCCACGGCCACCGTGGTTCTCGCCGGGAACGGCGCACTGAACCGCGACTCGTACGCCCCGTTCATGGCCGCAAAGTTGGCCATGTCCGTGAGATACACGTTGCACTTGATCACGTCGTCCATCGTCAGGCCGGCATCGTGCAGCGCCGCCGCGAGGTTGTCGAACACGCGGCGGGTCTGCGCCGCCACGTCACCATCGATCAGGCGGCCTGTCGCCGGATCGATCGGCGTGTGGCCGGACAGGTGCAGCACGTCACCTGACCAGACGCCGTGCGAATAGGGGCCGATGGCGGCAGGGGCGGAGGGTGAGTGCAGGACGGTGCGGGCCATGAGTGGAGATGGGAGTGAGGGGAGCGGTTGACCGATCGATAGAATACACCTTCCGCTCCACGCCAACGCCTGCCCGCCCCGCCATGCGCTCATCCCTCGCCCGGCACCGCCTCGCCACGCTGCCGCTCGCCCTCGTCGCCAGCACCACCCTCGGCGCACAGTCCGCCCCCGCCGACAGCACGATCCGGTCGTGGCTCGGCGTGCGCGGTCAGAACGGCCACCTCGCCGCCGGCGTCGTCGGCATCCTGGACGGGGGACGTGCGCGCTACGTGTCGTACGGCCGCTCCGACTTCGGCACCACGCCGCTCGTCGATGCCGACGCCGTGTTCGAGATCGGGTCGGTCACGAAGGTGTTCACCAACGTGCTCCTCGCCGACATGGTGCTGCGCGGCGAGGTGTCGCTCGATGATCCCGTGCAGAAGTTTCTCCCCGCCAGTGTGAAGGTCCCCACACGCGGCGGCAAGGAGATCACGCTGCTCGACCTCGCGACGGCCAGCTCCGGCCTGCCACGCCTGCCGGGCAACCTGGCGCCGAAGGACATCTCCAATCCCTACGCCGATTACAGCGTGCAGCAGCTGTACGACTTCCTCTCGTCGTACACCCTCACGCGCGACATCGGCGCACAATACGAATATTCCAATCTCGGCATGGGCCTGCTCGGCCACGCGCTCGCGCTGCGCGCCGGTAAGCCGTACGAGCCGCTCCTGATCGAGCGCGTGCTCAACCCGCTGCAGATGAACGACACGCGCATCACGCTCACGCCCTCGATGGCGAAGCGCTTCGTCACCGGCCACGACACCGACATGGAAGCCGTGCCCGCATGGGACCTTCCCACGCTCGCCGGTGCCGGTGCACTGCGCAGCACCGCGCATGACATGCTGCGCTTCGGTCGCGCCGTGTCGGAGGCTCGCAGCGGCAAGGGCCCGCTCGCGAGTGCGTTCACCCTCTCCATGGAGCCGCGCCGCCCCACCGCCAGCCCCACCATGCGCATCGCACTCGGCTGGCATGTGCGCACCACGAACGGCCGCACGATCACCTGGCACAACGGCGGCACCGGCGGCTTCCGCAGCTTCTTCGGCCACGACTCCGCCAGCAACGTGGTGAGCGTGGTGCTCACCAACGGCGGCGACAGCAGCGACGAGATCGGGCTGCGTATTCTCGATCCCGCATTCACGTTGCGCACCATCACGCCGCGTCCGGTGGTGGAGGTGGCCGAGAACACGCTGGCGCGCTACGTGGGCCGGTATGCCATCACGCCGCAGATGACCGTCGAGGTGACGCGTGCGGGTGGCAAGCTGTTCATGCAGCCCACCGCGCAGCCACGGCTGCGGATCTGGCCGAAGAGTGACACGGCGTTTGAGGTACGGGTGGTGCCGGTGAAGGTGACGTTCGAGACCGATGCGGCGGGTGCGGTGACGATGGTCATCGAGCAAGGTGGCGTGACAATGCGGGGCACGAAGGCGTAGCAGCGCACTGTAGACGAACACCCAGACTCCCGCACCCGTGAACAGGCAAGCTCAAAGTGAGAAGCGACCGATCCGGTGGACGGGGGGTCTGACCGGGACTATTGTCCAATTGCACCCTCGAGATCTTCCGATGACCTTCGCCACACCCGCTGCCGACGCCCTCCGACTGCGCGACCTCTGCGGGAGTCGCGCAACGCTCCGGCATTCCCCGACGCCATGCGCCGGTGGCCGCAATGACCCCTGAGGCAGTTGACGCGTCGCCCCGCCTCGCCGATCCTGTCCATACCGCGATCTACGAGGAGATCTACCGCACGGATCTCGTCTACGTGCGCGATTGCTGGAAGCTCTGCGGCGATGCCCATTGCTGCAATTTCTCCCGCTACAAGAAGCGATTCCGCATGATCGCGCGCACGCCCTTTCAGGAGCTTCCGCTCCTGCCGGGGGAGTACGAATTCATGCGCTCCAAGGGTTGGGACAAGCAGTTCGGCGAATTCGAGCACAAGGTGATCGAGTTCCCCCTCGACGATCTCGTCCTCCGTGTCGAGTCGATCGTCAGCGTGCGTGAGGGATGCGCGTGTGATCACGCCACGCGTCCGACGATCTGCCGACTGTATCCCCTGCTGCCGGTCTTCGACTCGCAGGGACAACTGAGTGGCACCGAACCGATCGGCATCTATGAGGAACTGGAGATCATTGGCGGAGTGGCTCCCGCGTGCCAGCTCACCACGTTGCCGTTCGATCAACTGCAGCCGTTCCTGGCGATGACGTCGGCCCTGAGCCGGAGTCCCATGCTGCGGTTCTATCTCGAAGCCTACCGGCGCACGAAGCGACATGTGGCGCTCCGCCTGGATGCGCGTGCGAAGGCGTCCTCCGGCGACATCTGGCAGGTGTTCGAGGGGGCGTTCCTCCGACGCGCGCTCACCGACGGCCAGGCTCTCCGCGAGGAGCTCAATGCCCTCGCTCGTGAGTTCGCAGATCGGTACGGCAAACGCTTCGTCGGCTGACCATGCGCGACGCCTTCGATCAGCGTCGGCCGACCCGCAATCGCTGCTTGATCCCCCTGGCCCATGCGGGGATGACGGGAGCGACCGGCCACTTGAAGAGCGCCATCTCGGAATAGAGGGTGTCGAGCGGTGGATCGCCCTCCCCCGACACGGGCCGGATGAGGGCTGGTGCCGTCCGCGCGGAGATCGCGATCGCCGTCCCGCACCCCTCGCGCAGCAGCCGGGCCGGAACCGCGAGATAGCGAGCACCGTCGGACGACAGGTGGCGCCGGAACGCCGCGATGCGCCGCCTGAAGACCGACGGTGCGCTCACGTAGTGCACATGGACATGCGGCCACGGGCCATCCTCGATGCGCGACGAGACCACATAGCAGTATGCCGAGCCAACGCGAAGGATCGTGTGCGTGCATCCGAATCCGCTGTGATCCCGCAGGATGCGGAGGTCCGCGTCGCTCATCAGGCCGAGAGATTCCTCATCGTCGAGGGCGATGTTTCTCGGCATCGCTCCCCATGTCGGCCTCAGTGGCAGTGCGGGGAGGAACAGCGTGCCTCCGCTGCTCTCCCGGAAGCCGACGCGGACGAGCATGGTCGCGACATCCGGAGTGGATGTGAAATCCGTGATGATGTGATGCCGGAGCGCCAGCACCGGACGAAGCAGGAGCAGACTCGTCGTCCCGCGATACGCCGGCAGCACGAACCAGCTGTGGAGGTTGCAGATCGGCACCTGCCTGCCCTCGATGCTCCGCTCACTGAACAGCGTCCCCATCAGGCCGACGATGCGACCCTGATCGACCAGCGCGTACCCGAAATGATCCTCGTCCGACCAACCACGCGGTTCGAACCCGCGCCGCCATATCGACGGGTCCAGATGTGGATTCAACTCGCGAAGGACACTGGCGTAGAGCTCCGGGAACATCTCGGATGTCACGCGCTCGACGCGAGGCCGGCTAGGCAAGTCGATCGGCCCCGCTGGTGAGACCGGCGTCGCGTGCGTAGTCCTCTGGTCTCCCCGCCGGTCGCACGATACTCGCCACACCGGCGTCGACCAGAACCTCGGCAGGGGTCGGCCGGCTGAGAAATCCACCGGGACTCGCACTGAGGCCGTACGCGCCGGACTGAAAGACGCCGATCAGGTCATCCGCCACGACGTCCGGAAGCGTCACCGACCGCCCGAGCGTGTCCAAGGGCGTGCAGAGCGGACCCACGACATCCGCGACCATCCCGGGCGTCTCGTCCAACCGTCCCAGGGCCGCCAAGGGGAAGTTGCGCTTGATCGTCTGCCCGAGATTCCCCGAGGCCGCGAGATGGTGATGCATCCCGCCGTCAGTGATCACGAACGTCTTCCCGCGCGAGCGCTTGATCTCCGTCACGCGAGCGATGTAGACGCCGGCCTCCGCGATGAGGAACCGTCCCGGTTCGAGCACGAAGCGCGCGTGCGCGAGCATTGGATCGCGCTGTGCCAC
Source organism: Gemmatimonadaceae bacterium (assembly GCA_031411975.1). GTDB lineage: Bacteria > Gemmatimonadota > Gemmatimonadetes > Gemmatimonadales > Gemmatimonadaceae > JACMLX01. Next base: position 133,593 of record JANOCB010000015.1, read on the forward strand.
CTCCATGAGGGCAGCGAGTCCCTGACCGAGTGCTGCGAGGTCGAGACGTGGCTCGTGCGGGAAATACGGAACGCCGAGACCGCCACCGAGGTCGATCATCTCGAGGGGGCGCCCGATCCGATGCGAGAGCGCACTCGCGATCTTGAGGCCCTCCTCGTACTGTCGCAGCAGGACCTCGTGGTCGAGAATCTGCGTGCCGACGAACAGGTGCAGGCCGACGAGTTCAAGCGCCGGCTCCTCGAGTACCGCCGCGACCACTGACTCCATTTGGTCCTCGTCCATACCGAACGGGACCGCGCGGGCTCCCATGCGCATTCCCCCGCCCTCGACCGCTGCGGCAGGATTGACGCGGAGCGCGATGCGCACGCGCCGATCAGCCTTGCTGGCGACCGAGGCCAGCCGCCGAGCCTCTGCGAGCGACTCGACATGGATCTCTCCGATCCCATGGGAGACGGCGAGCGCGAGTTCGTCGTGCGTCTTGCCGGGGCCGGCAAAGAGGATCGCGCCCGGAGCGCACCCCGCGGCGAGCGCCAGGAACATCTCTCCTGCCGAGGCGATCTCCAGACCGAGTCCTTCTGCCACGAAGGCCCTCAGGATAGAAAGGTTCGGGTTCGCCTTGACCGAGAAACTCAGATGGAACTGCGCGGGGAGCACGTCACGCAGCGCCTGCAACTGCCGGCGCAGGATTGCCAGATCGTAGACGAAGAGCGGCGAACCGAACTCGGCAGCCAAGTCCTGTGCGCTGATGCCCCCGATCCGCAGGCATCCGTCCACGACCTCGAAGTGGCGCTGCAGCAAGTCGTCGAGTGGCGCTGGCCGCGAGGCGAGGTCCTCAGGCATGTGAACGCTCTCGTTCGCGACGGCGCAGGCCTGGGTAGTCGATCTTCCCGCTCGGCGTCTTCGGCAATTCGTCCAGCACTTCGATCTCCTTGGGAATCATGTGGCGGGGCAAGCGCTCGCTGACCGCCGCGAGCACCTGCTCCGCGACGACCGTGACGCCCTCCCGGGCCACGACGAACGCCTTGATCCGCTCTCCGAGGGCCTCGTCCGGCACACCGATGACGGCGACGTCCCGCACCTGATTGGTCCGCGAGAGCGCGTCCTCCACCTCGGTGGGGCTGATCCGGAAGCCGGAGGACTTGATCTGGTTGTCGCGTCGGCCGACGAAGTACAGGAATCCGTCCTCGTCCATGGTCACCAGATCTCCCGAGAAGCAGACCCGCTCGTGGTCGCCCACTTCGGCCGGGTGCAGCGGATTCGGCCGCAGGACGGCGTCCGTGAGCGCTGGCTGCCCCCAGTAGCCGAGGGAGACGGTCGGGCCACGATGCACGAGTTCGCCGACCTGGCCCGGGTCGCACCGTTCGCCATGCTCATCGAGCACGAGGATCTCGGTGTTCGGGATGGCGCGACCCATGGATGTCGGGCGCCGATCGAGCTCCTCGGGCGGGAGGTAGGTGGATCGGAACGCCTCGGTGAGGCCGTACATCAGGATCACGTCCGCGTCCGGGACCGCCTCGCGGAGCCGCGAGAGCGTGGTCTGCGGCATCGCGCCGCCAGTGTTCGTGAGGTAGCGGAGGTCAGGAAGCGGTGTCGCCTTGAACCGCGAGCTTTCCTGTGTCATGAGGTTCCAGAGCGGTGGCACTCCAGCCATGCCGGTGATCCGTTCCTTCGCGAGCATGCGCACGATCTCGTTCGCGAAGAGGAACTTCATGAGCACGCACGTTCCCCCTTGCTGCACTGCCGTGGTCAGCTGGTTGAGACCGGCGTCGAAGCTGAATGGCAGCACGGCGAGGATCCGGTCGGCTGCCGAGATGCGCAGGTAGTCCGAGACGATCGATGCGCCGGCGATGAGATTGGCGTGGGACAGCATCACGCCCTTGGGCTTGCCCGTGGATCCCGACGTATAGAGGATCGCCGCAAGATCACGGTCAATGGCGACCTCGCGATGCGTCGGCGCCGGGGCACCTCGGAAGGCGCTGAGGTCGAGCTGCTCGAGCCGACCGCTGGGCGGCTGCTTCGGATCCACGAGAATGACGAGACGCAGCGACGCACAACGCTCGAGCACCTCGCGGAGGGTGTCGAATCGGCCGCCGTCGGTGATCAGCGCCGTGATCGCGCAGTCCCGGACGATGTGCTCGACCTGCTCCGGGAACAGCGATGGATGGATGGGCACGAACACGGCCCCCGCCCATGAGATGCCGTAGAGCGACAGCGCGAGTGGGATCGAGGGATCGAGCATCACCCCCACGCGATCGAGGCGCTGGACACCCGATCGATGCAGCCCGCTGGCGAGTTCGCCCGCTGCGGTCTCCATCCCGGTGAACGTCAGCCGTTCGGCCCCGCACACCAACGCCTCGTGGTCCCCCCGCGTCTCCGCACTCGCTCGCAGGGAGTGGTGTGCGAGGAACCTCACGCGCGGCCGGCAGCCAGCTTGCGGTCGATGAGCTCGGCAAGGGTCGGGATCGACATGAAGTGCTCGGGCAACATCTCCTCGTCATCCAGAGTGAGCTGAAAGCGCTCCTCCAGGAAGACCACGAGCTCGAGGACTCCCATCGAATCGATGATCCCTCTGTCCAGCAGGACGCTGTCCACGGTGAGGTCCGCTGTCCTGGCTGCGGGAAAAGTCTCCAGTACGAAGTCGAGCAGCGCCTGCTGGATCTCTGATCGGGTCATGCGTGGGGCTCCGAAGGACTGACTTGGGCTTCAGTTCGCAAGCTAGGAAGCGGCCGAAGAGGGGACAAGCGTGCCGCAGACCGCAGCGCGAGAACCGCTGCCACGCTAACGGGGCACACGTCCGGCAAGTTCGGGCTCACGGCGATAGAGGGCCTCGTACCGGCGGGCCATGGTCGCGGCCGAATACCGCCGCTCGAAGGTCGAGAAAGCGGCATCCGCGAGGCGCTGACGGCTCCGTGCATCGGCGAGGAGGCGGATGATGCCCTCGGCCAGCGGAGCGACCTCCCGCGGGGGCACGAGCCAGCCGCTCGTGCCGTGAGCGATGGCGCCAGAGATCCCGCCGACCGAGGTCGAGATCACCGGACACCCCGCAGCCATCGACTCCAGGAGTGCCATGGGAAGCCCCTCCCAGACCGATGGGATGACGAACAGATCGAGGGCCCGGAGCAGTGTGGGCACCGCGTCCCATTCCCCGAGGAAGCGCACACGCCCGTGGAGTCCCAGTCGGGTCGCCTGTGCCCGGAGTGACTCCCCGCGCGATCCCACGCCCGCGATCAACAGCGTGCACCCCGGATGCGCTCCCAGTACGGCCGGCATCGCATCCAGGAGGAACCCGATCCCCTTCTGGTCCTCGAGTCGCGCGGCCAGCCCGATCACTGGCGCATCTGGCTCGCAACCGAGCGATTGGCGGGCCGTCGCGCGGTCCGGCGCGGTCCGGAACGGGGTGGCATCGACACCGTTCTCCACGGTCGCGAGCTTGTGCTCGGGAATCCGCAGGAAACGGCGCAGGTTGGCTGTCGAGTCTTCCGACACACCGACGACCCGATACGCCTTGCTGGCCGCGATCCGTTCCGCCAGCATGTAGCTCCATCGGTCCGGGAACGCGCGCGCGTGATCCGTGTGCACCAGTGTCGGAACCCGCGCGAAGAGGGAGGCGAGCGCACCGTCGATCAGCGGTTCGGTGTTGTGCGTGTGCACCACGTCGGGACGCCAATCGCGGATGATGCGGGCGAGCTTGAGGAATGCCACGCGATCCGTCCGTCGTGGGTCGGCGCGGATCAGGTGGACGGGAATGCCGAGGGCCTCGAGTCGAGGCGCGAACGGACCGAGCTCCCGGACGCACACGACAGCAGGCTCGAAGCGACTGGCGTCCATGGTGCGCGCGAGCGTCTCGACGACACGCTCCAGTCCTCCTATTCCGAGTTCGGATGTGACCTGAAGGACCCGGGTACGCACCGTGGAGGGTGGGCCCCTCAATGGAGCGCCTCCGAGGACCGGTGGGCCAAGGCGGGTCACGTCCGCCGGATGCGATGCCGGACGGCGTCCAGTGTCCGCTGCAATGTGAAGGGAGACCGATACTGGTCGAACGATCCATCCTGCACGATAGCCCGGCCGATGAGGAATCGGCCGAGTCGAAGCAGCCGATCCTCCGAAGCATCGGTGCGATTGTGTTTCGGTGCGACGGTCAGGCCGATCGCGAGTGACGCACGTCGGCAGATGTCGCGGACGACCGCCGAATGATCCCCGTTCGGATACGCGATCGCACGAGGTCGCATGCCGGTCCACGCCTCGAGCTCGCGCTGGGCACCCTCGATCTGTTCCTGAGCCGTTTCGGCGCTGCACCGGGTGAGCACCGTGTGATCTCGCGTGTGATTCCCCACGTGTACCAGTGGGTCGGACGCGAATGCGCGGAGTTCGGCGATGGTCATGGGCCGATCGAGGTCCCCGACGGGTCGCAGTGCATCCGACCCGAACTCCGTTTGGAGGTATCGGTACCTCCGGTCGAGCGTCATCGTCTTGAGCGCGTTCTGTTCGCGCACGATGGCGGCGACGTCGGTCCCACGCCGCAATCGCTGCCTGGCGATCACGTCCCACCAGAAAGCGCGCTGTTCCTCCACATGACCGGTCGAAATGAAAAATGTGGCCGGGATGGAGTGGGCGCGCAGCAGCGGGAGCACGTCCAGATTGTTGTGGTAGCCGTCATCGAAGGTGAGCATCACATACTTGCCGTCGGGTCGCAGCCCGGCCTCGACCGCATCCGGCGCGACGAAGTCGAAACCGAGGACTCGGAAGTGCGTGATGAACCGGTCGAGGAACTCCACCGACGCCGCGAGCGAGGGGTCGACGACCGAGTCGAGCGCAGCCATCCGCCGCGTCGGTGCGATGGCGTGGAATGCGAAGGACAGCAAGACTGGCCGTGCTCGGTAGCTGGCCAGAACGGCCTGCGTCACGACCCGATCAAGAGAGCGAAACAGGTCGCGAGTGGTCGCGCGTAGCATGTCCTGCGCTGCGAGAGAGAACACGGCGTGTCGCTAGGGAGGTGTTACACGGTGCACCAACCGTCGAGCGGAACAGCGAAGAACAATATACTCGACCCACGGTTGCCCCCTCACTCGGTCGCGTCCCAGCACGGTGACGGAGGCTCCGTTACACAAGCCTAAGCATCCGCGAAACGCCCCACGATTGCCGGAGGATGCCTATGCTGAGAGGATCAAGCAAATTCTAATATAGCGCAACTTGCCCCCGAAGTGCCCGAGCGCCTCGTCCGTCTGCTCCCGGACCGCGAGACGGACTGCCCGTCGCGCTGGACGGCGGTAAAGTCGATCGCTGCAACGGTCGGGTATTCGTCGGAGGCGGTGAGGAGCTGGGTGCGCCCGTCGGCGCTTGTCACATTCCAGTGACACATTCCGGTGACAATGCACTGAATGCCAGCACCGCTCGTCGGTTCCCTCCTCGCCAGCAAACGGTCACGCCACGAATGACCACGACCCGACGGGGCGTGCGCGATCTCAGCCGAACGGCTGCCACCGGTCCCTTAGCCGTTTCAGCGTCGCCTCCCGTGGAGCCACAACCTGATCCGCAGGTCCGGACGCAAAGATCGGCGTGTCAGCGAGTTTGTGCCCCACGACGTCGAGGCTCCGCTCGTCCCACCCCTGTTCGAGATAGTACGGAATCGCGTGCATGTAGTCCGTCATGACGCCGAGCACGCTGCGACTCGCCGTCTTCGCCACGGCGACGGTGGCCATCGCGGCCACCTCGGCGTCGATCCATGCGTCGGATACGTCCATGAATTGCAGGCGACGTCGAACCAGCGCGGGGAGGCGCGTCGGAAGCGTGCGCACGTCGCGCGCCGGGATGATCATCGGCAGCAGCGTTACGGCGCTGACCAGCAGGAGCAGCGGCTTCCGGTCGACGATCCGCTTGTTGACGTACCAATCGCCGAGCGCGGTGTCGGAGGCATCGGGAACGATGTCGGTGACCGGGAGGAGCTCGGCCAGCTTCTGGGTGCGGCGGAGGATGACGGTCACGCAGTGCTCGGCTCAGATGCGAAAGCCAAGCGACTGCGCCAGCGCCTGCTGTCTCGAGTCAGCGGTCAGAAACGTGAGTTGCTCCGAGCTTGGCGCGAGGTACGAAGCCGTGGCCAGATGGTGGCAGTCGGCACCGCGTGCGGATCCCGCCGCGAGCGTTCGATGAATCTCGTGGCGAAGGGAGCGCCGCACCAGCACGTATTCGAGCGCATCGAGCCATCGTGTGTCGGGCCCGACGTTTTCGCGACGGCATGCGCTGAGGTACTCCGCTTCGAGCAGCGGAGACGCGTAGAGCGCATCGAACGATGACAACCGCTCCCGCAGCGCTGGCGTGGAGCCTTCGTTAAATGCCAGCGCCACGATCACCGAGCTATCCACGAACGCGACGTTCATTCGCGGTCGGCCAGGAAGCGTTGCAGTGCTCCGGGAACGTCAATGGCGACGGGGAGCGCGCGTGTCACGTCGCGCGGCCTGCCGGCGTCAGCGATCTCGCCCGAAGCGCGCAGCTTCGCGAGACGCTCGACGAGGGTCTGCGGGCCGGCGTCCGGCTTCGTGATCGGCCGGAGCTCCGCGACGGGTTCGCCGCGGACGGTGATCACGAAGGTGCTGCCCTCCCGGACCCGTTTGACGAGGGCGGAGAGGTGGGCCTTGGCGTCGTAGATCGAGTATTCATCGGGCATGCTGAAACGTGCTGACTAGTCTGACTATCTAAAATGCCTCATCGAATTTGAGACGTGGCTCACTTCCAAAATCGCGCATCGCGGGCAGCGCAACGCGTCCGTGGATTCGCCGATCAGAAAAAAAATCGCCCACATCGGCAGATGCGGGCGATGGAACCAAGACATCGATCTTCAAAAGCGGGAGACGGGACTCGAACCCGCGACCTTCAGCTTGGGAAGCTGACACTCTACCAACTGAGTTACTCCCGCAATACCAAAGCACCCTTCCACCACACCAGAGCCACAGAAGGGGATTGAACCCTTGACCGCTCGATTACGAATCGAGTGCTCTACCACTGAGCTACTGTGGCAAATCCCACACCTGCGAGGAAATCACATGCCCTGACGCGGACTCGAACCGCGACGCCTTGCGGCACCACCCCCTCAAGATGGCGTGTCTACCAATTTCACCACCAGGGCAAACCACGTACTCCATCTTTCCTACTCTCATCCTGCAAACCCGCTGAACGGGGCCGACGGGGCTCGAACCCGCGACCTCCGCAGTGACAGTGCGGCACTCTAACCGACTGAGCTACGGCCCCAGTTCCCTACTCCCAAACTCCACCCACACCCACCACTCCAATAGCGCGTACGGGAGTCGAACCCGTCTCTGAACCTTGAAAGGGTCCCGTCCTAACCGATAGACGAACGCGCCGCAGGCCAAAAACGTCCGACTCCTTCCCAACACCCACACCCGCGATAGCGCTAACGGGATTCGAACCCGTGTTCCAGCCTTGAGAGGGCCGTGTCCTAGTCCCCTAGACGATAGCGCCAGAATCCATGCTCCCCCGCGCACTCCGAACAGGCTCTCACCCCTGCCCCTCCCTCACCCACACAGGCCCGGCAGGAATCGAACCTGCAACCGCCGGTTTTGGAGACCGGTGCTCTACCAATTGAGCTACGGACCTACACCGACCCGATTCCACGCTGCAGTCTCGACCCCACCCACTCAGGCCGACACCGCCAGGGTGCCTGACGGGGATTGAACCCGCAACCCCCGGAACCACAATCCGGTGCTCTAACCAATTGAGCTACAGGCACCATACTGCCCGACCTCCCGGCAGACACCAAAAATAGACGAAAGGTCGCGCACGTTCAAGGCCCCGCACCAAACACCCACGCGAGCACGCACCACCCACCGAAGCCGCGCCGCACCTGTCATCACCCACCAACCACCACCCCCAACGCAGAAATCCCACCCACCACTCAGACCGCTCTGCGCCTTTGCGACCTCTGCGCCTTTGCGTCAAGCCGTTACACCAACCCGCGCGGAACACGACAGCCCGAAAGACAGAACGTCAGCCCTTCGCCCGCTCCAGATAATCCCCAGTGCGCGGATCCACGCGAATGCGCTCGCCCACCGACAGATACTCCGGCACGTTCACCGTCACCCCGTTGTCCAGCTTCGCCGGCTTCTGGCTCGCGCTCTTCGTCGCCGTCTTCATCACCGGCGCCGTATCCACGATCTCCAGCGTCAGCGAATTCGGCAGCTCGATGCCGATGGGACGGCCTTTGTAATATTCAGCGACCAACTTCATCCCAGGCTGCATCCACTGCGCGTTGTCGCCCAGCATCTCGTCGTCCATCTCGAGCTGGTCGTAGTCGCTGCTCTTCATGAAGTAGTACGTGCCCGCCGTCTCGTACAGGAACTCGAGATCGTGCGTCTCCATCATCGCCTTCTCGATCGCGTCCGCCGCACGGAACCGGTGCTCGAAATTCGAACCCGTCCGCAGGTTCTTCATCTTCGTCTGCACCATCGCGCGCAGGTTGCCAGGCGTGTGATGACGGAATTCGATCACGCGGCAGGGGTCGCCCTCCATCACGATCACCATCCCGCGACGAAGCTGCGTAGCCGGAACTGCCATATCAGTACATCCTCTGCTCTTGGGGTCCGTTTGTCATGGAACAACCTCCAAACCTAACGGACTCCTCGGCCCCTCACAGGCCCTCAGGCCCTGCGCGGCAGCGAACAGCAGGCTCACACGGAGCCTCGGAGTCACGGAGAACCGGAGGAAAGGCTGGAATGGTTCTACCAGCGGTTTCAGCTGTTCCCCAAAAGAAAGTGCTCACACGATGAAGAGAAGCCCCGAACACGCCCCCACGCCCTGGCTGTTCCTCCGAGCCTCCCTGCCTCCGTGTGAGCCCGCTGTTCGCTGTCAAAACATCAGACTTTCGGCGGAACGACACGGTCCAACACGCCACGAATGACAGGCCACACGTTCCGCGCCGCCCGGTCCGCACCCTCCTCCGTGGGATGGATCCCGTCGGCCTGGTTCATCGCCCCGATCCCGGCCACCCCGTCCAGCAAGAAGGGCGTCAGTGTGGCCCCGGTCTCCTTGGCCACTGCCCCGAACACCTCCCCGAAACTCAGCGAGTACGTCCCGCCCAGGTTCGGCGGCGCCTGCATCTGCACCACAACCACCTGCGCACCAGGCTGGCGCTCGCGCACCTTGGCCACCATCCGCGTCAGGTTCCGGCGCAGGTCGGCAACCGACAGACCCCGCAGCCCATCGTTCGCACCCGTCTCGATCACCACCACATCCGCCGGGTCCTTCAGCAGCCAGTCGGCCCGCCGCAGCGCCCCGGCCGAGGTCTCGCCGCTGAGGCCGGCATTCTGGATGTGCACCGCATAACCCAGCGAGTCGGCGATGTGCCCCACCCGGCCCGGCCAGGCGTCGGCAGGGTCGGCCAGGCCGAGGCCCGCCGTCAGGCTGGTACCGATGAACAGCACCTGCACCGTTCCGCCCCGCACCTTCGGGCCCGGGTCCACCGAACTTCCCGGTGGCAGCGGCGTTTGGGTGATGGCTAGCGTTGTATCGGTAACGGCGCTGTCGGCCACCGCCGCACCCGGCCGGTCGGCGGATGGTTTCTCACCCCCGCCGCCGCAACCATGCAGCACACCGAGCATCGCCACGGCGACACCCGCCATGGTCAGACGCCGTAGACTGTACCGCTTCCCACTTCCCCGCTGCTCTCGCATGTCTGACACCGGTTTGTCGTCTTCCAGCCGCACCGCACCCATCATGCTCGCCGTTCGCAATCTGACGAAGGAATATCGCAGCGGCGGTGGCGCGCTGGCGGTCCTGCGCAATGTGTCGTTCGACGTGGCCGCCGGAGAGACGCTCGCCATCGTCGGCCCCTCCGGCAGCGGCAAGACCACCCTGCTCGGACTGCTCGCCGGTCTCGATACACCGACCACCGGCGCGGTGTTGCTGGATGGTACTGACCTCGCGACGCTCGACGAAGATGCCCGCGCCCGCCTCCGCGGTGATCGCGTCGGATTCGTCTTCCAGAGCTTCCAGCTGGTGCCCACGCTCACCGCCCTCGAGAACGTGCAGGTGCCGCTCGAACTGCGCGGCATGGCCGGCAGCGGCGAACGCGCCAAGGACCTGCTCGAACGTGTGGGTCTGGGCCACCGCATCCATCACTTCCCCACGCAGCTCTCCGGCGGTGAACAGCAGCGGGTGGCCATTGCGCGTGCCTTCGTCAACAAGCCGCGCGTGCTCTTCGCTGACGAACCCACCGGCAACCTCGATGGCGCCACCGGCGCGCGCATCGTCGAACTGCTGGAGCAGCTCAATCGCGAAGACGGCACGACCATCATTCTCGTCACACACGACACGGCCCTCGCCAGGCGACTCGGTCGCAGCATCCGTCTCGCCGACGGACTCGTGATCGAAGATACCGGCGCACGCACCACCGGCATCGCACCGGCAGCCGTCAGCGAGGCGGTGGCGTGAGTGCCCCCGAGCTCGGCCCCCGGTATCCCTGGCGACGCCTGCCGTCACTCGCATGGAAGGAAAGCCGCACCGCCCGTCGTCGCCTGCTGCTCTACATGTCGTCGATCGCACTCGGTGTGGCCGCACTGGTCGCCATCGACAGCTTCGCCGACAACCTCACCCGCTCCGTCCGTGAACAGAGCAAGCAGCTGCTGGGCGGCGACGTCTCGCTGACCACGCGCGCCGAGATGTCGCCGGCGGCCGATTCGCTGATCGACTCGCTGCGCACGACCATGACCGTCGCGCGGATCACCGAGTTCCCGTCGATGGCCGCCATCACGCGCAGCGGCAACACGCGCCTGATCCAGGTGCGCGGTGTGACCAACACCTATCCGCTCTACGGCGAGGTGATCACCGAACCCGCCTCCGCCTACGCGCGCATCCGGACGGAACATGCGGTGGTGGTGGATCAGGGACTGCTGATCTCGCTCAACGCACAGCTCGGCGACAGCGTCAGCCTTGGCTACGCGAAGTTCGAGATCGTCGGCATCCTCAAGCAGGTGCCGGGCGACGCAGGCTTCCAGTCGGTCGTGGGCCCGCGCGCCTTCGTGAGTGATCAGTGGCTCGACGAGACGCGTCTCCTCAGCTTCGGCTCACGCGCCTCGTATGAAACACTGCTGAAGCTGCCCGCCGGCATGAACGCCACCGCGTGGGCCGCCCGCAGCAAGCCGAAGCTCGAGAAGCTGAAGCTCCGCGTCCGCACGGCCGCGCAGTCCGAAGCCAACGTCACCGAAGCGATCGACACCCTCGGCAGCTTCCTCGGACTCGTGGGCCTCGTCGCCCTGCTGCTCGGCGGCATCGGCGTGGCGTCGGGCGTGCACGCCTTCATCCGACGCAAGCAGGAGACGATCGCGGTGCTGCGCTGCCTTGGCGCGACCAGCGGACAGGTGCTGGCCATCTACGGCATCCAGGCCGCACTGATGGGCCTCGCCGGTGCCACCGTCGGCGCGGCACTCGGCGTTGCGATCCAGCTCGCGCTCCCCGCCCTCGTGCGCGACATGCTCCCGGTGGACGTGTCGGTGTCGCTCTCGCCCACGGCGATTCTGTCGGGGCTCGGTGTGGGGGTGTGGGTGGCACTGTCGTTCGCGATGCGTCCGCTGGTGGGTGTCCGCAACATTTCGCCGCTGCAGGTGCTGCGGACCGAGATCGACGCCACCGCCAGCACACCGTGGTACAAGGACTGGCTCGGCGTGCTGGTCACACTCGGCATCATCGGCAGCGTGATCGTGCTCGCCATCACCCGTGCCGGTGACTGGAAGGCTGGCCTCGTCATCAGCGCCGTGATCGCCGTGGTGCTCGGCCTGCTTCTCGGCAGCGCGAGCCTGTTGATGTACGTCGCACGGAAGCTGCTGCGCGCCGGCTGGCCGTACGTGATGCGGCAGGGTGTGGCGAATCTCTACCGGCCGTCCAACCAGACGCGATCGGTGGTGTTGTCGCTCGGCTTCGGCGCGTTCCTCGTCAGTACACTCTACCTGCTGCAAACCAACCTGCTCACCCGCTTCAACGTGGACGCGGCGGCCAGCGGCGGCAACGTGCTGTTCTACGACGTGCAGGATGATCAGGGCGCGTGGATGGACACGGTGATCACCACGTCGGGCCACAAGCTGGTGCAGCGTGTGCCGATCGTGACCATGCGCATCAGTGCCGTGAAGGGTGTGCCGGCGAAGACTGCCCAGGCGGCAGCCGAGAAGCTGAAGAAGGCGCCGTGGCCCTACACGCGCGAATATCGCAGCACCTATCGTGACACGCTGGTGACGAGCGAGGAGATTCTCAGCGGCAAGTGGTTCGACAAGGCGCCCACACCACCCACCGGTGTGTACAAGGTGAGCATCGACCAGACGATCGCCGATGACCTGATGGTCAAGGTCGGTGACGAGCTCACGTGGAACGTGCAGGGCGCCGAGGTGCGCACCATCGTGACCAGCACCCGCAAGGTGAACTTCGCGCGCTTCGAGCCGAACTTCTTCGTGGTGTTCGAGCCGAAGGCGATCGAGGATGCCCCGAAGCAATTCGCGGTGATCGCCAGCGTCAGCGGTGAAGCCGCCGTGGCCCGGCTGCAGCGTGACGTGGTGCGCAAGTATCCCAACGTCAGCTCACTCGACATCTCGCTGATCACGCGCACCATCGCCAACATCCTCGACAAGGTGAGCACGGCGATCCGCTTCATGGCGGTGTTCGCACTGATCATGGGTGTCCCGGTGCTGATCAGCGCCGTCGCCGCCACCCGTCGCGAACGTCTGCGTGAGGGTGTGCTGCTCAAGGTGCTGGGGGCCACCAAGGCACAGATCGGCCGCATCATGCTCAGCGAATACGCCGTGCTCGGCCTGCTCGGTGCACTCACCGGCATGCTGCTCGGAGTGGGCGGTGCCTGGGGCCTCGCGCGCTTCCAGTTCAACGTGCCGTTCGTGATGGCGTGGGGACCGGCGCTCGGTATCGCTGGGCTGCTGCTCGGCATCACCATCCTTGTCGGCGTGCTCACCGGCCGCGAAGTCTTCCGCGAGACACCCATGGCCGCGCTGCGCGACGGCTGACTGCGCCTGCCGTACGAGTGCAAATGCAACTGCGAACTGCAACTGCGAACTGCACTCACACGGAGGCACGGCGGCACGGAGAGAACAGAATAGCTGTGGGAACTGCGCCCCGCAGAGACGCAGTTCCCACAGCTTTTTGTTTATCCTGTATCGGAGCCGTGCATCCCCGAGCGACCCCTCCGTGCCTCCGAGGCTCCGTGTGAGAGGCGTTTTCGATGCAGAACTACGGCACGATGAGCCGCACGGTCGTGGTCTGACCTGACGTCACCGTCGCCCGCGTCTCGACCACCGATCCACCGAACGGCACCGCAAGCACGCGCAGTTCGGAGACTGGCATGTTGGTGAACCGCGCCACGCCCGTGCTGTCGGTGTTCCTGTTGCCGATCAGCGTATTGAAGTTGGCACCTGGCGCCTGCACCACCACACCAATGTTCGGAGCCACCGGGCCGCCCTGTGTGCCGCGCGTGACGATCACCTGCAGCACACCCAGTGCGTCGCGCTTGTTGCGCAGGGCGTCGGGGATGTTGGCGCGCTGCAGGGTCATCAGGCTGACGATGTCCAGATTCGTGGCCAGCGCCGGAGCGGCGGTCTTCGGCTCGAGAATCAGGTCGACGCGGGTGTAGTCCTCGGGGCCACCGATCGGGGTGTTGACCGGCTGCACCGCACGCAGGACCGGCAGGATGCTGTCGGTGGCGAGGTCGGCGTTGCGGAGCGGGGCCTCGGCGGCGTCATACGGATTGCCCCATGCGTACGCGATGCCGGTGAGACTGTCGATGATATACGGCTGGTAGTAGTAGCCACGCGGCGGCTTCTGCAGGCCGCGGAAGTCCACGCGGAATGCCGGCACGCCGCTCTTGGCCACGTCCCAGAACAGCAGTGAGCCCGTGCCCGCAGAGCGGAACGTGGTCTGCCGCGCGGGGCTGATGAAGTCGCCGAAGGCACCGCGCAGCGTGTCCGGGAGCACGAGATCGTCGTCACGCGTGACGGTGCCCCGCTGATCGCGGAAGCGCACGAAGAGCGGGCGCGGTGTGGAGTCGTTGAACGTGGTGCGGGTGGAGTCGCGCTGGATCGTGAGCACCAGCCACGACGCACGCTGCTGCACCGTGTCGGTGGCCGAGAGGCGCACGGCGAAGCGCATCCGCCGTCCGAAGAAGTTGCCGGCGTAGAAGTCACGCACGCCGGTGGTGCGCGTGGTGTCGATCGGCGAGCGGATGTTGCCGTTGGCATCCAGCAGCGAATCGGTGCGGATGATCCACTGCGTGTGCGACACCGGCGTGGCCGATGAATCGAGGCCATTGACGATGTAGAACTGGTAGCGCGCGCTGCCGCTGAGCGGCTTGAGCAGCGCCACTTCGCCCACCACGGAATCCACCACGGCGGCGTTGTTCACCGAGCGGCCGAAGGCCTGCGCCCGGATCGTCGGCGTGCGCACGCTGGCGACACCGGTGAACGTCGTCTCGAACGCCTGCCCGCCCTGCGGCGAGACGGCACCATCGTCTGCGCACCCTGCGGCGAGCGCCAGCAGCGCGAGCGCTGCAATACCGGTCCGACGCATCACTTCTTTCCTCCGGTCACGGTCTTCACACCAAGGCGGTAGGTCAGCCCGACCATCAGGCGCACGCCGCCGAAACTCTCCTTCGCCGCAGGAGGCAGCGTGAACGGCGTCTCGAAGACTGGATCGGCCAGCGCCGGATCACTCGGCCTGAGCTTCTCGCGATCGAAGCCCATGAACTGCGTGATGGCGATGCTCGCCATTGCACCGAAGCGCGACGTGATGTCGGCGGCACCCATGCCCGAAAAGCCGAACGTCGGTGCAATGAACGAACCCGCGTCGGCACCGGCGGCCGGTGACGGCTGCACGGCGTACATACCAACGTTCACCCCACCGCCGTAGCGGAATCGCTTCGACTCACCGAGCGGGAGAATCGCATCGGCAGTGAGACGGGCGGCGAACATCCGTGCGCTGCCATCCACCGAGACGAACTGTGTGGTGTCGCCCACGGCGCGGCGCTCGTACGGAAAGAAGTCACCGTCGATCGTGGTGCTGCCTGCGTCGACCATGCCGCCGAGGAAGAGCCAGTCCTGCCTGAACTGTTTCCGGAACCCGATCGCACCGAGGGGCATCGATGAGGCGGTCGCGTTGTCGGCACTGAGCGCCTGTGTGCCGACCGTGATGAACAGTTCGGTGCGGGTCTTCGGTACGCCGGCCTTGGGCCCACCCCGTCCAACGGGAATCGGATCGGGGCGACGGATCTGCGCGATCAGGGACAGTGGCAGCGCGCCGAGGAGGCACGCCGTGAGGGCGCTCCGGCGCAGCAGACCGCTGCGGGTGTGATGGGGCATGCGAGGGCTGGTGGGGATCGGGCGGCACGTCACGGAAGCGGTGCCCCCGCAAAGAGGGGCTCTGGGTGGGGACGATAGAGGATAACTGCCGTCACCAGACATCCGGAGCGCCACCCTTCGGTGCAGCCGACCTCAGCGGAAGCGAATTCCGTTGGGGGCGACATAGCCCTTGGTGGGCTTGACCGGTGCTGTCGGCGCCGGTGCCGGAGCCTGCGGCTTCGGACCGCGCGGCGGCGCAGTGCGGGCACCGCCACCCGCCGGAGGTGCCGCGGGCTTGGCCCCGGTCTTCATCGTGAGCGCAATACGATTCCGGTCCAGGTCCACCCCCTGCACCGTGACCGTGACCTTCTGCCCCACCTGCACCACGTCGTTCGGGTCCTTCACGAAGCGGTCACTGAGCTGGCTCACGTGCACGAGGCCATCCTGATGCACCCCGATGTCGACGAAGGCACCGAAGGCGACGATGTTCGTCACCACACCCTCCAGCACCATGCCGGCTGCAAGGTGCTTCGGCTCGGTGACGTCGTCGCGGAATGCCGGCGGCACGAAGCTGTCGCGCGGGTCGCGGCCCGGCTTGCGCAGCTCGGAGACGATGTCCACGAGCGTCGGCATGCCGACATCCTCCGACACGTACGGCTTGAGATCCAGCGACGACAGCACCGTCTCGTTGCCGATCAGGTCCTGCAGCGACACGCCATGATCCTTGGCGATGCGTGCCACCAGTGTGTAGCGCTCGGGATGCACCGCGCTGGCGTCGAGCGGATGTGATCCACCGCGCACCCGCAAAAAGCCGCCCGCCTGCTCGAACGCCTTGGCCCCGAGACGCGGCACCTCCAGCAGATCCTTCCGCGCACTGAAGCCGCCCTTGGCATCACGTGCGGCGACGATTGACTTCGCCAGCGTCGGCCCAACGCCTGACACGTATGCCAGCAGCTGCGCCGAGGCGGTGTTGACCTCCACGCCGACACGGTTCACGCAGCTTTCGACGATGTCGTCGAGACGCTGGCGCAGCTTGGGCTGGTTCACGTCATGCTGATACTGCCCCACGCCGATGCTCTTCGGATCGATCTTCACCAGCTCGGCTAGCGGGTCCTGCAGACGACGCGCGATGGAGACCGCACCGCGGATCGAGACGTCGAGCTCGGGAAACTCCTCGCGGGCCACATCGCTCGCCGAATACACCGACGCGCCAGCTTCGCTCACCACGACCACCGTCGGCGCCGGCGGCTCGAGTTCGCGCAGCGTCGCACGGACCAGGTTCTCCGTTTCGCGCGAGGCGGTGCCGTTGCCGATGGCGATCAGTTCGGGCTTGAAGCGCGCGACGATCGCACGGATCGTGGCAGCGAAGCGGTCTTCCTGATGCAGGTAGAGCGTGTCGGTGTGCTGCAGTGCGCCGGTACGACTCACCAGCGCGATCTTCACGCCGGTGCGGAAGCCGGGGTCGAGGCCCAGCACACTCTTCTCGCCGGCGGGCGACGACAGCAGCAGCTGCTCGAGGTTACGACCGAAGATGATGATCGCTTCTTCGTCGGCCTTCGTCTTCAGTTCGAGACGCAGCTCCACCTCGATACTCGGCGCCAGCAGGCGGTTGTACGCATCGTCGGCCACCTGACCCAGCATGGTGACAGCCTTGCGCGTGCCGGTCACATCGCGCTGCAGCTTCGGAAAGATGTCGGTGACGGGGGCATCCACGCTCCACACCAGCTCACCTTCAGTCTCGCCGCGGCGGATGGCCAGCACGCGGTGCGAGGGGATGGTGCCGAGCGGTTCGCGGAAGTCGAAGTAGTCGGAAAACTTGGAGTGCTCCTCGGTGCGACCGAAGGAACGTGCGCTCTTCACCGCCCCCTTCGTACGTGTGACGTCGCGGATCCACCCGCGCACCGCCGCATCCTCGGCGACCTGCTCGGCGAGGATGTCCTTCGCCCCCTGCACGGCGGCATCCGCGTCGGGCACTTCCTGCTCGGCGCTCACGAATGCGGCAGCGGCGGCACGCACCGCGGCATCGTCCAGCATCCCCTCCCACACCTGCTCGGCCAGCGGCGCCAGCCCGCGTTCACGTGCGATGGTGGCGCGTGTGCGACGCTTGGGCTTGTACGGCAGGTACAGGTCTTCGAGCACCTGCTTGGTGGTGGCCCCCGCGATCTTCGCCTTCAGCGCATCGTCGAGCTTGCCCTGCTCCGCAATGCTCTTGAGCACCGCCGCCCGCCGCTCCTCCAGCTCCGTCAGGTACTGCGCCCGATCGCGCACGTCGCGCAGCTGCACCTCGTCCAGCCCGCCGGTGACCTCCTTCCGGTACCGGGCGATGAACGGCAGCGTGTTCCCCTCACCGAACAGTTCGAGGGTGCGCTCCACCGAGGACACCGGGAGCGCGAGTTCGCGTGCGACAGTCGTGACGAGTGACGTGGCCATCAGAATTCGGGGCAAGAATGCAGGTGTGCGTGCGAGCGAGCAAACTGCCCTCCCCGCCCACCGTCAGCAACGCCTTGACAGGGACCGTCACCGTAATCCACACCGACAAACGCCTCTCCCCCGGAGCCGCGGCGGCACGGAGAAGTGCAACGGCGAGGACTCTTATGAACTGCAACTGCAGTTGCCGTTCCCATTCCACATCTCCTCCGTGCCGCCGCGGCTCCGTGTGAGAGGTGTTCACGGTGCCCGAACTGCGAAGCGGCTAATGCACGTCCGCAGCCGTCACGCTGGCACGATTCCGCCCCGTCTTCCAGAAGAGGAGAAGAGGCAGGCCGAGCACCATCAGGACCGCGCTGATCAGGTAGATCTTCGAAAAGGCGATCACGCTTGCCTGCGCCAGCACCTGACGCTCCATCACACGATATGCTTGCGCGACCGCCGTGGTGGCATCGGCGCCGCGGGCGATGAAGGCTTGCGAGAGCATCGCCACCCGCTTGGTGACTTCCGGATCGCCGGTGGTCATGTGTGTGACCAGGTTGCTGCGTGCGCCGGAGGTGAAGCGTTGCAACAGCGTCGCCATGATCGCGATGCCGAGTGAACCGCCGAGCTGGCGCGTGAGGTTGAAGAGCGCCGTGCCCTGCGGCACGTCGATCGGCGTCAGGTCCGCCATGCTCGCATTGGTGAGCGGCACGAAGATCAGGCCCATGCCCACACCACGCAGGATCAGCGGCCAGAACACGTCTTCGGCGCCGCCGTCCAGCGACAGGCCCGAGAGCCAGTACATGCAGACGCCGAACATCGCCACGCCCAGCACCACCGTGTAGCGCGCGTCGATCCGGTTGGCGTTGCGGCCGATGATCGCCATCGTGAAGGCACTCGCGATGGCGCCCGGGAAGATCACCTTGCCGGTCTGCCAAGCGGTGAATCCATGCAGTTGCTGCAGGAACACCGGCAGCACGAAGATCGAGCCGTACATCGCCAGGCCCAGCACGGCGGCGAAGGTCACACCGGCGGCCAACTGCCGGCTCTTGAGCACGCGCAGGTTCACGATCGGCTGCTCGAAGGTCAATTCGCGCCAGACGAAGGCGATGAAGCTCAACCCGCTCACCGCCGCGAGCGACGTCACCAAGCCGCTCTCGAACCAGTCATTGCGCTCACCACGTTCCAGCATGAACTGCAGCGTGCCCACACTGGTGGCAAGCAGCACGATGCCCCACACGTCGATCTTCGTGGCGCGCACCGCCGACTTCGAGTTGCGCACGTACGCCCACACCATCGCCGCGGCCAGCAGGCCAAGGGGCACGTTGATGTAGAAGATCCAGGGCCAGTCGTAGTTGTCCACGATGTAGCCGCCGAGCGTGGGGCCGAGTGTCGGGCCCACCATCACCCCCATGCCGAAGATCGCCTGTCCCTTGCCCACGTCCTTTGGCGGGAAGGCCTCGAACAGCGTGGCCTGCGCCACACTCAGCAATGCGCCACCGCCCAGGCCCTGCACCACGCGCCAGAACACCAGTGACCAGAGCCCTGTGGCTGCGCCGCAGAAGAAACTCGCCGCCACGAACAGCAGGATGCTGCCGGTGAGGTAGCGCCTGCGCCCGAACCAATTCGAGAGCCAGCTCGACATCGGGATCACGATCACGTTGGCGATGATGTAGCCGGTGCTCACCCACGCGATCTCGTCCAGCGTCGCGCCGAGGTTGCCCATCATGTGCGGCACGGCCACGTTCACGATCGAGGTATCCACCAGCTCCAGCACCGCCGCCAGCGTCACTGCGGCCGCGATCCAGTACCGGTTGGCATACGGATCCTCCGCCGTCACCGCAGCGTCGGCGCCACCCTGTATCACGGCGGTTGCCATCGTCAGTGCGTGTTCGGTGTGAAAACCAGCCGGCTCACTTGGTGCTGACGTGCGTCATCACGCTCAACCCGATCCGCAGCGGTCGCGCGGCATCCAGGCCCTTCGTGATCCGGATCCGCACCGGCACACGCTGCACCACCTTGGTAAAGTTGCCACTGGCGTTGTCGGGGGGCAGCAGTGTGAAGCGCGCACCGGTTGCAGGGCTGATGCTCTCGATCACGCCTTCGATCACCGCACCATCGTACGCGTCAACTTCCAGCTCCACCGTCTGGCCCACCCGCAGCTTGGCCAGCTGCGTCTCCTTGAAGTTCGCCGTCACGAACAGCCCGGTGTCGGACGTGATGCTC
>JANOCB010000016.1:0-16115 GCA_031411975.1 Gemmatimonadaceae bacterium
CGTTAAGTTATCATCGTTCGAATGTCAGGGGGTGGGCCTGCCACTCCGTGCTGGCCGACCCGCTGTTCATTTTATTCCCATCATGTTTCGACTTTCCTTTCCCCGCTGTATCGCGATGCTCGGCCTCGCTGCCTGCGCACCGGCCGAGCCACGTGCGACAACGGATTCCGTGGTCAGAGCGCAGACCGCCGAGGGCGCTCCGTTCGCGTACGAACGCTTTCCGCTCGATACAAACCGTCCGCCTGGAACCATCATCGACTCGGTGTTTCCGATGCCGGAGATGATGCGTCGCTTCCGCGTCGGCCTCCCCGAGCTCACGGCACTGGTGGATGCACCGACGTCTCGTCAGGTGCTCGTCGAAATGTTCGTGACGGCGCTGGCGGCCCGCGACATCGCCGCGCTCGGTCGCCTCACCCTCTCTCGCGCCGAATTCGCGTGGCTCTACTATCCCGTCACGTCTGACTTCACGCAGCCCAATGGATTGCCGCCGACGCTGCGCTGGACACAACTCACCCTCGCCAGTGAGAAAGGCATCGGCCGTGCGCTCGACCGGATGGGTCCCGGGCTGACGCTCGAGCGTCTCGACTGCCCGAACCCGCCCGTCTCCATGGGGCCGGCCACGCTGCACGTCGAGTGCACCGTGCGCATCAGGAAGGCCGACGGATCGCGGTACACCGGGCAGCTCTTCGGGCCGATCCTCGAGTATGCCGGCCACTTCAAGTTCACTGGCTATACCAATCGGATGTGACCTGATGCATGTCTTCCTGCGCTCAGGGCTCAGTGCCCTCACTCCCTGGCTCGTCGCATGCAGCACGACGGAGCGCGCCGCGGAGCAGGCCCTGCCGCCGTCTGCGATCACGCTCAGCGGCGCCGGCGCCACCTTCCCCTATCCGGTCTACACCCGCTGGTTCTCGCGCCACACCGACGCCGGGGGCGCGCGCATCAACTACCGCTCCATCGGCTCGGGTGCCGGCATTCGCGCGCTGCTGGCCGATTCGCTCGATTTCGCGGCCACCGACGTGCCCCTCGATCGCGCGGAGCGCGAAGCGCTCGCCGCGCGCGGTATCCGGCAGGTCCCCCTCGTGGTCGGCGGCGCAGCGGTCACCTACCAGATCCCGACGCTGACACACCAGCTCCGCCTCGACGGCACCACGCTGGGTGACATCCTGCTCGGCCGCATCACCCGCTGGAACGACGCACGCCTGGTGGCGCTCAATCCCGACATCGAACTGCCGGCGGAGTCGATCCGCGTGATCACCCGCGCCGACACCAGCGGCACGAGCTGGATCATCACCGACTACCTCTCGGGGCAGAGCACGAGTTGGGCGGCGGGCCCGGGCCGCAGCCGATTCCCGGACTGGCCGGTCGGCACGCGGGTCCGCGGCAATGAAGGGGTCGCTGCCGAGGTGAAGGTCACGCCCTTCTCCATCGGTATCGTCGAAGCCGTGTACGCCATGCAGAACCGCCTGCCCGTGGCACGGATCCGGAACCACGCCGGTGCCTGGGTCACGCCGCAGACCGGTGGCCTGCGCGAGGCGGCCAGCGCCATGCTGAGCTCCATCGACGACACCGTGGAGTTCGCGACCAGCATCAGCGATGCCCCTGGCACGGCGAGTTATCCGATCGCCTCGCTCTCCTGGCTGCTGGTGCCCGCCCGGGGGCGCGACACCGCACGCGTGGCGGCCACCGCGGCCTTCGTCCGGTGGGCGCTGGAGCATGGCGAGACCGACGCGCTGGCGCTGGGCTATGCGCCACTGCCCGAGTCGATGCGCACCACGCTTCTCCGCGCCTGGGCACGGCCCGCGCCCTGACGTGACCGATCGCGGCGTGGTCATGTGGCACCGCTGACCACGAACGGTAACTTGCGTGCAGTGTCACGTATCCCTGATCCCGCCCGCATGCCTGCACGGCCGTCCCGAAGCCTCACACCCGCCGCATCGGCGGTGGTGGACCCCGTCCTGCGGGTGCGCCGTATCGCCGCCATCGACATCGGATCGAACTCGATCCGTGCAATCGTCGCCGACGTCACGGCCACGGGCCAGATCCGCACCATCGACGAAATGAAGGCCGCCCCACGCCTCAGCGCCGGCGTGGACGACACCGGCCACCTCTCGGCGGAAAACGTGCTGCTGGCGATCGAGGCCTTGCAACGCATGGTCACGCTGGCCACGCAGCTCGGCGCCGAGCGTGTCGAGTGTGTGGCCACCAGTGCGGTGCGCGACGCGGCCGACGGTGCCGCCTTCGTTCGACAGGTGAAGAAGGCGGCCGGACTCACGGTGCGTGTGATCAGCGGCGAGGAAGAGGCCCGCCTCTCGTTCCGCAGTGCGCAGGCGGCATTCGATCTGGCGCATGGGCGCATGGTGACGTGTGACATCGGCGGCGGCTCGGTGGAGCTCGCCCTCTCGGCCGACGGCCTCGTGGAGCGCCTGCTGTCGATGCCGTTCGGCGCCGTGCGGGCCACCGAGAGCCACCTGCGCAAAGGCATCAAGCGCAGCACCGTGCAGAAGCTGCGGAAGGCGCTCCGCGAGGAAATCCGGGAGCGCTTCGCCGTGAAGGAATGGCGCGGGGCCGACATGATCGGCTGCGGCGGTACCTTCACCAACGTGGCCAGCATGCTGCTGGCACAGCAGGGCATCGCGACCGCACGCACCGTGCACGGCAAGATCGTCAGGCGCGGAGAGCTCGAACACCTGCTCGACCAGCTGGTCGAGATGTCACCGGCCGAGCGCCTCACGGTGCCTGGCCTCAATCCGGCGCGCGCCGACATCATCGTCGCCGGCATGGCGGTTGCCGCGGAAGTGATGGCGTTTCTCGACATCCGCGCGTTTCACACGTCGGCGTATGGCATTCGCGAGGGGCTGTTGCTCGAGGCAGCCGAGGTATTGCCGGAGGCCACTGACCCGGGCGAAGGGCGGCGGCGCAGCGTGCAGCAGTTTGCCGAACGCACGCAGTATGAGGAGCCGCACGCCCGCCACGTGCAGAAGCTCGCCCTGCAACTGTTCGACGCCATCGGCACGCGCATCGGGTGCGCCCCGGAAGACCGCGATACGCTGCGTGACGCCGCCCTGCTGCACGACACCGGCTACCACATCAGCTACAACGATCACCACAAACATTCCTACCACCTGATCGTGCACGCCGAGTTCCATGGCGTGTCGCCGGAGGAGCAGGTGGTGATGGCGAATGTCGCGCGGTATCACCGTGGCGCGCTGCCCAAGGCCAAGCACCCGACCTTTGCGCAGCTGACGACCGATCAGCAGGCGCGGGTGCGCCGGTTGTCGGCCTTGCTGCGTGTGGCCGACGGTTTCGACCGCGGGCATGTGTGCGCGGTGCAGCAGGTGAAGGTGCGGTGGACCGAACGGGCGCTGCGCCTCACGCCGGTGCCCGACCCGCGCGCCCGGTCAACACGCCTCGAGCTGTGGGGCGCCAGCCGCAAGAGCGACCTGCTGGAGGCGCTGATCGACCAGCCGGTGCTGGTGATCGGGCCCGACGGGAAACCGGTGGAGTCGGAAGGGAACGACACGGTGGATTGACCCGTGGAACTGCCGTGTTGGTGGTGTTTCGCCTGCAACGGTCACGGCGCGTCGTGGTCACCGGCCGCTCAGTGCGCTCTGCCCCACGGGTCCCGCAATAGGCGCGCGTGTGTGCCGCGCTCCGGCTCGCCGGCCGCCGGCGAGCGCTGCACATACGTCCCGTCGGTCTGGAGCATCCACGCCTGACGGTTGTCGGCGAGGCAGGTCTGCAGCAGCGAGGCGAGCCGCTCGTGCAGCAGCGGTGCCTCGATCGGCACCACCGTTTCCACGCGACGGTCGAAGTTGCGCGGCATCCAGTCGGCAGAGCCGAGGTAATACTCGGGCTCACCGCCATTGGCGAAGAAGAAGATGCGCGAGTGCTCCAGAAACCGTCCGATGATGCTGCGCACGGTGATGTTCTCACTCACGCCGGTCATACCGGCGCGCAGACAGCAGACGCCGCGGACGATCAAATCGACGGTCACGCCGGCGGCTGACGCGCGGTACAAGGCCAGGATCGCATCGGGATCGACGAGCGCGTTCATCTTCGCGATGATGTGGCCACCACGCCCCTCCTCGGCATGTGCAGCCTCACGATCGATCAGTTCCACGAACCGGCGCCGCATGTTGGCCGGCGCGACCAGCAGCTTGCGATACAGCTGCTGCCGGCTGAATCCGGTCAGCGCGTTGAACAGGTCGCTCACGTCGGCGCCGATGCTGGGGCTGCACGTGAAGAGTCCGATGTCGGTGTAGAGCTTCGCCGTGCGTGAGTGGTAGTTGCCGGTCCCGATGTGCACGTAGCGTCGGATGCCGTCGGGCTCACGTCGCACCACCAGCGCCGTCTTGGTGTGCGTCTTCAATCCGGGAACGCCGTACACCACATGCACGCCGTAATTCTCCAGCGTGCGGGCCCACGCGATGTTGTTCGCCTCGTCGAACCGGGCCTGCAGCTCGATCAGCACCACCACCTGCTTGCCCCGCTCCGCGGCCTGGATGAGTGACTTCACGATCGCCGTCTCGCCCGAGGTGCGATAGAGCGTCAGCTTGATCGCCAGCACGTGGTCGTCGGTCGCCGCCCGTTCGAGGAAGTGCTCCACCGTTTCGCGGAAGCTCTCGAAGGGATGATGCACGAGAATGTCCCGTTCGCGGATCGCATCGAAGATGTTCGACGCTTCCGCCAGCTCCGCCGGGATCGCCGGCACGAACGGCGGATACCGATGATCGGGCAGTTCGATCGCCGACGCCAGCGACATCAGGTCGCCCAGATCCAGCAGCGTGCCCGGCTCGTCGACGTCACTTGCGGTGAGGGGCAGCGCCAGCACCAGCGCATCCTCTTCGTCGCGCAGCTCTTCCATCAGCAGCGTCCGCAGCTCGTCGGGCATGCCGGTCTGCACTTCGAGTCGCACGACCTCGCCGAACTTCCGCTCGAACACCTGCCGCTCCACCACCGAGAGCAGATCGTCGTCCTCCTCGACACCCGTCAGTTCGAAATCGGAGAAGCGCGTGATGCGGAAGGCGTGCCAGCTCAGGATCTCCATCCCGGGGAAGAGCGCGCCGAGATTCACACCGATCACATCCTCGACCGGCACGAAGTGGTTCGGCTTTCCTGCCGGCACCCAGCGTGCGAGCGACTTCGGCACCTTCACGCGGGCGAAATGCTCGAGCCCCGTCTGCGGATCGCGCACGCGCACGGCCAGCGAGAGCGACAGGTTGGAGATGTACGGAAATGGATGGCCGGGATCGACCGCCAGCGGCGTCAGCACCGGAAAGACCTGCGACTCGAAGAACGCGTCCACCACCAGCCACTCGGCTGGCGACAGGTCGCTCATGCGCACCAGCTTCACATCGTGAGTCGCGAGAGCGGGCAGCAGGTCATCTGTGAGGCAGGTGCGCTGCAGATGCAGCAGGGCGTTGACGCGCTTGTCGATCGCCGTCAGCAGTTCGGTCGGGGTGAGGCGCTCCTGCGGATATCCCCCCTGCCCGTTGCGCACCTTGCGACGCAGTCCGCCCACGCGAACCATGTAGAACTCGTCGAGGTTGGAGCTGAAGATCGCAAGGAACTTGAGCCGCTCCAGCAGCGGTGTCCGCGGATCGCGTGCCTCGTTGAGCACACGGGCATTGAACTCGAGCCAGCTCAGCTCACGACTGAAAAAGAGGTGCGCCTCACCCGCGGCGCCCACCGATCCCATCGCATCAGCATCGGCATCACCACCCTGCCGCGCCTGCTTTCGTCGTGTCGCCATCCTCTCCCCGCTGGTTCAGGCGCCCGCCGCTGAGGCGACGCCACGACTGAGTGGTCAGGCCGGTCGGCCGACCACGACGATCGCATTCAGGATCCAGGCGCTGAGGGCTGCCAGCAGCGCTGCCGCAGGAATCGTAAACACCCAGGCCCAGACGATGTTGCCTGCGAGCCCCCAGCGGACGGCGCGCACACGGTTGGCGGCGCCCACACCGACGATGGCGCCGGTGATGGTGTGGGTGGTGCTCACCGGAATCCCGAACTTCGACGCCACCAGGATCACGATCGCTCCACCGGTCTCGGCGCAGAACCCGCCCACTGGACGCAGTTTGGTGATGCGCGTGCCCATCGTGTGCACGATGCGCCAGCCACCGAACAGCGTGCCCATCGAAATCATGAAATAGGCCGAGATTTCGACCCAGAGCGGAATCGTGTTCGTGTCAGGCACGTAGAGGTGGCTCAGCCACCCGGCGGTATAGGGCTCGAAGAGCGCGCGCACCGAGGGCGACGCCAGCAGACCGACGATGATACCCATCGTCTTCTGGGCATCATTGCCACCATGTGCCAATGACAGCAGCGCCGAACTCAGTAACTGGGCAGGTCGGAAGAAACGATCCACCTTGCCCGGCGCCGTGTTCGCGAAGAGACGGTAGACCAGCGCCATGAGCCCGAGCCCGAGCATGGCACCGAGTGCCGGCGACAGGGCGATCGCGGTGAGGGTCTCGATCCACTTGGGGCCGAAGTTCAGCGCGCCGAACCCCTTGCTCGCCACCGCCGCGCCGGCGAACCCGCCAATGAGCGCATGCGACGAACTCGACGGAATGCCGAACCACCAGGTGATCAGGTTCCAGATGATCGCGCCGAGCAGTGCCGCGGCGATCACGTTGGTCGAGATCGCCGCCGGATTCACGTAGCCGGAGCTGATCGCCTTGGCGACCGCCGTCCCGACGGTGAACAGCGCCGCGAAGTTGAAGATTGCCGCCCACAGCACTGCCTTGCCCGGCGAGAGCACCCGCGTGCCGACGATCGTTGCAATCGAGTTGGCCGAATCGTGGAAGCCGTTGATGAAGTCGAAGATGAGCGCGACTGCAACGATTCCGATGACGTACGCAATCACGGCAACTCAGCTGTTCTTGAGCGAGATGCTCTCGAGCGCCAGCGACACGTAATGGCACTCGTCGATGGCCGTCTCGAGCGAATCGTACAGGTCCTTCCACTTCATCACGGTGAGGGGATCGGGCGTCCCCGCGAACAGGTTGCCGAGCGTTTCGTGATAGATGGCGTCGGCCTGCTCTTCGAGCCGCTTGATCCGGACCCCGTGCTCGTACACCATCTGCGGCTTCTTCATGGCCGCCACCGCCTCACGGATCTGCACGCAGGCCTCACCGAGCAC
The DNA here is from genome assembly GCA_031411975.1 of Gemmatimonadaceae bacterium. GTDB lineage: Bacteria > Gemmatimonadota > Gemmatimonadetes > Gemmatimonadales > Gemmatimonadaceae > JACMLX01. Next base: position 7,145 of record JANOCB010000016.1, read on the forward strand.
GGCACAGAGGCGAATGGCCGGGTCGCGTGCTTCGGTGATGCGGTAGATCTGGGCGCGCCGTGCGCAGCCGTCGATCAGGTCCACCACATTGTCGAGGCGCGTGACGAGCGCGTGAATGTCTTCGCGGTCGAGCGGTGTGACGAAAGTCGTGTCGACCTTGCGATTGGCCTCGGCCGTCAGGCGGTCGGCCTGATGTTCGAGGTTCTTGATGTTGGTCTGGAACTCATCCAGACGTGCCGGGTTGGCAAACAGCTGCTGCAGCGTATTGGCGGACTGAACCAGAATGCCGGCCATTTCGGCGAACAGATCGAAGAATCGATCATCGCGGGGGATCAGACGCACGGAGGAGGAGCTCCAGAAAAAATTGAGTACCGACACGACGCCGCCGGTACAAACCACATACAAAAACTACCGAACGCGGGCGCTCGCGTCGCAGATCTACACGCGACTGTTACAAGAAGGACTGTGCGCTGCGAGCCAGCTGCCTCGCCTGGCGCCGTTCCAGCCGATCGGGCAGCGCGAATCGCCGCACGAGCAGCACACCGGCCACAAAGCCGCCCACGTGCGCCCAGACCGCCACGCCGCCGGACGGATCGGCCGCGAGCATACTGAGCTGTGGCAGTCCGGCCATGACCTGGAGGGCAAACCACCAGAGCAGCACCAGCCACGCGGGAAAGTGAAAGAAGAAGACCGGCGGGAAGAACATCCGCACCCGGTGTCGCGGGAAGAGGATCAGGTAGCCACCCATGACACCGGAGATGGCACCGGAGGCGCCGACGGTGGGGATGGGCGACGCAGGCTGCAGCAGCACGTGCAGCGCGGCCGCGGCCAACCCGCAGACGAGATAGAAGTTCAGGAAGCGCTGCTGTCCCATCAGGTCCTCGACGTTGTCACCGAAGACCCACAAGAAGAGTGCATTGCCGAGCAGGTGGCCCCAGCCGCCGTGGAGAAACATCGACGTGAGCGGGGTGAACCAGTTGATCGTCGAGCGGTCCACGAGACAGGCCCAGCCCGCGCCCATCGGGACGGCCTGCCCAATGGGCGCCGTCTGCGTCACTTCACCCGGCACGAGTCCGAACTCGCACACGCTCTTGATCAGCGCGGTGCCGTCCGCCCCGGCACCCTGCGCGAGGATCCAGGTGGCGAAGATGGCACCGAGAATCGCCCAGGTCATGATCGGGCGGTGGTCGGTTGGATTTTCGTCGCCGATCGGGAACATGACTCGCGGGGAGAAGCGGTAAGCCAAGGAAGGTAATCCCCCCAGTCCGCGGCCGGGGCGTTCCGCGCCGGCGGCGATGGGGTCAGCCCCTCGATCACTGTTCCATGGGGTCAGACACCATGGTGGACGCCAGCGTGGCGGCACTGCCACTCACGACAGACAAACCTGCCAACCCGGCAGAAATCGTCGGTGCCGATCTTGCCTTCCTTCTCGCACACGTCAGGACGCCCGCGCAATCTGGCACGGCGGCGGCGACGACAGCTCCGGCTTCCTGCCTTGGAGCAGACGCGATACGACTCTCGAGGACGCAGACGAATGGCTGACAAAGTGATTGGCATCGACCTCGGCACCACGAACTCCGTGGTCGCCGTGATGGAAGGCGGGGATCCGGTCGTGATCCCGAATGCCGAAGGCGGGCGCACGACCCCCTCGGTGGTGGGCTTCTCGAAGGACGGCGAACGCCTCGTCGGTCAGATCGCCAAGCGGCAGGCGGTCACCAACCCCACCAACACGATCTTCTCGATCAAGCGCTTCATGGGCCGCAAGATGTCCGAAGCGACCCAGGAGAAGGGTCGCGTGCCGTACACGATCGTCGCCGGCCAGAACGACCTCGTCACCGTCGAGATCCAGGGCAAGCGCTACACGCCCCCCGAGATCTCCGCGATGATCCTGCAGAAGATGAAGCAGACCGCCGAAGACTACCTCGGCCACGGTGTCACCAAGGCCGTGGTCACGGTGCCGGCGTACTTCAACGACTCGCAGCGCCAGGCCACCAAGGATGCCGGCAAGATCGCCGGCCTCGACGTGCTCCGCATCATCAACGAGCCGACGGCCGCCGCGCTGGCCTATGGCCTCGACAAGAAGAAGGACGAGAAGGTCGCCGTCTTCGACCTGGGCGGCGGCACCTACGACATCTCCGTGCTGGAGCTGTACGACGTCGATGGCTCGCGTCAGTTCGAAGTGAAGTCCACCAACGGTGACACACACCTCGGCGGCGACGACTTCGACCAGCGCGTGATCGACTGGCTGGTGGCGGAGTTCAAGAAGGACCAGGCCATCGATTTGTCCAAGGACCCGATGGCGCTGCAGCGCCTCAAGGAAGCCGGCGAGAAGGCCAAGATGGAGCTGTCCAGCACGCAGTCCACGGACATCAACCTGCCGTTCATCACCGCCGACGCCAGCGGCCCGAAGCACCTGAACTACTCGCTCACCCGCGCCAAGTTCGAGCAGCTGGTGGACGACCTGATCACGCGCACGATCCCGCCGATGGAGAAGGCGCTCGCTGACGCCGGCCTGAAGCCGGGCGAAATCGACGAGATCCTGCTGGTGGGCGGCTCGACCCGTATCCCGAAGATTCAGGAGACGGTCAAGAAGTTCTTCGGCAAGGAACCCAACAAGGGTGTGAACCCCGACGAAGTGGTGGCCATCGGTGCCGCCGTGCAGGGCGCCGTGCTCACCGGCGAGCAGAAGGACGTGCTGCTGCTCGACGTGACGCCGCTCTCGCTCGGCATCGAAACGCTCGGCGGCGTCATGACCACGCTGATCCCGCGCAACACCACGATTCCGACCAAGAAGTCCGAGACGTTCAGCACGGCCGACGACAACCAGACGCAGGTGGAGATCCACGTGCTGCAGGGTGAGCGCGACCTGGCCGTGTATAACAAGACGATCGGCAAGTTCCAGCTCACGGGCATTCCGCCGGCCGCGCGCGGGCAGCCGCAGGTGGAAGTCGGGTTCGACATCGACGCCAACGGCATCCTGCACGTGACGGCGAAGGACAAGACGACCGGCAAGGAGCAGAAGATCCGCATCGAGGCGTCGAGCGGCCTGTCGGATGGCGAAGTGGATCGCATGGTCAAGGACGCCGAGAAGAACGCCGAGGAGGACAAGAAGCGCCGCGAGCAGATCGACACACGGAACCGTCTCGACAGCATGACGTATGACGTCGAGAAGAATGCGAAGGAGTGGTCGGATCGTCTCGCCCCCGAGACCAAGACGAAGCTCGACGAAGCGGTCGAGCGGGCACGCAAGGCACTGCGTGGTGAGGATCTCGCCGAGATCCAGGCCGCCCAGGAAGAGCTGAGCCGTATCTACGGCGAGGCTGGCGCGTCGCTCTACGCGCAGTCGGCTGCACCCGAGGCGGGCGCCGCCCCGTCGGCCGATGCACCGCCGGCCGATGGTGCGCCGAAGGCGGAGGAAGTGGTCGAGGCGGATTACGAGATCGTCGACGACAAGAAGTAGGGTTCCACGCACGAGGGGCCGGGAGCGCCGGACGGAGGTTTCTCCGCCCGGCGCCTCCACCCCGGCAGGACCCGCCCTCACTCCGGTTCGCCGGAGTGGGGGCGATGCCGTCCGGCGCTGCATTTCGGGTTAGCATGCAGCAGCCCCGGAACGGCGAGGAAACCGTTGTGGTTCTGTTCGGGTACTGACCAGTGACTCTTCCCGGATCTGTGAACACGCTATGAGCATGATGACACGCGCAAAGGTGGCAGGGGCCGTCACGGCGGCATTCGTTGGTGGACTGGGCATCGCGACGGCGTTCGAGCTGCCGCAGTCCGGGTTTGCCCAGAGTTCGCGCCCAGCCGCGGCACGCGTTGCCAGCGGCCCGCGGGACGACGGCGGTGCGCCGGGCTTCGCCGACGTCGCCGAGCGGGTCACGCCGGGCGTCGTATCCATTCAGGTCGAGAAGGATGCGCCGGCTCGCACCCAGGCCCGCCGGCCCACCAACGTGCCGCCCGGCATGGAGGAGTTCTTCAATCAGTTCCAGGGCCGTCAGCCGCGGCAGCCGATGGAAGGCAGCGGGACCGGGTTCCTGATTTCGCCCACGGGCTACATCCTGACGAACAATCACGTCGTCGGCGATGCGGACCGCATCAAGGTGATCCTCACCGACCACCGCGAGTTTTCGGCGAAGCTGATCGGCAAGGATCCGACGACCGACGTGGCCGTGATCAAGATCGAAGGGAGCAGCTTCCCCACGCTGTCGTTCGGCGACGACAACGCCGCGCGCATCGGCAGTTGGGTGCTGGCCATCGGCAATCCGCTCGGCCTCGACTTCACCGTCACGGCCGGCATCATCAGCGCGAAGGGTCGCGGTGGTCCGTCGCTGTCACGGCCGTTGGAGAACCGGTACGCCATCACCGACTTCATCCAGACCGATGCGGCGATCAACCCGGGCAACTCCGGTGGACCGCTGGTGAACGCGCGCGGCGAGGTGATCGGCATCAACAGCATGATCGCGAGCGAAACGGGCTACTACAGCGGCTACGGCTTCGCGATTCCGATCTCGCTGGCGAAGGCGGTGTCCGACGACCTCATCGCGCATGGTCGCGTGCGTCGCGCGGTGCTCGGCATCCAGATCAAGGAAGTGACGGCCGAGGAAGCGAAGGCGGCACAGCTCGCGACGATCGCGGGCGTGACCGTGGGTGACTTCGACGGCACGGCGTCGAGCCCCGCCAAGGCGGCTGGTCTCGAGCCGGGTGACGTCATCACCGCGATCGACGGCACGCCGGTGGATCGTGTCGGCACGCTCCAGCGCGTGGTCCGCATGAAGAAGCCGGGTGATGTGGTGACGGTGGACGTGATGCGGTTCGGCGACCGGAAGTCATTCCGCGTGAAGCTGGCCGAGGCGCCGACCGATGCCGTGGCGAGTGCGGTAGGCGCGGTGCCGAACGCCGACGAGCGTGCGGCAAAGACGGAAGCGGTATCGGCCGACAAGCTGGGGATCAGCGTCGAGCCGCTGACGGACGTGTTCGTGCGGGCTGCGGGCATTCCAACGACGGTGAAGGGTGTGCGTGTGGCGTCGGTCGATGTCGGCAGCGGTGCGCGGGGCAAGCTGTTCGACAGCGACGTGATCACGGAGATCGTGTTTCCGCGGCCCCGTCGCGCGGTGCGCACGACGGCGGATCTGCAGCAGGCACTCAGCGGTCTCAAGGCAGGCGACGTGATCACACTCGGCGTATTCAACACACAGCAGAAGGCCAACCGGGTCGAGACCGTTCGCGTCGGCGGAAATTGATCTAAGGTGCGGGCGATCACGCGCGGCGTCCGGATTGCCTCGGACGCCGCGCATTATGTCTCGGTGCTGGAAACGGCGGAACGCAGAAGCGCAGAGAGCCGCAGAGTCCGCGAGGAATGGCGGGAGACCTGCACGAGTCGCACCGTGCTGTTCCCCCAGTCATTCTCGGCGCCTTCTGCGCCCCTCTGCGCTTCTGCGTCGTGCGGTTGATGCGGCACACCGATGGCGGGGCCGCGAGAAGTCCGGATAGATTGCGGCGCACGCATGGCCAACGTGGTGGAACTGGTAGACACGCCAGACTTAGGATCTGGTACTGAAAGGTGTGCGAGTTCGAGTCTCGCCGTTGGCATAACTTGCAGCGCTGTCATGAGTTGCCCTGCTGAGTCGTAGAGTGGGAACCGACGACGCGAAGCGCGCGTGTCGTACGATCGGTCGTAGTCGTGCCGGTCTCAGCTGGTGCGTCCTGCGGATCGAAGGCGCCGTAGGTCGTCACGCACTGCCAGACCGAGTTGCCGAGCTGCTGCGCGATGGCTTCGAACGACCGGCCGGCCCAGCGCCAGCGCACCGCGATCGAGTGCCGCGCATCACGCAGCGTGTAGTCGCCCGCCTGCACCGCCGCGGCGGCCTGCTTGTGGGCCCAGCTGGCCTTGTGGCGCGTGATGCCCGGGAAGAGCGGCGCGCTCGGCAGGACCGTGCGGAGGTCCTCGAGGAACGGGCGCGCCCAGGCGTCGATCTCCACTTCATGCCGGTCGCGCTTCGGCGTCTTCCGCCCGGGTACGTGGCAGCGCAGCCGGTCGAGATCGAGATCCCGACCAAGCATCTGCAGCGCTGGCGTCACGTCGGCGCCGGTGGCGTGGACGAACGCCACGAAGACCCGGTACCGGGTCGCCGTCGCGGCGGTGATCGCCGTGTCGACGACGGCCGTCCGGTACTCCTTCCGCGGCGGGTTCTTCTTCGGCGCCTGGACCGCGTGGAGCACGAAGCCCGACAGCTGCCCACCCTCGACGAGGTAGCGTTCGAAGGCGCGCAGCGCGTACAGCACCTTCCGGCGAGATCCTGACGACACTGTCAGCCCGCGCACGTGGGTGCGGACGTTGGCGGCCGTGAACTGCGACCGCATCGGATGCACGGCGAGGTACGCCGAGATCTCGCGCCGGTAGTTCGCCAAGGTGCCCGGCACCTTGCCGTCGGCCAGCCAGGCGGCCTCGAAGGCGTCGAGCTGCGTGACCAGGCTGATGTCCGCCAGCTGCGCACGGAGCGGCGGCAAGGCGTTGACGCCCGACGCGTACACCGCGCGCACCTGCTCGAAGGAGACGCGGCCGTCGGCGAGGGCGGCGAGGATGTCCCACGCTGGCGGATGCTGCGCCTGCAGCCAGTCGATCGCCTGCTCGTAGAGGCGCACGAGCTTCCGGTCGGCCGTGCCGGTGCTGCGCTGCTTCAGCCCGACGACCTGCGGGATGTAGACGGAGAGGAAGCCCTGCTTGCCACGTGGAAAGGGCGTCATGCGACCGCCGCGAGCGTGCCGACGCTGTGCCCACGATGCCAGGCGAGGACGATCTCCCGGTCGAACGTGATGCGGCGGCCGTTCCGGATCCGCGGGCACTGCGAGCGGCGGAGCGTCTCCGGGTGCATGCGCAACAGCTGCGCGGCTTCCGTCAGGGTGAGGATCGGATCGTCAGTCATGACGTCGACCCCTCCATGGTGATACCCGCCCGCTCCAGATGCAGGCGCAGCACGACGCGCCCGAAGAGGTCGCGCAAATCTTGGTGCATCCGGCAGGTCCGCACCGTCTCGATGGCTGCTTGCGCCATGATGTCGCCAGACTCCACCGGCGCGGCGTGCAGCGAGATCACACGGTCGGGCTGCGGCACGATGCACACGACGATGCCAGCCTTCTCCATGTTCTTCCGGCTGCGCGCGTCCGGTGCGTTGTCCGGCGCGAAGCAGAGGACGGGCGCGCTCACGGCTGGGCCTCGACGGGCGGGAGGATGTAGTAGGCCACGACGCCATTCGCATCGTACGTCGTTGCGATGTACCGCGCGTCCACGTCGTCGGCCCACTTGTGCGTCTCGCTGTACGTGCCTTCGTACTGCTCCACGACGTGCTGCCCGACGCATGCAGCCACGTCAAGGTCCGTCCACCCGCCAGCGGTCGCGGGGGTTCTGTGAATCCACGTCGTCGGCGCGTCGGTGTCGATGCGGCGGATGGCAAGGATGCGATCCGAGACTTCTTCGCCACGGTACATGACGACGATGGTGTTTTCGGGGATGCCCAAGCCCCGCCGCGCATATCGACCATCCTCCGGCACCACCAGCGCCGAAGCCTGCCCCTCGGGCCGACGCACCCAGTGCGCCCCCGTGCCCATCGTGAACGAGCACTGCACCGCTTGCGCGAACCCCTGCGGCGTCGTCAGGTCCATCGCTGCCGTGGTCACCGGCATCACGCCGAGCAACGCATCCTGCCACTGCCGCAGCGTCTCGGCCTTGGCGGCGTTCACGGCATCGACGTGCTCGTCCACCGTGATGGTATGCCCCGCCGTGCCAGCGCGGGCGCGGAGGCGGGCGTTGATGGCGACGGCGCACTCGTCGGCGTCCCACTTCGCACCGGCAAGTGAGTCGATATCCTCCCCCGTCACCTCCACCACGACCGGCGCAGCAACCGCCGCCTTGCCCGCAGCGAATCCGATGCGGTAGGCAGTTGAGCAAACGGGCTCTCGTTCAGACTGCGCCGCTGGCGCGGGCTCGGACAGCGGCGCAGTGAGGGGTGGTGCGTGATGGGACAGCGCATCCTCGACTGTCTCGTCGTCGCTGCCGACCATCGCAAGCCATTCCAGCACGCTTGTACTGGTGAACTCTTGCGCGGCTATCCACGCCTGACCAATTAACCATCGTTCACGAGGGGTCAGCTCGGACACCACCCCCACCGCCGGGGCGGCCATCCAGAGCCGCAAATAGCGATCAACCAATTCGGAATCTGTCTCGTCAGGGTGCGGCGTATTCAGTGCGGCGAGAAGCTTGATGGCTGCACTGTTCGTGTCGAATCGGGGCGTAACAGCCAGTGACGCGAAGTGGAGTACTTCGGCGGTGGCGATGTCCTCACGCAAGATGCGCGGCGAGCGGCACTCGTACTCAGCGGATGCCGCCGGGGCGGCAGCGTGGCGGCGGAGGACCTTGCGGCACATGTCTGCAAACATGCCGACTGTCGGGTGGTGCCAGCCCTTGCAAAGTTCAGTGACAACCGCCTCCACATCGAACGCCACCGGCTGCGGCGCGGGTCGGTTCTCGTCACACCTCATCAGCGCCTCGAAGTAGTCGTAAAGATCACGCAGCGCCTTGTCGGGGGCGATGTTCGATTCGACGTACCCCTTGGTCATATCCAGCGCGTGTTGCCACGCCTCGGACCATGATCCCACCGGCTGCGGCGCGGACAGGCGGGCGGCGGCGCGGTCGTAGTCGTCCTGTTGTTGCGGATCGAGATGGTGCCACGTCCGCGACGCTTCGCCGGTCGTGTCCACCAGCGCTGCGTACACCTGCTCCCCCGTCACCGCACCGCCAGCGGGCCAGTGCTGCAAGAACCAGTCGCGGAATGTCTGGCGGTCGCCCGCCATGTCGTACACATGGTCTGCTGCATCAAGTGCGTTCATGCCGCCACCTCACGACCGACCGCACACATGTCGCGGACCAGCTGCTGTGCGCTGAGCTGGAGCGCAGCGACAGTCTCAGCGAGCGCGGCCC
>JANOCB010000017.1:0-7880 GCA_031411975.1 Gemmatimonadaceae bacterium
ACGATCGAACAGCTCCTGGAGGCCGGTGTACACTTCGGCCACCAGACGCGCCGCTGGAACCCGAAGATGCGCAAGTTCATCTTCGCCGAGCGCAATGGCATCCACATCATCGACCTGCAGAAGACGCTCAAGCAGCTCGAGATCGCCCAGAAACTCGCGCGCGAAGTCGTCCTGCGCGGTGAGCAGGTCCTGTTCGTCTGCACCAAGCAGCAGCTGCAGGCCATCGTGGCCCAGGAAGCAGAGCGCTGCGGCTCGATGTTCATCACCGAGCGCTGGCTTGGCGGGCTGCTGACCAACTTCGGCACGGTCAAGAAGCAGCTGAAGAAGCTGAAGGAGCTCGAGGCCGGCAGCGAAGAAGGCGGCGGCTTCTCGAACTACACGAAGAAGGAACAGCTGATGATGCGTCGTCAGCGTGACAAGCTCTCGAAGAACCTGTCCGGCATCGCCAGCATGACGCGCCTCCCGGGCCTGATGTTCGTCGTCGATGCGAAGAAGGAGAACATCGCGGTCTCCGAAGCCAACAAGCTCGGCATCCCGATCATCGCCATCGCCGACACGAATGCCGATCCCGACCTGCTGACCGTGCCGGTCGCCGGCAACGACGACGCCATCCGGTCCGTGGAGCTGATCGCCCGTGCGATCGCCGACGTGATCATGGAAGCCCGTCGTGAAGCCCCGACCCGCGTGGTCGAGGAAGAGTCCGAGGACAGCACCTACAGCTCCGATCGCGGCATGGAGTCGGCGGGTCGCGGCGACGACCGCGGTCGCCGCGGTGGGCAGGGCGGCGGGCAGGGTGGTGGCGGTGGGCAGGGTGCCGGTGGCGCCGGTGGCGCGGCCGGTGCGCAGCGCCGTCGCCGCCGTGCCAAGCCCGAGGCGATTCAGGCGCGCCTGCGCGGCCCGGACGCTGCGGCAGCCGTCGAGCCGTCCGACGACGCGTCGTAAACCGGCACGCTGTCTGTGGTGCGGCTACCCGCACCACTGCGTTCGGAGTAAGCTTCCCGACGCCGCCGGCCTCAGGCCGGCGGCGTTTCCACAATCCCGACCGACCCGGTCTTCAGACCAATACCGACCATGAATTTCACGGCCAAGGACGTCCAGGAACTGCGGCAGCGCACTGGCGCCGGCATGATGGACTGCAAGAAGGCGCTCACCGAGAACAACGGCGACCTCAATGCGGCGATCGAGTACCTCCGGACGAAGGGTATCGCCAAGGCGGAATCGCGCGCCGGTCGCGCCACCAGCGAAGGAATCATCGGCAGCGCGGTCTCGGCCGATGCCACGGTTGGTGTGCTGGCTGAAGTGAACTGCGAAACCGACTTCGTTGCGCGTACGGACGATTTCAAGGCGCTGGTCGACGTCGTCCTGACGCACGCGCTGACGACCGACGCGGCCGATGTCGACGCCCTGCTGGCAGCGCCGGTGGCCGCCGAAGGCGGCAAGACGCTGGATACCGTGGTGAAGGAGCGTTCGGCGAAACTCGGTGAAGTCGTCAACGTGCGTCGCGTGGCTCGCTTCGCCACCAGCGCCGGTGCCGTGGGGATGTACACCCACCACAACGCCAAGGTCGGGGTGCTCGTCGAGTCGTCACTGGCCAACCCGGCCGCCGCGACAGCAGAGCCGGTGCAGGCCATGCTGAAGGCGGTCGCCGAGCATGCCGCCGCGATGAATCCGCTCGCCCTCGATCGCACCGGGATCAATCCGGAGCTCATTGCGTCGGAGAAGCGCATCGCCGAAGACCAGGCCCGCCAGAGCGGCAAGCCGGAAGCGATGATCGAGAAGATCGCCGCCGGCAAGCTCGAGGCGTTCTTCAAGGACATGTCACTGGTGTCGCAGCCGTGGGTGCGTGAGCCGAAGAAGACGATCACTGACCTGGTCCACGAGACAGGCAAGGCGGTCGGCACGGAGATCGCCGTGACACGCTTCATCCGCTTCGCGCTCGGCGACGCGTGAGCGACACCGCTGGTGCCACGGCAATAGCGGAGACCGGCGCGGCCGGTATCCGCTATCCACGTGTCCTCATCAAGCTGTCCGGTGAGGCACTCGCCGGCGAGAAGAAGATCGGCTTCGACTTCGAGCGCGTCGCGTTCTTCTGCGAGCAGATCAAGGAAGTCGTGGATCTCGGCTGCCGCGTGGGCCTCGTCATCGGGGGGGGCAACATCGTGCGCGGTGCGCAGCTGGCACAGAACGGCATGGACCGTGTCGGTGCCGACTACATGGGCATGCTCGGCACCGTGATCAACGCGCTCGCGCTGCAGGATCAGCTCGAGAAGCGTGGCGTCGACACGCGCGTGATGACGGCCATCCGCATGGAAGAACTGGCCGAACCCTACATCCGGCGGCGCGCCATGCGGCATCTGGAACAGGGCCGCCTGGTGCTGTTCGCGGCCGGCACCGGCAACCCGTACTTCTCGACGGATACGGCGGCGGTGCTGCGCGGCATCCAGATGAAGGCGGATGTGATCATCAAGGCCACCAGTGTGGACGGCGTCTACTCTGCCGATCCGAAGAAGGACCCGAACGCCGTCAAGTACGAGACCGTCAGTTTCCGCGACGTGATGCTCGGCGAGCTTGCCGTGATGGATCAGACTGCCATCACGCTCTGCAAGGAGAATTCGCTGCCGCTGATCGTCCTCAACACTCACACTCCCGGCGCCATCGCCCGCGCAGTGCGTGGCGAACGCGTCGGCACCTTCGTGTCATGACCCAGGACATCCTGAAGGCCACCAAGTCGGGCATGGAGAAGGGCCTCGAGAACGCCAAGCGCGAGTTCTCGACCGTCCGCACCGGCAAGGCTTCCCCGAACATGCTCGATACGATCATGGTCGAGGCGTACGGCTCGCTCGTGCCGCTGAACCAGGTCGCGTCGGTCTCGACCCCCGAGGCGCGCACCCTCCTCGTCACGCCGTTCGACAAGGGGCAGGCGAAGCTCATCGAGAAGGCGATCCGCGAATCGGATCTCGGGCTCGATCCTGCGCACCAGGGCAGCATCATCCGTGTGCCACTGCCGTCGATGAACGAGCAGCGGCGCAAGGAACTGGTGAAGGTGCTGCACAACCTCGCCGAGGACGGTCGCGTCGCGATCCGTCATGCGCGCACCGATGCCCGCGACAGGCTCAAAAAGCTGAAGAGTGTGTCGGAGGACGAGGTGAAGGCGGCGGAGAAGGACCTGCAGAAGCTACACGATGACTTCATCGCCAAGATCGAGCAGGCGGTGAAGGCGAAGGAAGCTGAGTTGATGGAAGTCTGAACACGACCGTGGCCACGACCTCCACACTGTCCACCCCCGACCTGCTCGAGCAGGTCCGGCTGGCGGGAACGCCACCGAAGCACGTTGCCATCATCATGGATGGCAACGGCCGCTGGGCGCGCAAGCATTTCATGCCGCGTCCCCTTGGCCATCGCTCGGGGATGAAGGCGGTGCGTGAGGTCGTCCACGGGGCGATCGAAGCCGGCGTGGAGCATCTCTCGCTGTTCGCGTTCTCGCAGGAGAACTGGCAGCGTCCGTCGACCGAGGTGTCGGCGCTGATGTCCCTGCTCGAGGAATACATCGCGAAGGAAGTGGCCGAACTGTCGGAGCGCGGCGTGCGTGTCCGGATTCTCGGAGAGCGCGAACGGCTCACCGATGGCGCGCGGCACGCGGTCGAGCTGGTGGAGCGCACGACGGCGCACAACGGCACACTGCACCTGAACATCTTCATCTCGTATGGCAGCCGCACGGAACTCGTGCGCGCGACCCAGTCGCTGGCGCGCGATGTGGCCGACGGACGCATCCTGCCCGAACAGATCGACGAGGATGCCATCAGCGGTCGGCTGATGACGGCAGGCATGCCGGATCCCGATCTCCTGATCCGCACGTCGGGTGAGCAGCGCGTCTCGAACTTCCTGCTCTGGCAGCTGGCGTACACCGAGTTCTACATCTCCGGCGTGCTCTGGCCCGACTTCGGGCGTCGTGACCTCTTTGCGGCGATTCTCGACTACAAGCGACGCGAGCGTCGGTACGGGAAGGTTTCCGTCTGACTGGCATGTCCGAGCTCGCCAAGCGCATCATCGTCGCGCTGATCATCGCACCGATCGCCATTGCTGCCGCCTGGTATGGTGATGCGGCGCTTGCCGCGCTGCTGAGCGTCGTGGCTGGCGTGGCGGCGTGGGAGCTGTGCCGCATGTCACGCAACGCCGGCGTGCTGCCGCTGGAGCGACTGACGATCGTGCTCGCCGCCGGCTTGCCGCTGCTGGCGCATGGGGTCCGGCTGGGCGTGCTGCGCCCGAGTGCCGCGTGGATGGCCCTCGGCCTGCTCACGCTCGCCACCACCTCGGTCTTCCGGCGCACGGTCGACCAGCGTCCGCTGCAGGTCGTGGCGGTGAGTCTCTTCATCGTGCTGTACACGGGCGGCATGCTGAGCTTCGCGTATGACCTGCGCTACCACAACTACGCGATCGGCCGGGTGGGGCAATGCCTCGTACTCCTGCTCCCGGTGCTCCTCACCTGGGGATCGGATGTCGGCGCCTATTTCGCCGGTCGCCTGTTCGGACGACACAAGTTGATGCCATCGGTCAGTCCGGCAAAAACGATCGAAGGCTCCATCGGTGGCATCCTCCTGAGCGTGGTGCTCTGCTGGTGGTACGTGCGCCTGCTGCTCGCGCCGCAGGGCCAGCTCGGACTCGCGCCGTGGGGCATCGTGTGCTTCGGGGTGGCGATCGCCGTGGCGGCGCAACTCGGTGATCTCTTCGAATCCCTGTTGAAGCGCGAAGCGAAGGTGAAGGACAGCTCGGATCTATTGCCGGGTCATGGCGGGTTTCTGGATCGGGTCGACAGCCTGCTCTTCGTGCTGCCGCTGGCGACCGTGTTGCTCAACATGCTGTTGATTCCCGCGCCGCAAGCATGACGCGCCGCGGTGTGGCCATTCTTGGCTCGACCGGATCCGTCGGAACGACGGCGCTGCGTGTGCTCGCCCGTCAGCAGGAACAGTTTGCGGTGCGGGCGCTGACGGCGTTCAGCAATGCGGCGCTGCTGCGGACACAGGTGGCGGCGTACGCGCCGTCATTCGTCGGCATGGTGCAGCCGTGTGATGCCGCCGACAGCACCTGGGCGACCGGTGCATCATGCCTCGTCGATGCGGCCGTGCGCGATGACGTGCACACGGTCATCAACGCCGTCGTCGGCGCAGCCGGCATGCGAGCCACGCTCGCCGCGCTGCAGGCGGGCAAGCGGGTGGCGCTCGCCAACAAGGAGACGCTGGTCATGGCCGGCAGCCTCGTGACGGCGGCGGCGGCGAGCGGTGGCGGTGAGCTGGTCCCGGTCGACAGTGAACATTCCGCGATCCTGCAGTGCATCGCCGGACGGCCGATGAGCGAGGTGCGCCGGCTGATCATCACGGCCTCGGGTGGACCGTTCCGCACCTGGGATGTGGAGCGCGTGCATGGTGCCACGGTGACGGATGCGCTGAATCATCCCACCTGGACGATGGGGCGAAAGATCACCATCGACAGTGCGACGCTGGCGAACAAGGCCCTCGAAGTCATCGAGGCGCATCACCTGTTCGGGATTCCGTACGACCGGATCGACGTCGTGGTGCATCCGCAGAGTGTCGTGCACTCCTTCGTCGAGTTCGTGGACGGCAGCGTCCTGGCGCAGCTCGGCGTGCCGAGCATGGAGCTGCCGGTGCTGTATGCGCTCACACACCCGGACCGCATCGCTGACAGCGGTGTACCGCCCTTCGATCCGGTGGCGCTGTCGCCGCTGACGTACGAGCCGGTGCGGCATGACGCTTTTCCGGCGCTCGGACTCGGTATTGCGGCGGGCCGGAAGGGTGGCGCGGCGCCGGCCGTCTTCAATGCCGCGAACGAACAGGCCGTGGCACGCTTTCTGGATGGAGAGTTGTCGTTCGGAGACATCGCGCGGGCGATCGCCAGTGCGCTGTCGGCGTGCGGTGATGCCGCTGGGGATACCCTCGAGGCACTGGTGGCGGCGGATGCAGCAGCCCGCGCCCATGTGCAGGAGTTTGCATGAACGTTCTGCCGATCCTTTCACCACTGATCGTGTTCGGACTGGTGGTGTTCGTGCACGAGCTGGGGCATTTCCTCGCGGCCAAGGCCGTGGGGATTTACGCGCCGGTGTTTTCGCTGGGCTGGGGGCGACGGATCTGGGGGCGTCGGCACGGCGAGACCGATTATCGGCTGTCGATGTTTCCGATCGGCGGCTACGTGCGGATGGCCTCGCGCGAGGACGAATCGATGGCGGCGTTCGAAGGCGGCGGTGATCGCGGCACTCTCGAAGACACGCCCGACGCGCCCAGGGGCGAACCCGGTATCGCATGGGATCCCGAAGCGCTGGTGCCGTTCGGGCCGAAGGGTGTGCCGCAGGATCGGTGGTTCGAATCGAAGCCGCTGTGGGCCAAGCTGGTGGTCATGCTGGCGGGCGTGACGATGAACTTCCTGCTGGCGATCCTGGTCTTCACCGGGCTGGTGATGATGTCGGGCGTCGCGAACCCGTCGCCGGTCGTCGGCAGCGTGTTGCCGGGCATGCCGGCTGCGACGGCGGGGCTGTTGCCGGGTGACAGTGTGGTGTCGATCTCGGGCACGCCGATCCGTGAGTGGAGCGACCTGATCGATGTGGTGACCACCCGCGCGGGGGTCCCACTGCAGATCGCGGTGATCCGGGGCGGGGCACCACGGACGATCACGGTGACGCCAAAGGCGACGGTCGATACCAATCCGGAGACGGGCAAGGTTCAGGCGCTGGGTCGCATCGGTACCATGGGGTCGCGCATGCGCCTCGGTCCGGGTGAGGCGCTGGTCGCTGGCGGCGAAGCCACGTGGACGGTCGTCGTGCAGACGGTGGACGTGCTGCAGGGGCTGTTCGCCGGCCGCTTGTCGCCGAAGCAGCTCGGCGGTCCTCTCATGATCGCGCAAGCGTCGGTGATGCGGGCGCAGGCCGGTGGCCTCGAGGGGGTGCTCGATCTGCTGGCACTGATCAGCGTGAACATCGCGGTGCTGAACCTGCTGCCGGTGCCGGTGCTGGACGGGGGGCAGGTGATCCTGGCCGTGCTGGAATCGGTCCGTGGGCGTCCGCTGGGCGAACGGGCCAAGGGCGTCGTGATGTATGCCGGCGTCGGCCTGGTGCTGCTGCTGCTGGTGATGACGACCTTCAACGATCTGGTGCGGATCGGGTCGCAGTTGCTGGCATACATCAATTCCTGACGGTCCGCCGCCGGAAGGCAGAGAGCTGTACCGTTCGACCGCTTTACATCCGTACGTAGGGTCTGTATTGTTCAGGGCTTACGATCATTCAGGACATTCGGACGCGCATCACCGCGCAGACCCAGGACCATGGCATTCGAAAAGGCTGCAGCAATCGAGAAGCACCGTCAGCACGAGACCGACACGGGCTCGACCAACGTGCAAATCTCGATTCTCACGGAACGGATCAACTACCTCACTGGTCACTTCCGTACGCACAAGAAGGACCATCACGGACGTCAGGGCCTGCTCAAGATGGTCGGGCGGCGCCGTCGCCTCCTCGACTATCTCAAGCGGACCGATCTGGCCGGATACCGGAAGATCATCGCAGACCTTGGCCTCCGGTACTAATCCGGGCCTCAATGGCAATCGCGCGGGCGTCATCGGACGTCCCGCGCGTTTTGCGTTTCCCGCAGCCGATTCCCACACGTGATGCAACGCATTGAAAAGACGTTCGCCGGCCGCACGCTCGTCATCGAGACGGGCCGCATGGCGAAGCAGGCCGCCGGTTCTGCGGTCGTAACCTACGGCGAGACCATGGTGCTCGCCGCCGTCACCGTGAGCGACAACAAGTCGTCGCTCCCCTTCTTCCCGCTGACGGTCGAATACAAGGAAAAGACCTACGCCGCCGGCAAGATTCCGGG
>JANOCB010000018.1:0-10328 GCA_031411975.1 Gemmatimonadaceae bacterium
GACCGTCACCGTCACGCCCGCGGGCGTGATCACGGCACTCGGTGCCGGCACGGCCGGCGTCGTGGCTTCCACGCCGCGCATCGGCGCCGATTCGCTGCGAGATACCGTCCGAATCGTCGTGATCGCTCCACGCGTGGTAGCGCCGCCACCGACGACACCGCCGGTTGCACCTCCGACCGCCCCGCCGACTGTCCCGCCGACTGTCCCGCCGACCGTGCCGCCGACTGTCCCGCCGACCGTCCCGCCGACTGTCCCGCCGACCGTCCCGCCGACCGTCCCGCCGACAGTCCCGCCGACCGACCCGCCGACCGTCCCGCCGGCAGTGCCGCCCACCGTACCTCCGACTGTACCACCGACTCCGCCGCCGGCCGTACCACCAGCTGCTCCGCCCACCGCCCCACCGGCAGTGCCGCCGACTGCGCCGCCAACCGTCCCACCGACCGCACCACCGACCGCACCGCCAACCGCACCGCCTACGCCACCACCAACGGTGCCAACGCCGGAGCCCGTGCCCAACTGCACGACGGTGCCGTCCGTGCAGCCTGGCGCCGTGGTCACTGCGGCGTTCAGCGCGACGACGTGCCGGAACCTCTTTGGTCTCGCGCTCGCACAGCAGTATCAGGTCACCGCAACACAACAGCTGTCGTTCTCCATTCAGTACACATCCAGCGCGACAGCTGCGCTCGTACCCCTGCATATCGGCGCGTCGTTCCATCCGCCGGTCACGCGCAGCGCGACCCCGTACATCATCGTGATGCGACCGGGGACCTTCGGCTTCCTGATGTCCGCACCTGCCGCCTCCACCGCATCGTATGTCGTGCGGACATCGCGCGATCCGGATTCGCGGCAGGCGTGCACGACGACCTACGTCACGAGAGGAGTGCGATTCAGCTCGGCGCTGACCTCCGCGTGTGGTGAGCGCGACATTCGCGTCGTGGACCTGATCGAACGCTCGCAAAGCATCACCGTCAGCATCACGACACCCGGACGCCCGGTGGAACTGGAGTTGATCGATGCCGAGACCGGTGACGACATCGACGACGCGAAGGTGACCCCGTCGAGGCGGACGGCAACGATCACCTGGACCAACCGCGGAAGGGCCACGCGCGTCCTGCTGAGGATCAGCGGCGACGACGTGAATGACCTGGTGACCATCGACATCGCGCCATGACCCGACGAGGTCGGCCTTCTCGAGAAGCATCACCGCGACAGCCAGGCGTCTGGGCGATCAGACGTTCAGGCGCATCATCTCGAAGCGCTGCGTCAGCATCTCATCGACATGGATGTCGTCACGATGCGATCGAGGGTGACACAGGCTCCGGTGACCGGCGGCATCAGCATGACGATCACGGGAGACCCAGCCGTCGCCGCCGCCATTCGCCGCATGGTCGGCTCACACGCGCCGATGCTCCAGCAGGCCACCGGATGGCGCGCCACCACGACATCAACTGCAACCGGGATCCGCTTCACGGTCGTCGCAGCTGATCCACGCGACACGAAGGTCGTGACACGTATCCGCGGCCTCGGCTTCATCGGCCTCATGGTGCAGGGTGACCACCACGTGCGTCACCACCTCATGATCGCTCGTGGGGCCGGCGCGCACGCACACGAGATGTAATCCCGCTCCACCAACGTGGTCATCCGCCGCACAGGGTACCGCGGATGACCGCATGCCCTCTCAGTCGTCTCTCCACCGGGCCGACACTCCCCCCGGCCCCGGCTGATCAGGAGCGCGCCATGCGCATGGGACGTCTGCTGCTCACATCCGCGCTCGCAGGCCGACGCCGTCGTGCAGGAACTGCCGCTCGTGGGCGGCGGTGAGCACGACTGGAGTTTTCTCTTCGGTGAGTGGAACGTGCTCGCCCGGTCCGAACGCATCGGGCACGATGTACGCATGGCTGGCGGCGCCAGCATGCTTGCCGCCACCGCCTGGGGTATCCGCGAAGCGCGCCGAGCCACAACGCAGATCAGCACGAAAGGCCAGCTCTCGGAAACGCCGCGCTGACGGTCAGTATCCTTTCGCCAGCCCCCGCCCACGCGGCTCCGTCACACCCACCCAGCGACCGTTCTCGCGGTAAATACTCTGCACGTTGGTGAGGAAGCCCCACGGCGACGTCTTCACCCCGTGCCCCAACAGTCGCATGAAGTCTGCAGCGCTGTCGGCCCACGCCGACTGCTCCACGATCAGCGAATCCGGCACATCCTGATGGTGGAACTGCGGCACCGTCATCGCCTCGGCCAGCGTGCGTCGGTGGTCCACCAGGCTCACGATCTGGTGCGCGATGCTGGTGATGATGTAGGCGCCACCCGCAGCCCCCGTCACCAGCTCCACACGGTTCGCCGAATCGAGCATGATCGTCGGCGTCATGCTCGACAGCATGCGCTTGCCCGGCGCGATGGCGTTCGCCGTGCCCTGCACCAGCCCCATCGCATTCACGGCGCCGAGCTTGGTGGTGAAGTCATCCATCTCGTTGTTGAGCAGGAAGCCCGCACCGGGCACCGTGAAGGCTGCGCCATAGCTGCCATTCAACGTGGTGGTGATCGCCACCGCGTTCCCCTCGGCATCCACCACCGAGAAGTGTGTGGTGTGACGCGGCTCCGCCACCGAGGCCGCGGCCGTCGGACCGGATGACTGCGCGCCGATCTCCGCGCGCAACGCGGCGGCGGTGTCCCGCGACAGGAACGAGGCCGTCGGAATCGTCATGAACGCCGGGTCGCCCAGCAGCGAGTTCCGTCGCACGTAGGCACGACGCTCTGCCTCGGCCAGCAGGTGAATCCCCTCGGGAGTCCGCCAGCCGAGCGCCGACACGTCACGCCCTTCGAGAATGCCGAGGATCAGCGCGAGGGTCAGTCCACCCGACGATACCGGTGGCATCGAGATGATGCGGCGCCCTCGATAGTCGAACGTGATCGGCTCGCGCCACACCGGCGTGTACTTCGCCAGATCGTCGCGCGAAATGATGCCGCCGCTGCGCTGCATCGCCGACACGATCAGCTGCGCCGTTTCACCGTCGTAGAATCCCGCCTTGCCTTTCGTTGCGATGCGTTGCAGCACCGCGGCCAGTTCCGGTGCACGCCACTGGCTGCCCAATGCGGGAAACTTTCCGTTGCGCAGGAACAGTGCGTCGCTCGCCGAATCGCTCGCGAGACGGTGTGCACCATCTTCATCGTCGTCGGAGAACGCCGAGTCCACCGCGAAGCCCTGTTGCGCCAGCACGATCGCCGGCTGCACGACGTCGGCCCATGCCTTGCGCCCGAACTTCCGGTGTGCTTCGTACAACCCCGCCACCGAGCCCGGCACACCGGCCGCGAGTGGCCCGGTGATGCTGCGATCGGTGAGCGCACCCGTCGTGTCGAGGTACATGTCACGCGTGGCGGCTGCGGGCGCCGTCTCGCGGAAGTCGAGCGCCACGTTCTGCCCGTTGATGCGCGCCACCATGAACCCGCCGCCACCGACGTTGCCCGCGGCAGGGTAGGTCACGGCCAGCGTCAGGGCAACCGTCACGGCCGCATCCACCGCGTTGCCGCCGGCGCGGAGCACGGCCAGCCCCGCTGCGGTGGCGTAGGGCGAGGCCGACACCACCATGGCCGATTCGGCCGCCACAGGGCGGGCGTCTCGCACCGCGGGAGCACCGCCCGCGGCCGTGCGGTATTGGGACGCGTTCGGCGCCTTGCACGCCGCGAGACCGCAGACCGCGATGAGCAGCGGTCGGATCGGAGAAGTCCAGCGAGGAGTCGGCATGCCACGAAGCTACACGCTCGTGACATGGAACAGCCGTGCACCCAGTCCGGAAAGGTGATCTTCCGGAGAGCTTCGGTGCGCTGGCGGCCGTCTCGACCCGCTGACTGCGTACCCCGTTCTGGTGGGCCTCGTCCGCGCGTCACCCCTGGCCCGTCGCCACTAGTTTTCTCGTCACCTGCCTTACGCCCGAGGTCCGCTCCATGCGTTACGCCCTCATCTCCGACGTGCACGCCAACCTGCACGCACTGGATGCCGTGCTGGCTGACATCGACGCGCGCGGCGACAGCGATGCCACCTACCACCTCGGTGATCTCGTGGGGTATTCATCCAACCCCAACGAAGTGGTGGCACGTCTCGCCGAGCGCGACATCGCCGGCATTGCCGGCAACTACGACTCCACCGTCGCCACCGACTACAAACACTGCGGCTGCAAGAGCGAAACACTGCGGCAGGAAGAGCTGGCGCACATCAGCTACGAATACACGCGCGGCGCCGTCACGCCACACACCAAGCGTGCACTCGGCGCGATGCCGTTCTCGATGGACATCCGTGCACGTGGCGGTCATGCCAACGGTCCACGCCTGGTGCTGGTGCATGGCACGCCCACGCTCAACACGTTGTACTGGACCGAAGACCGCAGCGACGACTTCTGCCTCAAGATGGCCGCCAGCGTCGGGCTCAAGGCGGGCGACGTGATCGCCTTCGGCCACACGCACAAGCCGTGGCATCGCGAGGTGGAGGGGATCCACTTCATCAACACCGGCAGTGTGGGCCGTCCCAAGGATGGCGACTGGCGCGCGGGCTATGTGCGGCTGACGTTCGCCGCTGACGGGCCGAGCGTGGAGTTCGTTCGGGTCGCGTACGATGTGGACGGCGCGGTGAACGGCGTGCTCGCGGCGGGGTTGCCGGAGGAGTTCGCGGAGTTTCTTCGAACCGGCGGAAAACCAGCGCCTGTGGCGAGTGTGGTCACTCCGTAATCAGCACGCGCGGTCGCGCTGCTCGACGGCGGCCGCCGGCCTGTCACGTGTGTTCGGGCGAGTGGCTCACCGCTGCGGAGAGCGCGCCACCGAGTCCCGCCGCTCCCCGTCATACGTGAGCGTCCGGATCCGCACCACCCGCGGCGACTCCTCCCACTTGAACACCTGCACACCGCCACCGCCCTTGCCGTCCGACTGCAGCTTGGCCACCGCACGCGTCTCGTTGTCGAGCAGCATCACATGTGATGAACCATCGGGATTGACCACGAGGCCGATCCGGTCGCGCATCGGCGAGCCCACGCCCATCGGCGCATCCAGCGCCATCACCACACCACCATCGTCCATCGTCGACATGCCGCCACGCTCTGCCCCGGTGCTGTCGAACAGCGTGACGCCCGCACTGCGTGATCGCCGGTCGGTGGTGGCCGGATCCTGATCGATCACGACGCGTGCACGTCCGGAATCATCCACCACCACGAGCCGCTTGGTGCGCACTTCGTCGATGGTGGTCGGCTGGCGACGGAAGCCGACGATGCCGACCAGGAGCACACCGGCCACCAACATCCGCCGTTGCCACTGCACCTGCCGCTCGAGAGAGGAAATCCGGTCAGTTCCTGTCTGCTCGTTCATCGTGACCTCCTGATGTGAAGTGTTGGGCACACCGACTACGGAACCGTGGCGACGGGGCTGCTCCGCCATCCACGGCCTGCTTCCTTCGGTGCGGTAACGAGCAACACGGAACGGTCGCGCCATGAGTCGAGCCCGCCGATCCGTGCAGACCGCCCGTCGTACAACTCGAGGTCGAAGGTGATGCCTGAGTGCCGCAGTCCCCCCGGCAGTGCCGATGTCCACGTCGCATCGTCCACGCGCACATCACGCAACCCGACCACCTCCCCACGCGATGTGTTCAGCAGTGCGAAGGAGAAATTGCCGAGACTGGGCAACGGGGTGACGTCGTCGGTCACTCGTGAGAGACGAACCCTGATGGTGACGCTCGAATCCAGGAGCATCTGCGAGACGATCTGGGCTCGGTAGCCCGGAACGGCAACCTTCGACAAGGTGCGCAGCGGCACACGCATCACCTCGACACCCGTTCCTGTCTTGACCCACATGCGCATCGCGACCCGTGCGATGCGACCGCAAAGACCATCGGTGTCGGCAGCTGGTACCGGGAAGACGATGCCGGTCCGGAGCAGCGGGATGTCGGGGTCGATGCCCAACACACGCATCCGGTCGCGATCGCGGTCGGTCGGCAGCAGTGGCCCTCCACCACCAGCCAACTGCATCCAGCGTGGCGCGGACAAAGACACAACGCCGCCGTCATGTCGCGTCACGTCAAGCGTCGGACGCATCAGCTCCACGCGCCACCCAAGCGGCGCACCCACGGCAATCGGAACCTCGAGCTGCCCCCCGGTACACGCCGGCCTCGTCGTGAGCGGCAGCGTCAGCGCGATCGAGTCCAGTGAATGCGCCGGGTCATACTCGACCGCCGTGGCGCCAGGCATCGATCGCACGCCGAAGATCGGAAACAGCATCGCGACGACACCCGTCCCGAGCGCCGCACCGCGCGTGAGCACCGTCGTCTCGCGCATCCGGTATCGTCGCACGACGAAGGCCGCACAGCCGATCGCCAGCACCGTCACCGCAGTCCACCAGACCGACGCCGTCATACTCTGCGGCGGGATGTCGACGACGAATCGAATGACGATGGCGAGACCCAGTGTGCCCGCGACGAGTGCGCCGACGCGCGTCATCGTCCCGACGGTCAACGTCGCGAGCGCCATGCCCAGCATCACCAGCGTCAACAGCGGGTACAACCCATCAGCGCCCCCCCAACTGACCGGATCGAGCGCCCACGCCGAGCGGATCACGAGCATTGCGGCGCCATACGCTGCGAGCAGCGACAACACGTACATCAGCTTTGACGCCGCCACGACGGAAGCCTGCAGCGGCTGCACCGCCCAGAACGCGTCGGCGCGCGTCGTATCGTCCGCGAGCACCACGCGCACCGTCGCGAGCACCGCGAAGCCCGCGGTGATCCATCCCACGGGCGCGAATGCGGGGTGCATCGCCGGCGGCCACTCCAGCGCCCGAGCCATGCAGAGACACAGCAACTCGCCGTACAACCAGAGCAAGAGCCACGTCCGGCGCAAATCACGCCCGAACACATGTATCACCTGACGCGTCCACGTCATGCCGCCTCCGCCCGTATCGAATCTGCACGCGTGCCCCGCACCACCGACGAGAACAACTCCCGGAGCGACAGATCCTCGACCGTGATCGAGTCCGCCCCCGCAAAGCGCCGCTGCAGCATCCCCGCATCCAGCGGCGTCCGCTCCCCATCGGCCACGATGCGCAGCATGCGACCCGCACGCTCCACCTCGAGCCAGCGCTGTTCGCCGGCGAAGGCATCGAGCAGCGCATCCCCACCCACCATCGTCACCTGACGATACCGCTCGCGCACCGACTCCATCGATCCCGACACGCGCACCCGTCCGACGGTTATGATCGCCACGTGACTCAGCACCGATTCGATCTCCGCGATGTCGTGCGACGCGAGCAGCATCGTCGTGCCGGACGTTCCCGCCGTCGCCAGCAGCCCGCGCAGGATCTCGTCCTTCGTCACCACGTCGATCCCGGCGAACGGTTCGTCCATGATCAGCACGCGTGGCTGCGCCGCCAGCGCACAGAGCAGCGCGGCCTTCATGTATTCCCCCCGCGACAGCGTCGTCAGCTTGCGCGATGCATCCAGCCCGAATCGCTCCCGCAGCGACGTCGCCAGCGCCGCATCCCATCGCCGGTGCAGCGGCGCGATCCACCACTCCAGATGCGCCAGCGTCATGTCGGACGGCAGCCGCACCGACTCGGCCACATAACCGACGTCACCGCTCACGATCAGCGCCCGTCGCGCACTGCTCACGCCGTCCACGAGCACGCGCCCACGCATCGGCTCACGCAGCCCGGCGCAACACTGCAGCAAGGTGGTCTTGCCCGCACCGTTCGCCCCCAGCAGGCCGAGGATCGCGCCCGACGGCGCCTCGATCGAGACGTCGTGCAGCGCATCGCCGCGTCCGTCGTAGCGATACGACACGCCCTCCACCACGACGCGCGTCATCGGGTCCTCCCGCCACCGCGGCGCGGCACTGCGACGGCCCCACCACCGGTGCCCGTCAGTCGCGTCGCACCGAACACCGCCGTCCACGTCGTCTCGACGTCCGACACCAGTGCGTCGCACTCCAGCCCGAGCCGTCGCGCCTCGACCACCAGCTGCTCGACGCTCGCGTGCAGCGCGCGCCGCCGATCCTCGTCCGGCGCCCGCGGGCCGGTGGTGACGACGGTCCCGACGCCGGGCCGCACTGCCAGGAATCCGTCGCGCACCAGCTCGGCAATCACCTTCTGCACCGTGTTCGGATGGAGCTTGAGCACCTCGCTCAGCTCACGGACTGAGGGGAATGCATCGCCGGCGCGCATGACGCCGGCGAGGATGGCTTTCGACGCCGCGTACACGACCTGCTTGACGGGCGACTCGCCGGGCTGGATCAACACTGGGAAGGGAAGCATAGGTGTACCATGTATCCTGTTACACCTGTTGTCAAGAGCGCACCGTCTCCCTCCTTGTGCGTTCAGGCCGCAATCGCACGGCGGGCGGCTCTTCGAAGGTACCGGCCTCGCTGGTCAGTCGGAGCTGCGTGTCGTCGACCGAACCACCGGTATCGTGCGCCAACGGACTCCACTCGCGGCGCCGCGCTTCGGTGAAGGCATCGCAGTGGCCGGGCAACGACTGTTCCAGCTCACGTGGCAGGGTGGACGCGGCATGATCTACGACCTCGACACATTCGCGCCCATCGACAGCTTCTTCTACACCGGCGAAGGCTGGGGGCTCACGAGCGACGGCAGGCAGCTCTATCTCAGCGATGGCACCGACGAAATCCGTCTGCTCGATGCGACCAGCTTCGCTGTCGTGCGCACGTTCAAGGTCACCGAGGCGGACAGCGCCGTCTGGATGCTCAACGAGCTGGAATGGGTCGACGGTGAGCTCCTTGCCAACGTCTATCAGACCGACTTCATCGCCAGAATCGATCCGGCGTCGGGACGCGTCATGGGCTGGCTCGACACGAGCGAATTGCTCCCGCGCGCGCAACGCGATGCGCTCCGCCAGCGTGGCGGCGTGGCCAATGGCATCGCGTACGATTCCGTTGCCCGGCGATTGCTGGTCACAGGGAAGTTCTGGCCACGCGTGTACGAAGTCGCCGTACCGCCGCGCGTGAGACACTGACGCACGAACAGCGCGCCACGTATTCCCTACGCCCCCGGTGTCACCCGCGACACCAGCGGGAATCGTTCCGGCGCTCGTATCGACGATACCGCCAGATCAACGTCCAGCATCGGCCAGTACAAATGGTCGGCCGACGGCCATTCGACCGTCATGATCTGATCGATGGTCGCCGCGCGAAACCATGGATACTCGACGAATGGTACGTGCAACTCCTCGGTGCCGAGCAGTAACCAGAACCCATGTCGCGAGACATGGGTGACCTCAGCGACCGAAGTGGCGGACCCAGACATCACGGATCTCCGGTAAATGACGTTGAACGATCTCTTCGGCTTCGGCGGCCGGCAACCTCTCGTCGGAACTCCGGGAGGCAGGGTTCGACTATCTTTCGTTGCTGGGCCCGCTCCCCCCCCAAGGCCCACCCGACCCTTTCGACGCCGTCATGCTGCTGGCCCTCGCGTGCGCCTTTCAGGTGGGCACCGCGCTCATCCCGCCGGATCCCCCGACGCCCG
This sequence comes from Gemmatimonadaceae bacterium, assembly GCA_031411975.1. Lineage (GTDB taxonomy): Bacteria > Gemmatimonadota > Gemmatimonadetes > Gemmatimonadales > Gemmatimonadaceae > JACMLX01. The sequence goes on from JANOCB010000018.1 coordinate 9,505, forward strand.
ACTCCCTCCCTGTGCGGGATGCGGCGGCGGTGTATTCCGGTCGTCTCGGTCAGGTCAATGTCCGCGCGCTGCGGCATGAGCGCGCCGACATCGTGCTCGACGGGGCCCTCGATGAGAAGGGCTGGGCTCAGGCCGCGCTGCTGACGGGCTTCTCGACTTACAGCCCCGTCGACGGTCGCCCCGCGCAGGACTCCACGGAAGTGCGGCTGTTTTACACGGCCGAGGCGATGTACGTGAGCATAAGGGGGTGGGCGCCGGCCGGCACGGTGCGCGCCACGCTGGCCGAACGCGACCGCATCTCCAATGACGACTGGGTGGCGATCCACTTCGACACCTTCAACGATCGCCGCCGATCGTTCGTGTTCGCCGTCAACGCACTCGGCGTGCAGGCCGACGGCATGCGCAGCGAACAGTCGGCCGGCCCAGGAATTTCGCGTGCCTCACTCGCGGCGGCTGACCTGACGCAGGACTTCGTCTGGCAATCCAAGGGCCGTCTCCTCGATGATGGTTTCGCCGTCGAGATCCGCATCCCGTTCAAGTCGGTGCGATTCCAGCTCGGCGCGCCACAGGACTGGGGCCTGCAGGTTGTGCGGCAGACGCAACGCAACGGCTATCAGGTCACCTGGGCTCCGACATCGCGCGCGCGCCAGTCGTTCGGCGTGCAGGCCGGCTTTCTGCGCGGTATGCGTGACATGAAGCGTGGCGTGGTGCTGGACGTGACGCCGGTGGCCACCATGCGCACCACCGGCACCCCCGAGGCCACGACGGACGACTGGCGCTACGGCGTCGAGGAGCAGTTCGGCGCCGACGTGCGGTGGGGCGTG
>JANOCB010000019.1:0-5216 GCA_031411975.1 Gemmatimonadaceae bacterium
GATGTGACGCACCACCCACCGGCCATTCGTCGCGCTGCCTCGCCGGATCAGGATCGCCGTGCCACGTCCGACGTTGTCAATCGACCGGCCATTCATGTCGGCCTTGAGCGTGTAGCGGAAGGTCGTCCATGCGGTCGCCCCGGTGAACGCGGATCAGTGGCGTTCCATCTCCGAGGCTGGGCGTCCTTCCCCGACCGTCCGATCCTTCAATAGGTTCTGCGTCCCTCGGACGCCAACCCACGCGAACATCACCGCCGCCAGCACCACCCCGAGGAGCAGGGCGATGCGGTCGGATCGCACGAACGGTCGGCGCGGTCGCCTCTGACGATGGGTGGTTCGCTGCCCTGTGCCCCCAGAGAGCGCCGGCAGCCGTTCAGGCTTCACGGCTGGCCTTCCCTGCGAAACGTACCCGCCATCCGGACGCGATCATGCCGAGGACGAGCAGCTGGAACGACGCCAGAAGTGTGACGTCGAAGGTCTTGTTTCCTGTGAACGAAAACATGTGAACGGCCAAAAAAGGACCGAACATCCGCCAGAAAAAGGGGCGTCGCTGGATGATCTGACCGGTGTTGTGCGTGACATAGATGTCGGTTCTTTGCGGGTCATCGAAGCGGAACCGGTAGACGGGCAATACTCGATTGAGATCTGTCGAGAGCTGCGTCGAGGCGCCCACGAACACGAATGGCGGATTCCCCACGACTTCCTGCCGCGCGATTTCACCTGCGAGTGCGGGGGGAAGCGACTGCATCGACGCACCGGAGGCGGTAAAGACGCGTGGCGGTTCGTCCATGCGTGTGGTGACCGCCCACGCCTCCTCCTCGCCAAGCCGCCACCACTCGATTGCCTGGACCGAGCGCAGGCTCGACGGCAACGATGCCGCGACGCGGCTGAGCACCGCATTCGGTGTCGCGACCGACTGCTGTGTCGAGACCCCTCCCTGCCAATCCGTGCTGAAGCTGGTCTTTCCACGGAAGGGATCTTCCAGCGGTCCGAGACTGAGCCAGAGATATGTACCGACGAGCATCTGTATGGCGAGGATCCCGCCAGCGACGACGCCAAGCTTGCGGTGCAGATTGCGCGCGCGCATCCGCGGCTTCCCGCGCTGTTCGTCGTGGGTCACCGCAGCCGCGCGTGGCCGACGCCACCAGAACAGCATGTAGCCGAACACCGTGGTCACGATCACCGCGGCGCCGCTGAGGTAAAGCACTGTGGTCCAGAGGGCCATGTGGTCGCTGAGCTGATTGACGTGGGCCGCGCGATACCACCATTCGAAGCGTTCGGACTCTGCGTTCAATCGGCGAAGCGTGCGTCCCTCGTCACGCGAGAGGATGAGCCGGGCCTCCTGTTGACCCTCGACGTGCGCTCGGACAACCGGAACGCGATCAACCGCGTAGTAGCGATTGTACTCCGTCGTGGACTCCAGCTTCACGACGCGGCCACCCACGAGCGCCTCGCCAGCGACGATCGCGAGTAACGAGTCGGGGAGCGGGTCCAGGCGCTCCCCGGTGCGCGCATCGAACACCATGGCCAGCGCGAAGGGGGTCGGCTTCACCACATACCACAGATGTGGACCACGAGACTGCAGTCGCAGCCAGTAGATGCGCTTGAGGTGATGGACTGACGCGAGCTGCTGAAGGATCGTGTTCGGATCCACTGTTGCCGCATCCAGTCGGAGATCCACCGAGTTGTAGGGATTCAGCGCGTAAACGCCCGCGAGGCCGTTCGGTGCATTCATCGAGACGAGCATCATCACCGCCGCAGAGATCACCCATCCGACCAACGGCACCGTCAGCCCCAATCCCAGCCACCGATGCCACGTGGCAACCTGTCCCTTCGTTCGTGATGCAATCACTGCATGCTCCCCGTAGGTGGCAACCAGGTACACGGACACATGGGCACGCGACAGAGATCGCATGTTCACGCCGAACGAACGAGGACGTCGCACTGGCGCACGTGTGCACCAGTGCGACATCGACGATCAGTTACCAATTGATCTTCAGTCCCATCGCGTAGTTGATCTCGGGGAGCGGGTTAAAGAATCGGCCTGCCCCAGCGTTGATCTGCGGCTGTGACGAGTACTTCTCCGAGAACAGGTTGTTCACCGCAACGAAGGGGGCGAACTGCGTGCGACCGAGCGGTCGTGCCCAGCCCGCCCGCAGGTTGACGAGTGAGTACGCCGCGTTCTCGACTGTGTTCGCATCATTCACGAAGAACTTCCCGACCGACTGGTACTCGATTCCGCCTGACAGGCCATGCGAGTCCTGGTACCGCAGTTCCAGAAACCCATTGTGCTTCGGAATTCCGGGGAGCTCATTGCCGCTGAAGTTGTTCGGGCCTGCTTCGTATCGCGAGAAACTGAAGTCTGAGTAGGTGTAGGTGCCGGCCACGGTGAGTGCACTCGTGAGCGCCACCTTGGCTCCGGCTTCCACGCCTGACTGCTTGACCTCGGCGGCATTGACCAGCGCACCGAATTGTCCGGTGAGCGGTGCGGGACGCACGAAGCTCACGTTCACCTGCTGGTCACTGAGCCGTTGCGTGAAGACCGTCAGTTCGAACGAGCCACGACCGACCACGCCTCGCGACCCGACCTCGAGCGTCCGGATCGACAGCGGCTTTACCACTTGGTTGGTGATGAACTCCCCGTCGACCCGCGGCGAATTCCGGAGGTTACCGATGACAGGAGCTTCGAACGACTCGCTGAAGTTCGCGAACGTGGACAGCGAAGGGTTGACGCGGTATGTGAGCCCAATCTTGGGCGTCGTCCGCGTGAAGGTTCGAGGCACCGTCTGAGCGCTACGCAGCTTGTTCTGTTGCTTGAAGCGGATATTGTCGTACCGAGCGCCGGCCGTGAGGGTGACCTTTGTGCCGAGTGCGAGCTCCTCCAGCGCATAGACGCCGGCAGCGGTGGCTTGTTCGTCGAACGAGGAGAAGGCGGTGCCCGCCGCTGTCGTGCCCGCCCGTCCGGTGGTCGTCGTCTGGATGGGCGTGTCGTGGAAATCCACGCCGGTCGTGAAGCGGCTCCCGACCGAACCGAGGGACCGGGTGGACAGCAGGCGGACGGTCACGCCGCGATTCTCGAAGCCCTGCTGAATGAACTGCGCTTGGGCGGGGCCTTTGTGGATCGTCCGCGGCACATAAAACAGCTGCGTCTCGAGCTGCTCGGTCGCTGTCAGTGACCGTTGCACGTTCAACCCGAAGCGGAACTCGTCAAAGCGCCCGAAGTTGTCGAGACGCACGCCGCCCACCCGCGCGAACGAGGTGGAGTCCGCGATGCGCGGGGTCGCGCGCATCTCACCTTCGGTCAGGCCACCGGACACGTCCTGCCCGAGATTGTCGTACGCCATGACTGCGGTGATCGTGCTCTTCGCGTCCGGCTTGAGGACGAACTTGGACGAGAAGCCGGTCTGGTCAAAGTTGGAGTTGTCTCTGTACCCGTCCTGCTGTGTACGCCACGCGCTGAACAGGTAGCCCACGGTTCCACCGAATGCGTCGCCCGTGGCCTTGGCGTGTACGCGGGCGAAGCCGAAGCTTCCGCCGAGGACCTGCAACTGCCGCCGAGTCTCGCCTCCAGCCTCGCTCGTCATGGAAACGACACCGCCGGCCTGATTGCCGTACAAGGTTGACGCAGGGCCACGGAGCACTTCGATGCTCGCGATGGACGACATGTCGAGGTTGGCCAAATCCTGTCCGGAGCCGCCAGCGTTGTTCTTCGGCACGCCGTCGATGAGGAGCCGGATGCCGCGGATGCCGAAGGTATTCGAGGAGCCAGCACCGCGGATCGCAATGGTGGCGCGAGAAGCACCACCGAGCTGGTCGCGGACCACGACGCCGGGCACGTTTCGCAATGCTTCTTCCATACTCGTGTTACGGCGACCGGTCCCCTGAATGACGTCCGCCGAGACGACGCTGACGGATGCGGGAACCTTTGCCAGTTCCTGGCCGCTGCGGGAGGCGGACACCACGACTTGATTCAATACCGACGGCATCGCAGCGAGGGTGATGTTCGCCGTCACCTCGCGCCCAACGACGAGCTCAACATCGACTATCGTAGGACTGTATCCTATGGACGTGGCGCGCAGTCTGGCGCGACCGGCGGTGGGGGTCGTCAACACGAAACGTCCGCTGTCGTTCGCGCGCGCGGTGCGGTCCGCGCGCCCCGCTGCGGTGAGCAACTCGATTGTCGCGCGCGGTACTGGCACCCCAGCTGCGGTCACGACCTGACCTCGCGCCGTCGCGACGCCTCCTGTCTCCTGCGCCGCGAGCAGTGTCGTCGCGAAGGCGGAGGTAAGGCCGAGGAGCGCGAGCACTCTGCGATGCCGCTGCGATCGGTGATGCTTGACGAATGTGGGCATGGGGAGGGGATGGTGGTGGGTGGACGCGCGGAACGAGCTGAACGTGCTGAACGTGCTGAACGTCGCGCCAACACGGCGCTGCCTGCAGAGAATGCGTAGCAAGCTGATGCGACGCCTGTCGAGCTCGGAAACGTGGCTCCGGTGAGGGTGGTCAGTCAGCGACGAGCGAGGATACGGTGCATTCAGCGGTCATAGGAGCGCAGGACCACGGCCATACCGGGCGACACAAACAGCTTGTGCTGGAACACTGAATGCGGACGCAACGCGCCCGTCATGACACCGCTTCGTCACATGCGTCGCATCACGTCGCGGAGGTGCGTCGACGGTGAAGGTGTACGTCCCGCGCATCGGGTGGCCGTCGGCACCTGCCGCCTGCCATGTGGACGAGTACACGCCGGGACCCATCGGGCGGGCGGGCGAGTCCCCGTCCTGCCGACAGCACCGGGTTACCGAACAAAAGCGCAACACCGCTCGCTCCTGCGGAAGCCGACACACGATGTCGTCGCGGACGTCGCACGATGCTCACGAACAGGGATGGTTTGGGGCGAAGGCGACACGGCAGCTGACGGACTGTTTTACCACGCATGAGCACGGAGGTCACCACTCCTTTACTCGTCGTAAAGTGCGGCGCTCGCCGCTTGCGCGAAAGCTTCTGTTCTTTAACGTGCCGTCACAATCGGCGATCAGGTCGCGGGGGGATCACCCGCCCGCCGGGCGCGCGAACTCGTCTGGATGTGACGCACCACCCACCGGCCATTCGTCGCGCTGCCTCGCCGGATCAGGATCGCCGTGCCACGTCCGACGTTGTCAATCGACCGGCCATTCATGTCGGCCTTGAGCGTGTAGCGGAAGGTCGTCCATGCG
>JANOCB010000020.1:0-1639 GCA_031411975.1 Gemmatimonadaceae bacterium
CACGATGTCGCCCAGCTCTCCCTGCGCGTAATCGGTGATGCCGATGGTCACGATGTCGGCATCGGCGGCGCCGGCGACGTATTCGTGTTCCTTCGTGTACTGGAGGTGGGCGGGAATCTGCGACACGGCGTGCTCCGAAAAAACGGGTGATGGAAGTGACGCGGAGTTTAGCGGGCGGTCGGGGAAGTTCGTAGTGCGCCGCCGGTGCGCGTGATGCGGTCGTTGCCGTGTCGTGGCGTCAGGGTGCCCAGGCCACGAGGCGTGCCCACGCCGCCGCGACCTGTGCCTCGAGCGCCTCCGGCGAGCCGTCGTTGGTGAGAATCAGGTCCGCCCGCGGTCGCTTGAGCGCCGCACTCAACTGCGCTTGCACGCGCGCCGTGGCGTCGGCCGGTGTCATGCCGCGATGCCCGATGAGCCGCGCGATGCGTATCGGCTCGGCCGCGTCGACCAACAGGATGCGCGGGAAGTGCCAGGCCAGCTGCGCTTCGAACAGCAGGGGGATGTCGCAGATCACGACGCGGGCGCCCGCCTGCGCGGCGCGGGTCACTGCCGCCACTCGCGCGGCCTCGACGGCGGGGTGGACGATCGCCTCCAGCGCCTCGCGCGCGTCGGGATCGCCGAACACGAGCCGACCGAGCCGCGGCCGGTCGAGCGCCCCATCGCTCAGGAGCATCACGGTGCCGAATTGTCGGACGATGGCCGCGAGCGCAGGAGTCCCCGGGGCAACGGCTTCACGCGCTGCGACGTCGCTGTCGATGAGGGTGGCTCCCCGGCGCACGAGCGACGCGGCGACGGTCGACTTCCCCGACGCGATGTTGCCGGTCAGGGCGGTGAGCAGCATCTACGCAGCATCCCCGGAGCCGGCATCGTCGTCGGCCGGCGTGGCGTTGGCCAGCACCGTCTTTGCGGCCGCAAGCGCCTGTGACGGCACCATCAGCGAGACCCCCATGGCCGAATAGCCCTGGAAGGCCGACCCGAAGAGGCCGACCGAGTCGTTGCTCCGGATGATGGCAGGGATACCGGCCGAGTCGAGCACGGCGACGGCGATGCTCGCCTCGAGCTCGTTACCGTAGTCGTGGCACTTCACCCACTGGGAGCCGGACGAACGAGTCATGTGCGGGAGAATGAGACGAAGGCACGTGCCGATCGGGCGAACGTACCCCCCCACCGAGACAAATGCACCGGTTGGCAGGAATGAGACAGCCGGCCCTGCGCGCTGAAGGTTGCCACTCGCTCATCCGAGCGTCTCTCGGGGAACGTCAGAACCGCACCCCCCGGAGCCACGCCTTGTCCGACTACAGCCGCTCGCTGCGCCGAGGTCAATCCTTCGTCGGATTACTGCTGGTGCTGCTGGTCTTGACCCTGCTGACGGCCTTTGCCGCCAGCAAGGTGGATCTGACGCGGTACCGGTCGGACACCATGGCGCGGCGCGCCACGCTGGTCTTCGTGGCGGCGAGCCGCGAGGCCCGACAGCAGCGGCGTGCCATGCTGGTCGAGGTGGACTCGGCCGGTGGACGGCTGGGTACCGTGCATGATCGCAATGGGAACGGCCGACGCGACCCCGCCGAAACAGTGGAGTGGACCGTGCTGGACGCGTCGGCGGACATCCTCGACCCGCCGCGTCCGCTGCCGGGTACCG
>JANOCB010000021.1:0-77019 GCA_031411975.1 Gemmatimonadaceae bacterium
CGCGGCGTTCAGGTTCGTCACGTACGCCTGATGATGCTTGCCATGATGGATCCCCATCGTGGCGGCGTCGATGTGCGGCTCGAGGGCGTCGAGCGCGTAGGGCAGTGCAGGCAGTGTGAAAGCCATCGAATCTCCGGAGTAGCGTGCTTGAAGTGAAACTGTGCTGCGTTGCAAGCTAAGTGCGGGCAGCCGTGGGTCGTGCCCTCGGCGAGCCCGTCAGCACGGCGGATCAGGCCAGCTTCGTCTTCTGCTTTTCGCGCCACCAACTGATCACGCCCGGCAGCACCGACAGCAGGATCACGGCGAGGATCACCTTCTCGACGTGGTGGGCGACGCCCGGAATCGTCTTGCCGAGTCCGTAGCCGATCAGCAGCATGCTCCAGATCCAGAGGATGCTGCCCGAGACGCTGTAGGCCACGAAGCGAGCGTACGGCATGGAGCCAACGCCGGCCAGCACCGGGGCGAAGGTGCGCACGATCGGCACGAAGCGGGCGATCATCACCGTCTTGCCGCCGTGCTTCTCGTAGAAGTCGTTCGCCTTCTTCAGGTACTTCCGCTTGAAGATCAGGCCGTCTTCGCGCGTGAACAGTTTTGGACCGGTGAATCGGCCGATCTGGTAGCCCACCGAGTCGCCGACGATCGCCGACGCCATCAGCAGGAAGCCCAGCGACCAGACGTGGATGCCGAACTCGGGGCGCGTCGCACCGAGCAGACCGGCCGTCACGAGGAGCGAATCGCCAGGCAGGAAGAGGCCGACCAGCAGCCCCGTCTCGCAGAAGATGATGAGCATCATCCCCACGGTCCCCGCCCAGCGCACCAGTTCGGGCAGATCGCGAAGCTTCGAGAACAGTTCCTGAAGGAATTCCATGGGGTCGCTGATGTGACGAACGCGCCTGTCGCGGGGATGGAACCCCGTGCCATGGCGCGTCGAAGGGGCGGCTGGACACGAACGACGGCCGGAGCCGCCCATGAAAAATCGTCGGCCCTGTCGGTCCGCACAACCGTGCGCGAAAAGAACACCAACGGGGTCGACCCCTTTGCTCCACTGTGGCGTCCCCGCAGCAAAGGGGGCAGACCCCCTTGCTGCGCCATTGCTCCTGACCTCTTCAGACCCGCCCCACCCGTTCCACCGTCGACTCCGTCATATTCGCTGCTGCATGGAACCTCATCCGCCGCACACCATCGTCGTCGTCTCGCACACCCACTGGGACCGCGAGTGGTATCACCCGCTCGGCGTGTTGCGTCAGCGCCTCGTGGCGCTCGTCGATACGCTGCTGGATGCCCCCGACGGTTTGCCGTTCCTCCTCGACGGGCAGGCGATCGTGCTCGACGATTACCGGTACGTCCGGCCCGAACGAGCCCCCCTCCTGCATGCCGCGCTCCGCGAGGGCCAGTTGGAAGCAGGGCCCTGGTACGTGCTCGCCGACATGCTCATGCCCAGCGGCGAAGCGCTCGTCAGGAACCTCCTCGAAGGGACGCGGACGGTGCACGAGGCGTGGGGCGAGGCTCCGCGCGTGTTGTACTCGCCCGACGCCTTCGGGCACAGCGCGGCCGGCCCGGTGCTCGCCGCCGGCTTCGGTCTCGGGGTCGCCATCCTCTGGCGTGGGCTGGGCGGGCCCGGACATCCGCCGCAGACGGTGGTCCGCTGGACGCACGCGGGGGGCGACAGCGTCCTCGTCTACCACCTGCCGACGAGCGGCTACGAGGTCGGCTCGTCGTTACCCGTCACGACGCCAGCCGCCGCCGCCCGGTGGCGAGTCATGAGGGACGCCGTCCTCGGTGTGAATTCGTTACGCGTCACGCTGCTCCCGAACGGCGCGGATCATCACGCCCGGCAACTGTCCCGCCCCGAGGCCGTCACTGCGCTGGCGAGAGTGGCAGCGCCGCATACGGTCGTCGCCGATTCGCTCAGCGGATTCGCCGCGCGGCTGCTGGCGGCCGCAAGTGACGCATCCCTCCCCGAAGTCCGCGGTGAACTGCGCGACTCATCCGGTTGGACGTGGTCGCTGCAAGGCACGTTCTCGACCCGAGCGCATCAGAAACGGGCCAACGCGCAGATGGAGCGCCTCCTCCTCCGCGACACCGAACCGTGGGCCGCACTGGCGTGGTTCACGCAGGACTGGGCGCAATCCACGCTCCGCGTCGCATGGAAGACACTGCTGGCCACACATCCGCACGACACGCTCTGCGGCTGCAGCACCGACGACGTGGCCGTTGCGGCCGACCTGCGATGGGCCGACGCGCGGGCACAGGGGGAAGCGATCCGCGACGGCGCCCTCCGCGCACTGGTACGGTATGAACCGTCGATCCAGCGCGAGATGGATGCGCTCTGGAGACCGACGCTCGTGCTGCGGAATCCCGCGCCCCGTGCGCGCGGCGGTGCGGTTCGCCTGCGCCTGATCGACGCCGCCGTGAATGACCCGGTCGGGCCGGGCAGTGCATCGCGCTCCGGTGCCCGGGTCGCCCCGCCACCGGCGCCACCTGCGTGGTCCGGCGACGAAATGCTGCAATTGCTGCAGCGTGCACGCCAGTTCGACCGCGTGGAATCTCCACTGCACTATCCACACAACGCCGTCGTGCGGGTCAGCGACGTGATGGCATGGATCGAGCCGATGAGTGGCTACGCCGTGCAGCCTGTGGCGCTGTCCGAACTGCACCACATCGTGTCTGCCGTGCCGACGCGGCTGCGCGTGCGGGGCAGCGATTCCGAATTGTCTGGGCCGGCGTGGCGCGTGCTGTCATCGGTGCAGGGCGTCGTGGCGACACACGCCGCCACCGGTGCCCGCGTGCAACCCCTCGGCTGGCTCGAGAGCACCACGGACGCCGGTGATACCTACACGCCCTCACTCCGGGGCCAACCGATCGTCGCGCACTGGACGGCGCCACGACTGCAGGCCCGGGGGCCGATCCGCGCCGCATGGGAGCATTCGGCGGTGCTGCGGCGCCCTGAGGCGATGATCGCCTCGGCCGTCGATCCCATCGCACGCGAAATGCCAGCGCGGGACAACGCGGTGGATGTCACGGCCACCGCCACACTCTCCCTGACCGCCGGCACGGAGTGGATGGAGCTGACGATCCGGGGCGAGAACCCCGCTGGCGATCATCGCCTGCGGTGGGTCTTGCCACTCCCGGGCAGCATCCACACCGATCGGGTCATCGCCGATGCGGCATTCGGTGCCGTCCGACGCGATGTCAGCGAGCGTGATCCCCGCGAGTGGAGCGCCGAATCGCGTCTGACCACGGCACCGCTGCACCGGTGGCTCTACCTCACCGGCGAATCGTACGGGCTGGGGATCGTCAGTGACGGGCTGGCGGAGTACGAACTCCTGCCAAGCGGGCATCTCGCGATCACGCTCGTTCGAGCGGTGGGTGAACTCTCCCGTCGCGATGTGGACGAGCGTCCGGGCCATGCCGGCTGGCCCGTTGCAACACCGGGGGCCCAGTGCCGCGGCCCCTTCGAGGCGCGCGTCGCCATCATCGCCCTGCCGCTCGGCATGGAAACGGCGATCACGGCGCTGGAAGTGGCGGCGGATGACATGCTGCTGCCCATCTCGGGCGAGACCTGGCGCGGCGTCGCCACACCGCTCGAGGCGTTCGCCGGTATGACGCTCGAAGGTGAAGGGCTGTCGTTCAGCACGGCCAAGCGCAGCGAAGACGGCGAGTGGCTCGTGCTGCGCTGTTTCAATCAGCGCAGCACGGCGGTGCGCGGCGTCTGGCATCTGCCGCGTGCAGCCTCCGAGGTGCGGCTTTCGCGGCTCGACGAAACGCCGGGCCTCGCACTGACCGGCAACGGTCCGCGTATCCGCTTCGAAGCGCCACCCCATGGCGTGGTCACGTTGCTCGTCCGCTGACTCCGTGTCGCCCGTACCATGAGTCAGGTCCACGTCTCATGATGTACACAAGTGGGGACGAATCAGGCGACCGCAACGTCCGGGGTGCGGAGTGATCGTGCCACTGAGGCCAGACGCACCAGAAATCCCGCCGCCGCTGCGCACTGGAGGAGCAGCGCCGCCACATGAAATCCGGGGAGCAGGATCAGCAGCCGGCTCATGCCGTACACGATCGCAAAGCCCCGCGCGACGCCCCGCGGCGGCTCGACGTGATGCGCAGCCGTCGCCGCCGTGGCAGCATCCCACACATGTCGCAGCACCCCGAAGCTGGCGGCGGCTCCCGCCACCGGCACGACGAGAATCCAGAGGCCCAGCGGGCTGCACATGCGCTGCGGCCCCGGAATGGCCATCGCCATCCGGCGCAGTGACAGGCAGAAGAGCACCTGTGCCAGCGCGTAGGCGAACACGAAGGCCAGCACCCCCGCATCGAACGTCGGGTGCCATGGCTGCAGCGACAGGAGGAACGCGCGCATGTGGGCGGGCATGCCGAACCATAAATCAGGGACCACACCGCAGTCAGGGCAGTCGCCCTGCCATCCGCTCCTGCAGCCAGTCACCGATCAGGGTGGCGGCCGTGACCGTGATCACCACCGCCAGCCCCGGTGCCAGTGCAATCCAGGGCGCGGTGACCAGATGTTCGCGCCCTGCGGCGATCATGTTGCCCCAGCTCGGTGCCGGCGGCTGCACACCCAGCCCCAGAAAACTCAGGCCGCTTTCGAGCATGATCGCGTTGCCGACGCCGAGCGTCGTTGCCACCAGCGCCGGCGCTATCGCGTTCGGGATCACGTGGCGCCCAAGCAACCGCAAGGGTGGCGCTCCCAGCACGCGCGCCGCCTCCACGAAGTCACGCTCGACCAGACCCTGCACCTCGGCTCGTACGAGGCGCGCCACGCCCATCCATCCCGTCAGCGCCAGCACGGTGACCAGCGTCGGGATTCCCGGCTGCCAGAGCGCCGCGCATGCCAGCAGCAGCACCAGCCGCGGGATCGCCTGCAACGTGTCCGCCGCTGCCGTGATCGCACGGTCCACGATTCCCGACTGCCAGCCCGCCAACGCCCCCATCACCGCACCCACCACACCGCTCAGGAGCGCGCCGGCCACGCCGACCAGCAGCGACAGTCGCCCCGCCATCAGCAATCTCGCGAGCACATCGCGTCCGAATGCGTCGGTGCCGACGAGGTGCCATGCACCACTGCGGTCGGTGGTCAGTGGCGCAGCGAAGCGCTGCGCCAGCACGTCGCCGATCGAATTCGGATCGCGATCAATGACCCATGGACCAGCCACGCAGGCCAGCACCAGCAGCACGAGCATGCTCACCGCCACTTGCACCCGGCGCGGCATGGTCATGCGCGCGTCCGTCGCGGATCGAGCAACGGCAGCAGGCTGTCGGTGAGCAGGTTGGTTGCGATGACGGCCGCGGCATAGAGCAGCGTCACGGCGAGGATCACCGGATGGTCCCGTTGCGCCACCGCCGTCAGCAGTAGCTTGCCCATGCCCGGCCACGCGAACACCCCTTCCACGAACACCGATCCTGCCACGATTCCCGGTACCGAGAGCGCCACCAGCGCAGCCACGCCTGGCAGTGCCACGCGCACCACGTGCCGGTACCATGCCGCCGTGGCGGTCACCCCCTTTGCCAGCGCCGTCCGACGTGCATCGCTCCGCGACGCTTCGAGGATCGCCGACCTCGCGAAGCGTGCCACTCCGGCCGCTCCCGTCAACGTCAAAACGAGCACCGGCAGTACCGCATGCCGCACCACGTCCAGCACCGCGGCACCAGAGTCGAGCACACCCGGATCGCGCAATGCGAAGGCCGGCAGGCGCCACCGCGGCGGAATGCCGAGGCTCGCCGCGCCCACGGTCACGGCCGCAACACAGGCCAGCGACAGCCAGAAGGTGGGCGCCGAGTACAACGTGGTGCTGAGCACCGTCAGCGCGGTATCGGTCGCCGTGCCTGCACGCCGGGCCTGCACGCTGCCCACGGCCAACCCGAACAGCACCGTCAGCAGCAGCGACGACAGCCCGAGCCCCAGCGACACCGGCAGTGCCGCCACGATGGCCTCCGTCACCGGTCGGCCCGTCGCGAGGCTGGTCCCGAAGTCGCCGTGCGCGATATTCCCCAGCCAGCGCAGGTACTGCTGCACGAGCGGGGCATCGAGGCCAAGGTCGGCGCGCAATCGCGCCAGCGTGGCGGCGTCGGCCTCCGGTGGCAGCAGCAGCAACGCCGCATCTCCCGGAGCCGAGTGCACCAGCACAAACGTCAGCGTGCAGACCAGCCAGAGCAGCGCGAAAGCAGAGCCGGTGCGGCGGAGCAGGTGATTCACGCCTCAATGATCACCCGCGTACGCACTGCCGCCAACCGCCTCGCGTTCGCGCTGCTGCTCACCGCCTGTGCCGGATCGCCGCGAAGCGATGACACGATCGTGATCGCATCCGGCACCGATCTCGAAGGCATGCAGCCGCTGACCACCGTGCATCCCCTGTCACGTCAGGTGCAGCGCTACCTCGTGTTCACGCCACTGCTGCGGCTGTCGCCGGCCCTCGATCCGGAGCCGTGGGCGGCAACGGGGTGGCGCTGGAACGACACGCGCACGCAGCTCACCTTCGCCCTCGACACCACCCTCCGATGGCACGACGGCACGCCGCTCACCGCGCGTGATGCCCGCTTCACGCTCGACCTGGCGCGAGACCCGGCCACCGGCTACGCCCGTCGCAGCGATCTTGCAGCGCTCGACAGCACGCGCGCGCCGGCAGCTGACACGCTGGTCTTGCACTTCGCACGGGCGCAGGCCGGTGTGCCACTGGTGCTGGCCGAACTGCCGCTGGTGCCCCTGCATCGGTTGCGGACCGTCGCACCGTCGCAGTTGCGTCGCGATGCCTTCACCAACGCGCCCGTCGGATCGGGACCGTATCGCGTCGTCTCGCGCGACGTGGGGCAGCGCTGGATCCTCGAACGGGTTCCACGTTTTCCCGCTCGGCTTGGCGGCGTCGCAGCGACGCGAACACTCGTCGTGGCGGTCGTTGACGAAGCCACGACCAAGGTGGCAGGGCTGATCAGCGGCGCCCTCGACATCGCCGGGGTGAACCCGGCCACCGCGACCCTCGTTCGGCGTGATCCGACTTTGCGAGTACTCGACTATCCGACCTTCTTCACCAACTGGCTGGTCTTCAATCCGGCCTGTCCGGCGGTGCAGGACGTGCGCGTGCGTCGTGCCATTGCGCTGGCCCTCGATCGGCGGCGCATCGTCGATGCCGGCATCGGCGGCTTCGGTGTGCCCAGCGCCGCACCCACCGCGGACCTCGCACGGGTGGCGACACCGTCCGCGCCCCTCCGCGCCGACTCGCTGCTCGACGCCGCCGGTTGGCGTCGTGACGGCAACACGTTTCGCACGCGCGATGGTCAGCCGATGACGATCATCATGCTCACGGTCGGTTCGGGCGACAATCCGGTGGAGCAACTGCTGCAGGCCGACCTGCGCGCGCGCGGCATCGACCTTCGCATCGCCACCCGCGACATGGGGTCGCTGTTGAGCAGCACCCGGAGCAACGCCACCGACCATTGCGCCACCTACACCGGTGTCGCCGGGGATCCGGGGCGCAGTCAGCTCGCGGCGCTGTTCGATCCGTCGTCGTCGGGCGGCGCACTCGATCTCGGGGCACGGCGGCCCGCCAACCTTCGTGCGGCCTTTGCCAGCCTGCGCACGCTCGGTGACTCGACGGCACGCAGCGCGGTCTGGCGCGAGGTGTTGGCGACGCTCGACGACAGCGTGCCGGCCACCGCCGTCTTTCACTCACGCGGTGTGCAGGGTGTCACGCGGCGACTGCAGCATGTCACCATCGATCTGCGCGGCGAGCTGTTCTCCGCCGCTCGCTGGACCCTCGCGCCGGCGGCCCGATGACCCTGCTGCTCTCGGCCGATTCTCTGGCCGCACGCCGACAGGCGCTGTCGGTGCCGGAGGCACTGGGTGGCCTTGCCGCATCGCTGCAGCGCGAATTGTATGCGGCGCTGACCGTGCCGGTGCCGGAGGGCAAGTCCCGCCTGACGCGTCACGGCGGACGATGTGTGCACTGCACCGTGCTGCTGACGTTCGATCCGGTGCAGCCCGCGGCGCACACCTGCCCGACCTGTGGCGTGGTGTACACCGATCAGGTCCACCACGAGTGGTGGCTGATGAACGCACATCTCTGGACCGCCGAGCAGTGCACCAGGGCCGCCGCGCTGTCAGCGCTCTGTGATGACGAGCGCGCGGCGGCACGTTCGGACGAGATCCTGACCACGTACGCCGATCGCTACCTCGCCTGGCCCAATCGCGACAACGCGCTCGGTCCCACCCGTCCCTTCTTCAGCACCTATCTCGAATCGATCTGGCTGCTGCACCTCTGCGTGGCGCTCGACCTCCGTGAACAGTCGGCGCAGGGCATGCCACGGGGGCTTGGCGGCGTCGTGCGCGAGCGGCTGATCGCGCCTTCGGCACACCTCATCGCCTCGTTTCCGGAGGGACGCAGCAATCGCGAGGTCTGGCACTGCGCGGCACGACTCGCGGCCGCGGGCCTGCTCGGCGATGATGCCCTGCGTGGTCGTGCCGCCGAGTCCTTGCGGCACCTGCTGCGCACGGGGCTGCACACCGACGGCAGCTGGTACGAAGGCGAGAACTATCATCTCTTCGCGCATCGCGGACTGCTCAGTGCCGTGACGCTGGCGGAGCGCGCGGGCGTCGAACTGCCGCTGGAGCTGGTGCAACGCTTCGCGGCCGGTTTTTCGGCGCCGTTCCGCACGATGTTCCCCGATGGCACGTTCCCCGCGCGCCGCGACAGCCAGTACGGCATCTCGCTGCGGCAGTACCGCACCGCCGACTGGCTCGAGTGTGGTCTCGCGCGGCACGACACGCCGGAGCTGAGGGCCGCCCTCGCCATGATGTACGACCCAACCTTCGCCCCCGGTGAGACAGGCCGCTCGACGTCCACCGCCGATGCGGAACACAATCAGCGTGGCGTGCGACTCGCGCGCGCCGATTGCAGCTGGCGTGCGCTCCTGCTGGCGCGTCTCGATCTCCCGCCGCTGACGGATGCGGTAGCGCATTCGGAGTTGCTGGAAGGGCAGGGGCTGGCCGTCTTTCGGCGGAATGCCGGTCGGTTCTGGGTGGGCCTCGATTACGGTGACCCTGGTGCCGGCCATGGCCATCCTGATCGTCTCAATCTCGTCATCGCTGATCAGTCGGCACGCTGGCTCGACGACGTTGGCACCGGCAGCTACACCTCGCCGACGCTCGCGTGGTACCGCAGCTCCTTGGCGCACAACGCGCCGATGGTCGATGGGAAGGATCAGGGCGCTGCGGCGGGCATCCTGCTGGCGCATGATGAGCAACAGGACGCAGGCTGGGTGTCAGCCGAATTCATCGACCCGCTCAGCGGTGTGCGAGTTCGGCGCACCGTCGTGGTGATGCTGCGCTATCTGATCGACGAAGTGACCTGGATGTCGGAGCAGGACGTGGACTTCGACGTCCCGTTGCAGGCACGAGGTGAACACACGCAGCCTGCCTGGCGGCCAGCCACGACGATCGTGGGGAGCGAGTGGCTTTCGGATGTTCACGAAGCGGCGATTCGCGGCGAGACGGTGACCCCCCTGCTGCTCGACTGCCTGCCATCGCCGGCGCGACACACGGAGCAGTGGCAGACCAGCTTCACCTGCCTTCTCTGGAGCGACGCGCCGGCCACACTGTGGCGCGCGCGCACGATCGGGCCGCCCGGTGGCCGCGCGCACGGCCTCGTCTCGCTGCGGCAGCACGGCCGCCGTGGTCGCAGCGTGCGCGTGTTTGCCTCGCCCGAGGTGCTGGCTGAGCTGAAAGTTGACGCCGCGGGCATCGACATCTCGTGCTTTCCCGTCGACCTTGAACGCGGCGGGCTGGGTACACGGACGCTCCATCGGAGAACCGAGGACGGCTGGTCGGTGCAGTCCATCGGCCCGGACGCCACGCCGCCAATCGAACTTCGTGGAATGCGACGGGCCGATGCGCTGCAGCACACGCCTGCGTCGCCTGTGGCAGTTGCACCGCCCGCCATCCCGCTTCGTCGCCATGGCGAGTTTGCCGCCTCTTTCGCTGGAGTGGAGTGCTATCGGCCCACCGAGGCGACGTGGACCGAGGCCGGCTCCCCGGGCGCGAGCCTGCAGTTACGTCGGTCACCGACCGGGATCACCATCGGCGTGCGCGCAAGCCTGCACCGGGAGCCCGTGTTCGCCGCCGTCGTTGCCGAGAATCCTCTCGACAACGAGCCGGCTGACACGAATAGCGACGGCGTCCAGTTGCATTGGAGATCGGCGGTGACGGGCAAATGGAACAGTGTGATCGCGGTGCCGGATGGGGCAGGCGTCCGACTCACCGTGGCTGAGGGGACGCTGGATGGGTTGACGGCCACGTGGGAGGAGATCGACCGCGGCTTTTCGGTCGAATTCGAACTGCCCTGGCCCTTGGCCGCCAGCCAATTCGTCCTCGACTGCTGTGTCAACGAACGCCCCTCCGGTCGTGAACGCCGCCGCGGCCAGCTCGTCCTCAGCGGCGCCAACGGCGAGTCCGCATATCTTCGTGGGGCGCGTCAGGGCCCTGAACGCGCCGTCACCATCGTCTTCCAGCACCCGTCGTCGTGAGCCTGCTTCGCAACATCCGTGTCGTCCTCTACGAACCGCAGGACCCGGTCAACATCGGGGGCACGGTCCGGGTGATGAAGAACATGGGGCTCGATGACCTCGTGCTGGTGCGGCCGATGCGCTACGACCCGGAGAAGCTCGAACGCATCGCGCACAATACGCGCGACCTGGCCGGCCGTATCCGGCATGTCGATGACCTCAGCGATGCGCTGAAGGATTGTGTCGCCGTCTACGCCTTCGCCGGCAAGCAGCGGGCCGTCCGGTGGCCCGTGGTCGCACCGCGCGAAATGGCTGGCCTGGCGCTGGAGCGTGCGGTCGATGGTCCGGTCGCGATGCTCTTCGGCCGCGAGGATCACGGGCTCCCCAACGAGGCGCTCGACCAGAGCACCGCCGTCGTCTGCATCCCGACCACCGAGCACATGTCACTCAACCTGGCGCAGGCGATCCTCGTCGGGGCCTACGAGTTGCACGTTGCGGCCGGCGATGCGACCCGGACGCTGCCCGAACGCCGGAAGGAGGGCCCCGTCTCCACCGTCGGGAATCGCGAACTCACCGTGCAACGCATCCACCGCGCCCTCGACCTGCTCGATTTCTTCAAGACGCGAAATCCCGAACATGTCATGCGCGCCGTCCGCTCTCTCCTCTCGCGCGCCGAGCCGGCCACGCGCGAGATGGATCTCGTGAAGTCGATGGCCATCGAGGTGGAGCGCACGCTGGAACGCGAAACGCGCCGCTCGTTCAAGGCCGCGCTGAATGGTGACATGTACGAGCCGCCGGAGTCCGACATCCCCGGCATTCCGACCGGCAGCGACACCGCCGAGCACACGACGGAAGGACGTGATTCCGACGCCACCGGAATCACCGACGACGCATGACTGCGGACTGGCGCTCCCGTGCTGCGTCCGTGATTCCGGGCGGAACCTCCACCGGCAGCAAGCGGCCCGATGCCATGTTCGGTACCGGTCACGACGGTCCGACGCACATCACCGAGGCGCTCGGCTGCCGCATCCGCACCACCGATGACGTCTGGTTGATCGACCTCACGGCGGCGCTGGGCGCTGTCTCGATCGGATACGCCGATCCCGCGATCACCGAGGCGGTCGCCCGCGCCGCCACGCGCGGCCCTGCGGCCGGCCTGCCGTTCACCGAGGAAGTCACCCTCGCCGAGCGACTCCAGTCGCTGATCCCTTCGGCCGAGCAGACGCGATTCCTGAAGAGCGGGGCGGAAGCGTGCGCGGCTGCCGTGCGGATCGCGCGGGCACACACCGGCCGCGACCTCGTCCTTGGCAGCGGCTACTTCGGCTGGCTCGACTGGTGGACGTCGGCCGCCGGTGTGCCAGCGGGTGCTCATGCGGATTATCGGCACCTCCCGTTCAATGACCGGGACGCCTGGCAGGTGGCACTGCACGACGCGGGAGACGCACTGGCCGCCGTCATCATCGAGCCGCTCGTGGAGGTACTGGCCGATGCGGAATGGCTGGGCGATTTGCGCACCCACTGCGACGCCGTCGGCGCGGTGCTGATCTTCGACGAGGTGAAGACCGGCTTCCGCCTGCATCGTGGCGGGGCGCAGACGGTCCTGCGTGTCACGCCCGATCTCACCACACTCGGCAAGGCGCTCGCCAACGGCTATCCGCTGGCCGCCGTCACCGGTCGTGCCAGCGTCATGGCGGCCGTGCAGCGCACCTGGATCTCGAGCACGTTGTCCACCGAGCTCGTGTCGCTGGCGGCTGCGCATGCCGTACTCGACCATCACGCTCAGCGCGACGTCTGCGCGCAGCTCCACGCCACTGGGCGCGCATTGCGCGACACCATCACCAGCGCCGCGGAGCGCGCCGGACGGCGGCTGCCGACCACGGGTCACGACGCGATGTTCATCCTGCGCTGGCCAGATGAGATCGTGCAGGATGAGACGCTTGCGGCGCTGCGCATGGCGGGTGTGCTCGCCAAGCGCGGCCCCTACCAGTTTCCGACCTGCGCCATGCAGCCAGTCGACATCGCCGCCGTCGGTGATGCCTTCTTCTGGGCGCTCACCCGCTGATCATGCCCTCACGACACATCATCGACCCGCACGCGCATTTTCACTGGTCCGGCAGTCGGCACGATCACGCGCGCTACAACGCATCCCGATTGCGGGCCGGCGACGCCATCGGCGTGCGGGTGCACGTCGCCTCCATCCTCGGCACGTGGGGACGGAACTCGCCGACGTACTTCGCCTCGCCCGACGACATCGGTGCCGGCAACGATGCGATGTACGCCATTGCTGATGAGGAGCGCGCACGGGTCCGGTCGTTCGTGCACGTCAATCCGAACCATACGGAGCATGCCCTGCGCGAGATCGCACGCGGTGTGGCACGTGGCGCGATCGGTGTGAAGCTCAGCGCCAGCCGGCGCGCCGATGATCCGCTGGTTGATCCGATCGCTGCCGAGGCGGGGAGGCGAGGGCTGCCCGTGCTGCATCACGTCTGGCAGCACCGGCAGCGCGAGTGGGGCATGCAGGAAGCCAGCGATGCCATTGAACTCGTGCGTCTCGCCGTCCGGCATCCGGGCACGAACTTCATTCTCGCGCACATCGGCGGCGGCGGCGACTGGGCGCACACGATCAATGTGATCCGCGATGTCCCCAACGTGTTTCCCGATACCAGCGGCAGCGGTGTCGATCGCGGCATGCTCGACGCCTACCTCACGGCGATCGGCCCGCAGCGACTGCTCTGGGCGGCTGATCTCACGCTCTGCACCGGCCTCGCCAAGCTCCAGGCGCTCGAGGTGATTGGCCTGCCGCAGGACGACCTCGACGACGTCTGCTGGCGGAACGCCGTGCGCATCTTTCCTTCCGGAAACTTCGGGCTCACATGACATCCTCCACGTTTCCCGTCGATGTGAGTGCGTGGATCGGCGCGTATCCGTTTCGCGAGATCCCTCATCCCGATGCCGCAGTGCTCGTGCGTGTGCTGGAGCGCGAAGGCATCGGGCAGGCGTGGGTGGGGTCGTTGCCGTCGGTCTGGCACCGCGATCCCGCGCCGTCCAATGCGTGGCTCTTCGCACAGCTGGCGCCGCACGCCGATCGCCTGCTGCCGTCCCCGACGGTACGGCCCGACTGGCCTGGCTGGGAAGCGTTGCTGGACGATGCCGTCGCGCACGGTGCGCCCTCGGTGCGCGTCTATCCGATGCAACTCGGGCTTGGCGCCACGGCACCCGTCTGGCCCGCGCTGGCCCGCGCGTGCGCGGACCGCGGCCTGATCGTGCAGCTGACGGTGCGCTTCGAGGATCTCCGCCAGCGTCACCCGATGGATGGGGCAGGGGATCTGTCTGCCGGCCACATCCGCTGTGTCGTGCGCAGCGATCCGAGGGTGCAGGTGATCGTGAGCGGCGCCGGCCGGGACCTGATCGAGGAAACGCATTGGTCGCTGACGCCGGAGGAGCAGGCGCGGTGCTTCTGGGACTGGTCCTGGGTGTGGGGGCCGCCGGAGGATCATCTGGAGCATCTCCTCCGGACGATCGGAGGAGACCGCTTCGTCTTCGGTGGATTCTGGCCGATGCGGCTGATTCAGGCCCCGCTGGCAACGATTTCCCTGACGGCCGCGTTGTTGCCCCGAGTCACGATCTCGACCGGTGCGGAAATCCGTGAAGCGGCAAGTCGCGTTGACCGGTAAGGGCGAACGGCTCCGTCCGCGTAAAACCGGACTGGCCGTCGGGAGGTTGCTGTGACGAATGGAGTTGCAATAGTACCGGTCTAAACCGCGTTTTGTGCGATGCCACAACGACTTGCGTGATTTTCATGGCCTCGCTTTCTTTGGTCTCGTATGGGCCCCGACTTTGTGAAAAGTTTCACATGGGGCGTGTTGCAGGGTGTCGGACTTCAACTGGTCTCACCGAATGACGCAGCGGAAGAAGTGGGCAGCCATCCCAGGGTTTTTCCTTGTAGCCGCGATCGCGGCTGGCCTGTCCGCCTACAGTGGTGCCACCGCCCGCGAGGCTGATGCCGCGCAGGCCCCCGCAGCCGGGAACCTCGGCTATCCCACCTTCACGGGGCTCAGCGGCACGAACCTCGATGGGGTGCGGAACAACACCGAGGCCATGGCGCTGCCCAAGATCACCGGCGACTCGGGCCTCAAGCTCGACCCGAAGAAGGGCCCGTGGGCCTATTCGGGGGCGAGCTCGCCGCAGAATTACTCACCGGAACAGCCGGTGAAGTTCCCGCACCCGCAGCATGTGCAGAAGCTCGGCATGAACTGCACCTACTGCCATTACTCGGCCGGCAAGGCGCAGGACCCCGGGTTGCCGTCGGTCGCGACCTGCATGGGCTGCCACACGCTCGTCGCCACCGGCAAGCCCGAGATCAAGAAGCTCGCCGCGTACTACAAGAAGGGGCAGCCGGTGCCGTGGGAGCGTATGCACAAGGTGCCGGAGTATGTGCACTTCCCCCATTCGCGTCACGCGAACGGCGGCGTCACCTGTCAGACCTGTCATGGCGAAGTCCAGAAGATGACGCAGGTCTTCCAGTATTCCTCGCTGAACATGGGCTGGTGCGTGAACTGTCACATCGAGCGCAAGGCTCGGTATGACTGCAGCACCTGCCATTACTAGTCGATCCGCCCCGGGGCGCGATGCACTGCGCATCACGCCATGTCGTGTTTCACGATTGAGGACTACTGCATGAGCACTGAGTCGGGAGCGTCAGGCGTCAAGCGCCGCGACTTCCTCAAGATCCTGGGCGTCACCACCGCGGCTACGGCCGCGACGGGGTGCAGTACGGATCATGTGCGGAAGTTGATCCCGTATGTGGCCAACCCGGACAACACCGTCCCGGGTGTCTCGAACTATTTCGCCAGCACCTGTCGCGAATGCGCGACGTCGTGCGGCGTGCTCGTCGAGACCCGCGACGGCCGCGCGATCAAGGTCGAGGGCAACCCCAACGCTGAGCTGAACCGCGGCGCGCTCTGCGCCAAGGGCCAGGCCTCGCTGCAGGGCCTCTACAACCCTGACCGCTTCCGTCAGCCGATGGCCCGCAAGAACGGCCAGCTGGCGCCGGTCACGTGGGACGAGGCGATGCAGACGCTGGCCACGAAGCTCGGCGACGTCCGCAGCAAGGGACAGGCTGGCAGCACCGTATTCATCAACCAGCATGAGGCGGGCAGCTTCCCGGCGTTCCTCGACAGCTGGCTGACCGACTACGGCATGCCGGCGCACATCAGCTACGACGCTGACGCCCCGGCGTCCGCTATCGCCGCCAACAAGGCGGCGTACGGCGTGGCATGGCCGGCGCTGGACTTCGACGCCGCGTCGCTGATCGTCAGCTTCGGTGCCGACTTCCTCGATGGCTGGGGCCCGAGTGTTCCGCTGCAGCTCGCGTGGGCCGACGCCCGTGCGAAGATCGACGGCGCACCGCGCGCGATCTACATCGGTGCCCGTCGCTCGCTCACCGGTTTGAATGCAGACTCGTGGATCGCCTGCCGTCCGGGCTCCGAACTCGCGATCATCCAGTTCCTGCGCGGCAGCAAGTCGGCGGCTGATGCCGCGGCCGCTGCCGACGTGTCGGTCGCGACGCTCGAAGGCCTGAAGAAGGAAATCACCGATGCGAAGCGCTCCTTGCTGCTGGCCGGTGGCAACGGTGCCGATTCCACGCAGGTTGCGGTGGAAGTCGCCGAGTACAACAAGTCGCTCGGCAATGTCGGCATCACGATCAAGCCGGCGTCGCCGCTCGGTGTGTACCAGCGCCTCGACGTCACGGCTGCGGTCTACAACGTTGCTGATCGCATGAATGCCGGCACGGTGCCGGTGCTGTTCGTGCGCGGTGCGAACCCGGTGCACACGCTGCCGAAGTCGGTCAAGTTCGCCGAAGGCATGGCGAAGGTCGGCTTCAAGGTGTCATTCACCAACGTGCCCGATGAAACGACCGAACTCGCCGACCTGATCCTCCCCGACCATCACGGTCTGGAGAGCTGGGGCGATGCCGAGCCGACGTCGGGCACGCTGCACCTGCAGCAGCCGTCGATGGAACCGGTGTTCCAGAGCCGCGCCACCGCCGATGTGCTGATGGACGCGGCGAAGAAGGATCCGGCGCTCGCGTCGAAGTACGGCATGAAGGATTATCGCAGCTGGCTGATCGCACGATTCCCCGGAGGCCAGGCTGCGCACACCGTCGCTCTGGCGAAGGGTGTTGCCGCCGGCTCCTCGGCACGTGCTGCAGAGCGCACCGCTGGAGATCTCGGTCGCAAGCCGGTCGCCGGGTTCGCGGGTACGGGTGACTTCCATCTCGTGATCAACCCGTCGCCGACGCTCGGCACCGGGTCAGGTGCCAACAAGCCGTGGCTGATGGAACTGCCGGACCCGGTCTCCAAGATCGCATGGCAGTCGTGGGTCGAAATGCATCCGATGGCCCTCAAGAAGCTGGGCCTCGTGCGCGGCGACATGGTCACGATCGAGACGGCAGCAGGAAAGACCACGCTGCCCGTGTACAACTACCTCGGTATCCGTCCTGACACGATCGCCGTGTCGCTTGGCTTCGGCCACAAGAGCCAGACGGGGAAGAAGTTCGACACCGATGGCGATCGCAAGACGCCCTATTTCACCGGCTACGGCCGTTATGCGGAAGGGGTCGGCATCAACGCCGTCGATCTCGTGTCGGGTGACACCGATGCGCTGTCCGGTGCGATTGCCTACACGAGCATGAAGGCGAAGGTGACCAAGACTGGTGAGAACACCGATCTGATCACCGTCGAAGGTTCGGCCCGGCAGCATTCACGTGGCATCGGTCAGGCGAGCACGCTGGCCGCGCTGGTGGCAGCGCGCAGTGCGCCGAAGGAGAATCACGGCGCGGCTGCAGGAGGCACTGGTGCCGCCACGACGCAGCACGATGCCAATGCGGCGGAAGGTGGTCACGACCTCGGCCCGAAGGAGTGGGGCGGCAACGAGCACGAGTTCGTCGGCGGTGCGCCGACGGCGTTCCTGCCCGGCCTGAAGAGCCCCGTTGCCAACGATGCGCAGGGCGACCTGGGCACGCAGGATTCGAAGGACAAGCAGATGTACTCCACTGAGCACTGGAGTGGCATGGCCAAGCGTCGCTGGGCCATGACGGTCGACCTGAGCCGCTGCACCGGGTGCTCTGCGTGCGTCACCGCCTGCTACAGCGAAAACAACATCCCGACGGTGGGTGCGAGCTGGCAGGGCCGCGCGCTCTCCCCGACGGTGTGGGACACGCGGCCCGGCGCCAACATCCTCAAGGGTCGTGAGATGGCGTGGATCCGCCTCGAGCGCTACTTCGAGGGCGCCGACGATTCCGAAAACGTGTTCGATCCCGGTTTCGATACGCGCTTCGTGCCGATGATGTGCCAGCACTGCGGCAACGCCCCGTGCGAGCCCGTCTGCCCGGTGTACGCCACGTACCACTCGCCGGACGGCCTCAACGTGCAGGTCTACAACCGTTGCGTGGGCACGCGCTACTGCAGCAACAACTGCCCGTACAAGGTCCGGTATTACAACTGGTTCGGGTACGGTGAGCCGGGACGCCGTCAGTATGCGTTCCCCGAGCCGATGCAGATGCAGCTGAACCCGGATGTCACGGTGCGCGGCAAGGGCGTCATGGAGAAGTGCACCTTCTGCGTGCAGCGCATCCGTGAGGCCGAGACGCGGGCGGATCTCGAGCATCGTCCGCTGCAGGCTGACGAGTTCACGACGGCCTGCGCGCAGGCCTGTCCGTCGAAGGCGATCACCTTCGGTGATGCGGCCGATCCGGCATGGACGGTGGCGAAGCAGGTAGAGGACGAGCGAGCGTATCACGTCTTTGAGGTGCTCAACACCTACACGGCCGTGGTCTATCTCAAGAAGATCAACCACACGGTCGAGGCCTGACCCGAATGGCGACTGTTGTTCAGCCCGTCACGGGCAAGATCAAGCGCCCGAACATTCCTGCGGCAGGAATTCAGGTTCCTGGCGTCAGCACGTTCGAGCAGGTCGACAACGAGATTCTCGCGACGCTCAAGCCAAGCCCCAAGTGGTTCCTTGGGCTTGGCGCGGCGATCCTCGCGATGCTCGTCGGTGCGTCGGCGTGGACCTACCAGATCTACTGGGGCCTCGGCAATGCCGGCTACGTGCCGCCGGTCATGTGGGGCGTGTACATCATCACGTTCGTGTTCTGGGTGGGTATCGGTCACGCCGGTACGCTGATCTCGGCCATCCTGTATCTCTTCCGCGCCGGATTCCGCACCACCATCTATCGCGCCTCCGAAGCGATGACGGTGTTCGCGGTGATGACGGCCGGTCTCTTCCCGATCATTCACATCGGGCGGCCCTGGAAGTTCTTCTGGTTGATTCCGTATCCGAACTGGCGTCTGCTCTTCCCGCAGTTCAAGAGCCCGCTGCTGTGGGACGTGTTCGCGATCTCGACCTACCTCACGATCTCGACGACGTTCCTCTATCTCGGCCTGATTCCTGACTTCGCCGTCATGCGCGACAAGGAGACGAATCCGGTGCGTCGCCGGATCTTCGCCATGCTCTCGCTGGGCTGGAAGAACACCGACCGTGAGTGGCGGCACTTCGCCAAGATGTACATGTTCCTGGCGGCCTTCAGTACGCCGCTGGTGCTCTCGGTGCACTCCGTCGTGTCGTTCGACTTCGCGATGGCGCTCACGCCGGGCTGGCATACCACGATCTTCCCGCCGTACTTCGTGGGCGGCGCCATCTTTTCCGGCTTCGCGATGGTGTGGACCATCCTGATCCCGATCCGGAAGTGGTGGCACCTCGAGCATTACGTCACGCTCAACCACCTCGACGCGACGGCCAAGGTCGTGCTCTTCACGTCGATCATGGTGGGCTGCGGCTACCTCTCCGAGTTCTTCATCGCCTGGTTCTCGGGCGTTGCACCGGAGCAGGAGTACTTCTGGAACCGCGTGTTCGGGCAGTGGTGGTGGAGCGCCTGGATCCTGCTCCTCTGCAACATGATCTTCCCGCTGTCGCTCTTCTCGCAGAAGCTGCGTCGCAACCCGACTTGGCTCTGGATCCTGTCGATCATCATCAACATCGGCATGTGGTACGAGCGCTTCGTGATCGTGGTGCCGTCGCTGAGCCATGAGTTCGAACCGTGGCAGTGGACGACCTACGCGCCGAGCTGGATCGACATGTGCTTCCTGGTGGGCTCGTTCGGCTGGTTCTTCATGTGGTTCCTGCTCTTCATCAAGCAGATGCCCGTGATCGCGATCGCTGAAGTGAAGGAAATCGTGCCGCCGAAGGTCAAGAACGATCATGGAGGACACCACTGATGCAGGGCGTTCTGGCAGTTTTTCCGAATCTGGATGAAGTCTGCGGCGCGATCCGCGACCTGAAGGCCAAGAAGGTGCCCAAGGTCACGGTCTACTCGCCGACCATCCAGCATGAGATCGACGATGCGATCGATGCCCCCACCAGCGTGGTCCGTGTCTTCACGCTGATCGGTGCCACCTGCGGCGTGACGTTCGGCTACTGGATCTCGATCTGGTGTTCGCAGTACTGGTCGCTGCAGGTCGGCGGCAAGGCGATCGCGAGCTGGATCCCGTACACCATCATGGGTTTCGAGATGTTCGTGATGGTGGGCTGCCTGAGCACGGTGGCCGGCATGTTCATCAATGCGCAGATCCCGCGGCTCGTGACCAACTTCGGGTTCGACAAGCGGTTCACGCACGGCGACTACGGCATCTGGATCGAAGCGACGCCGGACAAGTTCGCCGAGCTCGAGAAGACGCTGAAGGCCCATGGGGCTGTGGAGGTTCGTGGTGAGCGCTAAGACGCTTCGCGTGGCCGCGACGACGCTCGTGCCGCTGCTGTTCGGCGCCTGCTCGTGGTTCACCGACTTCCGGGATCAGCCGGCCATCCAGCCGTGGGATTCCGTCGCCGACACGATTGCACCGCGAGGACAGCCGGTGAACTCCGTGCCGGTGACCGGCTTGCAGACCCCCGGTTACACGTACAGCTACGCGGCGCTGCCGAACGTGATCGACTCGATGTCCGGCCTCGTCAATCCGAAGGACCCGGCGACGCTGTCCGCCGCTGAGCTCGATTCATCGCTCGCCAACGGCCAGCGCTACTACCAGCAGAACTGCGCGGTCTGCCACGGCGACGGCGGCATGGGCAATGGCCCAACCACCAAGTACGGCGTGCCGGCCATCAACCTGATGACCGACATGACGAAGGCGCGTACGGATGGCTACGTGTACGGGATGCTGCGCAATGGTCGCGGATCGATGCCGAGCTACAACCGGATCGAAGAGCCGGATCGCTGGGACGTGGTGAACTACGTGCGAGGACTGCAGGGCATGTTCCCTGGTCGCACGATCGCCACCGGCCCACTCGGCTATCCCGGGCAGACGGGCTTCACGATCCCGACCTACACGAAGACGGCGCCAACGCGGCCAGCTCCGATGTGGCGTCCGAGCACCACCACCCCGGTCGTGCCGAAGGCCGCCGGTGAACTCACGACCGCCAAGCCGGCTGAGCAGGGGACGCACTAGTGAGCATTCACAATCCGACCTATCCGCCGAAAGCCGACCTGATCGCGGCTTCGTCGAAGCCGATCGCCGCGTGGATCAAGACGGCGGCGCTGGCGTCGACGGCCGTCGGACTCGCCGCCTTCATCGGTGGCCTGCTGACGTCACCGGACCGCATCTGGCGCGCATTCCACTACCACTGGCTGTACTTCAGCGCCATCAGCTCCGGCGCCGTGATGTTCGTCGCGATCTTCCGCATCGTGACGGCTCGCTGGTCGCGCTCCATCGCGCGCATGATGGAAGGCTACGCCGCGTTCCTGCCGGTGTCGTGGCTGTTCCTGGTGCTGAGCCTCACCATCGGCGGCAAGCACATCTTCCCGTGGGTCGCCGACCCGAACTCGCTGCCGAACTCGGAGCGCATGTTCTGGCTGGGTAACCATGCCTTCTTCGCGCTGCGCGAGATCGGCATCGTGACGGTGCTGTACGGTCTGCAGTTGTGGTTCATCTACAACTCGCTCCGCATCGACGTCGCGCAGCTGCCGGAAGGTGGCGCGAAGTGGGCCGCTGGTCTCCGTGCCAAAATGCGCGCCGGATGGGGTGAAGAGCGCCGCGAACTGCACAACCAGCACTCGCTGCAGGGCAAGATCGCCGTCGCCATGGCCATCATCTTCGGCTTCGGCTGGATGATGCTGCACTACGACCTCTCGATGGCGCTCGACGTGTACTTCTTCTCGACGCTGTGGGGCTGGTGGAGCTTCATGACCGGCATCAACGGCTTCCTGATGAGCTTCGCCGTCATTTTCTACATGTGGCGGAAGCACTTCAGCAACCCGACCATCTACGAGATCCTCGGCGATCAGCAGATCCACGACCTCGGCAAGCTGCGCTTCGCCTGGACGGCGTTCTGGGGCTACACCACGTTCGCCCAGCTGCTGATCATCTGGTACGGCAATATCGGGGAAGAAACGCACTTCTTCCGCCTCCGCCTGATCGATCCGTGGCTGCCGGTCAGCTTCGCCGTCCTGATGCTCGTGTTCGTGGCTCCGTTTCCGGGCCTCATCTCGAAGGGCGCGAAGATGTTCATTCCCACGAACATCCTCTTCGCCGTGGTCTCGTTGACGGGTACGTACCTGCAGCGCTACATCGAGGTGTACCCGTCGCTGTACGGAGTCCCCACCGACGGCGTGCCGTTCGGCTGGCAGGAGCTGGGGATGGCCGCGATGTACTTCGGCCTCTGGATCACCTGCTACACCCAGTTCTTCGAGGCCTTCCCGCGCCTCCGTATCAGCTGGATGACGTCGAAGTACCGCGACGAAGTGCAGATCCCGGTGGACATCCGGACGATGGAGCCGCTGCCGGCGCACGAGTAGCCGCAGGCCATCGATTCATCGCAGTCCAACGAATGCCGACCGCTCATGGGTCGGCATTCGTCGTTGCAGGGACTTGATCGAACGGGCAGGAATTGCTACTCTACGGCTTGTCGGGAACACGCGACGTTTGGGGGGTCTAGCTCATCTGGTAGAGCAATTGCTTTGCAAGCAATAGGTGCGGGGTTCGAGTCCCCGGACCTCCATGGTTCAACACGAAGGCGGCCTCGCTCTGCGAAGCCGCCTTCGTGTTTCTGATCCAGCCGCATCAATGTGCGTAGCACGTCTGATGTGCAGGGCAGCCTGTTCTGCGGCGCACTACAGGCCATTTCGTGGTGTGCTCAGTAACAGCAACGGCAACAGCAACTGCCTAACGCAAGCCGCCTGCGGCGGCCGCAGAACTGAACGGCCGCAGGCGGCTTGCGTTACGCAGTTGCTGTTGCTGAGCAGACCACGAATTGGCGTGTGGTGCGCTGCGGCCAAGGCTGCCCAGGTCTCCGGACCTGGATCGTTCAACGCCAGTCGCGCGAGATCGTCCACTCATCGGTATGTGTCACGATCTCCGACTCGGCCCGGCGCCGAGTGCGTCGGCGAATGGCACCGGTGAGTGCCCGCCCTGCCAGAATGCCGGCGGCGAGCGACACGCCGATCAGCGCCACCTTGAACGCCGTCTCGACACCCGTCACCACCTTCTGCTGCGAGAAGCTCGTGACGCTGCGCAGCCCGATGCTGCCCGGCACGAGAATCAGCAGGCCGGGCACGATCGTCACGATCGGCGTCGTGTCGCGCCATCGGGCGATGAAGGTGCTGCCCGCGCTGACCACCAGTGCGCCGAGGAACGCCCCCAGCTCCTCGCCCAGCGCCCGTCCCGCGAATCGCGAGATCAGATACGCAGCCGATGCGGTCAGCACGATCCACGGTGCCTCACGCCCGTTCGCCTGCAGCAACACGGTGAAGCACAGCGGTGCAATGAGCACGCCGATGCCTTCCACCCAGAAGGGCAGCGCCGTGTTGGCCACGTGCATGATCACGTCGTGCGACACCAGCCACGCACCCATCGCCGCCCCGAGCTTGGTCCCCAGCGCCACGCCGAAGCCGAGACCGAGGAACGTGACCAGCGCGCCACTGAGGCGCGCGGTGCCGCTGGCCAGATGTCGCGTCGAGAGCTCGATCAGACCGGTGGTGAAGGTCATGCCGGGGAGCAGCACCACGAGCCCAGCCACCGTCATGGCGTAGCCAGACCCGCTGTCGGTGACGGCGGCGAAGAGCTGCGCGATCGTCGCCACGAGAAAGGCGCTCATCGGCTCCTCGATATCGAGCCAGTCGCTGTGCTTGCGGCTGCGCGTGACGATCAGCCCGCACACCAGGCCAAGCAGCGCCGCGCCGATGAGATCCGTCGCGCCAACCTTGAGAAAGGAGGCGACGGCCACTGAAACCAGCACGAAGGCGAGGAGGACTGGTGCGCCTGACCAGCTGGGCGGTTGACTGAGGAGCTGGTCGATCCGGCGCGATCCTTCCACGGGGCCCACGGTGCCGTACATCACGTCGCGGGCAATCCGATCGAGGCCGGAGAGGTGGCTGAGGTTGGTCGATCCTGGCTCCGCGCGGATGAGGTGGGTGCGCTGGGAGTCAGGCGGACCGAAGGCTGCCATGATCGACGTCGGCGTCGAGAAGAACTGCGCCTCGAGCCCCAGCTTCCGCGACACGTCCGAGAGGGTTGCTTCCAGCCGGTGCGCCGAGAATCCTGCGTTGTGCAGTGCCCGGCCCAGCCGGAGGATGAATCCGACCGCCTCGGTGCCTCCGGAGGCAGGGCCGGGCGCTGCTGAGGACGACGGATTGGAGGGAGAGCTGGTCATGTCCCTGCGCAGTGTACCTGCCCCGGTCGCGGGCGGGCAGGGGTTCCGACTCCCGTTTCCGGTTCGGTACGGCATCTTTGGCTGGTCAATCCCCCTCGCCAGCGTCAAGGCGGTGGGCGCACTGCACCAATGCCACAGGAGTCTCCCCATGCCCGTCCCGGTCGTCGGTTCCGCCGCCCCGGATTTCACGCTGAACTCGACCAGCGGCTCGCCTGTCACCCTCTCGCAGTACAAGGGCGCTGCGCGGGTGTTGCTGGCCTTCTTCCCCCTGGCCTTCACCAGTGTCTGCACGGCCGAAATGTGTGCCTTCACGGACGACTACGACACGTTCGCTGCCGCCGGCGTCACTGTGCTGCCCGTCAGCGTGGACAGCGTCCCCACGCTGAAGGAGTTCAAGGCCAAGCACACGCTCTCGGTGGACCTGCTCAGCGACTTCAAGCGTGAGGCCAGTCGCGCGTACGGTGTGCTGCTGGAGGAGCTGTTCTTCGCCAACCGTGCGTACTTCCTGATCGACACCGACGGCATCGTACGCTGGGCGCATGTCGAGGAGTCACCGGGAAAGAGCCGCACGAATGCCGAGATCCTTGCGGCCATCGCTGCGGGGTGACCCGGCGCCTGCTCGGCGCGGCACGCACCGATCGGATGACAGTGGCGCACTTTCGACACGCTGCACTGGCTCGGACACCGTATCGTTGGTGATGCGTGTGTCCGATGCCGCCCTGACTGCCGTGCTGCGCACACTCCTCCGCGCCACTGCCGACGCGCGGGTGCCGGTGGTGCTGCGTTCACACCGGCCGGGACAGGCCGAGGCGTTGGCGCGCTGGCTCTCGGTGGCGCACGGCAGCCGGCGCGTCGTGATTGCATCCGCGACGGCCCGCGCACCGATCACCGTCCGGCTGCCGGCACGCGTCGCCTGGCCGGTCTGCACCGAAGACCTGACGGGCCTCGCACGAAGCGTGGCAGGTCATCACCTTTCCCCGATGATCTCTCACGACCCAGACGGCGGCGAACGCTGATGCGAATTCTCGTCATCGAGGACGATCCGATCGTCGGACAGTTCGTCAAGCGCGGACTCGAGGAACAGCAGTGGACCGTCGATCTCGAATCGGACGGCGAGGCCGGCGAGCGCGCTGCCAGTCAGGGCGACGCCTACGACATCATTATCCTCGACATGCGTCTGCCCGGCAAGGATGGCCTGTCGGTGTTGCGGACCTTGCGCTCCCGCGGATTCCAGCGCCCGGTGCTGGTCCTCACGGCGCAGGATGCGGTGGACGCCAAGGTCCAGACGTTGCGCGCGGGTGCGGACGACTACGTCACCAAGCCCTTCGCCTTCGAGGAGCTGCTCGCGCGCATCGAGGCGTTGTCGCGCCGTCCTCGCCAGCTCGCCTCCCCGCGGCTGGAGGTGGCCGACCTCGTCGTCGACCTCGATACGCGCGAAGTGACACGCGCCGGTGTGCGCATCGAGCTGACGCCGAAGGAGTTCAAGGTGCTCGAGTACCTGATGCGGCATCCGGGTCGGGTCATGAGCCGCACGCTGATCACCGAGTATGCATGGGGCTATCACTTCGATCCCGGCACCAACATCGTCGACGTCGTCATCACCCATCTCCGCAAGAAGGTCGATGCGACGCATGAGGTGAAGCTGATCGGGACGGTCCGCGGGGTCGGCTACGTGGTGAAGGAGTGAGCGGGTGATTCAGTCGATCCGGGCGCGCGTGACGCTGCTGGTGCTGCTGGCCATGGCGATCTGCGTGCTGGTGTTCGCGGGTGGCCTCTGGCTCGGCCGCAAGGATGCCGCGTACTATCGCGAGTTGCAGCGGTACGCCGCGTCACAATCGGAGCTCGCCATCCGCATCATCACCGATGCCGAGTTGCGCGGGACCGTGACGATCACGCGCGACTCGCTGGTCGGGTCGAAGCTGACCCCGGAACTGGTGCGCGCGCTGGAGGTCATTCCCGACTACCTGATGGTGCTCGACGCCGACGGTCGCATGGTGTACGTGTCGGAGAAGGCGCGTGCGCTGCCGGCGTCGGACCTCACCGCACTGCAGGAAAGTGCGCTCGACATCGACCCCGGCACCACGGCCACGCTGCTGACACTCCGCTCAGACGAGATCTTCCTCTCGGCGCGACTGGAGAACGACCCGCGCACGCCGATTGCGCGTATCGTGGCCGGCAGCTCCACCAGCACCACGGAGGAAGTGTGGGGCGACCTGCTGCGCTCGATGCTGATGCTGGCACCGGTGGTGCTGATCATGGCCGGCACGGCGGCATACCTCATCGGCGGTGTCGCGGTGCGGCCGCTGACGCTGATCATCAGCGAACTCGAGGCGATCACCGACGGACGTTCGCTGCACAAGCGTCTGGCCGGTGCTGATCCGCAGGGTGACGAGCTGGCGCGGCTGGCCGGGACGCTCAACGCCATGATCGGCCGCCTCGAGAACAGCTTCGGCGGGCTGCGGCGTTTCACCGCCGACGCGAGCCACGAACTGAAGACGCCACTGACCGTGCTGCGTGCCAGCATCGAGCGCGCGATGATGGCGCGGCGTGGCTCCAATGAGCAGATGGAGTACCTCGAGGAAGCACTCAACGAGGTGACCCGCATGGCAGACCTCGTCAACAGCCTGCTCAGTCTGGCGCGTGCCGACGAGGGACGCTT
This sequence comes from Gemmatimonadaceae bacterium, assembly GCA_031411975.1. Classification (GTDB taxonomy): domain Bacteria; phylum Gemmatimonadota; class Gemmatimonadetes; order Gemmatimonadales; family Gemmatimonadaceae; genus JACMLX01. The sequence continues at coordinate 26,873 of JANOCB010000021.1, forward strand.
CGACCTCGTGCGCGATCTGGTGCTGCTCGATTCGATCCTGCGCGACATCGCCGAGACGGCCACGATTCTCGGCGAGCCGAATGGCATTCTGGTGGTCCTGTCGGACTGTGAGTCGTTGACGGTGGAGGGCGATGCGCCGCGGTTGCGGCAGCTGTTGCTGAACCTCGTCGAGAATGCCATCAAGTACACGACCGTCGGCGGTACGGTGGAGCTGTCGCTGGTGGCGGAGCAGGGGAACGCGGTGCTGACGGTGAAGGACACCGGCATGGGCATCGCGGCGGCCGACCTGCCATTCATCTTCGAGCGGTTCTGGCGCGCCGATCGCGCCCGGTCACGCGCGAGTGGTCGCGGTGGCACGGGGCTCGGGCTCGCGATCAGTCAGTACATCGCGCAGGCCCATGGCGGCACCCTCACGGCACAGAGCCGGCTGGGTCGCGGCAGCACCTTCACTGTGACGCTGCCGGGCGCCGTTCGACGCGACGATGGCAGCGTGCTGCCGACGCCGACACGCGTGGCGTAATCTGCAGAGCGGCTGCATGCAAGTGGCCGCGCGACGTACACCGACGCAGCAACATGGACGGCGCGTCACGGACGCTTAAGGCAATCGTAATGCAGCCCCAGTGTCCCGGAGCGCGCCCTGCTGGCACTATTGCGGTGTCCCGTTCGACCATCATCCGGCATAATGGAGAGGGTGGATGTTCGATCAATTGCTGGAAACGAAGGCAAAGAAGCAGCGCAGCCTCGGTGGCACGGTCATTTCGATCGTGTTGCACACGGTGCTGATCGCTGCAGCGGTCGTGCTGACGAAGAAGACCGCCGAGGCGCTCGAGAAGCCGAAGGAAGAGAAGGTCGTCCTCACGGAGACGAAGAAGGAGCCTGAGCCGGAGAAGCCGAAGGAGGCGCCCCCGCCTGACCAGGTCGTGGCGCAGGTGGCTCCGCCGAAGGGTTTCCAGGTGCTGACCCCGCCGATCGAAGTGCCGGACGTGATTCCGGACGTCGACCTGAGCCGCAAGGCGACGGACGAAGCGGACTTCAGCGGCAAGGGTGTGCAGGGCGGCATCGCCAAGGGTGTGGAAGGCGGAACCGGTCCGGTGATCAGCGACCAGCCATATTTCGACTTTCAGGTCGAAAAGGCAGCCGCGGCGATCCCCGGCAGCGGTGCGCCGGCGTATCCCGAGATGCTGAAGAGCTCCGGTGTGGAAGGTGAAGCGCTGGTGCAGTTCGTCGTCGACACGACGGGCCGTGCCGAGCTCGGATCCTTCAAGGTGCTCCGAGCCACACACGATGCGTTCGGTCAGGCTGTGAAGGCCGCCCTGCCGCGCATGCGGTTCCTCCCCGCCGAGATCGGCGGCAGGAAGGTCCGTATGCTGGTGCAGCAGCCGTTCGCGTTCGCGCTCAATCGATAGTTCCCGGCGTCGCCCGGCATTCTTCCTCACCAACTAGCACTGGGAGTATCCGATGGATCTGTCAATGATGGAGCTGTACCAGTCGATGGGCATGTTCGCCAAGGGCATCGTGTACACGCTCTTCGCCATGTCGATCTGGTCGCTCACCGTGATGTTCGGCAAGTGGTGGACGCTCCGCGCCGCCAAGGCCGAGACACTCAAGTTCGCGCCGGAATTCTCGCAGTTCCTCGAAGAAGACAATCTCGGCGAAGCCATCAAGCTGGCCGAGACGTACAAGAAGTCGCATGTGGCCCGTGTCCTCGGTGGCGCGCTCGGTGAAATCCGCCCGCTCATCCAGGATGGCTCGGTGACGGTGTCGGACATCAACACGGCAGAGCGTGCGGTTGAACGTGAAATGCTGATGACGATCGTTGGCTTGAAGCGTGGCAATGCCGTGCTCGCAACGGTCGGTGCCACGGCGCCGTTCGTCGGTCTGCTCGGCACGACGATGGGTATCGTGAACGCCTTCACGGGCATGGCCGCTTCCGGCTCGGGCGGTATCGCCTCGATCTCGGCCGGTGTCGCCGAAGCGCTCATCACCACCGCCTTCGGTCTGATCGTGGCCATCCCGGCCGTGTGGGCGTACAACTACTTCCAGACCAAGATCGACAACCTGACCGCCGAAATGACGTACACCTCGAAGGAGATGATCGACTATCTCATCAAGGGCGTGTCCGGTGAGTTCGGTCGCTCCCGCTTCACCCGCGAGTTCAACACGACGGCCGGTGGCCAGAAGCCGATGACCTGAGCTGGTCTCACCGCATAACGAAGGGAGCGTCAGATGGGGATGTCCGCAGGCGGCGGGGGTTCGGTCAAGGCCGAACCCAACGTCACCCCGATGATCGACGTCATGCTCGTGCTCCTGATCATTTTCATGATCGTGGTGCCGCAAATTGCTGCTGGCTTCAAGGCGACCCCGCCCAAGGGCCAGAACATCAAGGCGCATCCCGAAGATGAAAACGCGGATCAGGTGCTCGGCATCGACAAGGACGGCCAGTACTTCCTGAACAAGAAGCCGATCAACAACGCGGATCTTGAGCAGCTGGTGAAACAGATTTACGATGCACGCACGATCGACAAGATCATGTACGTGAAGGCCGACGCCGCACTGCCGTATCACAAGGTGCAGACGGCGCTGGATGTGATTTCGAAGGGCGGTGTGCGTGTGTCCGGTCTGATCGCCGACCAGACGCCCGGTACTGAGTCCACGGTTGCCGGTGACTCGCCGAAAAACGGCAGCAATCCTCTCGATCTGAGCGGAGGCAAGAAGCCCTAATGGCAATGAGCGCTGGAGATTCCGAGGGCGGCCTGACGAACGACATCAACGTCACGCCCATGATCGACGTGCTGCTCGTGCTCCTGATCATCTTCATGGTCATCGTACCGATGGCCCGCAAGACGATCGACGTGCAGCTGCCCGATCCCACGCCGCAGCCCACCCCGCCGGGTGAGCCGCCGCCGAACATCGTGCTGCAGGTGATGGAAGGCGGCCGGTTCAAGGTCAACTCCGAGGAGCAGACCAGGGAAAATCTGGCGAAGCGACTGAAGGAGATCTACGAGCCGCGGCCCGACAAGCTGATCTTCGTCAAGGGTGACTCGCTGGCGACGTATCAGGATGTGATCTTCGCGATGGACGTGGCTCGCGGTGCCGGTGTGAAGGTCATCGGCCACATGCCGGCGACGACACCATAAACGCGATCGGCGAGTGATCGCCGTCAGTGGGCGACGAGGCGAAAGCCTGGTCGCCCACTCTCGCGTTCGGGACGAACCTTTCCACATGCGTCCGGCGTAGAATGCCTGCTGCCCGACTCCCCACGCACCCTGCCGATGCACGATAGCAGCCTCCCAGACAACGTCGACGTCACACCACGCCCGTCCGGCGAGCGCCCCAGGCTCCGGCCACTGATCGGGGTGCCCGAGGGGGCGACGAAGGTCAACCGCAAGCAGGCCGTCACCGTGGCGATTGCCGTGCATCTGCTGCTCGTCTTTCTGCTCGTCTTCCGGTTCCGGACGGAGATTGCGGAAGCGCTGACCGATGGCGCCGGAGGTCCGGGGCCGGCGGGCGGCGGCGGCGGCGGGCGTGGCGGCAGCCCCATCACGCCGGAGCGCATCCAGCAGTACCAATTGCGCCAACCGCCGCCGCCCGCCAAGAGCGCCCCAAGCGTGTTGCCCCCGATCGCGCCGGTGCCGGAAGTGAAGAAGCCCGAGGTGCCGCCACCGAAGGTCGAAACCCCACCACCGGTCACGTCGCCGAAAGCCCCCGATGCGCCGCCGACCCCTGGTCCGGTCTCGGCGCCAGCACCCGGTGCCGGTGAAGGCGCCGGAGCCGGGAAGGACGCCGGTGCCGGCAATGGACCCGGTACCGGTGGTGGCACGGGGAGTGGGGTCGGCACCGGCACCGGGTCGGCGATCGGCCCCGGGACCGGCGGGGGCAATGCGTTCACCTATCCGCCGAATCCGCGGGCCATGTTCGTGCCGCCGCAAGGCACGCCCCGCAAGCTCAAGGGCAAGACGATCATCATCGAGTTGGAGATCGACGAGACGGGCAAGGTGGTGAGCGCGGAGTTCTCGCCGCGGTCGGGCGACGGCGGATATGACGACCAGTTCCTTGCGAGCTTACGCGAGCAACGATTCCGGCCAGCCACACGCGGCGGCATCGCCGTCAAGTTCACATATCGGTACGAGATTCTTCTCTGAGGGCGGGCCTTGCGGTCCGCCCTTCGTGCGTTCGCGCAGACGCATGCGACGGTGTGCAGTCCGGGTCTGTAACCGCCGCGTAACCGGTGACTGGTTGCGCGCCGATCCCGTGCGTAGCTTGCCGCGGTCGCATCGCCCGTGCCGCAGCGGGCCAGGTTGTACGGTTACCTCTGTCCATCGGGTATGTCGGAACTTCGCGGGGAGACGTCCAAGACTGCGCCTGCAGGTCACCTTGGCGGCACGACGACCGAAGGCCGAGGGTTCGTGGCAGCGTTGACGCTCGGCGATGCCGCGATGCTCGTGGCGGGATCGATGATCGGGTCGGGCATCTTCATCGTGTCAGCCGACATTGCTCGCACCGTGGGGTCACCGTTCTGGCTCCTCATGGCGTGGCTCCTGACTGGGCTGATCACCATGGCCGGTGCGCTCTCGCTGGCGGAACTCGCGGCGATGTTCCCGCGCGCCGGCGGACAGTATGTTTTCCTGCGGGAAGCGATGGGCCCAGTGATGGGCTTTCTTTTTGGCTGGACCCTGTTCGTCGTCATCCAGACAGGGACCATTGCCGCCGTCGCGGTGGCATTTGGGCGGTTTCTCGGCGTGCTGTGGCCATCGATCACCCCCGATCGCTTCTCGTGGTTCCCGCAGGGCGATCTCTGTGTGTCCTGGCTTGGATGCAAGTCTGCCGCAAACGCCATTCAGATCGGACTGTCACCGCAACGGCTGATCGCCCTGCTGAGTGTCTGGTTGCTGACCTGGATCAACCTGCGCGGTGTGCAAGGGGGGAAGCTGCTGCAGACGGTGCTCACCGCCGCCAAGCTGCTCGGCCTCGCGATGATCGTGATCCTGGGCATCCTGATCGGTCGCAACAGCGAGGCGATCGCCGCCAACTTCTCCGGCGGCAACTTCTTCGGCAACGTGACGCTCAATTCGACCTTCGTGCTGGCCTTCGGTACGGCGATGGTCGGATCGCTGTTCTCGAGTACGGCGTGGCTGGGCGTGACGTCAGCCGCGAGCGAGGTGCAGGACCCCAAGCGCAACCTGCCACGCGCCCTGCTCATGGGGACCGGCGTGGTGACGCTGCTCTACATCACCTGCAACCTGGCCTATCTGCTGGTGCTGCCGATGAACGGCAGCCCCGATGGCGTGTCGGTGCTCGCGCGCGGTGTGGCACACGCCACCCAGGATCGCGTCGGCGTGGCGGCAGCCGAGATGATCTTCGGCGCCAGTGCCGGAACGGTCATGGCCTGCCTGATCCTCATCTCGACCTTCGGCTGCAACAACGGGCTGATCCTCGCCGGCTCGCGCGTGTTCTACGCCATGGCGAAGGACGGTGTGTTCTTCCGCAGTGCCGGCACGCTCAACACGAAGGGCGTCCCGGCGCGTGCCATGCTGATGCAGGGCGCGTGGACGTCCGCGCTCTGCCTCAGCGGGACGTACGGACAATTGCTTGATTACGTCGTGTTCGCCGAGCTGGCGTTTTATGCGCTCACGACGGTTGGTCTCTTCATGCTTCGGAAATCGCGCCCGGCGGCGGAGCGGCCGTACAAGGCGCTTGCGTACCCAGTGTTGCCGGCGCTCTACATCGTGGCTTGCAGCGCTGTAGCCGTGATCCTGCTGGTGGCCGACAAGACACGCGCACAAGCGGTCTCCGGTCTCGTGCTGGTGCTGATCGGCCTGCCGGTGTACGCCCTGACCCGTCGCGGTTCCCCCACCGTGACCGCCTGAAACCTCCCCACACACAGACTCTGCCATGAACGCTTCGCAGTCATCTCTGCTCGGCATCATCATCGGGGGTAGCGTGATCGCCCTCGTGTTTGCTGGATTCCTCGCGCGCTGGGTGCTGGCGCGAGGCACTGGCACTGACGCCATGCGGGCGATTTCCGACGCGATCCAGGAAGGTGCCGAGGCGTACCTGTCGCGCCAGAACAAGACCATCGGCGTGCTGTCGATCGTGGTCGCGGCGCTGCTGTTCATCGGCTACGGGCTGCTGCGCGAAACTTCGGCGGCCGACCCGGTCTCCGATCCCAAGGTGCTGGCGCTGTTCGTGACGCTGTCATTCTTCCTCGGCGCACTCAGCTCCGGCATCGCGGGCTACATGGGCATGTGGGTCTCGATCCGGACCAACATCCGGGTGGCGAGTGCGGCCATGGAATCGCTCAATGCGGCGCTGCAGACCGCGCTGCGCGGTGGCGCGGTCTCGGGGCTGTTCACCGTGTCGATGTCGCTGCTGGGTGTGGGTGGGCTGTTCGCCATCATCACGCTGCTGGCACCGGAAGGCGTGACCGCCGATCAGTGGGCCCCGAAGATTCCGTTCCTGATCGTGGGGTACGGTTTCGGCGCGAGCTTCGTGGCGCTCTTCGCGCAGCTGGGCGGCGGCATCTACACCAAGGCGGCGGACGTCGGCGCCGATCTGGTGGGCAAGGTCGAAGCGGGCATCCCGGAAGACGATCCGCGCAACCCGGCCGTGATCGCCGACCTGGTGGGCGACAACGTTGGTGATTGCGCCGGTCGTGGCGCAGACCTGTTCGAGAGCACGGCGGCCGAGAACATCGGTGCGATGATTCTCGGCGTGGCGCTGTTCAAGTTCTTCGGCATCGCGGGCATCCTCTTCCCGCTCGTCATCGGTGCACTGGGGCTGCTCTGCTCGATCGTCGGTGTGATGGTCGTCAGCACGAAGGAAGATGCCGACCCGATGGCGGCGCTGAATCGTGGCTACTACGTCACCGCGGCCCTCGTGGCGATCATGTTCTACTTCGCGTGCAAGTGGCTGCTCGTCACACCGGCAGCGCCAGATGCGTGGATGAGTTTCTTCTGGTGCGGTATCATCGGCATCGTCACCTCCATCGCCTTCGTCTTCATCACGCAGTACTACACCGAATACCGCTACCGCCCCGTGCTCTCGATCGCCGATGCCAGCCAGACCGGGCCGGCCACGAACATCATCATGGGACTCGCCGTCGGCATGGAATCCACCGTGCTGCCGGTGATCACGATCGGTATCGCGCTGCTGTCGAGCTTCATGGTCGGGCGGGGGAGTGGGTTGATGGAGAATGGTGTGCCCGTTGGTGGTCTCTTCGGGACGGCCGTGGCCACGATGGGCATGCTGGGTACGGCCGGCTACATCCTCGCGATGGATGTCTTCGGTCCGATCACCGACAACGCCGGCGGCATCGTGGAGATGTCGCAGCAGCCCCCGGAGATTCGCGACAAGACCGACCGTCTCGACTCCGTCGGCAACACGACGAAGGCGCTGACCAAGGGCTACGCGATCGGCTCGGCGGCGCTGGCAGCCTTCCTGCTGTTCTCGGCGTACCTCGACGAAGTGAAGAACATGACCGGGTCGCCGCTCACGGTGGACCTGTCCAAGCCGCAGGTGTTCGTTGCGGCGCTGCTGGGCGGTATGCTGGTGTTCTGGTTCTCGTCGTTGGCCATGAAGGCCGTGTCCACGGCTGCGCAGTCGGTGATCACCGAAGTGCGCCGCCAGTTCCGCGAGAAGCCGGGCATCATGCTCGGCACCGACAAGCCCGACTATGCGGCCTGCGTGGATATCGTCACCAAGGGCGCCCTGCGTGCGATGGTGCTGCCCGGTGCATTGGTGGTCAGCTTCCCGGTCATCGTCGGTGTCGTCTTCAAGATGCTGGGTGCGCCTGGCGAGCGGCTCGGCGCCGAAGCGGTGGCCGGCTTCCTGATGATTTCGACCGTCGTGGGTATCCTGATGGCGGGCTTCCTCAACAACGCCGGTGGTGCCTGGGACAACGCCAAGAAGTACATCGAGACGGGCGCGTACGGCGGCAAGAAGAGCGAGACGCACAAGGCCGCCGTCGTGGGTGACACCGTCGGCGATCCGTTCAAGGACACGGCCGGTCCCTCGCTCCACGTGCTGATCAAGCTGCTCAGCACGATCACGCTCGTGATGGCTCCCCTGTTCATCTGAGTTCCTCCAGGCAGCCGGTGCACCATGGTGTGCACCGGCTGTTTCCGTCTTCGCAGGTGTCTATGTCGCTGATGCAGCGGAAGCCGATCGCAGGGTCCCACGAGGGCTCCGGGATGAAACGGACCCTCGGGGTCAGTGATCTCGTCCTGCTGTCGATTGGTGCAGTGATCGGTGCAGGGATCTTCGCGTCGCTGGGCACGGCAGCGGCGGGCGAGGTCCTGAAGGATGGAACGGTCGTGCGGTATGGTGCCGGACCGGCGCTCGTCGTCAGCTTCGTGCTGCTCGGCATCGTCTGCGGCCTGGCGGCGCTCTGCTACGCCGAACTCGCGTCGATGATTCCGGCTGCAGGCAGTGCGTATGCGTACTCCTACGCCACGCTCGGCGAACTGGTGGCATGGATCATCGGCTGGGATCTGATTCTCGAGTATGCCGTGGGGAACGTCGCGGTTGCCATCGCGTGGAGTGGGTACTTCGATTCGCTGCTGAGCGGCTTCAACATCCAGATGCCCGGGTGGCTGACCCATGGGTACTTCCAGGCGATGAAGAGTACGGCGCCTGAAGTGCAGCAGGCCATTCTCGACGCGCCGCGCCTCGCCGGCATCCCGGTGCTGATCAACCTGCCGGCGTTCCTGATCGTCGCGGCGATCACCTGGCTGCTCTGCATCGGTGTGAAGGAAAGTGTGCGGGCCAATGCGATCATGGTCGGCATCAAGCTGCTCGTGCTCACGCTGTTCGTCGTCGTCGGCTCGATGCACATCGACACCGCGAACTATCATCCCTTCGCCCCGAACGGCTGGCGTGGCATTCATCAGGGCGCCGCGATCGTCTTCTTCGCCTACATCGGATTCGACGCCGTCAGCACGGCCGGCGAGGAGACGAAAGATCCCCAACGCAACCTGCCGCGCGGAATCCTGATCGGCCTTGGCATCTGCACCCTGATCTACGTCATCGTCGGTGCCGTGGCGACCGGCATGGTGAAGTACGATCAGCTGCTGGGCGCCGATCCGCTGGCGAAGGCGCTGCAGCTCGCCGGCCTCGAGACCGTCAGCTGGATCGTCTCGGCAGGTGCCGTCGTCTCGATGGCTGCCGTGCTGCTGGTGTTCCAGTACGGCCAGCCCCGCATCTTCTACGCGATGGCCCGCGACGGCCTCCTGCCGCCCTTCGCCGCCAAGCTGCACCCGAAGTACCGCACGCCGCACGTCACGACGATCATCACCGGTGTCTGTGTGGCATTCGGTGCACTCGTCGCCGATGACGCGGCGACCTACGACCTCACGAACATCGGGACGCTGGCAGCCTTCATGCTCGTGTGCATCGGCGTGCTCGCGTTGCGGATTCGCGAACCGGACCGTCCGCGTCCCTTCCGGGTGCCGTTCGTGTGGCCGGTGGCAGGCGGTGGTGCGTTGGCGTGCCTCTACGTGATGCGTGGCCTGCCGTCGAGTGCCTGGCAGGCCTTCGGCATCTGGCTGCTCATCGGCCTCGTGTTGTATTTCCTGTACGGCTATCGCAATTCCGTCCTCCGCACTGGCAAGGCGCTGCCGCCGGTGCCGGAACTCGAAGGCCCGACGCATTGATTCCGCTCCGTTTTCCCGAGACCGAGACCGCATGTCGTTCCTGAAGAAGCTGTCGATCACGCAATGGATCATCATTTCGATGGTCGTCGGCACGCTGATTGGCTGGCTGTTTCCTGAGGTCGGGAAGAGCCTCAGCCTGTTATCCACGATTTTCCTGCGGATGATCAAGTCGGTCATCGTGCCGCTGCTGTTCAGCACGCTGGTGATCGGCATCGCCGGTCACGGCGATGACATGAAAAAGGTGGGGCGGCTGGCGCTCCGGTCGATCATCTACTTCGAGGTCGTCACGACCCTGGCACTCGCGGTCGGACTCATCGCCGTGAATCTCGTCAAGCCGGGCGCGGGTGTCTCGCTTGCCTCGGCCAGTGCGGATGATGCCACGCAGTTCACGACCTCGACGCCAACGCTCGCCGGTGTCCTCGAACACACCGTGCCGCAGAGTTTCTTCGAGGCAGCCGCCAAGAACGAAGTGCTGCAGATCGTCTTCTTCAGCGTGATCTTCGGCATCGCGCTCGCCCGGGTGCCCGGCCACCCGCGAAAAGTTATGCTGGACTTCTGCGAATCGCTGAGCGAGGTGATGTTCAAGTTCGTGGCGATCGTGATGAGTTTTGCGCCGATCGGCATCGCCGGAGCCATCGCTGCGACCGTGGGGAAATCCGGGTTGCCCGTACTCCTCACGCTGCTCAAGCTCGTGCTGACCCTGTATGGCGCGCTCGCCGTGTTCATCGTGCTGGTGTTGGTCCCCGTGGCGTTCATGGCGAAGGTGCCGCTGGCCGCCTTCATCAAGCAGGTGAAATCCTCGGCGCTGCTGGCCTTTTCGACGGCGAGTTCGGAAGCCGCCCTGCCGGGCGCAATGCAGGCGATGGAGAAGCTCGGGGTGCCGAAGCGGATCGTCGCGTTCGTGATGCCGACCGGCTACAGCTTCAACCTCGACGGCAGCACGCTGTATCTGGCCGTCGCCAGCATCTTCGTGGCGCAGGCGGCCAACATCGACATGCCGCTGAGTACGCAGCTGCTCATGATGCTGACGTTGATGCTGACGTCCAAAGGTGTGGCTGCGGTGCCGCGCGCCTCGCTCGTGATCTTGTCCGGCGCACTCACACAGTTTGGCTTGCCGCTGGAAGGGGTGGCGCTGATTCTCGGCGTCGATGCCGTGATGGACATGGCCCGCACGAGTGTCAACCTGGTCGGCAACTGCCTCGCGACCGTGGTGATGGCGCGCTGGGAAGGGGAATTCGACGACAGCGCGGCGGCGGCGGTGATGACGCCTCAGGGGGCATGACGGTCGTCCGGTCGTAATCGCACGGCGTGTCACCTGGATGATTCATCCGGCAGGATATTCCCTGCCGTCCGTGTGGATGAGGCTCGACAGAGACACTCTGTGGCGCTCCCACCTCCATCGACGCTTGGCGTCACCTTCGGCGTCGCGTCGGACACCTCGCGTAACGTGTTGCTGCACAGACGGTTACGGTGTGATGTTGGCGTGGTGTGTCGAGGGTGAGTAGACCTTCGGACGGTGTCACGCTTTATGCGAATAGGGCTGAGGTGTAACCGCGGGTGCAAGAGGCAACGGTGCATTCGCGATACTTTCACCCTTGGAAGGCAACGGAATGCAACTCCTCTCCACAGTCCGACGCGCCGCAGTGCTGGGTGCTTTGGCCGCGTCGATCCTGCCGGCACAGGCCGTCCGCAGCACCGCCGGCTTCACCCTCGCGACGCTGCCGCGCAACGACGACGGGTCCACCGGGCTGGTCAGCACGGGCTTCACGTTCAACCTGTTCGGGCTGAGCCAGAACCAGCTCTTCGTGAACAACAACGGCAACGTGACGTTCACGCAGGCGCTGTCCACGTACACGCCGAACCCCATCGCGGGGAGCAACCTGGCCATTCTAGCACCCTTCTGGGCCGATGTTGACACGCGGAACGCGGCCAGCGGGGTGACGCAGTTCGGGACGGGGCAGCTGAGCGGTCGGAATGCCTTTGCAGTGAACTGGTTCGATGTCGGGTACTACGCATCGCGCGCCGAACTCCGGAACACGTTTCAGCTGATCATGGTCGACCGCTCGGACACCGGAGCGGGGAACTTCGACTTCGAGTTCAACTACTCGCAGATCCAGTGGGACACCGGCGAGGCCAGCAGCGGCGTCAACGGGCTCTGCCCCGCGACTGGTCCGCGCAATCCGGCTCGTGTCGGCTGGGCGAACGGGAGTGCGGCTACGGTTGAACTCGCGGGGTCGGGCGTCTGTGGCGCGTTTCTCGACGGCGGGTCCAACGCCTTGATCAGCAACTCGCTGAACAGCAATGGGGTCAACGGTCGCTATGTCTGGAACGTCCGCAACGGTGCCGTCGAGCCATCGCCGCCGGTGACCGGCGTCATTCCGGAGCCGTCGACCTACGCGCTGATGGCAACGGGACTGGTCGGGCTGGTCGTGGTCTCCCGTCGTCGTCGCACGGTGAGCTGATCAGGATGGCGTAGTCCCGGGCTCAGCGCGAAATGGCTGAGCCGGACGAGCGTGACAACGGCTGGTCATGATGTGATGTCGGCCCGGGTGAGCATACACTGCTCACTCGGGCCGACGTTCGTTCGCTCATGACCGCACGGTCATCGGCTGGCGAACGTGTCACAGGCATCGGCGCGACCAGTGTCGAAACCTCTCCGGAACCAGGTCTGCCGCTGCGCCGCGCTGCCATGCGTGAATGACTCCGGACGGATCGAACTGCCCGTCATTTCGGAGATGCGATCGTCCCCCACGGCCGATGCAGCCCTCAGTGCCTCATCGATGTCACCGTCGTCGAGGCGACCGGCTTTCTTCGCATGCCGACCCCAGATGCCGGCATAACAGTCCGCCTGCAACTCGAGACGGACACTGAACTCGTTCTTTGCGCCCGGGTTCTGCTGCTGCAAGCGGCGCATCTGTCGCTCCGTACCGAGCACGTTCTGCACGTGATGCCCGATTTCGTGCGCCAGCACGTAGGCCTGGGCAAAATCTCCTGGCGCGCCGAATCGCTTGCGCAGCTCATCGTAGAAATTCAGGTCGATGTAGACCTTCTGATCCGCCGGGCAGTAGAAGGGACCCGAGGCCGACGTGGCGCCACCGCAACCTGTATTGACCTGATTCCTGAACAGCACCAGTCGCGCACGGGGATACTCGCTGCCGGCTGCCGCGAAGAGGCGGGTCCAGTTGTCCTGCGCGTCGTCCAGAACGAACGACATGAAACGCACCAATTGCTCCTCTTCCGCCGTCGCCTGCACGGGAGAGGCCGGTCGCCCCGCTGCCGGCGCCGGCTGTGAGGGCAGCCCGCCGCCACCACCGAGGGCACCGGTCAGATCCGTCTTGAAAACGATGCTGAGCACCAGCAGCACCAGAAACCCGCCGATGCCCAGGCGGCCTCCACCGAGGCGAAATCCACCGCCGCCGCCGCCCGACTCGCCGCGACGGTCTTCGAGGTCCTGACTCGGACCGTTGTCGTCCCACTTCATGCGCGCTCGCGACTCAAGAGGAAAAGCCAGGACTCCAGCCAGCGCCGACGGAGCATCCGGGCAACGAGCGTGTGCCCGTTGCCTCGGTGAAGATTAATCAGCGGCACCTGAGCGGCACCGTCGACATGTGTCAGTCGTGTGCCGCGCCATCGCCCGGCGCACTGCTCGGGGTGGCCAGACTCTCGAGGACCAGATTCCAGCTGTCCTCCACGTGAATCCGGACCGCCTCGCTCACTCCCTCCCGATCGCCCGCGCGGAACGCCGCCACGATGGCCGCGTGTTGCACCTTGACGTCCCGGCCGTGTTCCGGGGTCAGTTGCGCAATCTGCATGAATCGGCGGCTTTCGAGCATCAGCCGGGCGATCAGGTCCGCGAGGCGACGATTCCCGCTGAATTTCCCGATGATGTCGTGAAATTCTGCGTTCACCGCTGCATACTGCTGTACCGACTCGGCATCGTCAGGGTCGTAGCCCGTCGCGCTGAGTTCATGAAGTTGATCGAGCGCGTCGGGTGTCAGCTGCTCGATGGCAAGCTGGGCAGCTCCGACCTCGATGATCACGCGCAACTGAAAGATGTCGTCCACGTCCTGTTGTGAAATGCCGATCACCGTGTAGCCAAGCCGTGGTGTCACATCGAGCAGGCCTTCGAGGACGAGTCGGCGCATCGCTTCCCGCACCGGTGTCTTGCCGATCGCAAGTTTCTCGACGATGTAGTTTTCCGTGATGGCGCAGTCGGGTGGGAGCTCTCCGGAGAGGATGAGGTTTCGGAGCTGTGTGTACGCGTTGTCAGCGAGTGGCATTGGTTGGATGCGGAGCAGAGTATGCGGGAAACCGATGCGTCATCGCACCGGCCAGCGACACTTGCGGCAGTACTGAGGTGTGGTAACGCGCAGCGAAGAGGATGTGCTGTGCGATGCTGTAATTTCACACGGCCGACCGCTGGCGGCGAACGCGACCGCACGATATATCACAGCGAAGTTCTCCACCGTTCTTCCGCTCACTGCCATGCACTCGACGACACGATCCATTCGTGCACCACGCGGGTCTGCGCGCACGGCGCACGGCTGGATTCAGGAAGCCGCCAAGCGGATGCTGATGAACAACCTCGATGCCGAGGTCGCCGAGCGTCCGGATGACCTCGTCGTCTATGGTGGCCGCGGCAAGGCCGCGCGCGACTGGGCGTCGTACGACCGCATCGTCGCGACCCTCGATCGACTCAAGAACGACGAAACACTGCTCGTGCAATCCGGGAAGCCGGTGGCGGTGCTCGAAACCCATCCGATGGCGCCGCGTGTGTTGATCGCCAACTCCAACCTCGTGCCGCGCTGGGCCACGTGGGAAGAGTTCGACCGTCTCGATCGACTCGGCCTGATGATGTACGGACAGATGACGGCCGGCAGCTGGATCTACATTGGCACGCAGGGCATTCTGCAGGGCACCTACGAAACGTTCGCCGGAGCCGCCGACCGGCATTTTGGTGGGACGCTGGCCGGGACGATCACCGTCACCGCCGGCCTTGGTGGCATGGGCGGTGCCCAGCCGCTGGCGGTGTCACTTGCCGGTGGCGTCAGCATCTGTGTCGAGATCGATCCGTCACGGATCCAGCGCCGACTCGAGACCCGCTATCTCGACACCGTCGCGCCGTCGCTGGACGATGCCATCCGCCTCGCAGAACAGGCGAAGCGTGAGCGTCGCGCCCTGTCCATCGGAGTGCAGGGGAACGCCGCCACCCTGCTGCCGGCGATGGTGGCGCGGAAATTCACGCCGGATCTGGTCACTGACCAGACGTCGTCGCATGATCCGTTGATCGGCTACCTGCCGATCACCCACGCCGATGAGGATGTCGACACGCTGCGCCGTGTTGCGCCGGACGACTACCTCGCCAGAGTGCGTGATGCCATGGTCGCACACGTCGACGCCATCGTGACCATGCAGGCACGCGGTGCCGTTGCGTTCGACTACGGCAACAACCTTCGCGCACAGGCGCAGCTGGCCGGCTACACCAACGCGTTCAGCTATCCCGGCTTTGTTCCGGCATTCATTCGTGAGAGTTTCTGCGAAGGGCGTGGACCGTTCCGGTGGGTGGCGCTCAGCGGCGACCCCGCCGACATCGCCGCCACCGATGCCGCGATGAAGGAGCTCTTCCCTGACGACGCGCGCCTGCAGCAGTGGCTGGGGTGGGCGGGGGAGCGTATCGCGTTTCAGGGGCTGCCCGCGCGAATCTGCTGGCTCGGCTATCGCCAGCGTGACAAGGCCGGGTTGCTCTTCAACGAGATGGTGCGCGATGGACGTGTGTCGGCGCCCATCGTCATCGGACGTGACCACCTCGATGCCGGTTCCGTCGCCAGCCCATACCGGGAAACCGAAGCCATGCGCGACGGCAGTGATGCCGTGAGTGACTGGCCGCTCCTGAACTTTGCAACGGGCATCGCCAGTGGCGCGGCGTGGATGAGCTTCCACCACGGTGGCGGTGTCGGCATGGGATACAGTCAGCATTCCGGTCTCGTGGCCGTTGCCGACGGCAGCGCCGAAGCCGACGAGCGTCTGCGACGGTGTCTCACCAACGATCCCGCGATGGGCGTCATTCGTCACGCGGATGCCGGGTATGACACGGCGCTGCGCGTGGTGCAGGAGCGTGGCGTGGACATGCCATCATTGCAGGCGCCGTGACACGAGCAGGTGGCAACCGTCGAGCGCAGGTCTCAGGCGCAGCCTCGCTGCGCCCGGGCCAGCGGAGCATCGACTGATGCTCGTCGATCAGTTGCTGACCAACGTGTCGCAGCTCGTCACGCCGCCGGGCGCGGGGGTGGTGCGTGGTGCCGCGATGCGTGACCTGCAGGTGATTCCCGATGCCGCGGTCGCCATCACGGGTGGGCGGATCGTCTGGCGCGGCGCACGTCAGGACTGGACTGGCACGGCCCGCGCCGAAATCGATGCGCGCGGCTGTGCCGTGGTTCCGGGGCTCGTCGACCCGCACACCCATGTCGTGTGGGGCGGCGATCGGCTGGATGATTTCGATGCACGCGCGAGCGGTGTGTCCTACGAAACGATCCTCGCGTCCGGTGGCGGAATCCGGCAGACGGTGATGCACACGAACAGCGCCGACGATGCGGCACTGCAGACCTCCGCCATGCTGCGGCTGCAGCGAATGATGCGTGCCGGTGCCAGCACCATCGAGATCAAGAGCGGCTACGGCACCACCTGGACGGGTGAGTCGCGGCAGCTCGATGTGATCCGCGCGCTGTCGTTTCGTGTGCCCGCACGACTGGTCGCGACGATGCTCTTCCATGTACCACCTGCCGACGCGGCAACACGCAGCGCCTACCTGCGTGAGGCCGTGAACGACTGGATTCCTGCGCTCGCGCGCGATGATCGGGCCACCGCGATCGACGTGTTCATCGAGCGGGAGGCGTTCTCGGTGGCCGAGGCCGACCTGCTGATGCGTGCCGCACGGCAGGAGGGGCTGGCCTGCAAGGCGCACGCAGACCAGTTCACGGCCATGGGCGCCACCGAGCTTGCCATCGCGCACGGCGCCCTCAGCGTGGACCATCTCGAAGCCAGTGGACCGCGCCAGATCATGGCACTGGCCGAGAGCGCAACGGTGGGCGTGGTACTGCCCGGTGTCACGCTGCACCTCGGCCTCCCGGCAGCGCCGGGCCGCCAGCTCATCGATGCGGGCGCCGCCGTCGCGATCGGCACCGATTGCAACCCGGGATCCTCGCCGCTGTTCTCGATGAGCCTCGCCGTTGCACTGGCGGTGCGCCTCAACGGCCTGTCGCCTGCCGAGGCGCTCACGGCGGCCACCGCCAACGCCGCCGCCGCACTGCACATGGCCGATGTCGGACGGATCGCGCCGGGCATGTCGGCCGATTTCCTCATTCTGCGGTCGCGCGACTGGCGCGATCTCCCTTATACCCTCGGCGATGATGCAGTCGAACGCGTGATCATCGCCGGCTTCGAATTGCCCCGATCATGACATCGCCAGTCTTCCACGTCGGGCACGCATTGTCCGTCGATGATGTGGTACATGTGGCCAGGCATCGCCGCGAAGTACAGCTCGCCGCCGACGTCGTGGCACGGATCACTGCCAGCCGGCGCTACGTGGATGCACTGGTGGCGGCTGACCGCACGGTGTACGGCATCACCACGGGGTTCGGACGTTTGGCCAGTGTTCGCATTGCTGCCGGCGACGTGCGACAACTGCAGCGGAACCTGCTCGTCTCGCACGCCATGGGCGTCGGCACACCGCTCACGACCGAAGTGGTGCGTGCGATGCTTCTGCTGCGAGCGCAGTCGTTGTCGTTCGGCTTCAGCGGCATCCGCCTCGCGGTGATCGAGTTGTTGCTGGAGTGTCTGAATCGTGGGGTGCACCCCGTCATTCCCTGTCAGGGATCGGTGGGGGCCAGTGGAGATCTCGCACCGCTGGCGCACATGGCGCTGCCGCTGATTGGCGAAGGCCAGGCGGAGTATCGCGGAGAGGTCCTCGGCGGCCGTGAAGCACTGGATCGCGCCGGGCTCACGCCGGTCGTGCTGGAGGCGAAGGAAGGGCTTGCGCTCATCAATGGTACGCAGGCGATGACCGCCATCGGCGCGCTCGTCGTGCATGATGCAGGGCGACTGGCCACGCTGGCCGACGTGGCCGGTGCCATGTCGCTGGAGGCGCTGAAGGGAACGGCAGCGGCCTTCGATGCACGTGTGACGGACGTCCGTGCGCACCCCGGTGCGGCCAGCGTCGCCGGCAACCTGCGGCGGCTCGCAGCCGACAGCCCCATTCACGACTCACACGCGGACTGTGCGAAACTGCAGGACGCCTACAGCCTGCGCTGCATGCCGCAGGTGCACGGCGCCAGCCGTGATGCGCTGACGCATGTCCGTGAGGTGGTGACACGCGAGTGCAACGCCGTCACCGACAATCCCCTCGTCTTCGCCGACAGCGATCAGGTCATCTCCGCGGGCAACTTTCATGGCCAGCCGATCGCGCTGGTGATGGACTACGCCAAGGTGGCCATCGCCGAGCTGGCCAACATCAGTGAACGGCGCGTCGAGCACATGCTCGATCCGGCCGTCAGCGGCCTGCCGGCATTCCTGTCGCGGCAGGGTGGGCTCAACTCCGGCCTGATGATCAGCCAGTACACGGCAGCGAGTCTCGTGAGCGAGAACAAGGTGCTCGCGCATCCAGCCAGCGTCGACAGCATCCCGACCAGTGCCAACCAGGAGGATCACGTCAGCATGGGCACCACCAGTGCCCGTCAGTGCGCCATGATCCTCGAGAACGCGACGTGGGTGGTGGCGATCGAACTGCTGAATGCCGCGCAGGCGCTGGATTTTCACCATCCGCTGCGGCCGGGTGCCGGCGTCGGTGCCGCGAGCGATGCCATCCGCCGCGTGGTGCCGACCCTCGAGAGTGATCGGATGCTCACCCCGGATCTCGAGGCGGTGCGACGCATCATGCTCGACGGGTCACTCACGGCATCGGTCGAACGGGCCGTCGGCTCGCTCGCATGAGCGCGCGGGTCGGTCGTGCGATCGCCACGCTGTGCCTCACGCTGGTGGTCGCCTTGCCGGCGTCCGCGCAGGAGTCTCGCCCGGATGATGGACTGCGCGGCCGTCTCGTGCCGACGTTCGCGTGGCCGTCCTTGGAGGACAGCTCGGTCACCATCTCGCCGCTCTCGTTGCAGGGCAAGGTGGTGCTGATCGATCTCTGGGGGACGTGGTGTGCCCCCTGTCGTCGTGAGATGCCGTTCCTGCACGACGCCTACGCCCGCTTCCGTGCGCGTGGCTTCGAGATCGTCAGCGTGGCGTTCGACGTCTCACCAGGCAAGGTCGCCGCCTTCCGGCGCGAGCAGTTCCCGATGCCGTGGCAGCACGTGTACGCGTCCTACGCGATCGAGGCTGAGGCCATCCGTCTCTTTCGCGTGGACAACTTTCCCCGCACGGTGCTCGTCGGGCGCGATGGCACCGTGCTGCGTGTGGAGGATGGGTTGCGCGGGCCGAAGCTCGCGCTGACGCTGGATTCGCTGTTCGCCGCAGAGCGACCGGTGGGGCGCTGACGTCAGGGCTTCTCGAGCAGGGCCGTCGTCTCGGCCCACGTGGTCATCGCATCGTCGAGCAGGCGCTGGGCAGCGGTGAGCTCCTTCTCCAGTCGCTTCGCCTCACGTGCTTTCTCAGGCGATCCGTCGTACAGATCGCCGTCTTCCAGCGCCTTCTGCAGCGCCTGGACCCGTGTTTCCAGCCGCATCACCTCACGCTCCGCTTCGTCGGCGGCTTTCTTCGCCTGCTTGCGTACCTGCACCTCTCGATCGTCCGGGCCCTTCGGCTTTTGCGCCGCTGCTTTCTCGCGGTCCCGCTTCCCTTGCGCGACGGCAGCGATCTCCGACGCCATCTTCGCCCGGCGCTCCGACTCGGCCAGCTCCCACTCCACGAACGGTCCGTCGAAATCCCGCAACCGCGTGCCGTCGAACGACCAGACGCGTGTCGCGAGTTCGCGCAGGAAGGCGCGGTCGTGGCTCACCAGGATCACCGTCCCCTCGTACTCGTCGATCGCGTCCTCGAGGGCTTCGATGCTTTCCACGTCGAGGTGGTTCGTCGGCTCGTCGAGGACGAGCAGGTTCGCCTTCTGCAGCATGATCAGCGCCAGTGCCACGCGCGCACGCTCGCCACCGCTCAGCGTGCTGATGGTCCGCATCACGCTGTCGCCACTGAACCCGAACGCACCGAGGTGCCCCTGGATGTTGCCGCGGCCCCACAGTGGCCGCACATCCTGAATCGCCTCGTAGATCGTCTTCTCCAGGGGCAGTTGCGCCAGATCCTGCCGGTACCAGGCGGCATCCACCGAGCCACCCACGTTGGCCGAACCGGCCGCCGCCACACGGGCGCCAAGAATGGTGGCAAGCAGTGTCGATTTGCCGGCGCCGTTGGGGCCGACGAGTGCGATGACGTCGGCACGCATCGCCGTCAGTGTCACGTCCTCGAGCAGCACACGCTCGCCCACGGCCACGCGCAGCTTGTCGGTGTGCAGGACCCTGTCGCCACCGCGGTCGCCGATCTCGAGGCGCAACGTCATCGCCCCCGCCTCACCTGGCGGCGGCGACAGGCGCGGCAGGCGGCTCAACTTCGAGCGACGCCCCTTGGCCTGCGCACTGTTCTGGCCAGCGAGATGCCGCCGGATGTACTCCTCTTCCTTCGCAATGAACTTCTGCTGCTTGTCGAGCTGGCGACCGAACGCCAGCATGCGCTCCTCGCGCTGGCTCACGAAGGCCGAATAGCCACCCGAGTACGAATGCGCCGTGCCGCCGGTCACATGCAGCACGTGATCCACCGTTTCGTCCAGGAACGCGCGGTCGTGGCTGATCACCACCACGGTCTCGCCCAGCTCGCCGAGGTAGGTCTGCAGCCAGCGCGTCGTGTCGAGATCGAGGTGGTTCGTCGGCTCGTCGAGTAGCAGCAGCTCGGCTGGCGCTGCCAGTTGCGCGGCCAGGCCAACGCGTCCACGCTCGCCGCCGCTCAGACCGCTCAGCATTCGCGTCCGTGATTCGATCGCATCGAAGCCAAGCCCTTGCAGCACCTTGTCGATGCGCGCGGGAAAGTCGTAGCCCCCCTCGTGCATGAACGTTTCCTGCAGCCGGCCGTACCGATCCAGCAGTGCGTCATCGCCGTCGCCAAGCTTCTCAGCCAGCACCCCGAGTTCCTTCTCGATCGCGATCAGCGGGGCGTAGGCCGCGGCCGCCGCCTCCCACACCGTCGTCGCATCACCGAAGTCCCGATGCTGATCCAGCAGCGACACCTTCAGGCCAGGCTGCCGGGCGATCACGCCGGTCGTCGGCTGCATCCGGCCCGTGATGATCTGGAACAGAGTCGACTTGCCGGCACCGTTGCGCCCGATGATGCCCCAGCGTTCGCCGCGGGCGATCGTGACGGAGACATCCTTGAGCAGCGTCGTGGCACCGAACGACACGCCGACATCGGCGAGGGAGATGAGCGTCATTCCGAAGGTGTTCGCAGGGAGCGGGTGGCCGCAGTGCAGTGCATCATGCGCTCAGCCGGAGACGTACTGCGCGAAGAGACGCGCCAGGGTGCGTTCAGGGTCGCCCTCGCACAAACCTTCGTGCACGGGAGAGGACTGCAGCACGTCGGATCGGGGTGCCGTCAGCCAGTGAAATCGTTCGGAGGTCGGGGCCAGCGCGATCGGTCCGGCCAGCGCGTCGCCACTCGCCACCCGTTCCATCGTGCGCAGGTACTTCGCCAGCATGCCGACGTCCACACTCGGCACCCGGTCGCGCAGCGTGCTTTCGCTCGTGAGCGCCAGCAGACCGAGAAACCCGGCCTGTCGGGCATGCACCAGCACGCCCACCGGCACGAAGGCGCCCAGATGCACGTGCGGCACGGCGCGCAGCACGGCAAAGTCGTAGGCCGTCAGTGCGTCACTCATCGACGTGCCGAGTAGGGCTGTGACGGCGAGGCGCGCAGCGCCTCGCGTGCGTCCAGCGCCGCCGCCGTGAACGCCGGTGACGCCGCGCGCCGCCCGCGCAGGTACGCCCGGTACCGCGCGCGCGCCGTGTCCGCATCCGGCGAGTCATCACCGGTCACCGGATCCATCAGCAGCTCATCCGGAATCGAGGCCAGCAGCGCATCGATCACCTCAGGTGTGATCGCACTCACCGCGTGGCGCGCGGCCGCGTCGAGATCACCGGTCCGCAACAGCAGCACATGCTGCCGGATCAGCGGAAATGGTGTCGCCACACGCGCCTCGTTCACGCTGGGCCAGTCATAGTGCATGTAGAGCGACGCACCGTGATCGATCAGCCACGGCTTCCGCTGCCAGACCAGCAGGTTCGGATTGCGTGCGGTCCGGTCGGGATTGGTGATGTAGGCGTCGAGCCAGACCAGCAGTGAGGCAAACTGCGCATCCACCACCTCGTGCGCCGCGACCGGATCGAAGTTGAATGCGCCGTCCAGGTAGCGGAGCCCGACGTTCACGCCATGGCTCGCCTTGAGCAGGTCCTGAATCTCCGGGTCCGGCTCACTCTGCCCGAAGCGATCCGGCAGGTCGATGATCGCGATCTCGGGGACCGGCAACCCGATGGCCGAGGCAATGCCGTGCGCGATGATTTCGGCGACCAGCACCTTCGCGCCCTGACCGGCGCCACGAAACTTCGTGACGAAGAGCCCGCCGCCGTCGGTGTCCACGATGGCGGGGAGGGAACCCCCTTCGCGCAGTGGCTGCACGTACCGGGTTGCCTGATGCCGCGCGAGCTGGGTCTGCATATCCGCAATCTAGCCCTGCCCGGTAGGATCGCCGGCCGCCGGTGGATTCAGCGGCAGCCGGCCACGCATCCCTATTCGACGTCAGCCGTGAGTCCGATCGTCCGCAATGCCATCGACACCGCTCCACGCGCCGCATCCACCGGCTGGTGGCGCACCATCGATCCGGGCACCAGCGTCTTCAGGCGGTGCTCGAGTCGCTTCCGCATGGGACGACCCTTGCCAAGCAATCCGCCGTGGAGCGCGATCGGGATGGCGGCTCGTTCATCGACGAACAGGGCCCGCGCCAGCGAGCGCACGTGCAGCGCCAACTCCTCCACGGCCATCGTGACGACGGTGTTTGCACGGAGGTCGCCGACCTCTGCTGCCGACAGCACGGCGGGCGCGAGCGTCGCCAAGTCAGCCGGTGTCGCCGACGAGGCCCAGCGGATGATGGCCGCGACTTCATCGAGCTCGAGCGCCGTCAGCAGGGCGCCCGTCAGTGCCGTCTCCGGCTCGCGGCCGTCATGTGCGGCCGCAATCACCTGCAACGCCTTGCGGCCCAGCCATGCGCCGCTGCCTTCGTCGCCGATCACCGGTCCCCAGCCACCGCACCGTTGCATCGTGCCCGCCGGACTCCGGCCCCACGCTATGCTGCCGGTCCCGGCGATCAGCAGGATCCCTGGCCCTTCACCGAACGCATCCTCCATCGCCGCCTCGGCATCCGTCACCACGACCACCGTTTCGGCGATCTCCAGACGCTCCAGCTCCTGCTGCAGGGCGATCTTCTGCTGCTCTCGCCCCACGCCGGCCACGCCGACGACGAGCGCCCGTGGCAACAGATGGCCCATCTCAGCATCGATGACGGCGTTCTTCACCAGTGCGCCGATCACGTCAGCCGAATCGGCCTCTGCGCCAGGCTTCACCGCGCTGCCCTCGCCGGTCGCCTTGAACAGCACCTGCGCGCGTTCGTCCGCGACGTACACGCGCGTGCTGCTGCCACCACCGTCGACTCCGACGACGACGAGTTCCGTTGGTGCACTCATGGTCTGCTCTCGTTCTCTGCCGTGACCGTCATTGCACTCGGCAACGACGCAGTGGGTGCCGGATGTGTCAGCGAGGACAGGATGCCTGCCGTGAGCGTGATGCCCGTGCCGATCAGCACGTACCACGGCCATGCGATCGTCGCGACACCGCCCAGAGTGGGCGCCAGCGTTGGAATCTTCGCAATGAGGAGCTTCGAGAAGACGATGATCGCCATGCAGGCGATGCCCACGCTCATGCCCGTGATGGCATCGCGCTGGTTCGCGCGCTTCCACAGCAGCGCCAGCGAGAAGCCACCCACCAGTCCGCCGTGCGTGAAGCTCTGGATGCTGAGTGCCACCACCACCACCGGCGCGCCCTGCTGCGGGTAGAGTAGGGCACCGAAGGTGAGCACCACCCCCCAGATCAGTGCGATCAGCTTGCCCGTGCGCAACGTACCGGGATCGTCCGCACTCTTGCGCGTCAGCGGCAGGTAGATGTCGTGCGTGGTGGTGGCCGCCAGCGCATTGATCGTGGCGCTGTGCGTGCTCATCGTCGCCGCGACGATCGCGGCAAGGATCAGCCCGAGCAGGCCGTTCGGCATCCGCTCGAGGATGAACGTCGGAAAGATCTGGTCGCTCGCCTCGAACGGCTTGCCGCCGTAGAACACGTACAGCCCGAGGCCGATGAACAGGAACAGCGTGAACTGTGCGAAGACCACGAAGCCGCTGGCGATGAGCGCGCGCTGCGCATCACGCAGTCCGCGGCTCGCCATCAGCCGCTGCACGATCAACTGGTCGGCGCCATGTGACCCCATCGCCAGGAAGGCACCGCCCAGCAGGCCGGCGAACATCGTGTGCGGCCGGTCGAAGCCGGTGTACCAGTCGATGGCCTGCAGCTTGCCCGACGCCCCGGCCGTGGTGACGATCGTGCTCCACCCGCCATCCACGCTCTGGCCCAGCAGCACCAGCGCACAGATGCCGCCGAACACGTAGACGCCCGCCTGGATCATCTCGGTGTACACCACCGCGCGCATGCCACCCTTGTAGGTGTACACCACCGTCAGCAGGCCGAGCACGAGGATCGCGGCCGGCATCACGAACTGGCGGGGCAGGGTGTCTCCGAGAATCAGCGCAACCGGAATCGCCGTCGCGAAGATGCGCACACTGTCGGCCACCGCCCGGGTCGCCATGAAGACGATGCTCGTGAAGCGGCGCGTTTCCACCCCGAAGCGCTTCTCGAACAGTGCGTACGCGGTGACCAGTTCACCGGCGAAATACCGCGGCAGCAACACGTACGCCACCACGAACCGACCGATGATGTAGCCCGCCACCACCTGCAGGAACCCGAGGTTGCCAACGTAACTGAGCCCGGGAATGCTGATGAACGTGAGCGCGCTCGTTTCGCTCGCGACGATGCTCAGCAGGATACCCCACCACGGAATGGCATGGCTGGCCACGAAGTAATCCTTCGCGTCCTTCTGCTTGCCGCCCAGCCAGAGCCCCAGTCCGGTCGTCCCGACCAGGTACGCGATCAGGACGAGGCCATCGATCAGGCCAAAGCCGCCATTCGCCATCAGTGCGACGCCGTACTATGCGACAACGTACGCCTCCATGGCGAAGTATTCGGCAAGGCCAAGCCGGTTGAGCTGCGCGGCTGTCTCCGTGTTGCGGTCCTGCACACGCTGCCAGAACTCCCGATCATCCTGACCGGGAAATGGCGCGGAGTCCTTCTGCGACTGGTGCTTGAAGATCGCCTGAATCTTGAGGCGCAACTCTTCCTGACTGA
Source organism: Gemmatimonadaceae bacterium (assembly GCA_031411975.1). Classification (GTDB taxonomy): domain Bacteria; phylum Gemmatimonadota; class Gemmatimonadetes; order Gemmatimonadales; family Gemmatimonadaceae; genus JACMLX01. The sequence goes on from JANOCB010000021.1 coordinate 52,054, forward strand.
GCGGCACGAGCACGCTCGCCTCCGTCACCGGCCATTCCTGCCACGCACCGCGGTAGAGCCACACTTCCGGGCGCGCATTCCCACGCGCGACATACTCCTCGAGCGCCGCGTCGATCGCCTCCTTGCACATCCGGTGTGTGCCGTGCGGATCGCTCAGGTCTCCCGCCACGAAAACGACCTCGGGATGCACCTCCTCCAGCAGGTCGCGCACGATCCGTACGTCAGCAGGACCGATCGGGTCCTTGCGCACCTTGCCCGTCTGGTAGAAAGGCAGATCGAGGAAACGTGCGTTGTCACGTGTCAGGCCCACCACCTCGAGCCCGCTCACCGCTTCCGTCTCGCGGATGATGCGCTTGATGTCCTGCACCGCCGGCACGTCCACCTCACCGGGACGTTTGCCCGCCAGCTGGCCGAACAGCCGGAAGGCGAAATCGCGCACATCTTCGCCGCGCAGCGTCGCGGGTGTCGTCTCCTCGTGTGTGCGGGCACCCATGCGCACCAGGAAGTCGAGGTGACGACGCACATCATGGTCGAAGACCGCGATGTTGCCGCTCGTCATGTACGCCACCGCGATCGAGTTCCGGTTCTCGACCAGCTTGCGCAGGATGCCACCCATCGAGATCACGTCGTCGTCCGGGTGGGGCGAAAAACAGATCACGCGCTTGCCCCGGTGCAGCTTGCTCTTGCCGCGGATCCGGGCGCCGAGCGAATTGAAGACGAATCCGTTGATCGCGCCCGGCGAGCCATGCACCGCCACCAGTGACGACAATCGATGCTCCGCGTAGTCGTGCTGCGTGAGCTTGAGGATCGCCTTGCCGACGGTCTTCGACAGCCAGGCGACCGCGCGCACCGCCAGTTCCGGGGTCCACGACACTTCGTCCACGAGCCACGGCGTGGCGATGCGTGTCAGGTCCACCGACGCAGCCGCATCGAGGTAGAACGTGGTGTTCGGGTGGGCCTGCAGGAACGTCGCGGCCACCTCGAGATCCACCACCCCTTCCACCGCCCGCCGCACGATCGCCGACTTGTGCTCGCCCGTGGCGAGAATCGCGATCTCCCGCGCATCCAGAATCGTCGCGACGCCCATCGTGATCGCTTCGCGCGGCACGTTCTCGGCACCGAAGAAATCCGCTGCGGCGTCCTTGCGTGTGACGGCGTCGAGCACCACCAGCCGCGTGCGGCTGTCACGACCTGACCCGGGCTCGTTGAAGCCGATGTGCCCCGTCTTCCCGATACCCAGCAACTGAAGGTCGATGCCACCAGCCGTCACGATCGCGGCTTCGTATGTTGCGCAGGCCGCCGCGATCTCATGGCGATCCACCGCGCCCGGCGGCAGGTGCACCTGCGCGGGTGGAATGTCGATGTGCGAGAAGAAATTCTCCCACATGAACCGGTGGTACGAGTGAATCGAGTCGGACGTCATCGGCCAGTACTCGTCGAGATTGAAGGTCTCGACGTTGGCGAAACTCAGCCCGCGGGTCCGGTGCCGACGGATCAATTCACGGTACACACCGATCGGCGTGGATCCGGTGGCCAGGCCAAGGATGGCACGGCGACCGTCACGTGTCGCCGCCTGCATCACGGACTCGATCCGGTCGGCGACATGAACGGAGAGCGTGTCGGGATCGTCGCTGATGACGGTCGTGATCTTCTCTGGGTTCTGCATGAGTCAGGACAAAGTAGTGGACCGACCGCTCCCGCGACCGCATCGGGGCACAAAAAAGCGGCGGACCCCATGAGGTCCGCCGCCTGGCGCTCGATCGACGTGCCGGTTCAGGCCGAGAAGGACGATCCGCAGCCGCATCCGCCCGTCGCGTTCGGATTCTTGAACGTGAAGCCCGATCCCTGCATCGACGTCGTGTAGTCGACGATGATGCCGCTCAGGTACTGCAGCGAGAACGGATCCACGAACACCTGAAACCCTTCCTGCGCCAGCACGGTGTCATCCTCGGCCGGCTTGTCCTCGATCAGGAGGGAGTACTTGAAGCCGCTGCAGCCACCCGGTTGCACCGCCACACGGAGCCCGCCGATCGTCGGATCGACCGTCTCGGCTTCCAGAAACTTTTTCACCTCGACCGACGCGGCCGGCGAAATCGTCAGCAACACATCGGGCGTTTGCATCGTGCTCATGCGTCCTCCTCCAGAAGGGGGGCCGGGGAATCCCGACCGGATCACTCCGCAATTTATCTCGCCAGCCGCCGCAGGGAAGGACCTGCGGCCGACCGCCCGCAGCCCGAAGGGCGGAACATCACGGTCTGCCCCTGCCGGACGCGCCGTCCACCGCGCCGGCCACGGCGTCCGCCAGCGCCGTGCGCACGCCGCCGATCTTCCGGTTCTCCCGGGTCGGGTTCACCCGGTGGGTCAGCAGGATCAGAAACAGGTCGCGGCCCGGGTCCACCCAGATCGACGTGCCGGTGAAGCCGGTGTGGCCGAACGCCCCGGCCGACAGACGCTTGCCGGCCGAGTTGCCGCCCGTCGGCGTCTCCCAGCCCAGGGCGCGCTTGCTGATCAGCGTGTCCTGCGCGCGGGTAAAGTCCGCCACCGTCGTCGCCGAAGCAAACCGCACGCCGTCCAGGGTGCCGCCATTGAGCCACATCCGGACGACCCGCGACAGGTCGGACGCCGTCGAGAAGAGACCCGCGTGTCCACTGACGCCTTCAAACCGTGATGCATTCTCGTCGTGTACCTCGCCACGCAGCTGACGCTGCCGCCACGGGTCGAACTCGGTCGGGGCGATGCGGTTGCGCAGGATGCTGTCGGGTCGGAACCGTGTGTCGACGAGCCGCAACGGCAGCGCCACCATCGTCATGAAGGCGCGGTCCAGCGACAGCCCGGTGACCTGCTCCGCGACCAGCCCCAGCAGCATGAAGTTCATGTCGCTGTAGAGGTAGCGCGTGCCCGGCGGGGCTTCCGGCCCCACCAGCAGCAGCTGACTGCGGGCTTCGGCCCGGTCGGCCGCTTCCTTGTAGAACGGCCTCCACGCCGCCAGTCCGCTGCTGTGCGTGAGCAGTTGGCGGATGGTGATACCCTCCGTGCGCGGCCCCTTCCACTCGGGCAGGTAGCGCGCCACCGGAGCATCGAGCGAGACCTTGCCCTGATCCACCAACTGCAGCATCACCGTCGTGGTCGCGACGATCTTCGTCAGCGATGCGAGGTCGTAGATGGTCGTCACCGACGGCGTCGTGCTGTCGTTCGCATCCAGTCGTCCCACCGTCACGACCGACGTGATCGTCTCGCGATCGCCAACGACGGCCACGGCGCCGGGAAAGGCGCTGTCGGCGAGGGCTCGTCGCAGCACCGCCGACATCGAATCGACGATGCGTGCGTTGCGTGCACGTGCGCGGTCGGTGACGACGGCGGACGTCGGGCCCGCAGGCCGGCGCGAGCCCTGTGCCTCGCTCGTGGCAGGAGCCACGCCGGCGGCGCCGATGGCCAACAGCAACATGGCCTGTCTCATCGCCCACCACCGATGGCCGCGCTGTCCGACCGCGAGAACACACCCGGCAGGCTCACCGGCGTGCGGCCCGTCACGGGGGCGCCGAGCAGTGCGCGCGCTGCGGCACGCTCCGGCGCTTCGCCGACACTGTACGTCACCATGTAGGTCTCGAGCTTCGGGAATTGGCCGATGACATACGGATTGCCGGCTGCCACCACGATCGGCTGCAGGCGCGGCGTGATGTCGCGCACCCACGCGGCGAACGGCTCGACGATCGCGACGCGCCCGCGACCTTCCACACGCCGCACCACGGTCAGGACCACCAGCTGGCCACGGGATGAACGCGCCGCGATGGCATCGAGCGTCGCTCGCGGCGTCTGCGGACCGACGCGCGTCACCGTGGTCGCGGCCCCCTTCTTCAACTCGTCCGCAAAGGCGTTCCCGCCGCCGAACTCCGTTTCGGGCGTGTAGATCACGACCTGGAGGTTCGTCCGCACGCGCAGCGGAATCTGCCGCGTGCTGTCGCGCAGCACGGTGACGGCGCGCGTCGCGATCTCCTGCGCCAGCGCCCGATGTGCGGCGGCCCCCACCACGGTCCGCAACGAGTCGAGCGACACCTGTGCGCCACGATGCAGCCCGACTCTCGCCTTCATTTCGAGATTCTTGCGCACGGCAGCGTCGATCAGTGCAGAGAACGCGGGATCGTACTCCATCTCGCGGGTCAGCGCCGTGAGCACCGGTGCCACGTCCGCCGGTTTCAGCAGCACCTCGGCACCGGCGCGGACCGACTTCACCGCGATCTCCTGCTGCGTGAACATCTTCGCCACGCCCTGCATGGTGAGGGCATCGGTGATGGTCAGGCCGCGGAAGTGCAGGGAGTCACGCAACTCGTCCTGCAACACGCGGCGCTGCAGCGTGGCCGGCAGGTTGTCGCCGAGCCATGTCGGGTTGCTGATGTGCGCCGACATCACGGCGGCCGCGCCGGCGTTGATCGCCGCACGGAACGGGCGCAATTCGACGCTGTCCAGGTGCGCATGCGAGAGATGCACCACCGGCAGCGCATTGTGCGAATCGGTCTCCGTATCGCCGTGGCCGGGAAAGTGCTTCACCGTGGCCAGCGCGCCGCCATCCTGCACCCCGCGCGTGAAGGCGGCGGCGAACGTTGCCACCATGCCCGGACTCTCCCCGAACGATCGCACGTTGATGACCGGGTTCGACGCGTTGTTGTTCACATCGGCGACCGGCGCGTAGGCGAGATGAATCCCGATCGCTCTCGACTCGCGTCCGGTCACGAGGCCGGCGCGGTACGCCAGCGCGGTGTCACCGGTCGCCCCGATCGCCATGTTGGTCGGGATCACCGTGGCGCCGCCGGCGCGGATCATCGACGGGATGAAAAGCCCCCCCTCGAGGCGGCCGAGCGAGGGCTCCACGTCGCAGCCGATCAGGAGGGGCACCCGGGCCATCGCCTGCAACGCATTGAGCTTGGCGGCCACCTCGATCGGCGATCCGACCGACATCAGGATGCCCCCGATGCCGTCGTCCCGGACCCAGCGGGCGGTTTCGGCGAAGGCGCTGTCGCTGCCGCTCTCGTAGTCGCCCACGAGCCACACGTGGATCAGTTGGGCGGCCCGGGCCCTGGGATCGAGCGTGCCGATGGTGCTGTCCACCCACCGCTGCGCGGCCGGGGACAGCGGCGTCCGAGGGTCGAGCGATTCCCCGGAACGTGCCCGATGCCCGCCGAATGGTGCCGCGTCGGCCACCCTGACGGACTGAACCATTGCCGAGACGGTAGCGCCGAGCGCGACGGCAGCGAGCGGAAGGACAGACAAACGCATGGGTTCTGCGAGAAGGAGGCGACCGACGGATGCACCCGAAGCGCCGGCGACGGGTATACACGGAGTGAAGCGTAGTGAGCCGCCCGGCGCCAGACCGGGCCGGGCAGCCTCGGACGCCGGCGCCGCCGTTGCTGCATTCGGGTGCGGTGCCTAAGCTTACGTCGCTGCGGTACAAGTTTGTGACGATGCCCCGCATGCCCTCACGGCGGTGATGCCGGGGGGCTTTCTTTCTTTTCTGCGCCGTTCTCCTTCCGTTTTCCGCCACCCTATGGCCACGCTGATTGCTGTCTGGGACGCGATCAAGGCTGGCTACCTGCGCGTCATCGCGCCGGTGGCGGACCTGCTCGTGCGACATCGTGTCAGCCCGAATCTCATCACGACGGTCGGCACGATCTGCACGATGATCGCGGGTGGCATCTTTGCCAGCGGTCACATCCGCACGGCCGGATGGTTCATGGGGCTCACGGCACTCTTCGATGTGCTCGATGGCACCGTGGCACGGCGTACCGGTCGCAGCACCACGTTCGGGGCATTCTACGACTCCACGCTGGATCGCGTCGCCGATGGTTTCGTCCTCGGTGGCATCGCGATGTTCTACGGCATGAATGCCGTGCACCACAGTTCGACGATGCTCGCGATCACCATCGCCGGCCTGATCGGCACGTTCCTGACCTCCTACACGCGGGCGCGGGCTGAATCTCTTGGGCTCGATGCAAAGGTCGGCATCATGCAGCGGCCCGAGCGGGTGGCGTTGTTGTCGGCACCGCAGGCCTTCTTTGGATTGGCCCTCGACGGGTGGGTGCTGGCGTGCATCGTCACGCTGCTCTCGGTGACGGCCTGGATCACCGCCATCCAGCGCATCCTGTTCGTGTACAATGTCACGCGCGCAGCGGAAGCGCCCGCCGAGCCGGTGCTCGCGTCCCGTCCGCCGAGCGCTCCCCCGGCGTCGACACACTCGTCGATGTCTGATGATGTGCCCGCGCCCTTCGCGCCCTGAAGGCGCCGTTTTCTTCACTGGAGATTCCACCACGTGTCCGGTTCGCTCACTCGTCCGTCGTCCATCGCACCCGCCACCGGCAAGCTCGGCATCCTCACGCCGGGCCTTGGCGCTGTCGCCACCACGTTCATGGCAGGTGTCGAGAGCATCCGGCGCGGTCACTCGAAGCCGATCGGCTCCCTGACGCAGATGGCCACGATCCGGCTCGGGAAGCGCACCGAGCATCGATCGCCGCTGATCAAGGATTTCGTGCCACTGGCCGGGCTGCAGGACATCGTCTTCGGCGCGTGGGACCCCATCGCCGACGATGCCTACACGGCCGCGAAGAAGGCGGGTGTGCTGTCGTCCGATCACCTCGAGCCACTGAAGGATTTCCTCACGGCCATCACGCCGATGAGCGCCGCGTTCGAATCGCGCTTCGTGACCCGTCTGCTTGGCGTGAACAACGTCAAGACGGGCCCGACGTACCGCGACATCGCCGAGCAGCTGCGCGCCGACATGCGGAAGTTCAAGGCCGACAACGGCTGTGACCGTCTCGTCATCGTGTGGTGTGCCAGCACCGAGGCCTTCATCCAGCCCGGCCCGCAGCACCAGACCATCGCGGCCTTCGAGAAGGCGATGGACGAGAACGATCCGGCGATCGCGCCCTCGATGCTGTACGCCTATGCGGCTCTCATGGAGAAGGTGCCGTTCTGCAACGGCGCGCCGAACCTCACCGTCGACCTGCCGTGCATGTTGCAGCTGGCCGACGATCATGGTGTCCCGGTCAGCGGCAAGGACTTCAAGACCGGCCAGACCTGGATGAAGACGATCATCGCGCCGGGCCTCAAGGCGCGCATGCTCGGCCTCGAAGGCTGGTACTCCACGAACATCCTCGGCAATCGTGATGGTGAGGTGCTCGATGACCCGGCGTCGTTCAAGACGAAGGAAGAGTCGAAGCTCTCCGTGCTGCACAACATCCTGCAGCCCGAGGTGTACCCCGACCTGTACAAGGATTTCTCGCACGTCGTGCGGATCAACTACTATCCGCCCCGCGGCGACAACAAGGAAGGCTGGGACAACATCGACATCATCGGGTGGATGGGCTACCCGATGCAGATCAAGGTGAACTTCCTCTGCCGCGATTCGATTCTGGCCGCACCGATCGTCCTCGATCTGGCGCTGTTCTCTGATTTCGCGCACCGCGCGGGCATGAAGGGGATTCAGGAATGGCTGTCGTTCTACTACAAGAGCCCGATGGTCGCGGCCGGCCTGCAGCCGGAACACGATCTGTTCATCCAGCAGACGAAGCTCAAGAACACGCTGCGTTTCCTGATGGGCGAGGAGCAGATCACGCACCTCGGCCTGGAGTACTACAGCTGATGCAGCGCAGCGACGCGACGGACGGATGGGTCGCGCGCTGCCGGCCGGGCGCTGCGGCGCCCGACCGCCTGTTCTCACGTGTGGCGCGGTGCGTGCGCCGCGCAATGCCCCTCGTCGTGACGGGTGTCCTCGTCGCTGCGTGCACGACGCAGGATCCCGAGGCGAAGCTCGACACGCGACTCTGGACCAACGATCTCGCCATCCGCGTCCGGTTCACCCCGCGCCCACCGTATGCGCGCGAGGAGACCATCGTGAAGGTCGTGGTCACCGACAAGGAAACCGGTGCGCCGGTGGAGAATGGCGAAGGTCGCATCTATGCCATGAGCCGCGACAGCGTGAACATCTTCGATGGGCTCGAACGTGGGCCGGAGCCTGGCACGTATTACGCCAAGCTGAGCTTCCTCACCGCGGGAGAGTGGGCGCTCGGGCTGCAGTTCCGCCGTGATTCGACGCAGAGTCTCCAGACGGCGGATGATCCACCGTGGTACCAGTCCGTCCGTAACGCTCGCTGACACCATGCGACTCTTTCACCGCACCTCCATCCGCCCTGCGGACGTCATGGCCCTCGCCGACGAACATTTCAAGGCGCTCGGGTTGCGAGGCACGGCCGACACCTTGCGGGTGCGCACCTTCAGCGGCGATCTCGGGACGCTGCACCTCAAGGTGCGCAGTGATGCCGGCCACTACACGCTGGTCGAGGCCTTCACCGACCAGATCGGCGAGAGCCGCCTCGACAAGAACGTGAAGAAGTTCTTCAACCGTGTGCATCGCGCCGCCGACCCGCAGCACGCACCGACTGCAGGGTACTGACGTGGACTTCCCCGCGCATCCGCTCGACCTCGATGCGATGCTCGCCCTCCCGCAGACGTCTGAGGGTCGGCCGGCGCGACCGGTGCGCCCGCACGCCGATCTGCTGACGCGCGAGCAGCGCCTGGCGCTGTACCGGCACATGCGGATGACGCGCACCCTCGAGGAGCGCCTCGTGGCGCTCTACCGGCAGACGAAGGTCGTCGGCGGACTCTTCCGCTCGCTTGGGCAGGAAGCCGACGCCGTCGGCAGCGCCTTTGCGCTGGAGCGTCGCGACATCATGTCGCCGCTCATCCGCAACATGGGCTCGATGCTGGTGAAGGGCGCCACGCCGCTCGAGATCCTGAAGCAGTACATGGCCAAGGGCGATTCACCCACCCGCGGTCGCGAACTGAACATCCACTTTGGTGACCTCGTGCGCGGCTTCGTCGGCCAGATCTCGCATCTGGGCGACATGATCCCGGTCATGGCCGGCGTCGCGCTGTCGTTCCGGATGCGTGGCGAGGATCGCGTGGTGCTCGTCTACATCGGTGACGGCGCGACGTCGACCGGTGCCTTCCACGAAGGCCTCAATTTCGCCGCCGTACAGAAGGTCCCGATGGTGGTGATCGTCGAGAACAACGGCTACGCCTACTCCACGCCGACGGGAAAGCAGACGGCCGCCAACTCCTTCATGGACAAGGCGCTCGGCTACGGCATTGCCGGCGTCCAGGCCGATGGCAACGACGTCCTGGCCGTCTACGATGTCACCAAGGCGGCCGTAGACCGTGCGCGGGCCGGTGAGGGACCGACGCTGGTCGAGCTGATCACCTATCGCCGCAAGGGACACGCCGAACACGACAACCAGTCGTACGTGCCCGATGGTGAAGTGGAGTGGTGGGCGGCCAATAATGACCCGATCGATCGGTTCACCGCATGGCTGGCGGAGCACGACGGGGTGACCACCGAGGACTTGATCGCGATCGACGAGTCCATTGCGGCAGAGATCGATGCGGCGACGGATGAAGCGGAGCGGAGCCCCATGCCGGAGGCGCTCGATGCGCTCGTCGGCATCTACGGCGAACCGGCCACACTGGCACCGCACTGGTATCGGGAAGGTCGTGCCAAGGCGGTGGATCAGCACGAACGTCCGGCCAGCTGGGGCACACACGATGGCTGAGATCACCTACCTCGAAGCCATCCGCGAAGCACTCTTCGAGGAGATGGAGCGCGATCCCAACGTCTTTTGCCTCGGCGAGGACATCGGGGCGTTCGGCGGCGCGTTCAAGGTCACCGAAGGGTTGCTGGTGAAATACGGCGAGCAGCGTGTGATCGATACGCCGATCTCCGAGGCGGCCATCATCGGTGCGGCTGCCGGTGCGTCGCACATGGGCATGCGTCCCGTCGCCGAGCTGCAGTTCATCGACTTCATCTCGTGTGGCTACGACATGCTCACGAACTATGTCGCCACCGCACGGTATCGCGCCTTCCTGCCATGCCCGATGGTGGTGCGCGGGCCGAGCGGCGGCTACGTGCGCGGCGGACCGTTTCACTCGCAGAATCCCGAGGCGGCCTTTCTCCACACGCCAGGCCTCAAGATCGTGTATCCGGCCACGGCGGCGGATGCCAAGGGCCTGATGAAGGCGGCCATTCGCGACGATGACTGCGTGCTGTTCTTCGAGCACAAGTACCTGTATCGCCGCGTGAAGGATGTGATGCCCGCGGGCGATCATATCGTCCCCATCGGCAAGGCACGGGTGGCGCGGGAGGGCTCCGACCTCTCGATCATCACCTATGCCGCCACCGTGTGGAAGGCACTCGAAGCGGCGGAGCAGCTCGAACGTGAGGACGGGATCTCCGTCGAGGTCATCGACTTGCGCACGCTGCTGCCGATGGATGACGAGGCGATCGTCGCCACGGTGAAGAAGACCAACCGGGTGATGATCGTGCATGAGGACACCCGAACCGGCGGCATTGCCGGCGAGATCACGGCACGCATCAACGAGACCTGTTTCGAATGGCTCGACGCGCCTGTGCTCCGCGTGACCGCGCATGATGTGCCGCTGCCGTACTCGCCACCGCTCGAAGATTTCGTGCTGCCACAGGTCAGCGACATCGTCACCGTGGCCAGACATCTCGTCCGATACTGATTGTGACTGACGCTCCTGAATCCGCAGTACCGCCGCTCTCCGATGAGGACCGTGCCGGTCGCCGTTATCGCAACATCGGGGTTGGCTGCTTCACCACCTTCATCGGTTTCTTCGGCGGCGCCATGACCTCGGTGCTGCTCTCGAAGATCGCCGCGCAGTTCCTGAACGAACCGCAATGCGAAGGCATTCCGACCTGCAACTGGGTCACCTGGGCTGCCCGGGGCGGTGTGCTGGGCATGATTATCCTTCCCACGGTCTCCGTGTGGCGCCTGAAGCGAGGCGACGCCGTACGTGACCGTTCCCGTTCTGACTGATTGAGGGTGAGCCGGTGGCTCGTATTGATATCGTAATGCCGCAGATGGGTGAGTCGATCGCCGAAGGCACGCTCTCCCGCTGGCTGAAGAAGCCCGGCGACACGGTGAAGCGTGATGAGGCGATCTTCGAGATCTCGACCGACAAGGTCGACGCCGAAATCCCGTCGCCCGCTGCCGGCGTGCTGGTCGAGATCCTCGTCGCCGAAGGGGTGACGGTGCCGGTGCAGGCGATCGTGGCGCGACTGGAGACCGATGCGAGCGCTGCGGCCGTGGTCGCGGATGCGCCGGCCGCGCCGCCCGTCGCGGCTGCCCCCCCCCGCCGCGCCGGTGGCCGTGGAATCTGTCGCGGCGGTACCGCCGACCGCGCCGGTTGCCGCCGCGAACAGCTACGAGGATCGGCTGCGCACGAAGTCGTCGCCGCTCGTCCGGAAGATCGCCGCCGAGCACGGCGTCGAAATCGCAGGCATCAGCGGGTCGGGTGTGGCCGGGCGGGTCACGAAGCGTGACATCCTTGCGCATCTCGAGACCGCGCCGGCTGTGCCGACAACGGTGGGAGGCGTGCCTGACATCGTTCCTGCCGCCGCACCGGCCGCACTCCCGGTCAGCATGAGTGTGCCGATGGTCACGACGGCATCGCACGAGCCGCAGTCGGCGCAGGCGTGGCCTGGTGACGTCGTCGAGCCGTTCACCAAGATCCGCAAGCTGACCTCCGATCACATGGCACAGGCGCGCCGCGTGGCCGCACATGTCACCAGCTTCTTCGAGATCGATCTCACCCGTGTGGCCCGTATCCGCGCCGGCATGCGCAAGGATTTCGAAGCGCAGACTGGGCAGAAGCTCACGTTTCTGCCGTTCATCGTGCAGGCCGTGATCGCCCAGCTCAAGCGCCATCCGATGATGAACGCGGCGGTCAACGGAAACGAGTTGATCCTCCGCAAGCAGTACAACATCGGTATCGCGGTGGCACTCGACCCGACCGGGTTGATCGTGCCCGTGGTCAAGCGTGCCGACGATCTCTCGCTCGGCGGACTGACGAAATCGATCAATGATCTCGCCGCCCGTGCGCGCACCAAGGCGCTCAAGCCGGATGAAGTGACGCAGGCGACGTTCACCATCACCAATCCGGGCGTCTTCGGGTCGCTGATGGGCACGCCCATCATCCCGGTCGGGACCACGGCCATCCTCGGCCTCGGTGCGATCGAGAAGCGGCCCAAGGTCATCACTGGCCCGGATGGCGAGGACACGATCGCCATTCGCACCTGCGCCTACTTCTCGATGTCGTTCGACCACAAGGTCGTCGATGGAGCCGATGCCGACCGTTTCATGGCCGATCTCAAGCGGTCGCTCGAGACCCTGCCCGAACCCGGTCTCTGACCGTGGCGCGTGCATTGGTCATGAAGCGCACCATCGTCCCGCTCCCCGATCGCGCGCGGTACATGGAGCGGCTCGCCAAGCGGAAGACGTACTACGCGTCGGCCGGGTGCAACTTCTGGGTCTTCGAGGAGGCGGCGCTCAACGGTGCGTTCATCGAATTCACCGAGGCCCCCGACCGCGCCACGCTGCAGGAGGCGCTCGCCAATGCGACCGAACTGATCCTCGACGCCAATCGTATCTACCAGGAAGTGTCGCTGCCATGATCACATCGCGCACGATCGCACACGAAGGCATCCGCTGGGCGGTCGCTCCCTCCGGATTCGTCACGCAGTACGTCGGTGATGAGTTCGGCCTCGTCTACACGCGGCTCGATGGTGAGGAGGCCGACGTGCGCTTCTCGCGGTATTCACCGGGGGGCACCCGCTCACGCGAAGCATCGTTTGCGGCGCTGTCGGATGCCACACTCCTGCGACTCTTCCTGATGTCGCAGCCGAGCGTTCGTGCGCCCGAGGGTGGATACCGCTCGTGACCGAACCCACGGCTCCGCCGGGGCCGTACGTCGACCTGCACGCGCATACGACGGCCTCCGATGGACGGGCCTCGCCCGAAGAGCTCATCGCGCTCGCGAAAGCGGCGGATCTGCAATCGGTTGCCATCACCGATCATGACACCCTCGATGGATTGCCGGCGGCGCAGCTCGCCGCCGACGCACTCGGCATTCAGCTCGTGCACGGCATCGAGCTGAGCACCATCGACGGCAATCGCGAGATCCACCTGCTCGGGCTCCATCTCACCTCCACTGATGTGCTCGCCGGGCGGCTCGTGGCCGTGCAGTTGGCCCGTGTCGATCGCGCGGTGGCGATGGTCGAGAAGCTGAACACGCTTGGCATGCCGGTGACGATGGAGATGGTGCAGGCGCAGGCGGCGGGCGGGGCGGTGGGACGTCCGCATGTCGCGCGCGCCCTCGTGGCTGGTGGCTGGGTACGGGACATGCGCGATGCCTTCGACCGCTGGCTTGGCGATGGCAAGGCGGCCAACGTCGGCAAGATGCGCCTCGAGCTCGCCGAGGGCATCGCGCTGATCCATGAAGCGGGAGGCGTGGCCATCTGGGCGCATCCGCAGGGGGAAGGCAACCGCGAACGCATCGGCCGCTTCGCTGCCCTTGGCCTCGACGGCGTCGAAGTCCGTCACCCGAGTCACAACAGCGAGGACCTCGCGCGGATCGCCACACTCTGTGAGCACTTCGGACTGCTGAAGAGCGGTGGTTCCGACTGGCACGGTGCGCTGGATGGCTTCCGCCCACTCGGGTGCATGCACGTGCCGGCACCGTGGATGGAAGCGCAGATCGAGCGGGCGATGCAGTGGCGCGCCCGCAATGCGGAAGCCGGGACCCACTGACGTGACGCCGCTCGCAGGACGTGTCGCCCTGGTCACTGGTGGGGCGCGACGGGTGGGCAAGGCCATCGCGCTCGCGCTCGCAGGAAAGGGAGCCGACGTCGTCGTGCACTACAACAGCGGTGAAGCCGATGCGCAGGAGACGGTCCGCGCACTTCGAGCGCTCGGTGTGCGCGCCGTCGCGCTGCAGGCAGACCTCGGTGATGCCGCCGCGGCCCAGTCGCTGCCGCAGCAGGCGCACGCGGCACTCGGCGCACTCGACATCCTGGTCAATTCGGCGGCGATGATGATGCGCACGCCGATCGGTGAAGTCAGTGTCGCGCAATGGGATGCGATGTTTCACCTCAACCTCCGTGCCCCCTTCCTCGTGGCGCAGGCCGCCGTGCCGCTGCTGCGCGCGCGGAACGGCGTGATCGTCAACATCGCTGATCTGGCAGCCTACGAGACATGGCCCGCCTACGTGCCGCACGCCATCACGAAGGCCGGCGTGGTGCAGATGACGCGAGGTCTCGCACGTGCGCTGGCACCCGACATCCGCGTCAACGCCGTCGCACCGGGCGCCGTCCTGCTGCCGGACGAGTGGGATACCGCTGCGGCCGAGCGCCTCGCTGCCACCACACCGCTCGCGCGGCTTGGAAGCGCCGAGGATGTTGCGCAGGCCGTGGTGTATCTCTGCGAGGCGTCGTACGTCACCGGCGAAGTGCTGATCGTCGACGGCGGGCGGCACATCCGCACGTGACCTACGGCACGATCGTCGTGTGTGGCGGTGGGTGTTACGGCGGGTACTACGTCCGTCAGCTCGCCCGCGCCCGCGCGGCCGGCGCCACCAGTTTCGAGCGAATCGTGGTCGTGGATCGCGACCCCGGGTGTGCCGTTGCTCACCTCGCGGCCGCGATTGCGCGTGACGACGCCGATGGCATCGCCGCGCACGGTTGGCGACTGCACCGCAACGGTGACCAGACGCCGCTGGCCACGATGGAAGAGGCATACCGACAGCTCCCGCTGCATCTCGTCACCTCCGACTGGGCGCCGTTCTTCGACGAGTGGTTCGGTCGCGCCATCGCCGAGCCGGATGCCTCGGCCCGTGATGCCGTCGTGCCGTCACCGCTGATGCCGCACCTGCTCGCCGACTGGGTCGCCGCGCGGATGCGAGTGCACCATGCGCCCTCGCTGGTGGAGCGCATCGTGTTGCCCGTGTCGCCTGACACCCCCTGGCAACGCACCGCAGCCGATCTGGCGCACTACGCGTCGTTCGCGACGTGGATGTGCCCGATCAACTGCATCGAACCGCCCCGCTGTCCGGAGACGCGTGGCCCTCGCGACTGGAGCATGCCGGAGAGCGTACGCCGGGCCGCCGATCTGGCGGCAGCCGCGGGCGCCCCATTCGATGCAGTCGCCCTCTTCCACACCACCCACCGGGCGTACGGCGTCGGGATGTTCGACGTGCGCGATGCCGTCGAGGCGGACCGGTCGCTCAGGCGCGTTGGACCCGCAACGGCGTTCACCGCGCTGGTGGCGTCCGTCTCGCACTGTCATGGGGCACTCGCGGCATTGCGCGCCGTTCCCGCCACCTGACCGCGCCGGCGTTGCATGCCGGACCGACCCGCACGACGCCGACTGCCTTAGATTCCGCCCTGCCGACCGGTCCGCTCGATTGCGTGCCGGCCACCCCGGCCCATCCACCCGAGCACCACTGCATGCCCGCCACACCAACGGAAGCCATCGCGATCATCGGCTCCGGCCCTGCCGCCTGGACCGCCGCGATCTACGCCGCCCGCGCCAGCCTCAACCCGATCGTCTTCGAGGGTGAGCCGGTCGGCACCGAGCTTCCCGGAGGCCAGCTGATGCTGACCACCGAGATCGAGAACTTCCCCGGCTTTCCCGATGTGATCACCGGGCCGGATCTGATGGCGCGGATGAAGCAGCAGGCCGAGCACTACGGTACGCGCGTCGTGTCGGAACTGGTCCGGTCGGTGGATCTGTCACGGCAGCCATTCACGCTGACACCGAGTTACAGCGCGCCCGTCACGGCGCATACGGTGATCGTCGCCACCGGTGCCTCGGCCAGGTGGATCGGACTCGACGACGAGATTCGTCTCGCCAAGAGCGGTGGTGGCGTTTCGGCCTGTGCGGTGTGTGATGGTGCCCTTCCGCACTACCGGAACAAGCGCCTCGCGGTCGTCGGCGGTGGTGACACGGCGATGGAGGAAACGCTCTATCTCACGAAGTTCGCAAGCGAGGTGGTCGTCATCCATCGACGCGACAAGTTCCGCGCGTCGAAGGTCATGGCGGAGCGTGTGCTGAATCATCCCAAGGTGCGCGTGATCTGGAACGCAGTCGTCACCGAGGTGCTCGGCGACACGGAGATCAGCGGGCTCCAACTGCAGGACACCGTGACCGGCGCGCAGCAGACGCTCGACGTCGGTGGCTTGTTCGTCGCGATCGGTCATGCACCCAACACCGCGTTCCTCGGCGGCCAGCTCGAGCTCACGTCGTTCAACTACATCAAGGTTTCGTCGTGGCGCACCGTGACGAGTGTGCCCGGTGTCTTCGCTGCCGGCGATGCCATCGATGATTATTACCGGCAGGCGATCACCTCGGCTGGCACCGGCTGCATGGCGGCGCTCGAAGCCGAACGCTGGCTGGCGCATCACGGGATCGGGGAGTCGCCGATGCTCGACAATGCCGTCGCGCCCGTCGAGATTCCACCGGACGACATGGACGCGGTGTCCTGAATGCCGCTGCGCATCGAAGCTGTCCCGGTCGGGCCGTTTCAGGCCAACGCCTATCTGCTGATCGATGACGCGTCGCGTCGCGCCGCCATCGTCGATCCCGGTGCGGACGGCGACGACCTCGGGGCGCGTCTGGCGGCGCAGCACCTCGCGCTCGAGGCCATCTGGATCACGCATGGCCATCTCGATCACGTCGGCGGAATCGCGGGAGTGCGCCGCCACTTCCCCGAGGCAGCGGTCTGGCTGCACGCCGCCGATCGGCCGCTGTACGACAACGTGGTGATGCAGGGCCGCGCGTATGGCATTCCGATCGAAGCCCCGCCGGCGCCGGATCACGGCTGGGCGGAGAACGACGTGGTGTCGCTGGCGGGTCACACGTTCCGGATCGTGCATCTCCCCGGTCATTCGCCGGGGCATGTGGCCCTCGTCGGTGATGACGACGTCTTCATCGGCGACGTGGTGTTCGCCGGCTCGATCGGCCGCACCGATCTGCCACTGTGTGATCCCGCCGCGATGCAGCGATCACTGGCTCGCGTGACGGAGTGGCCGTCGCATCTGACGCTGCACCCGGGGCATGGACCATCCACGACCGTTGCGGTCGAAGTGCAGACCAATCCCTTCCTTGCCGGCCTCGCCCGGCCGCGTGGAGCGTCCTCCTGATGGGCGCGACTGCTGCCGCGGTCAGTGCCGCGAAGAAGCGGAACGAACGTGACGCTGCCGATCCGGTTGGCGCGGTGGCGCGCAACCAGGGGCGGGCGCTGGCGAGCGTGATCCTCCTCGGCCTCTGGGGTGGTGCCGCACTGCTCGTCGTCACGACCGTCGCCCCCGCAGCCTTCCGTGTGCTGCCGACGCGCGCGCTGGCCGGTGCACTCGTGGGGCAGGTGCTGCCGGTGGTGTTCGTGCTCGGCATCGTGATCGGGATGGTGTCGGTTGCGCTGGCACCTGCTGGTGCGCCGCGCATGCTCGCCCGTCGGATCGGGGCATTCGGCACGATCATCGGGTGTCTGCTGGCGCAAGGCATCATCGCGCCGAAGATCGCCGCGCTGCGCGTGCAGATCGGGCCCGACATCGAGGCGCTCGCCACAACCGATCCATTGCGCATGGAGTTTGGCCGGCTGCATGGATTCAGCGTGCTGGCGCTCGGCGTCGCCATGCTCTTCGCGCTGGTTGCTCTGGTGTCGGCCGTGCTCGCCATTCGCGACGCGCGCGCGACCGATTGATTCGCTGTCGCCCGTCACTTCTTCCATTACAGACCAATGTCCGATACCCGCACTGAAAAGGATCCGCTCGGCGAACTGCAGGTGCCGGCCGCTGCACTCTACGGCGTGCAGACCGTCCGCGCGATGCAGAACTTCCCGATCTCGGGATTGCTGCCCCTCGAGCCCTTCGTGATCGCGCAGGTCTGGATCAAGAAGGCGGCGGCCATGACGCACAAGGAGACCGGCCGTCTCGATGCACAGCGTGCCGACGCGATCATCGCCGCCGCCGACGAAGTGCTCGCCGGCCGGCACCGCGACATGTTCGTCGTCGATCCGTATCAGGCTGGTGCCGGTACGTCACACAACATGAACGTGAACGAAGTGCTCGCCAATCGCGCCAACGAGCTCCTCGGTGCACCGCGCGGCAGCTACGCGCCCGTGCACCCGAACGACCACGTGAACATGGCGCAGAGCACCAACGACACGATCCCGACCAACATCCGGCTCGCGGCACTCCGGCAGCTGCCGTCGCTGCTCGCAGCCGTCAGTGGGCTGCGCGACGCAATGGCGGAGAAGGGCACGGCGTTCGATCACATCGTCAAGGCAGGCCGCACACACCTGCAGGACGCCATGCCGATCCGCCTCGGTCAGGAGTTCACGGCCTACGCGGGAACGCTCGAACGATGCCGCAAGCGGATTGCGGAAGCGGCAGACTACCTGAACGACCTGGGCATCGGCGGCAGCGCCGTCGGCACCGGCGTCACCGTCGAGCCGCAATATCCGCAACTCATGAACACCAACCTGAAGACCATCAGCGGCATCGACACGCTGCGCGTCGGCGCGGATCGCATTCAGCTGATGCAGAGCATGGGTGACGCCGCGGCGTTCAGCGCATCGCTGCGCGGCCTCGCGCTGGATCTCTCGAAGATGGTCAGCGATCTGCGACTCATGGTCAGCGGCCCGCGCACGGGCCTCGACGAGATCGTGTTGCCGGCGGTCCAGCCGGGATCGTCGATCATGCCGGGCAAGATCAATCCGTCGATTCCGGAGATGGTCAATCAGGTGTGCTTCCAGGTCATCGGCTGCGACGCCACCGTGGCGATCAGCGCGGAGCATGGGCAGCTCGAGCTGAACGTCATGATGCCCGTGATCGCGCACAACATCCTGCTGTCGATGCTGATCCTCACGAATGCCATCAACACGCTCAGCGAGAAGTGTGTGACGGGGATCACGGCGAACGAGGCCATGTGCCAGTACTGGGTGGAGCGCTCCGCCGCGCTCGCCACGGCGCTGATGCCGCAGATCGGCTACGCCAAGGCGGCCGAGATCAGCAAGCGATCGGTGAAGGAGGGCATCCTGATCCGGGATCTGGTCCGGCGCGACGAAGTCATTCCGGCTGATGAGATCGATGGGGTGCTCGATTTGCGCAAGATGACCGAGATCGGCGTGCCGCAGGGCAAGCACGCCGCGGTCGCCGGCGGCTGATGCTCACGGGGGGCGGGCGATCGATCGGCGTCCGCCCCTTGTCCGCCGCTTCCCGCACGGCGATCCTCCCTTCGTGAGGATCACTACCTGGGCCGAATACGGCCTCATCAGCGCATTGCATCTCGCCCGTCGTCAGGGCGAAGGCCCGGTCACCGGTCGGGCCATCGCCGCCGGCGAGTCGCTGCCCGTGGATTACGTCGAGCAGATCCTGCTCCGCCTGCGGCGGGCAGGGATCGTCGACAGTACCCGTGGCGCGCGTGGGGGCTACTCGCTGGCCCGTCCGGCCACCGAGATCACGGTCAAGGACGTCGTGGCGGCGTCCGAACTCCAGACGTTCGACATGCACTGCACCAGCAGCCCGCTCGACGAGCATCGCTGCGCCGACTCGACGTCCTGCAGCATCCGCCCCGTCTGGGCCTTGCTGCAGTCGAAGATTGACGAAGTGCTCGACGGGATCCGGCTCGCTGACCTGCTGGGGAACGAGCAGACGGTCCGTGTCCGTGTGAAGCTCGACGCCCCTCCGGAACTCGCGCGGCGGATGCTGCCCGTGCTCTCGGCCGGGTGAACGGAATGGGCAGCTGGTCCGCACAACAGGTGGCGCGCGAATGGGAGCGTCGCGCGTCGTCGTATGTCTCGAGTCTGATGACCGAACCCGAGCCCGACGCGGTTGACCGTCTCGCCGCCCTCGGTGACGCCGACGCCGACCACGCCCGTTGGGAACTCCGGTATCTGCGCCGTGCCGTCGGGCTGCTGACGGCGGGTCGCGACGCCCTCGATGACCGGACGGCCTCGATGGTGGGGCAGGCGCTCGCCAAGGCAGTGGAGCATGACCCGTCGGCCGCACCGTCGATGCGTGCGTTGTCGGCGTCGCATTTCAATGTGCGATTGCGGGCGTATCGTGATCTGATGGGACAACGCGGTGCCGCGCGGACCCCGGTCGGGCGCATCGGCGAGGCGCTCGTCGGTTTTGCGGGGCGACGCGGCGCCCCTGAGCAGGCCGCGTGGGCGACCAGCTGGGTCGAGGCGGAACTCGAGCGCTGCAACGCCGCGCTGCGGCAGGAGTTCGGAACCGTGGACCTGCCCGACGACGTGGCGCCGAGTGCGATCGTCAGCCCACGACGCTGAAGACCGCGCGCCCCGCGCATCACACAACGGAAACGCGGCGCCGGACAATGTCCGACGCCGCGTTTCCGTCTCAGTGCCGAAGGGGGGACTCGAACCCCCACGAGCTTGCGCCCACTGGCTCCTGAAGCCAGCGCGTCTACCAGTTCCACCACTTCGGCAGGATGGGGAGGATACCGATCCCGAGGCACGCTGTCAACGTATGCAACAAGATCGGCCCGCGTGGGTTACGTGAGACTGGAGATCGTGGTCGATCACCGGTTGCGCGCACCGGCACCCGGATCGTCCGTTGTTGTGGTTCTTCAGCCACCGTACCTTGTGAGGCTGGGGCACCACGCGCTGGTTCCCCCGCTCGTTCCCATTCCATTCGCCATGTCACGCCCCTCTGCCGATGACGCACCGGCGATCGAATCGATCGCCAAGAATCGTCGCGCCCGCCACGAGTACCAGATTCTGGACACGTGGGAGGCGGGCATCATGCTGACCGGCTCCGAGGTGAAGGCGCTGCGTGCAGGGCGTGCGAACGTGAGTGATGCCTTCGGCATCATCAATGGCACCGAAATCTTCCTCCTCAACCTGCACATCTCGCAGTATGAGCAGGCCGGGTACAGTGCGCACGAGCCCACGCGCACACGCAAGCTGCTCCTCCATGCCCGCGAAATCGAGAAGCTCATCGGTGCGGTCACCCGGCAGGGGCTGACCATCGTGCCACTCGAGCTCTATTTCAAGAATGGGCGGGCGAAAGTGGTCATCGCGCTGGCGAAGGGCAAGAAGCTGCACGACAAGCGCGAAGACCTGAAGAAAAAGGACGATGTGCGCGCCATGGCGCGGGCGATGAAGAAGTGACCGGACCGGCGTTGTCTGCGCTGCGGCAGCGGCTCCGGCGGTGTGGTGCCGTCGTCGGTCTGGCCCTCGCGGCGGCAGGGGCCGTGCAGGCGCAGCCAGACGGCTTGCACATCCGCACCGGAGATCGTGAGTCGGTCATCCCGTGGGTCACGAGCAATGGCGCGCGGTATCTGCCGCTCAAGTCGCTGGCGACGGCGCTCGGCGGCTCGGTACAGACCTCGGCGCGCGGCATCGTGCTCGATGCCTGCGGCGTCAGCTCGCGGTTCGTCCTCGGACAGCGGTCGGTGGAAATCAACGGTACCGGCATGGAAACGCTGGGCGCGGCGGTCACGCAGGGTGGGATCAGCGGCACGCTTGTTCCGGCCGACTTCATCACCGACATCCTGCCGCGGTACGGCACCGGCATCGTCTGGGATGCCGATGAGAAGGAGCTGCGGCGTTTCTCCACGTTTGCGCGTCGGACACCCTCGGTGATGGCTCCGTCGACGCCGGTCCCCGCTGATCCGCCATCCGATCGGGGCACCTCCGTGAGTGGTGATGCCGCGGTGCTGCGGCCCGATGCGGATGCACGACCGGTCAGCATCGGTGGCGGCAGCCCACGCACCACCGACGGACGCCGACGGGCACCACGCAGTGTCGTCATCGATGCCGGACATGGTGGGCCGGACAATGGCATGAGCGGGGCGACCGTCGCCGGTACGCGCGTGTTCGAAAAGCAGATCACGCTCGGGATTGCGCTGAAGGTCGCGGATGCGCTGCGGGCGGAAGGAATCACGGTGCATTTGACGCGCTCACGGGATACCCTCATCGCACTGAGCGACCGGGGCCGGATCGCCAACAACACGCGGGCAGACCTCTTCCTCTCCATTCACGTCAACGCCGCCAATCCGCGCTGGCGCGATGCGACGGCGGCCCGGGGATTCGAGACCTATTTCCTCGCCGAAGCGAAGACGGAGGACGAAAGCCGTGTGGAGCGGATGGAAAACGAGGCGGTGCGATTCGAGACCGGCGCCAATGCCCCGCGCGGTGATCCGCTCAGCTTCATCATCAATGACATGGCACAGAACGAACACCTGCGCGAAGCCAGCGACCTGGCCGGTGAAGTGCAGCGGCGTCTGCGCGCCACGCATCCCGGCACCGATCGGGGGGTGAAGCAGGCCAACTTCTCGGTGCTGCGAGGGTCCTTCATGCCGGCAGTGCTGATCGAGGTGGGATTCGGGACCAATCGCGCCGAGGCCACGTACCTCACCACGCCAGCGCGCCAGCTGGACCTCGCTGCGGCCATCAGTGCGGCCACGATCGAGTACCTCGCCCGGTATGAGCGGCGCGTGGGCGGCGGCTCGAAGTGACCGCGCTGCAGGTGCCGTTCGTCGGCATCGACTTCCAGAATCCGATCGTGCTGGCGTCAGGGACGGCGGCGTACGGCCGTGAGTTGCACGACATCGTCGATCTCGAACGACTCGGTGGCCTGGTGACCAAGGCCGTGTCACTCGCGCCGCGTCCCGGCGCCAAGGCACCGCGGGTCTCCGACTTTCCAGGTGGGATGATCAATGCCATCGGTCTTGCCAATCCCGGCGTGGAGGTCGTGCGCGACACGGAGCTGCCCTGGCTCGCCGCCAACCTGACGCGCGCGCGCGTGCTGGTGAACGTCGTCGGCAACGCGGTCGAGGATTTCGCCGAGGTGATCACCCGGCTGAGCGATCCGCCGGGCGTGGCCGGGTACGAATTGAACGTCAGCTGCCCCAACGTGAAGGCGGGCGGCATGGAGTTCGGCGCGGATCGCGACGTGTTGCGTGCGCTCATCGAGCGTGCCCGCGCCGCGACGCGCAAGCCGCTTGTGATCAAGCTCTCACCGACGCTCGGTGATCTTGCCGGCACGGCGCAGGTGGCGGTGGATGCCGGCGCCGATGCCATCACACTCACGAACACGCTGCCCGGTCTCGTGATCGATCCCGAGACGCGCCGTCCGCGCATCGGGTTCGGCAGCGGCGGTGTGAGCGGACCGCCGCTGCTGCCAGTCGGCGTGCTGGCCACCTGGCGCGTCTCGCGCGTCGTCACCGTGCCGATCATCGGCCTTGGTGGCGTGTCGCGCGGTGACCATGCGCTGCAGTACATCATGGCCGGTGCGACACTGGTTGGTGTCGGTACGGCAGGCATGGTCGACCCCAGGGCACCGGAGCGTATCGTGGACGAACTCTCGCGGTGGTGTCAGCGGCACGGGGTGTCGTCGCTGGCGAGCCTCCGGGGCACGCTGGAATGGCCCGCGTGAGCGCGGCGCTGATTCTCGCGCTCGACGTGCCGACGTCCGCCGAGGCGCTGGCGCTGGTGGACCAGTTCGAGGGGCGATGCACGTTCTACAAGGTCGGGCTGGAGCTGTTTACGGCGGCGGGGCCCACGCTGGTGGCGGAGCTTCGGCGGCGCGGCGTCGATGTGTTCCTCGATCTCAAGCTGCACGACATCCCGAACACGGTGCGGCAGGCCGCGCGTCGCGCCGCTGCGCACGACGTGCGGTTGCTCACCGTGCATGCCTCAGGCGGCGAGGCAATGCTGGCGGCCGCCGTCGATGGGGCGGGGGACACCTGCGGAATCCTCGGCGTGACGGTCCTGACCAGCCTCGCCGCCGACGAACTGGCGGCCGCCTGGGGGCGTGGTCCCTGGCTCGACGTGCAGGCGGAAGTGCTTCGGCTGGCGGGGCTTGCCGATTCCTCGGGGGCGCATGGGATCGTCTGCAGCGGGGTGGAACTGCCTGCCGTGGTGGAGCGCTTCCGCGGGCGACTGGCGCCGCTGGTGCCCGGCCTGCGTCCCGCGGGGGCTCCGAGCCATGACCAGGCGCGGACCGTCACGCCGGCGACGGCGGCGCGGCAGGGGGCACGGTATCTGATTCTGGGCCGGGCCGTCACGGCCGCCGCGGAGCCGCTGCGGGCGTGGGACGCGATTGCGGGAGCGGTGGCACAGGTCGGGTGATGCGGGTGCGCGGAAATCGTACACGTCAGTCGATTTCCGGTGTCAAGAGGTTTCCCGAAAAAAGTCGGTGCCGACCCTTGTATGCCGGTTCCAGCCCGGCTAGCTTGTGAGACTTGTCCCGAAGTCGTGTGTCCCCGACAGGAGTTTCCTGTGAAAGTCCGTTCCAGCGTGAAGCCGATCTGCGAGCACTGCAAAGTGGTCAAGCGTGACGGCGTCCTCCGCATCATTTGCGGGCGCAATCCCAAGCACAAGCAGCGGCAGGGTTAAGGATTAATGGCGCGTATTGCAGGCGTGGATCTTCCGCGCGAAAAGAAGGTGGAGATCGGGCTGACGTACATCTTCGGCATCGGTCGCAAGACGGCACGAGAGATTCTCTCCAAGACGGGCGTTGACGCCGCGTTGCGGGTGAAGGATCTCGCCGAGGCCGACGTCAACAAGCTCCGTCAGATCATCGAGCGGGACTATCGCGTCGAGGGTGCCCTGCGCACCGAAGTCGCGATGAACATCAAGCGCCTCATGGACATTGGGTCCTATCGGGGCACACGCCACCGTCGCGGACTTCCCGTCCGTGGTCAGCGTACGCACACCAACGCCCGCACGAAGAAGGGGCCGCGCCGCGCGATCGCCGGCAAGAAGAAGGTAACCAAGTAACCGATGGCGACCGGAAAGAAGACCAAGAAAATCGTCGATGCGGAAGGCGTGGCGCACGTCAGCGCCACCTTCAACAACACGACGATCACGATCACCGACGCGCGCGGCAACGCCGTGTCGTGGGGATCCGCCGGCAAGGCCGGCTTCAAGGGCTCCAAGAAGAGCACCCCGTTCGCGGCCACCGTCGCCGGTGAGCAGTGCGCGCGGGAAGCGCTCTCGATGGGGATGAAGCGGGTGCACGTGAAGGTGCAGGGCCCGGGCAGCGGACGCGAGTCCGCCATCCAGGCGCTCGCCTCGACGGGCCTCGTCGTCAAGTCG